>DASQIH010000282.1:0-6159 GCA_035631655.1 Terriglobales bacterium
ACCGGTATCCGATGAATTTGCTGGGCTACGACCGGCTGCAGACGGGCAATAAAGAGGATGCGATCGAATTATTCAAGCTCAATACCGAAGCTTATCCGCCTTCGGCGAATGCTCAGGACAGCCTGAGCGACGGATATCTAGCGGCGGGGAAGTACGAGCTGGCACTGGCTACGCAGGAAAAGTGCCTAGAGTTGCTGCCGGGCGATGGGAGTAATCCGGACTTCAAGGCGGCGCTGCGGAACCAGGCGGAAGAGAAGATTGCCAAACTCAAAAGACTGGTTGGGGACGCAAGGCGAACGTTCCAGCCAGCGGCACGTAAATGAAAGAGCGACGGTCCGAAAGTAGCTGTTGCAAAATCCGGAATAGACTCATTGACCTTGCCCCACGGGCGAACAGACGGCGCAACCTTGTGCAATCGCCTGGTTTCGCCACTTGCCTTTTCGGTAGACTGTACGGCATCGAATCACTGTCGGCCTAGTCTGTGATTATGCATTCGCTTTCCCATTCGATACGCCATCTTACTCTAGCCCTGGCAGTTGCCGCAGCCCTTCTCTCGACTTGCCTCGCCCAGGAAGTTGCTTCCGTGGACCTGACGAAGATTGAGGCACGCGTCGACTTGCGACGCCCAAGAGCAACGTCACCGATAGTGGGTGGATATAACGGTATTCAGCAGACCTATCCCTGCCGTGATTCCGCACACAATGCAGGCGCATTGCGTGCATCGCTGGTGTCGCTCGACCGTACGCATTATCAGGTTGGGGATGCGTCTAGGTTCGAAGTTACGGTTGAGAATACTGGTTCCGCGCCGGTTAGAATCCCGTTTTCTCCACACTTGGCCGACCTTCAACTGAAAGATCCCGCCCAGAAGTTCTCCTACTCGGAACTTCACGTCGTCTTGTGGATCGCTGGAGGAGAGCATTGGAGTGCCAACACTGGCGGCGGCGTCATTTTGTACGGAGATGACGATCATCCCGGCACAATGCTGCCGCTAGACCCAGGCCAATGGGCACAGATAATCGGTGAGGGCAAGTTTGCTGTTCCGGGTGACCAACTAAATGCCGAGTTGATCCGCTCACACCCGCCCGATCGCGTTTACGCAGAAGCTTCGCTCTATCGCGAGGAGAGTCTGATAACACCGACACAATCAGCGACCGTCGAACGTGAAGTCTGCGTTGCGCACACACCTGGACAATCCGTTCCGATCCAGCTGACCATTCCGTAGCTGTCGATAGATCGCGATTGCGCTCAATGACCAACAGTCAAAACGTGTAATGGCCTTATAGTTACTCAGCCCGAGAGATTTTGAAGAATAGATTTCAACAGCCGAGTGATCGCGACCGGTCTGTGGATATCTGCGCTTTTCGGGGGATGGGGTTGCAGGGGAAGGGGGAAATCTGGACTGCACCGTGGAAGCGAAAAGGGATTTCCCCCTTCCCCTGCATCAGCAATGTAGAAGCCTGGCGAGGGAAGAGTTGAGCCGCCGGAGGCTCCGGTTGTAGAAACAGCGGAGGGGCATGCAACTACCAATGTGGAAATGGTTGCGGATGAAGTTTGCTGCTGGCTGTCGAACAATGGCGACTGGCAGTGGCGGTCCGCGGCTACGAGTCTAATGGCCAAACACGCGATGTTTGAAATCAGAATCTCGACCCGCGGGACGCGCTTTGCTTCGAAACGAATACTCAGATGAGGTCTAGGGTAGCACACCCTCACGACTCGCTATAAGGACTTCGCGGAAGCAAAGCCAGCCTCTGCACGATGTGGAACGACCAGGAGACGCGAAGGAGGAAGCAAGAGTTATGTCGGGGAAAGAAACGGTGCAGCCGGAGCTGGAGTATGTCGCGTTCGTGGGCATCGATTGGGCGGATCAGAAGCATGTGTGGTGCTTGCAAGCGGCGGGTTCGACCCAGCGCGAATCTGGAGAACTGGAGCACAGACCAGAGACGGTGGAGGCCTGGGTGGGTGAACTCTGCCGCCGCTTCGGCCCGGGCCCCATCGCGGTGGCGGTGGAGCAGGTGAAGGGAGCGTTAGTGTGCATGCTGCGCAAGTATGAGTACCTGCACCTGTTCCCGGTGCCTTCCACCATGTCGGCGGCGATGCGCAAGGCGCTGTATCCCTCCGGGGCCAAGGATGATCCGCGGGATGCCGATCTGCTGCTGGATCTGCTGGTGCAGCATCGCGACCGGCTGCGGCATTTACAGCCGGATAACGAAGGGACGCGCCGGGTGCAGAATCTGGTGGAGGAGCGGCGCAAGTTGGTAGAGGAAAAGACGGCGCAAGTCAATCGTTTAACCGGCTACTTGAAGATCTATTTTCCGCAGATGTTGGAATGGTTTGCAAGGTTGGACACGAAACTGGTGTGTGAGTTCTTGGAGCGCTGGCCTTCGCTGGAAGAGCTGAAAGAAGTTCCGCCGGCCGAGCTGCGGAAATTCTTTCGGCAGCGCCAGGGCCGGCATCATGAACTCACCGAAGATCGCATCCACGGCATCGTCCAAGCCATGCCCGCCATTCAGGATCGAGCGGTGATCGAGGCGAAGCGGGCGGTGGTGCAAGTGATCGCACAACTGTTGCGCAGTTTACTGGAGGGGATCGCGAATCTGGACCGCAAGATCGCGGAGGCGGCGGGCGCGCATCCGGATTTTTTCATCTTCCAGTCGCTGCCGGGAGCGGGGGCAGCGTTGGCGCCGCGCTTGTTGGCGGCCTTAGGCTCCCAGCGGGATCGTTACGGCAGCGCCGACGAGGTGCAGAAACACAGCGGGATCGCGCCGGTGACGGAGACGAGCGGGAAGAAGAAATGGGTGCATTTCCGCTGGGCCTGTGCCAAGTTTCTGCGGCAAAGTTTTCACGAATGGGCGGGACACTCGATTGCCCAGTCGGTGTGGGCCCGCGCCTACTACCAGCAACAACGCGAGCGGGGCCTGGACCACCATGCCGCGGTGCGAGCCTTGGCCTTCAAATGGATTCGCATCGTGTTTCGCTGCTGGCAAGATCGCGTAGCGTATGACGAGAACAAGTATTTGGCGGCATTGGCCAAGCGAGGCTCGCCGCTCAGTTCGGTCCTCGCAACGACGTCAACACCCTTGTGCAATCCTTGTGGATCTTAAGTGGATGTCGAAATCGGGTTTGAAAAAAATGCTTGACACACTTACTCAGACGTCTGATTGCGACAGTTAATTGGAATCAGTGAAGTCGGTTTTCGTGAAGCCCCCAACGGGCTTCGATTTTGTCTGTCAGCCGACTAGAGCGGCAGGCGCATCTTCTTGAGGAAGGCAGTGTAGCGGGGGTCGTGCTCCAAGCTCTTCAGCAGGGGATCACCTTTCGTCTCGGTAAGCCCGGAGTCGCGCTGGGAATAAGCTCGTTCCAGCCACTCGAATGCCCGATCGGCTTCCCCGCGGAATGCATACACCTCCGCAATTTGAAACGCTGCCGTGCCATGAAATTTCGCTATCAGCTCGGTCAAAGCCACGTCTGACTCCCTGTTCCGACCGAGCGCATGATAGGCGAGCGCCAGCCCTTGTGCGCGAAACCCCGGATCCAGCGAGCGCTGCATTTCGGCCAGTGCCTCTTGGGGACGCGACTGTGCTAAGTAAACACGGCTAATCCATCGTTGCACCGAGGGGTGCTCCGGAATTAGTTCCCCTGTCTTCTTACAAGCGGCAATCGCCTCCTCTAGACGGCCCGCATAATAGGCATGGACGGCAAGATCGGTGTATTCAGATACGTCGAGCGGGTCCAGCTCTACGGCTTGGCGGCTCAGTACCAAAGCCTCTTCAAAGTGCCCCAAAGTGGCGGCCAGCCAAGCGGCACTTTGCATGGCTTGGGCGTTTCCGGGCTCCAACGCGAGAGCCCGTTGGAAGGAATCATCCGCTCCTGCCCAAGTCAAATTCGTACAACATCTTGACTGCTCCCATTTTCTCGTGGGCCTCTGCCAGATTCGGATCCAGAGCCACAGCTCGCTCGGCAGCCTCCCGCATCTTGCGATAACCTTCTTCTACCGGCAACAATCCCAAAACACCGGTTTGGATGTCGCGTATGCTCGCCAGGCCTGCCCATGCGGGGGCGTAATCGGGATCCAGCTTGATCGCCTGCTCGTAGTAACTGACTGCCTTCTCGAGTGTGCTTCGGGTGTGTGGGCGCTGCGCGCCGAAGTACCTCACTAGGAGGTAGGCTCTGTAGGCCTCGGGACTGCGCGGGTGTGCCCCGGTAAGATGCGTCTGCTCCTGTGGGGTCAGGGTGAGCTTGATTTGAGTTGTAATATCCTGCGCCACCTCTCGTTGCAGATCGATAACGTCGCGCAGGTCGCGCTCGTAACTTTCCGCCCACAGATGCTCTTCTGGTACTGCCCGGACCAGTTGCATGGTGATCCGCACACGGTTACCTGCCCGCAGCGCTGAGCCTTGTATCAGCGCCTCCACCTTCAACTCGCTCGCAATCTGGGGCAGAGGTTTGTCTGTTCCCTTGTAATGCATGACGGATTGACGCGAAATCACCCGCAGGGCATGTATCCTCCCCAAATCTGTGATCAGTTCTTCCGTCATGCCGTCGGCGAAGTATTCCTCCTCCGCCTTGCCGGACAGGTTTTCCAGGGGAAGAACCGCCAACGATCGGATGTGCGCGCCCTGGGCGCGCCCGAACAGCCTTTGCCGAAAACCAGCTAGATTGAAGCTAACCGCAACCGCTACGATCGCTACCAACACGAGTGCGCCAATCCAGAAGGCCCGGACACGAGACTGGGATCGCGGGGCAGGTCGTTCCAGTTCTCCAGCTGGCGCGATGAACCGGTAGCCGTGGCGGGGAAGAGTTTCAATGAAGCGGGGATTGTCGGCGGAGTCTCCTAGTGCTTCCCGCAGCCGCTTAACTGCCGAATTCAGATTGTGCTCGAAATCCACGAAGGTGTCAGAGGGCCAGAGCCGCTGGCGCAGCTCCTCGCGTGTCACGATCTCACTGGGACACTCCAGGAGGGCGATCAGCACCTGGACGGGCTGGCCCTGTAACTTGATCTTGAGGCCATCTTTGCGTAGCTCTCCAGTGCGCACGTCCAGCTCAAAAACACCGAAGTGGACGGGGTTGGTGAGACGGGACATAAACTCAACCCCTTGCCGCCTTGAATTCCGCAGCCCCTTATCATTCTAGGCCCGAGTGCGAACTATTGGTGCGGAAGTTGCCATTCCATCCGCGTCGCCAAGTTCCCATTTTTGTCCAGGTTAGCCCGCCACTTTCATTCCCCCCTCATTCCACCTGCAATGCATTGAGGTAGTTCCCTTACGGGGCGATGGTGGAAGCGGTGAATGCTGGTACACGGGTTACGGAATCCAAGGCCAGCCCTGAAGGAGGCTATATGAAATCGAGATTTTTGATCGCACTGGCAATGCTTGGCGCCGCTATGTTGTGGTGCAGCGGCACCTCAGGGCAGATGGCGCCCACGCCGCTGCTCAAGGTAGACGTGCCCTTCGAGTTTGTGGCGGGCGGGATGAATCTGCCGGCGGGGTCGTATGATGTTCTGCACATCATGAATCCCAACTGGATCCTGCTCAGGAGCAGCGACGGGCGTGCGATCGCTGTGCTGAGTGTGCAGGTTTCGTCTAGCTCAGCGAAGGCATCGAGCACGAGGTTGGTGTTCAATCAATATGGTCAGAAATACTTTCTAGCCCAGGTGTGGACAGAAAACGACAACCAGGTACATACCTGCTTCAAGTCGAGCGCGGAACGCGTGCTCGCAAGCCGCAGCCAAAGACCGCCCCAGGTGGCCACAGTGTATCCCAAGCCCTAAGCGCGGAGTACCAACCAATAGGGAGAGGATTCCAAGTGGAAGACAGCCAGATAGCAGCATTTATGCTCTGCTTCGACTCTTCCCAAATTTCCTAGCAAAGAGAAAGGATCCAAGGACTAATTGGCATCGCAGCCCAAAGACGAGGTTGTGGGAAGCAGACGATGATCTCGGTAGTTGAGAGGGTACTCGGAGGCAATCCGGGGCCGCCTCGCCCGAGCATTGTCCAACTCTTGATACATCCCGATAACGCTCATTGACCCAGCAAAAATGGGGGTTTCGAGTACGCGTGGTAAAGTTGTGTTGTTATTCCAAAGTGATTACTACTTTTCCTCGGGCGTGTCCTTCTTCCAGATACCGAATAGCGTCAGGGACCTCACTTAACCTGTAACGCC
>DASQIH010000283.1:0-3148 GCA_035631655.1 Terriglobales bacterium
CGCATCTATGCGGAAATTGCCGGATATGCTTCGACCTGCGAAGCCTTTCACAGAGTTCGTCTGAGCGAATCGGCCGAAGAACCAGCGCGAGCTATTACCGAGGCGCTGGAGGAGGCGCGCCTTGCGCCCGAAGACGTCCACTATGTCAACCTGCATGGCACCTCGACCGAACTCAATGACCGGGTCGAAACTCGCGCCTTGAAACTGGCGCTTGGCGATCATGCGAAGAAAATCCCGATGTCCGGGCTGAAGTCACAGATCGGCCACCCTCAGGGTGCCTGTGGGGCGGCGGGAATGGCGGCCACCCTGGTTGCCATGGAGCACGGCCAGATTCCCCCAACTATAAACCTGGACATGCCGGACCCCGATTGCGACCTGGATTATGTCCCGGATCTCGGTCGAAAAGCTCACGTGGAGCATGCCATTTGCAACTGTGTAGGATTTGGGTCCAAGAACTCGGCCTTGGTACTGAGAAAGCTCACGTAGGGACCCCGGCCTCTGCTGTCCGGCCGAGCGCAGTTCGGCAACTTTTCCATCCTCCCCTCTCGCTTTCCCATCTATTTAAGGTACTCTTTTAGCTAGGACCGATGGCCTCCATCCACGAAGAAGAAGTACTGGGCAAAGCTTACGACAGCCGCCTGATGAAGCGGCTGCTGACGTATCTGCGACCCTACAGCTGGCAGGTAGGGATTGCCCTGGCAGCCATCATCCTGAAGGCGGTCGCGGACGTCCTGGGGCCGTACCTCACTAAAATTGCCATCGACAAGTACTTAGCCCGCGCCGCCGGTACCCATTCTCTGCTTGATCGATGGCTGAGTGCGACCCCATTGGTGGGTATCGCGCAAATTGCGGCCATCTATGTCGGCCTGCTCCTGCTCACCTTCTTCCTGGAATTCCTACAGACCTACTTCATGCAGTGGACCGGACAGAAGGTGATGTTCGACCTGCGCAGCCAGATCTTCCGCCACCTGCAGCGCATGCACGTCGCATTCTTCGACAAGAACCCGGTGGGCCGCCTAGTCACGCGCGTGACCACCGACGTTGATGCCCTGAACGAAATGTTTACCGCCGGTGTGGTTTCGATCTTCGAAGATGTTTTTGTACTGCTCGGGATCCTGGTCATCATGCTTTACATGAACTGGAAGCTGGCGCTGATTACGTTCGCCGTGCTCCCTCTCATCTTCTGGGCAACGGTAATTTTCCGCAACAAAGTACGCGACTCCTACCGTCGCATTCGCGTGGCGATTGCGCGCATCAATGCCTACTTGCAGGAGCATGTTTCGGGCATGATGGTGTTGCAGCTGTTCAACCGCGAGAAGCGCGCTTTTCAGAAGTTCTCTGACGTCAATCGGAGCCACATGGAAGCGTTCAAGGATGCGATCCTCGCCTATGCTCTCTATTATCCGGTGGTGGAAATTCTGTCTTCGATCGCCGTAGCTTCCATCATCTGGTACGGTGGGCTCGATGTAATTCGCGGCACTACCGTGGCCACCCTGGCGGTGGAGTTCACGCGAAACAAACTGGTGGTCTTCCACATCGTACAAAACGTGACTACCCTCGGCGTCCTGGTCGCCTTCATGCAGTACGCGCAGCGCTTCTTCCGCCCCATCCAGGACCTGAGCGAGAAATACAACATTTTGCAGTCTGCGATGGCCTCGAGCGAGCGGGTATTCAAACTGCTTGATACGCCGGTGGAGGTCACCTCGCCGTCCCAGACCAAGACGCCAACCGGCCCGGGGCGAATCGAGTTCGACCGCGTCTGGTTTGCCTATCGAAATATCCCGATCGAAGTGCCAGAGTCCAATGGGGACGGCCGCCCTCAGCTATCCAGCCGACTCGAAGAGTCGGCTGCCACCGAGCCCGACTGGGTTCTGCGCGATGTCAGCTTCACCATCGAACCCGGCGAAACGGTTGCGGTGGTAGGCCACACCGGAGCCGGCAAAACCACCCTTATCTCGCTGCTCATGCGCTTCTACGACGTGCAAAAGGGAGCAATCCGAATTGATGGTGTTGATGTGAAGGACCTGGACCTCGCCGAATTACGCCGGCGTTACGGCGTGGTCTTGCAGGACCCATTCCTGTTCACCGGCACTGTAGAAGGCAACATTCGCCTGGGCACCGAATGGATTGAAGACGAAGACGTCGAGCGCGCCGCCGAGGAAGTCAACATTGCCGATTTCATCCGCACCTTGCCGCAGGGCTTCAAGGAAGAAGTTCGCGAGCGCGGGAGCACGCTTTCGACCGGCCAGAAACAACTGATCTCCTTTGCCCGTGCCCTGGCGCATGATCCGCGAATCCTGATTCTGGACGAGGCCACCTCAAGCGTAGACACGGAAACCGAGTTCCGGGTGCGCGATGCTCTGACCCATATGGTCGAGGGACGCACTTCCCTGATCATCGCCCACCGACTATCCACCATTCAGCGCGCCGACAAAATCATCGTCATGCACAAAGGAAAAGTCCGCGAGATCGGCACGCATCAGCAACTGCTTGCACAACGCGGCATTTACTACAAGCTTTACCAGTTGCAGTACAAAGACCAGGAAATCGTCCCTTCTGCCACCAGCCCACAGGTCACCGCCAGCGCGGATGACTAAGATGACTAAATTGACGACCAAATTGATGTTGTCATCCTCCTGAGCGAAGCTTGGGCTCGCGCAGCGGGCACAAGCGGAGTCGAAGGATCTCTCCCTCTACTCCATTCGCAGGAGGCCGAGAATGCTTCCCTGCCCTTTACAATGTTGCCGTGCGAATTCTGATCTCGGCTGGCGAAGCCTCCGGCGAAATGTACGGTGCGCAACTGATCGAGGCGCTCCGCCGACGCGATCCAGCGATGGAGTTCTTCGGAGTGGGCGGAGAGCGCATGCGAGCCCTCGGCTGTGACACAGTAGTCGATTCCAACGATCTCGCGGTGGTCGGCATTACCGAGATCCTCAGTCATCTCGCCAAGATTTACCGCCGATTCGACGAGCTCATCGCGGAAGCCGACAAGCGCCGTCCGGATCTCGCGGTAGTCATCGACTCGCCCGCCTTCAACTGGCGGGTAGCTCGCCAGATGCATCATCGCGGCATACCGGTCGTCTACTACGTGTGCCCGCAGTTTTGGGCCTGGCGCCAGCACCGGGTCAAGCTGCTGCGCAAATACGTC
>DASQIH010000284.1:0-4942 GCA_035631655.1 Terriglobales bacterium
TCGCCGTACACCGACTCGAATGCGATGCAGGCAATTCAATTGGCATTCAAGTATCTGCCCATCGCTTATGAACACCCCGGCGATGAAGAGGCGCGCACCATGATGCACAATGCCGCCTGCATAGCGGCAATGGCCTTTTCCAATGCGTCGGTCGGGGTGAGTCACGCGTTGGCCCATTCCTTCGGCGCGCGCTTCGGCGTGGCGCATGGCCGCGCCAACGCGCTCATGCTGCCCCATGTCATCGCGTACAACGCGTCGGTGCCTGCCAAGTTCATGCCGTCGCCGAATCAGGGAGCGTATGTGGCCCCGAAGAAATATGCGATGGTCGCTGACTGGCTGAACTTGGGCGGCAACTCGGTCGAGGAAAAAGTGAAAAAGCTCTTAATCGCGGTGGAACAGCTACTCGACCGCGTGGGGATGCCCCGTTCGATCGCAGAACTGGGGATTTCGAAGGAGACATTCGAGGGCGCCCTGCCTGAGCTGGTCAAAATTGCCTTTGACGATCCCTCCTGGCGTTCCAATCCTCGCATGCCGCTGATGAGTGAATTGGCTGAGCTGTTTTGGAAGGCTTACGAAGGGCGGGGCCTGGCAAGGATGGCTGCTGCCTCGCAGCAGAAAACAGCATGAAGGTTGGTGGGTGCGTATGGCAACAAGTACTGTGATGTTGAAACTCGACGGAGAGAGCGTCGCCCAGGGCTTGCAAGAGGTCCGCAAAAAGCTGGATAGCGCCAAGGGCGAAGTGGTTTTGGATTTCTCTTCCGTGCGCCGGATCGATCCGATTGCACTCAGAGCGATGGAAGAGTTAGCTGGGCTCGCTGACGACAAAGCTGTCAAGCTGGTGTTGCGCGGCGTCAACGTAGATGCTTACAAAGTGCTCAAGCTTGTAAAGCTGGCGGCACGATTTTCGTTTTTGCCCTGAGATGAGAACCGGCAAGGGTCCGGGCTTGAAGCGGAGGGCCGTCATGACGCAGATTCAAAACGGTGATCGCCTTTCCTGGGGAGACGCGCTCTTCCTGTATCTCGAACGCGCTGGAATGCCACTCAATATTGCCGGCGTCAGCATCTTTGAGGGTGAAATCTCACTTGCAGCCTGCATCAAGTCCATCCAGTCCAAGCTTCCGCTTCTTCCGCGGTATTACCAGCGCGTGGTTACTCCTCCCTTGAACATCGGGTTTCCTTCCTGGGAGTACGATCCCAAGTTCGACATACGAAACCATATTCGCGAGGTAGATCTGAAGCGCGGTACCGAGGCAGAACTTAAGGCGGTGGCGGGCAAGATTCTGAGTACAGTCATGGACCGGCAGCGGCCGCTGTGGGACTTTACCGTGGTGAACGGTTTGCGTGGTAATCGCACAGGCATTGTTGTGCGCCTGCACCACTGCCTGGCCGACGGAATCGCCGGCGTAGCGTTGATGAATATTTTGTTGGATTCCAGCCCTGAGCCGCGTCCGGTTCCCAGGAAGAAGCAGCCGCGCTGTCCTCGCTATCAGCGGGACACGCTGACGCGGCTGCTCGAGGGCTGGATCAGCAGCTACTCGGATATTCTCCAGCGCGGTCTAATGGCGCACTCGGATATCTTGAACATCAGCGAACGAATCATGGCTAGTAAGGGCTGGCCGGCGGAAGAGTTTTCCAGGTTCCTGCCGGAACTCGCTGCACCCACCGAGCGGTTGTTCTTTAACGTCACCTACCAGGGTCCCCAGAAGTTCGCCTGGGCGAAGATTCCCCTGGCGCAGATCAAGGCCATCCGCGAGAAGTCTGAAGCAACTCACAATGACGTCGTACTCGCGCTGATGACCGCCACCATCCGCCGCTACGCTGAACTGCACGGCGACAAGGTCAAGGGACGCTTGCTGCGCATGATGGTGCCGGTCAATGTCCGAGGGAATGAAAAACCTGGCGAACTAGGAAATCGCATTTCCCTGCTGCCCGTCAACGTACCGCTAGGAATCCGCAATCCGCGCAGGTTGCTGGCTGCCGTACACAAGAGAATGGAGTTCTTGAAGCGTGCCCATATCGCCGAGTTGGTTGGCCTGGCGGGTGGATTGGCAGGGGTTGTGCCTGCGCCGCTGCAGGCGCTGGCAGGACCCGTGGCCAGCCTGTTACCCATCACGCCTTTCAACCTCGTATGCACCAATATTCGAGGGCCCCAGTCTCCTCTATACCTCCTCGGGCACAAGATGCTGGACTGGTATCCCTATGTGCCGGTGGGCGGCGAGATGGCGCTCAACTGCGCCATCCTCAGCTATAACGACGTGACTTACTTCGGCTTCAGTGGTGACGTGCACGCGGCGCCCGATCTGGGGCGCCTGGAAACTTTACTGGAGCTGAGTTTCGACGAACTCCAGCGAGCCGCCGGGATCGAGCCGCCACGCAAGATGCATCCGACCAAGCGCTCGCGTGTGATTGAGAGTAAGATTCCCGCGCCCTCTGCAATCGCAACTACCTTGACGAAACCCGAACCGATGCAAAGGCCAACAACTAAGCATGAGGAAATGCCGGTGCTCGCCGCCGCCAGCTGACATTCCAGCTGCGTAAACGGGCGTTGTCAGCTTAATTTGGGAGTTGTTCATGCGGGATTCGTCCGCCGGCGTAAGTGACGTGCGGCAGCCAACGACTGCGGGACTCTTATCCGTTCTTCTCTGCAAGGACACCGCCGAGCGCATCGCCGCCATCGAGGCACTGTTGCAGGGACCAACCGGCCAGACGTTCCGTCAAGAAATAGGCAAGTGGGTCCTGCAGTTCCTGCCGGCGGAGGCCCTCGTTCCTGATCTCTACTCGGAATGGCGCCCGCTGGTTCGCGACGCGATGCTGTTCATGCTGACGCGCCTCTCTTCTGCGCGACTCGCGCCCAAACTCGTAGAACAAGTAGAATTGCCTCCAGAAACCAAGCCGGAAGTGCGGCTGCTCCGCCTGATCGCCAAGGTCCCGGGCCTGCAGAAACTCGGGCAAGTTTTGGCGCGCAACCGGCACCTCGCTCCTTCTTTACGGAGGGCCCTCACTGAGTTGGAGAACGGCATCTCCGACGTGAACGCGGAGCAGATCCGCGAGATCATTGTCCAGGAATTGGGTCCGCGCCTTGAGCAGTGTGCGGTCGAGATCAACCCAGCCATTTTCTGTGAAGCCAGCGTCAGCGCGGTGGTGCGATTCACCTGGTGGAACCCCGACCTGCAGGAGCGCGAGCGCGGCGTCTTCAAAGTGATGAAACCCTACATCCGGGAGTGCTTCGCTGAGGATATGGACCTGCTGGCGCAATTGGCCCGGCATCTTGGATCCAAGCACGGCAAATATGGCTTCGCCGAACATGTCCTGCCGGACACGTTCAATGACGTCCGGAGATTGCTGCAGCACGAAGTGGACTTTCCGCGTGAGCAGGAGAGCCTGGTCGAGGCGGAAGCACTCTACCGCTCCGTTCGTCGGGTTCGCATTCCGCGAGTCATCCGGCCGCTGTGTACATCGAAGATCACCGCGATTACAGAGGAACACGGGAAAAAGATCACCGACGCGGTCCGGCGCATGCCTTCGTCGCGCCGCGCTGAGGTGTCCGACCAAATGATCAATGCGCTGATTGCCATTCCCCTGTTCACACCGCAGGGAGAGGTGATGTTCCACGCGGATCCCCATGCTGGCAATCTTCTGTATGACCAACGCACTGGAAACTTAGTCATTCTCGACTGGGCCCTAACTGAACACCTGACCCACGCTCAACGTCGCCATTTAGCTGTGCTGTTTCTGATGATTTTCTTGCGAGATCCAATCGGCACGTCTCACGCGATCGAAGCGCTGAGTCCGAAGGGCGGCAGACGCCGCAGAGCAAAAATCAGAAGGATGATCCGCGAGGGC
The DNA here is from genome assembly GCA_035631655.1 of Terriglobales bacterium. Lineage (GTDB taxonomy): Bacteria > Acidobacteriota > Terriglobia > Terriglobales > Acidobacteriaceae > Gp1-AA122. The sequence continues at coordinate 3,844 of DASQIH010000284.1, forward strand.
GTGGCCCGCTTCCTCGACCAATTGCCGATCAAGCATGTTCCTGGCGCCGTAGACGCAATGGATCTCCTGGAGGACATCGCTTTCCAGGGAGTTCGTCTTCCCACGCCCCTGGTCATGCTGCGCAAGGCGCTGTTTACTCTGGACGGCATTCTGTACGACATTGGTGCACCCGATTTCAGCATGGAGTCGGTGATGGCACGTCATCTCATGAAAACCTGGATAGGCAGTTGGAAGGGTTTCGGCTCGCCGCTCGCGTTTAGGGACTGGATGCAGGTGCAGTTCAGCGCCCTTCTGTTTCCAAGCCGTTTCTGGCTGCAAGGAGCACAGACGCTGCTGCAGCGGTCGCGAAAGCAGCCGGCGACCCTGCCTCAGACTAAAAGATCGCGGAAGCATGCTCCGCGAACCGTGCGTCGCGCAAGCTCTGTGCGCGCGGCTGAGTCAGACAGCAACATTGGCGAAGTTCGTGCAGAACCAGCGTAGTTTCCTGCTGCCCTTCGCTCGACACATTGGGGAAAAAAGGGGGAGGCCATCCGTAGATGGCCTCCTTATAGTTTGCTTTGCAGAACCGGTCAGAAAACCAGCTTGATTCCAAACTGCAGCTGCCGTGGATCGAAAGCAGATTTGAAGGCCAGCGGTTGCAACGGATCACTGGCACGGAAGCCGTGAACGTTGTAAGGGCCGGTCGCCAAGGGTTTGCCGTTCGGAAGTACATACGCCGGGTCCGCCGGGAACATGTCATTTACGGCACTGAAGTTGGTTCGATTCAGGATATTCGTTCCCTCCACGAGCAAATCAACTTTCAGTCCCGAATCCCTGCGGACGTAAAGCGACTTGGTAACACGCATGTCGAGTCCATAGAAATTCGGACCGACGCCAGTGTTTCGCCCGGCATTCCATGGGCGCGCATACAACGATTCTGACAGCGTCCCATTCTGCAAGCCCGGAACCCGCAGCGTGAATGGAATTCCAGTCCGCATAGCCAGGATGGGAGAAATACTCATGTCGGCGAACACGCGCGACAAGATATTGCCGCCGGGTTTAAACGGAGTTGAGTAGACGGCACTGGCCACAAAATTATGCGTGATGTTGAATGCCGAGG
>DASQIH010000285.1:0-10425 GCA_035631655.1 Terriglobales bacterium
TCATACGCATTGGCGAATCTGTGCAGATACTGGTGGCTCGCTATTCTAATCCGGTCCGCCCAAGCTGTTACTTCCTAAATAGTACGAACCCCCGCTCCTTCCGAAACCCGAAACGTCGGCACAGAGCAACGGGACTCCATACCCGCAAGGTTGACCGGGAAAGGAGGTCCATATGCCCCCCGACCTTTGGAGACTTTCCGAGCTCTTGAATCATCCAACAAGTCTGTGGAGTGTGGAGAGGAATGTCTTATGCAGTGGTTGGCTTGAGCCAAGAGGAAGTTTTAGCCGGGCCGGAGTATCGTCCTGCAATGCAGCTGGCTCGCGCTCTTGACGAACATGTGGAGCGACTCAAATACCGCGGTGGGGCTGGCGGACATGCTCTCGTCTATGGTGTTGACGCGACCGACATAGAAACCATACGGAAATTGCGCCAGCGGTACCACGAATACGGTCCATTCTTTCAATTTGAATACTTCAATGATGTGGCTCGCGTGGCATGTGAACAGTTCGGAACTGAGTTACGGATTCTGGAATACGTCACTGAGCGATCCATACCGCACAGCCGCACACTACTATTAGACCGACTGTACGTGAGAGCCGCCTGACCTTTAAGCAGGAGAGTGGGCGCGGGCCATGCCGGCTGGCGACAAGCTAATTCTGGAGATTGTCCGGCAAAGCCGCGATACGCCCCAGGGAGATCCGGTGGGGGTCCAGCTTGAGCCGCACCAGGTCCTTGAGATCGAGTTCCGGTCCCTCCTGCGACTAGTCTTCCCCACGGGCAAGATGCACGCCCACCGGCGAAAAAATGTCGCGTCCGTGAAACGTGGAAGAAAGCTTGCCGCCGATTATCCAGGCGGGGTTCATGATTTCGCGCGCTCTTTCCAATCCCTCCCGCTGACTCACTGCTAATCTTCGATGCGATCCTTCCTCGCCTGGATACGCAGACGCAGCCCGATCACCAAGAGGTTGAGGGGAATCTTCGCTCACCCAAACTGACAAAGTTTTTACATTTGCGTGACATGTCGAAATGGGGTAGGTGGCATCTTTGTGCGTAGTGCTCCACTGGTACGAGCAGTCTTTGCTGCTGGGCCCAAATGGTGCTAGGCGTGTACATGTACCGCGTGCTTGTCATAGCGGTTTTCTTGGCGGCTACAGCTTTCCCGTCACGCCTTCAAGGGGCCATGCAGCGCCCCAAGTGTTTCCGTACGAATTAGCGTAGGCCTGCATTTTCGCGCCGTGCAGCCTCCTCCCGGTCGTCTCGGTGTGATCAGCCCACGCCCGTTTGGTCAGCGGGCCTTATCAGTCAGGCCCGGGACGTTCCATCACCACTTGCGCTTCCGCACCTTTTTCGGAAACTCTTGTTTTACTGATCCGTTCTTCGACCCGTTGTTCTGCCGGCAGCTCTTTTTCCGCAATCGGTTTTCCTTCGCTCAACCAGTGTTCTTGCCCCACTCAGTCCATACAGCGCCGTACTACCAAGTTGCTGAACAAACTCCAGCGACCGTAGCGGATAGAGACACTAATCCGGCCAGAGAGGTCAACCGGCTGAGGGACGAAGTCGAGCGGCTGCGGGACGAGCAACCATCACGTGAACGATCGCGACAGGCACGGCCGTCGGTTGAAGAGAAGACGGCAACCACGATTCTGGTCTTTCGTGATGGTCGTCGGAACGAAGTCCAGAACTTCGCCATTGTCGGCCGGACGTTCTGGGTGTTCACAGAGCAGCGGGCACGGAAGACGCCTGTGTCCGGTCTCGATGTGGAAGCCACAAGGGAGGTGAATGCTGGTCGTGGTGTCGATTTTCGGCTCCCATAGTGGAGATTCCCACCGCCATGGGCTTCGTTTTGGAGATGAGTCATGAGAAGGATTTGCGTTCTTGTGCTGACAATTTGTGCAATAGGATGCGGTTACAATTCAAAGGGTTCCGGCATGATGGCATCAGCCGCTCCCACGATCACCCAACTGATGCCCAACAGTGCGATGGCAGGCAGCCCCGCATTCACCTTGACGGTGAACGGCAGCAACTTTGTCAACGGCGGGGTAGTCTATTGGAACGCTGCCACCCGTACCACGATGTTCGTTACGGCAGGCCAGGTTACCGCCGCCATTTCAGCTTCTGACATCGCCGCTGCTGGTACCGTGCAAGTGTATGTGAAAAACCCCGGCGGAACGGGAATCTATATGAATCAAGGCGGACAGAACTCCAACATCATGAATTTTACCGTAACCCCGTAGGCTTGCGCGCTTAGAACCTGCTCTCTTGAGTGCCGACCAAGTCTAAGCGCTCTCCCAGGAAGGCACCGGTAAGTGTCGATGGGATGTCCTGCCGTGTGCGGTTGGAAGTCAAGAGATGGAGGCGCCTTTTTAGATATAAGCAATCTTACTTGGGCCAATTTCAAAAGGTAAATGATCTTGGGTCACGCAAATTCACGAGGAGGCGCTCCAATGAAGCATGAGCTGTTCCGTGGTCTGTTGTTGTGTGCCATGTTTGGCTTTTGCGCTGCTTCACATTCGACGTTCGGCCAGGGGCAGACAAATACCCCGCCGAGATTGCGAGCATGGCACATTGTAAAACCGGCGCGGGGTTTAACTAAGGAGATGATTAACTCCATGGTCTCGCGTTCAGCGAGCGCCTCGACGAGCGAGACGCTTCCCTTGTTTCTATTCAACGTCCAGTCTACCAGAGATGGTAATGACTACACCGGCGTGATGGTTGGCACTGACCCGTTTAACGGTGGAGCTGGGCAGACAAACGTCGCGACCCAGATTGTCCCGCTCATAATTGTAACCAATACGGTTGGGATTAGGGTCAACAAGAGCAGGGACAAGAAGAAGGACGTCATTTCCACTAGGGCGGGCGTTACCACTTTTGATCCGACCGTGGCTAATACTAGCTGCTTAGCGGCGCCGAATGATGTTCCGCTTACCCTGTTTCAGCAATCTCCGATAATTCAACCTGCGGACTTCAACTTTGGTGGCACCGATGTGGGCATCACACAGGCCACGGATGCCTTCCAGCGGGCGAACTTCTGGAATGTTATAGACCAAGACGACTATCATGTGAGGCTCAGTCCGGTTCAGACTCTCGCCCCCATCATGTTAAATATCCCGGCGGCCAGCGGACTTGCCCTCGCTACTACTTCCCTTGGCCCTCCGGCCTTTTGCGCGCCCATGGGGATTGTGGACATCTTTTTGTTTGACAGTATTGTGACAAACCAGCTTCTCCCGGCGTTGGCAGCGCAAGGAGTCGGCTCCGGCACCTTTCCGATCTTTTTCCTCTCCAACGTAGTGTTGTCGATTGGTTCGCCGACTAACCTCAACAATTGCTGTGTTCTCGGTTACCACGGCACGAATAGCACGGTACCCATCCAGACCTACTCGCCGTTGGACTTTGATTCCACCGGCCTCTTCGGCCCTGGGATTCTAAATACCGCCATTGCGTCCCATGAGGTTGGGGAATGGATGGACGACCCGTTCGGCAACAATCCGGTTCCACCTTGGGGACATATCGGACAGCAGCCGGGTTGCCAAGGTAATCTCGAAGTGGGCGACCCGCTGACCGGCACCGAAGCTCCCCGGATCGTGATGCCCAACGGCTTCACGTACCACCTGCAAGAGTTGGCTTTCTTTTCGTGGTTCTATGGAGCGCCTTCCATTGCGGTGAACGGCTCGTTTTCCGACAATAATACCTTCAAGACCGACGCGGGGCCTCCCTGCCATTGACTCTTGGCCCTGAATGGGCCAATCGCCTGCTGGCCGCTGTAGAACAGCATCCAGACCGACGCTTCCCGGCTCTGTGCCAAGGGGAGCGCGGCGTGGACAGCACTTCGCGAATGCCCCTACGTGGAGCGCGTGATTGGTTCCATTCGGTGTGAGTGCCTCGATCATGTGATTGTGTTTCATGAAGCTTCGCTACGTCGAACCCTCAACTTGTATTTCGATTACTATCACCGATCGAGAACCCACCTCTCATTGGGGAAGGACTCGCCCGAGCCCAGATCCATTCAGCCGCCAGGAATGGGATCAGTCGTGGCCGTGTCCCAGGTGGGTGGACATACACCACCGCTACGAACGACGGGCCGCCTGAGACCCTGCCCTCCTTAATATAGGTGCTGATAGGTGCTGACAACGATATAGGTGCTGACAACGCCGGTTGATCCTCGAGGCCCGAGAAGCTGACGCCTTGCCGGTCTTCCCGGCAAGGCAATCAATCGTGGACCTACAAACCGAGTGATTCGCTCCCCACAGCTCCTTTACTTCATTCTTTTTTAACGAGATCGAGTTTTCGGTAGGGACAATCGAATTTTCGGTAGGGGTCAGGCGCATCGACTGGCAGCGGACGAATCGGGGTGCCTGATCGGTACGGTGATCCAAAGTCCGATGCCCTTGCTGCTACACATCCTTTAGTTACTCCTCCGTCATGCCGAAATAGTGCCCCAGTTCGTGCATAAGCGTTTGGCGGATTTGATGTCGGACTTCAGCCTCATTGGAGCAGACCGCTTCAATGTTCTTCTGATAAAGCACAATGTGGGCAGGACCCATCGAAACATCAAAGACACTCCTCTTCGTCGCTGGGACGCCATGAAAGATGCCTAGAAGCAATCGCCTTCGCTGTCCGGGTTGGCGCGGGGGCTGGTTGGGCAGGAAATCCTCGACTAGAATCGCTACATTCTGGATGCGGCTGCGAAATTCTTCCGGCAGCGAATCCAACGCTTCTTCTGCAATCTTGACGAAGTTCTTCGGGCTTCATCGTCTAACCGCCGAGGAAAGGACACGCTCACACCGAATAGCCGCCATTTTCATCATCGTCTTCCTCATCGCCTTCTTCGCTGTCACCTTCGTCTTTCTTATCCTCTTCTTCCTCTTCGTCTTCTTCCTCGTCTGGTTCTCCTCGAAAGCGGACATCCCCAACGGTCAAGCGACCAGAGGGGCGTGCGTCGAGATATTCTGGACGTGTTCTGCTCATGCTCAATGGTACGCTCGCAGTCGCCGCCGAATTTCGGTCTTCCGTATCACTTCCACCAAGACGGTGCAGCCGATCCAGCCAAACGCCTGATTGGTGAGCACATGCAGAGGTGTGTTCTTTGTAGTATGGCGAGATCGCGTATGCCCGGCTACTACACTGATAAACTCGCTGCCGAACGCCTCCGCGCTTGCTATGATCTCGCTCCTGCTCGCATCAAAGCGTACCTTGAAGCGGAAATCGAGTTCGTCCTAGCAAAAACGACGTCCTCTATGCTCGCCTTGGAATTGGGTTGTGGCTATGGACGGGTTCTTGAGCGGCTTTTTCCCCGAGTGCGCGGGGCGTTCGGAATCGACACGTCGCCGTCCAGCTTGGGCATGGCACTGGAATATCTAGGACGCAAACCAGCGCTATACCTAGTCTGCATGGACTCCATTCAAATGGGTTTTCGGGACCGCGCCTTTGATTTGACTATCTGCATCCAGAATGGCATTTGTGCCTTTGCGGTTGATCAGCAGCAGCTTTTCCGAGAGGCGATTCGGGTGACCCGATTAGGCGGGCTTATGATGTTTTCGAGCTACACTCCCCAATTCTGGGAACATCGACTGGAGTGGTTTGAGATTCAGTCCGCACACCATCTGATCGGCGAGATCGACTACCAAGCTACGGGCAACGGAATGATTGTCTGCAAGGACGGTTTTCGAGCAACGACTGCGGATAAGGCAACTTTTGAGAAACTTGCTGCCAGTCTAAAAGTTACACCCTGCATTACTGAGGTAGACGGCTCCAGTCTGTTTTGCGAGTTCGTTGCTACTTGAGGCGTTTAAAGAGGTGCAAACCACGTAACGAGTGTTCAATGCAGGCTCGGATAGTAGATTGGTGAGGAGGGACGGATGCCGAGAGAAGCAAGGCTGTTTACGTCAAGCGCAGGTTCCGTTGTTCGTGGCTACCTGAAGTACCGGGCTAACATTCCGCCGCGCTGGATAAAAAATGCGCGGGGTTCGCGCAAGCGGATCGAGCCGGAGATTGCCGAGGGATTCCGGTCTCTCAAACGCCTTCGCATCAGGAGACCAAGGGCAAGAGTCGCGATTCGCAACGCGCAGCGGGAATTGCGTTCGGCTTTGGATCGCTGGGAGACAGCCTACCGCAAGGAGAACTTTTATCGGGGGATACGAATCCTCTTGGAGTTGCAGCGCGAAGGCTCCTCCACTTTGTAAATCTCATTTCCCGTCCACTCGCAATCCTCGTGTATCCTGTCGGTCATGTCCGCCACGGCGATGTGGCACACGTTAGAACCACTATCACTTGGGCATTGACTGGAGGAGGGCACATGCAAGGAGCACAACTGAGATACGTGATCAAGTTTGTTGCCGACATGAACAAGGCGGTGAAGTTCTACCGTGATGTGCTGGGTCTAAAACTGAAGTTCGAATCGCCCGGCCGGAGCGAGTTCGTGACGGGCGAGACCACTCTCGCGCTGCACCCCGCTTCCGACAAGAATCCAGCAGGAAAAGTCGAATTGGGCTTCACGGTCGCAAATGTCGAAGCTTTTTACCGGGACATGAGCGCCAAGGACGTGCTGTTCAGCATGCCTCCCAAGAAGCAGGATTTCGGCGGCGTGCTGGCGCAGTTCGTCGATTCCGAGGGCGCACATTGCAGCGTGGGCGCGGAGGCGGCGTAGTACGGATCACGATGTCGGACGACCTTCTCTTTCACCACGGAACCACGATGGTGCGTCGTCTGCGGCTTGCTCCCGGCGAGGCGATGCCGTGGCATCGCGATCCATTTCTAAGAGTGGCAGTAGTCTTGAAAGGCGATCTCCTCTCAATCGAATACCGCGACGGAGGCGAGAGCCAGCGCGTTGAGATCACGCCCGGTCAGGTTGACTGGGAGGAGCCGAGTACCCGTGTGCATCGGGCGGTGAATGTCGGGACGCAGCCCTACGAGCAAGTCACGGTCTTCCTGCTAGACCGACCAGACGCGGTGGCGCAGCCGACCGAAGAATAGATTGGGAGTTCAAGCCCGACTCGTTCATTCTGTTCCCGCCTTCTTCTCAGCGGACAGCGCGGAATAATGAACGTGAACCAGCACCAACTGTCCCGGTTCTTGTAATAAATCTGGGTTTCCATGCCATGGAATGAAACTGACGATCCTTCTTTTCTTCGCTTAGCTGAGAAATCCCAGTTGAATTCTGCCTAAGCCGCATCCGAAGACACCTGAACGGAAACTTCGCTGATTTCCAAGTGCCGCACCGAATACATCTTGCCCATGTCATGGCGATAAAAGCCCATTATTTGCTCCACACCGTGCCAGCGGTCTACAGGGTTGATAAGTGAGTCTTCCGGTTTCCAAGCCAGGAACGGGCTTTCAGATCGTCGAGCGCGAGATCCCTGAGCCTGGTCTCGGACATGTACGAATTAAGATCAGGCATGCGGCGTTTGCCATAGTGACGTGCTTACAAAAGGAGGGTTGTGGCCTGGGCTTCAGTATCCCCGCGTTCCGGGACACGAAGTTGCGGACATCATCGATGGGGTCGGCTCCGATGTTTCCGCGTGGAAGAAAGGGCAGCGTGTCGGAGTGGGCTGGCATGGTGGACACGATGGCACGTGTCGCGAGTGTCGGCGAGGCGATTTCAATACTTGCCGAAATCTCGCAATTCCGGGTATCAGTTACGACGGTGGATATCAGGAGTACATGCTGGCTCCGCTGGCGGCGCTGGCGGCGCTGGCGGCTATACCCGATGCTCTGAGCGATGTCGAATCACGACCTACAACTCCCTGAGCACAGCGGTGCGTTGTCGGGTGATCTCATCGCAGGGCAAGGCATTGGCGGCCTCGGACATCTTGGAGTTCAATTCGCGAACAAATTTGGCTACAAAGTCGCAGCGATTGGCAGAGGTGCTGAGAACGTGACCCTCGCAAAGAAACTCGGGGCGAGCGTGTACATCGACAGCCAATCCGTGAACGCCGCCCAGGAACTGCAGAAACTTGGCGGCGAGCTACCCAATGCGGGCCTGGGACCTTTTATTCCGGGCTGGGTGTTCACGCTCATAGCGGGCGATAAGTACGATTTCGAGGCGCACCACACGGGTGGCGACGTTGTGATTTGGAGCCAAGGTCCGGGAAGTGAGGCGCTGGGACGGGCTATTGATAACACGTTCGTCTACGAGGTGGTGAAAAACGCGCTCAAACTGTAAATTGGCGTCAGACGAGACCAGCTATATCACGGGGATTGAACTCTTCGCCGACGGCCGGATCGCTCAAGTGTAAACGCAGACGTGAACTTGGACTGTCTATGCTGGAAGAGACCTACCGGTCTTTGGCTCAGGCCGTGACGACACAACCACCCATGTCGAAAGGTCAAGAAACGGCGATTTCGGCGCTACGAGCACAAATAACATGTCTTTTTGTGGATAGCCATAGTAGCTATATAATATAGCCATGCGTAGCTATAAGAAGAAGCTGTCAGTTGGTATCAAGGAGCTGAAGGACCGCGCATCGGAAATCATTGCGCTCGTCCAGCGCACCGGCCAAGCAGTATCGATTACAAAGAACCAGCAAGAAGTTGCGAGGATTATGCCTGTACCAGCCGACGCTCGCGAGCGTCTGATCGCTGCCGGTCTTGTCGAACCCGGTCCTAAGCCACTCCCTCTTTCTGAGCTGAAGCTTAAGCCACTTACATCCGACGCCTCTCCGGCGATTGGCGCCATTGTGCGGGATCGCGAAGAAAAGTAATGGCCTTCGTCTACTTGGATTCTTCGGTTCTGGTTGCGATCGCGCTCGGCGACCCGCGGGGTACTCAGGCAGTTACGATTCTCGGTTCGCGCGATTCGTGCACCAGTGCTCTTTCGCCGGTCGAATGCCAAGCTGGACTCTCTTTCCAGTATGCTACGGCTCCTGGCGGGCTTCCGGAGGCAGAGCAAGCGCTTGATACCGTTCTCGATCGCATGCACATCATTCAGGTAACATCCAGTGTCCTTGTTCAGGCGCGCACATTAGTTCGTCGCCACCGTTCCGGAATCGGACTGCGGACTCTTGATGCAATTCACGTGGCATCTTGTGGCGAGGTTCGGACACAGGTAGGCGCCGGCGCAATCGAATACATCACCGCGGATAGGCGGCAGCACGTCGCGTTTATGTCGGAAGGGTTCTCCGGAGCTCTTCTTTCATGAGCGCCTGCTCTCGGCAAACTGGATAGCACAATCCGCAAAGCATAGGGAACGCTAAGCTGAGACATGATCCTCATCTGCCGGGATAAGCGGAGCAGGGACTTCGCGGCCGCTAGACGGGTAAAGGCGTTCTCTGGGATTAAACGCGCCGCTCGCCTGAAGCTGGATCGCTTGGAGGCAGCTGTCGATCTTAGAGACTTGGCGGGTTTGCCCGGCAATCGGTTAGAAGCACTGAAAGGCGCATCTTGGCGAAATTTAGCCGATGATGGGATGGTGAAGAAGCGGAGCCAGGAAAACTCGAGGACTCTCTAAAGCAGTGCTCCTGAGTCGGTTTCGCTGTTGCTCGCGGAATCGTTGTCGTGGCCCGTGCAAGTCTCCGAACTGGGCATGGGCCAGGAGATTTTCCGTGCGCACCCAATACCCAATTCGCACGTACGCCACCACAGGGTGGGACACTTCAGTCCCACAGGTTCAGCGCCGATCATTCTGCTCTCGCGGGATGGAATCGTGAGTTCGTGTTGTTATTCATTATGCGGGTCCACTTCAACCATCAAGGTCAAGCGCTGGATGACATCGCAAACTGCCGTTCGGACCTACACCGGGCTATGCTCCTGCGTGTCGACACAGTCACAGCGCAGGACGCGCTGGTCGACGTTCCGGTTAGTGGCCTCCGCGGGAGTGTACGTAGACGCCACCTCGGGAATCAGATGGCGCATGCCACACCGGCCGGAATGGCTCCCTTTTAAACCGGAGCTAACACCTCTTTTAAGATTGTTGGATAGTCGACGCAATTCGACGCGTTCCCACGGGTTTAACCGGGCTTCAGTTTGGGTATTCTCACCTGCCGCTGGCAGGCTATAGCAAAGGAATGGGGCACACCAACACACTGGTCACGAAACATACACTGGTCACGAAAATGACCAGGTGGCGCGGGACTGGATCGTGGTCTTCAACATTCCGGTGAGCTGACAAAGCGACGCCAGCCCTAATTTAACTCCGATTCGCCAAAAATCCGGATTTGACTGGTGGTGCGAGTTGAAGATGCGAACCAGAATTGACCTACCTTCTGATATGTGTGAACAAAGTGAACGCTGCGCACCCAGAAAGAGGGATTTTTGGCAGGCTGGCCTTCGATTCGAACTATGGAATAATCGGTTCTGCACAAGAATCTGTAAGATTGTGCATTCTACGCGGCTCTCCGAAAAGCAATAAATTCGGTCTTAGTGGCTGCCAAACGCTGTGCCTTTAGTAGCAAATAGTTCAAATCTCGGTAACCACGTCCTCTTCGAAGCAG
>DASQIH010000286.1:0-56769 GCA_035631655.1 Terriglobales bacterium
GTAAAGATTACCTCCGAGGCCTCGTTGCACGGCTTCTACTACAAGCCCCGGGTCAGCAAGAAGTTTCTGGCTGACCATGCCCGAGGACTGATTGGCCTTTCCGGCTGCCTGAAGGGCGAAGTTGCGGAATTCCTTTTGGAAGACAAGTACCAGCCTGCGCGAGAGGCTGCCGCCACATATCGCGACATCTTTGGGAAAGAAAATTTCTTCCTCGAGATCCAGGACCAGGGCCTGGCACAAGAACGCAAGATTCATCCCGCCCTGTTTCGACTCGAAAAGGATCTTGGCCTGCCCTTGGTTGCCACCAACGACAGCCACTATCTCTGCGAGGAGGATGCCCATGCCCAGGACGTGATGGTCTGCATCCAGACCGGCAAGTCCATCCAGGAACCCAACCGGATGAAATTCCAGGGCAACCAGTTTTTTGTGAAGAGCCATCCCGAGATGGCCCGGGTCTTCAAAGACTCGCCCGACGTTCTGACCCGCACCCTGGCCATCGCTGAGCGCTGCAACATGCGACTCGAGAAGGTCAGCAGCCCCTTCCCTCATTTCGAGGTGCCGCCCGGCTACACGCTGGATAGCTACTTCGAGCACATCAGCCGCGAAGGTTTTGCACGAAGAATGGAGACGCTTCGAGGTTTGTCGGACCGCGGCCTGCTGAAGCACAGTCTTGCCGACTACGAACAGCGCCTCGCGCGCGAAATCAGCATCATCCAGCAGATGAAGTTCTCAGGGTATTTTCTTATTGTCTGGGACTTTATCCGCTACGCCAAGGAGCACAACATTCCCGTCGGGCCGGGCCGAGGCTCGGCCGCTGGCTCACTGGTTTCTTATTCGATGGGCATCACCGATCTCGACCCGCTGCAGCACGAACTGCTGTTCGAGCGCTTCCTGAATCCTGAGCGCGTGTCTATGCCCGATATCGACATCGACTTCTGCATGAACCGGCGGGGCGAGGTGATCGATTACGTCACCCGCAGGTACGGCCGCGAGAACGTCGCCCAGATCATCACCTTCGGGACGATGGCGGCCAAGGCAGCAATCAAAGATGTTGGCCGCGCCATGGACATCCCCTACACCGACGTCGACCGCATTGCCAAGATGGTTCCCAACCAACTGAACATCAGGTTGGAGGAAGCACTCAAGGAATCGTCGGCCATGCAGCAGGCCTACCAGAGCGATGCTCAGGTGAGGGAACTGCTCGACACAGCCAGGAAGCTTGAAGGCCTGGTGCGCAACGCGGGAGTGCACGCGGCCGGTGTCGTGATCGCGCCACGGCCGCTGACCGAACTCGTCCCCCTTTATAAGACCAAGAACGACGAAATTGTCACGGCCTTCGACATGGTCGCCATCGAGAAATTGGGCTTGCTGAAGATGGACTTTCTAGGCCTGACAACCCTCACCATTCTCGATGACACGCTGAAGCTGATCGAGCAAACGCGCGGGCAGAAGATCTCGTTAGAAGCAATTCCGCTCGAGGACGAGGAGACTTACGAGAAAGTCTTCCACAAAGGTCTCACGTCAGGAGTGTTCCAGTTTGAGTCACACGGCATGCGCGACGTACTGCGCCGCTACCAGCCGAACTCCATCGAGGACCTTACCGCCTTGAACGCGCTCTACCGCCCCGGCCCTATTCAGGGAGGCATGATCGACGATTTCATCGAGCGCAAGCATGGCCGCCGCAAGATCGAATACGAGCTGCCGGAATTAAGAGAGATTCTTGCGGAAACTCTGGGCGTGATTGTCTACCAGGAACAGGTGATGCAGATCGCCAACCGGCTGGCTGGCTACTCGCTGGGAGAAGCCGACCTGCTTCGTCGTGCTATGGGCAAGAAAAAGCCTGAGGAAATGGCGCAACAGCGCGAGCGCTTCGTCCAGGGTGCCGTGCAGCGCGGATTCCCGCCAAAGAAGATCGAGAAGATCTTCGACCTGATGGCGCAGTTCGCCGGATACGGGTTCAACAAGTCACACTCGGCGGCCTACGCGCTGCTGGCCTATCACACCGCTTATCTGAAGACTCACTACCCGGTGGAATTCATGGCTGCCCTCCTGACATCGGTCACAGGCAATACGGACGACGTTGTGAAGTACATCAACGAATGTCGTGAGATGGGAATCCCCGTGGAGCCGCCGGAGATCAATGTCAGCGATGCCAATTTCACTCCGCACGGAGCCGCCATCCGGTTCGGTTTAGCCGCCGTGAAGAACGTCGGGCACAACGCCATTGATTCCATCGTTGCCGGACGCAAGCAGCTGGGACGGTACAGGTCGATAGTTGAGTTCTGCGAGAATGTTGACCTGCGCCTGCTCAATAAACGCGTCCTGGAATCGTTAATTAAAAGTGGCGCGATGGACAGCCTCGGCCGGCGTGCACAATTGATAGCGGTCCTCGATAAAGCCATCGAGCGCGCACAAAAAGTGCAGCGCGACGCCGAGTCGGGCCAGCATGGCCTTTTCGGCGTGTTCCAGCAGCAAGAAGTTCACGAGGATAACAACAAGCTACCCGATATTCCAGATTGGGACGAGAACTTGCGCCTCGCCTCCGAAAAAGAAATTCTCGGTTTCTTCATCACCGGGCATCCCCTTGAAAAATACAAGGACAGACTCGAAGACTTCCGCGCTCTGTCGACCGAAGAAATCGCCGCTCTAAAGAACTCGACTGGCAAGGACGAAATTTATGCCGGTGGAATCATCGCCAATCTGCGGGTGCTGAAATCAAAAAAAGGCGAGTTTTACGCCCAGGCCACCTTTGAAGACATGTCGGGTTCGGTGGACATGCTGGTTTTCCCCGAAGCCTACCGGCGTCTGCAAGATAAAGTGAGACTCGAGGTTCCCGTGCTCGTCCGGGGTGGCGTGCGGATCGAAGAAGGTTCGAACCCCAAGCTCACCGTCAGCGACATCCTATCCCTGGAAGAAGCCAGGCCTAAGCTGCCGCGTTCTATCCGTATTCGCGTTCCGGTGGAATCCGCCACCGACAATACCGTTGACGCTCTGCACAACCTGTTCACCGGACGTAAGGGGGAAGCCAAGGTGTTGTTCGACGTGGAACGGCAAGGCGATTTCATGGTCGTGATGGAGGCGGAAGGCTATAATGTCCAACCGGACCGCAATTTCATCGCCCGGGTCGAAGAACTCTGCGGACGCGGCGCGGTGCGCATTATTGACTGATTCAGCTCTGCGGAAATGGCGGCACGACGAACGCACGGCGGCGGTACGGCGTCTGCACAGGCGCAAGCCGAAGCTCCCGAACTATTCGCCGTCTCCGAATTTCTGCTATCCATGATAGAGAGGCTGTGGGCCTCCTCCAGTAACGGTTCTGGGTTCAAGATGGACGCCGCGCTCAAAGCACAGCAGGAATTGGAAAAGGTCGAGCAGCAGATCGCCCAGATGGAATCGGTAGCGGGCGCGAAGCCTGACCATAAACAACTCGAAGAGCTTCGCGAGCGGATCGAAGCTCTTCGCAAACAGATCTATGCCCACCTGAACGCCTGGGAGAAAACCGAACTGGCGCGTCATCCGCAGCGCCCCAATACCCTCGAGTACATCGAACGTGTTTTCACCGACTGGAGTGAAATCCACGGCGACCGCGGTTTTTCCGACGACCCGGCGATTGTCTGCGGGATGGCTCGCTTCCACGGGGAAGAAGTCATGATCGTCGGCCACCAGAAGGCCCGCGACACCAAGCAGAAGGTCTATCGCAATTTCGGCATGGCCCACCCCGAGGGGTACCGCAAAGCGCTGCGGGTGATGAGAATCGCGGAAAAATTCGGCCGCCCGATATTCACCTTCGTGGACACCCCCGGTGCATATCCCGGCCTGGGAGCCGAAGAACGTGGCCAAGCGGAGGCCATTGCCCGTAACTTACGCGAGATCGTCCGCCTGAAGGTGCCTGTCATTACGGTGATAACCGGGGAAGGAGGCAGTGGCGGCGCCCTGGCCATTGCCGTCGCGGATAGGGTACTGATGATGGAGAACGCTATTTATTCCGTTATTTCTCCCGAAGGATGCGCCTCCATCATGTGGCGCGATGCCTCCAAGAAGGAACTTTCCGCTCAGGCGCTCCGCATCACCGCCTCTGACCTGACCCAACTCGGTTGCGTCGACGGTACGGTTCCCGAGCCGGAGGGCGGCGCCCACCGCGACCAGGAAGCCGCTGCCGCTCTGCTCGATGCCAGTCTCCAGAAACACCTGGCGGACCTGAAGAAGCTTTCGATATCGGAATTAGTCGCGTCACGATATAATAAATTCCGCAACATGGCGCAGTTCTTCAACGTCGGAGCCTAGTCCCCAGTCAGGCACGTACGCTGCTGGAACCGGCCCCCTCTCCTGACCGTGCTGCCGTATAATAAAAGTTTCTGCCATACTATTTCGAGAACTCCGGGGCAGGCTCTGGCTGCCCTTTCCAGAAGGATGGATGGCAATGGCCACAACCGATGTAGCGCTCCATGAGGCCTCCGGCCGAGTGGGGCAAAAACGCATCGTTAACGACCTCAGTATTCAGGTCGCGACGGTGAACGGCTCGGGCTCGCAAAGCTCTAACACGGTCGTACTGCGCAGTATTTTTCAGATGGGAATCCCCGTATCGGGGAAGAACCTCTTTCCCTCGAATATCGCGGGACTGCCCACCTGGTACACCATTCGCGCCAATAAAGACGGCTACATTGCGCGCAAGAAAGAAATCGATTTCCTGGTGGCCATGAATCCCGAGACCGCTCAGGAAGATGTCAAGTCGCTGGAAGCTGGCGCAGTTGTGGTTTACGACGAGCCCCTGAACCTGCGTACTTTGCGCAATGATCTGGTCTTCTATTCCGTTCCCTACGACAAGCTGGTAGCCCCTGTATGCCCCGAGGCTAAGCTCCGCAAACTGGTCAGGAACATGATCTACGTGGGTGTGGTGGCCAAGCTGCTTGGGATTGAAATGACTGAAGTGGAGAAAGCGATCCGCAAGCAGTTTGCCAAAAAGGTTAAAGCCGCGAACCTGAACCTGGCCGCAGTACAGGCTGGCTTCGACTACGCCACGGCCAACCTCCCCAAGCTCGACTCGTACTTGCTCCAGCGAATGGATAAGACCACCGGAAAAATCATCATTGACGGTAACTCGGCGGCCGCCCTGGGCTGCATGTTTGCCGGCGTCACGGTGGTGACTTGGTATCCGATTACGCCATCCTCGTCCTTGGTGGAGACGCTCATCGATTACATGAAGGAATACCGCATCGGTCCGGATGGCAAAGCGACGTTTGCGATCGTGCAAGCGGAAGACGAACTGGCAGCGATCGGGATGGTACTGGGCGCGGGCTGGGCGGGCGCACGTTCCATGACCGCCACAGCAGGCCCTGGAATCTCGCTCATGGCCGAGTTTACCGGGCTTTCGTACTATGCCGAGGTTCCCGGAGTAGTGTGGGACATCCAGCGCGTCGGTCCCTCCACGGGGCTGCCCACGCGCACCTCGCAGGGCGACATTCTTTCCACCGCATTCCTTTCTCACGGCGACACCAAGCACATTCTGCTGATCCCATCCTCAGTAGAAGAATGCTTCACGATGGCGACCGAAGCCTTCAATTTGGCTGAGCATTTCCAGACCTTGGTATTCGTTATGTCGGATCTGGACCTCGGCATGAACAACTGGATGTCGGATCCGTTCCAGTATCCCGAGACCCCGATTAAACGCGGTAAGGTGCTGAGCAAGGAAGATCTCGACCGGCTCGGTGGGTTTGCCCGTTACAAGGATGTGGACGGCGATGGCATCGGCTATCGCACGCTTCCGGGAACTGATCATCCTGCTGCCGCCTACTTTGCGCGCGGCAGCGGTCACAACGAGTACTCGCAATACAGCGAGCGTCCCGATGATTTCGAGCGCAACATGGAACGCATTAACCGCAAGTTCGAGACTGCGCGCTCGTTTGTGCCTCGGCCGGAAGTGATGCAGAACGGAAAATCCAATAAGGTCGGGATTATTGCCTATGGCACGTCGCACTGGGCAATCTTGGAGGCGCGAGACCAACTCCGCAAGGAATACAACATCGAGGCCGATTACCTTCGTCTGAAAGCATTCCCGTTTACTCGCGAGGTGCACGAGTTCGTCGAGCAACATGATCGTGTGTATGTCGTCGAGCAAAACCGCGACGCGCAAATGCTGAGCCTGCTGAAATTGGATGTGCGTCCCGATCTGGTTACACGCTTGCGCAGCATCGCTCATATTCACGGACTGCCGCTAGACGCTCGCTCCGTCACCGACGAGCTCACCAGCATGGAGGGCAAATAACATGGCGACTACCAGCACTCCTACTCCCAAGACCAACC
This sequence comes from Terriglobales bacterium, assembly GCA_035631655.1. Taxonomy (GTDB): domain Bacteria; phylum Acidobacteriota; class Terriglobia; order Terriglobales; family Acidobacteriaceae; genus Gp1-AA122. The sequence goes on from DASQIH010000286.1 coordinate 6,301, forward strand.
GGATCGGCCTCGCGGTTCTGGATTACCGTGGCGGCAAGACCACGCTGTGCGCGGGTTGCGGGCATAATGCGATCTCCGAGCGCATTATTGACGCTATGTACGAAATGGGGGTGAAGCCGGAGCGGGTGATCAAGCCCAGCGGCATTGGCTGCTCGTCCAAGAGCCCGGCGTACTTCATGAGCCGCTCCCACAGCTTCAACGCGGTCCATGGACGCATGCCGTCGGTCGCTACTGGCGCCATGCTTGCGAATCACAAACTGATCGCTCTGGGTGTAAGCGGCGACGGCGATACCGCCTCCATCGGCATTGGGCAATTCGTGCACCTCATGCGCCGCAATCTGCCGATCATCTACATCATCGAAGACAACGGCGTGTACGGCCTGACGAAAGGCCAATTCTCCGCGACCGCTGATCTGGGGTCGAAGCTGAAAAGCGGTGTGATCAACGATCTGCCGCCCATTGACACCTGTGCGCTGGCGATCGAGCTGGGCGCAACCTTTGTCGGGCGTTCGTTCTCGGGCGACAAGAAACAACTCCTCGCTATGCTGAAGGCGGCCATCGCCCATCGCGGCACGGTCATGCTCGACGTGGTTTCCCCCTGCGTGACCTTCAACGATCACGAGGGTTCGACGAAGTCCTACAAGTACATGAAGGATCACGAAGAGCCGCTACAAGACATCAACCTGATTCCTGCCTTTGAAGAAATCGATGTCGAATACGATCCGGGCACGACGGTGGACGTTACGATGCATGACGGTTCGCACCTTCGGCTGCGCAAGCTGGAGGAGGATTTTGATCCCACCAACAAAATCAACTCCGTGAAGCGCCTCATGGAAGCACATGAACGTAACGAAGTACTGACCGGCGTGTTCTATGTCAACTCGCAGGCGCCCACGTTCATGGACATGCTTAACGTGACCGACGAATCATTGGCCACTTTGCCAGATTCCGTGGTGCGCCCCGGAAAGGAAGTGCTCGAGCAAGTGATGGAAGAACTGAGGTAGCGCGGCGTCCCGCCGGCCTACATAGATCCTTCGCTTCGCTCAGGATGACGACATGGAAATGGATAACGTCCTTCTACGCGACGTCCCCTAAGTTGCTATCTTCCGGCTCCCCGCTATGCTCCGGATTCTCTCCTGGTTCGGGAAAATCCGTATCAAATTGCTTCAGAAGCGGGTCCTGGTCACGGTGTCCCAATTGGCCTTGGAGGCTGGTGTTGCCCTGCTGTTCACGATCGTCCTGTTCCAAGGCCCCTTTCAGACGGTCCTGATCTCTACGCTTTTCCATGGATGATAGCCCCCGAAATCGTTAGCCGCGTGCACCAGATTGATCTGCCACCTCAGACTATCCTGAAACTTCGTCGCAAGAAAGCATTAAGTCGCTCAATTGAAAGTTCCGGTTCCGTTTGCGGACCACGCAACTTTTGCTTTTGCAGTTGTGGTCTGAGTGAAGTTGTCATCTGAGCGGAGCATGACGCTGGACTTGCCCAGTCTATTGTGGAGTCGAAAAAGCCCAAACTCGGGGGCGAGGTCCCGAGTGTACCTCCCGCCACTTGTACACCGACCTTGGTTCCTTCTCGCTGTCCCCTGTGCTGCACTAACATCCTCGCATGACGGCGCCCGCCACGCTGTTCCGGCCGTTTTCCCGCCTGGTGAAAATCAGCCTCCTTGGCCGTACTTTCGAGGTGCCGGAAAACAACACCCTCTTGCGTTGCCTGCAATACCTGGCGCCGGAGCAGGTTTCCTACGGCCGTTTCTGCTGGAATGAGGAGTGCCAATACTGCCGCGTAACCTTTGATCTAGGAGAGGGAACACCATCCCGAGCCGGGTTAGCCTGCAAGCTCATGGTGCAGGACGGTATGCGGGTGACCCGCATCACACCCGAGATCAAATACTGTATGCGTGGGCTGCAGCTTGAAACAGAACGTTAATCCGATTGTCTATTTCCAGTTGTCGATTGCCTTTAAGAAAGACCTGCGCGTCAGATTTCAATTGGCAATCGGCAATGGTAAATCAACAATTCTTCTACTGCCCTCGCCGTGCCGGCGCTGCGCTGACGGCAACGCCCAGCTTGCGCAGTTGCTCTCGCGCCTGCAAAGCCTCGTTGGTGCGCGGATACCGCTGAATCACATGCCGCAACTCGCGGACCCCGTCTTCCTTCTGGCCCAGTTGAATAAGCGCCATGCCCTTCTTTAACTGGGCCGCCGCCGCCTTGTTGCCGCTGGGAAAATTCTGGATGACCTGGTCATAATTTTTTGCGGCTTCCTGAAAGTTTCCCTGCCGGAACTGGATCTCCGCCAGGTAGAAGAACGCATTTCCCGCCAGATCGGTGTTGGGATAAAACTTGATGTAATCGTTGAACTCCTGAGTGGCGACGTCATTCTTGCCCGCGTTGTAATCACGCAGAGCATTGTTGTACAGGACATCCGGGGGTGGCGCCTGCTGCTGTTGGGCGGCCTGCTGCTGTTGCGTATTCAGATTCTGCTGCGCCGACTGCATCGCCTCCAGTTGCTGGCTGAGCTTGTTGAGCCGGGCCTTCAGCTCGTCCATGGTGTCATTCAGCGCCTGGATTTGTCCGGATAACTGGTCTACTTTCCCGGACGCGTCGCCCTGCTGCTTCTGCAAGGTAGTCTGCAGGTCCGCGACCGCACTGGCCACCTTGTTCACGGCATCCGTGTCAGTCTCGACCAGGTTCTTCATCACGCCCATGCGCTCGTCAAAAGTCTGCTGCATGCGCGACATTTGCTCCTGCAGCGCCTGAACCTGTGTCTGCAACTGGACGATTTCCTTGCTCACGCCCCACGCCGGGGTCACACTCAGAGCGAAAATGGTTAACAAAGCCACGGGGAAAAAACGTTTTGGGTTCATATTCACTTCCATTGGATGCCCGATAGTTGCTGCGAGTCCAGTCAGAGGACTGGCTAGTTCTCGGGAAAATCTACATTCTGAAGGATAGCGCGTTCAGACGCGCCTGTCTCAGCGGGCGCTCAGCCAGAAGTACCCGGCCGTTCCTTTCCGGTTAACAGCGCGAGACCGAAGAGGCTGGGAACAAATAGGGACGGCGGCTTCTTCACCGCCGTCCTCTGCTTTAGCTATTTCTGATAGACGAAATGCCCGCGCCGGTTCTGCTGCCAGCACTGCTCGTTGGACTCGGTGCAGAACGGCTTTTCCTTGCCGTAGCTGATCGTCTTGATGCGGCTGGCATTCACACCCGCCTGCACCAGGGCATTCCTTACGGCATTGGCACGGTTGTCGCCCAACGCGAGGTTATATTCGGTTGAACCACGCTCGTCGCAGTGTCCCTCAATGGTGAAATTCACATTGGAATGTTGATTCAGGAACTGTGCGTCGGCCTGGAGCGCTCCCCCCTGGTCGGCGCGAATGTCGTACTTGTCGTAATCGAAGAAGATGTCCTTCACGTTCTGCGCGAACAGTTCTTCTTCGGTCGCTGACGGCTTCGGCGGTGGCGGAGGCGGTGTTGTGACTGTGACTCGCGCGGTGGCCTCCTGCGTGCCGCCCGCACCCTTGGCGGTCAGGTGGTAAGTCGTCGAATCGGTGGGCGTGACCTGCTGCGACCCGCTGGGCTTGACGGCTCCAATGCCATCAATAGTGACGTCCGTGGCATTGGTCGTTTCCCACGTCAGCGTGGTGGATTGCCCCTTCTCGACGGTATTTGGATTAGCGGTCAACGAAGCCGTAGGTGCTGCCGGCGGCGGTGGTGGAGGCGGCGGGGGCGGCACTACCTTCTTTTTGCAAGCACCGAGCGTCATGATCGCGCCCAGCGCAAACACAACCAGAATCCACTTCATCCTTCCTTGCTTCACCTTATCCTCCTGCGGTGCGTGCCTTTTTGCTCCAGGCTCGCGTTTATGAGTTATTTCCAGCTCCAATTGGGCTGGCTATTAGTACCGTTAAAAGTTAACTGCGTTTGCTTTGTGCCATCGGCCAGCATGGTCCAGATCTGCAGGCTTGCGGAACGGTTGGATTGAAAAATGATGTGCCGTCCATCCGGAGACCACGAAGGGAAGTCGTTGCGACCTCCATCGTGGGTTAACTGAACCCACTGCTTGCTGGCAATATCCATCAGGTAAATATCGCTGGCTCCGGGTTCGCCGGGGCCATATTTGCGAATCCACGCAAAAGCCAAGAATTGCCCGTTAGGCGACCAGGCGGGTGAAACCGCGTAACCCTGATCCGTCATGCGCTGCACGTTGGTGCCGTCCGCTTCCATGGTGTAAATTTGCGGCAAGCCGGTGCGTCCGCTGACCCAGGCGATCTGCGCGCCGGTCTTGTGGTTCCAAACCGGCGACACGTCCGGGCCATGGCTGTTGGTCAGCCTTCTCAGGTCACCGCCCGAAGCATCAACCATGTAAATCTCGGGATCTCCAGTTCGCGACGATGAGAAAGCCAGGTGCAGCCCATCCGGCGTCCACGCCGGAGAAAGGTTGGTCCCACCAAAATGTGGGAACGACACCAAGCGATTCAGGTCCAGTGAATACATCATGATGTCCCAGCCGTTCTTGGTGAGGGCGCTGAAGGCGACACGTGAATTGTCGGGTGAGATACGTGGCGACAGGGCATCGGACCCCAGGCGCGTGATCTGGTGCTGGTTGGCGCCATCATAGTCCATTGCCCAGATCTCTTTGTGCCCGCTGCGGTCGCTCACATAATAAACTCTGGTTTCCGCAATCCCCTGAATCCCACCGCCCAAGCGGAAGATGATTTCGTCGGCAAACTTGTGAGCGATGACGCGCACCGCGTCGGTGGTGGCGGTGTCCTGATATTGCTTGCCGAGAACTTGCGGGGAACCGGTGTTCTTTACGTCATAAAGCCAGCCTTGGACGGTGACACTGTTGCCGGAGACCCCAAGGTTCCCGAACACCAGCATGGATGCATTCGGTGGCGGAGCACTCCATGCCTCAAATTGCACGTCAGCCGGCTGCCCCGGTTGCTGCAGGGGATAGAAACTCTTCGAGACCATGTCGAAGATCCCGGCATTGTCCAGGTCGTTCCAGAGCGTGTCATTGAAGGTCTTGAGGAGGTCGGGATTTTTTGGATCGTTGTTGGAGGCCTTGAAATCAGGGACGGCCAGGCGGACCTTCTCCACTGCCAAGCCAGTTCCCGTGCGGATCCAATCCTGTTGCGCGTAGCTTGGGACCGCCAGCAGTAACAGAGAAAGCAGGGCGCAAAGGCGCGAGTTGGACAGTTGAAATGAGCAGTTCTTACGGGTCATCCGTGTCGTGAAACCCGAGTACAATTTCATCGTATGGCGATGTATAAAGAATTTCAAGTTAAGGAACGTCATCTTTCTTGCTGCTTTGCTACCTTTTGTAATCAAACCAAAACTCAACCGAAACTTTATTCCCAGCGTATTCCGACGGCAACGGACCAAAGGTATCAATGCGCTGCACGGCGCGCACCGCGGAAATGTCCAGCGAAGGCACGCCGCTGGATTGTTCGACCCGCACATTGGTGGGCCGCCCGTCCCGTGTAATATCGAAGGTGAGATAAAAGCGATTGGCCTCCTTGATGCGTGGATCAACCTCATAGGCCAGCCAATTCTGCCGGACCTTCTGCTGGACCACTTGCACATACCAGCCGTAGCGCGACCCAAAATCGCCGCCTCCTCCGGTAAAACCAAAGCCCCCTTTGGCGCCGCCCGCCGCGAATGTCCCATACGGCCCGCTCACCGGACCACCTTCGCCGAACGGCACCACGTTGCTTTCTTCCTCTACAGGTTGAGGCTTGACCTTGGTGGCCGTCGTAACTTTCTTAGGTTTTTTCTTCGATTCGCGCTCCGGAATGGGAATGGCTTCCTTCTCTTCCTCGACAGTCTGGGGCAAGGACTTCGTCAATCCCTTCGATTCATTCGCGAGAACATTCTGTGTTTGCGTGGGGCTCGCAGGGAGGGGAACGGTAGTTACCAAGCTGACGCCAATGGCATCTCCCCCGCCCCCCGAGCCCCAAGTCTCGGTCGGCCCGCCGTGCACTACCACAGAGTAGAGAAGGATTGCCCCCGCCACCCCAACGTGCAGCACAGCCGACCAGGTCAGCGGCTTCCGCCACGGCTCGTGTTCCAGGAAGATGTCAGCGCTTGCTGCCATGTTGGTCTAGCGGCTGGGTCACAATGCTCACGTTGCCGATGCCCGACTGCTTTACCGAATCCATCACCGTAGCAAATGCCCCGAAGGGCACATTCTCGTCAGCACGAACGAAAATGGACTGGTGCTGCGGATCGCGGATCTTCTGCCGCAACTTGGCCGCGATTTCATTGATATTGACAGGATCATTACCCAGGAAGACGCGCTGCGACTTATCAATCGTGATCACCAGACGTTCTTCGGTGATCTCCTTGACCGTGCGTGTCTTGGGAACGGCAACTTCAATGCCTGATTGCAGTACCGGCGCCGTCACCATGAAGATGATCAACAGCACCAGCACCACATCTACGAGGGGGGTGATGTTGATGTCGGAAAGGGAAGTCTGCGTTCGCCCGTTGGAAGTCGTGAAAGCCATTACCGTCGAACCTCTTCCGGTACCCGTGCCGCTAGCGGTTGCTGGCGCTCCACCGCGTTCAGCACTTCCAGGGCGAAGTCGTCGGTTCGCGCGGCAAAATCACGGATGGAATGCGTAATCAGGTTGTAAGCAATGACAGCGGGGATTGCGGTAACCAAGCCCGCAGCCGTGGTAATCAGCGCCTCAGAAATACCGGGTGCCACGGCACGCAGCGTAGCCGCACCCGCCGTGCCCAGGCCATGGAACGCGTCGATGATGCCCCACACCGTCCCAAACAACCCGACAAATGGGGTGACTGCGCCCGTGGTCGCCAACCAGGGCAGATTGCGCTCCAGCCGCGAGATTTCTTCCGAGGAAGCAATCTGCATTGCCCGTTGAACGGCCGCCAGGTTGCGAACTCCTCCTGTAGTCCCCATTTGCCGCTTGTGCTCGTCCAGGGCGCCCTCAAACACACCCACCAGCGGGCTGGGACGGAACTGCTCCGCCACCGCCGCCACGTCCTGTATGCGTTGCGCCCGGCGGAAGACGCGCATAAAACGTCCGCTCTGAATCCGAGCCCGCTTCAGCTTGCCCCACTTCGACAAGATGAGCGCCCAGGAAAGCACGCTGAAGACCAGCAGGACAAGAAGAACCATTTTAGCGACGGGACCGCTTTGCGCGACTAGATCAACGATTTCGCCGCCGACGAAGAAGGTCAGCAATGAGAAAAGATGCATTGTTTTTGGAGAGTTCCTGAGTTCGATTATAGACCAAGGCCGCCGCTCGTAAGATGGTGCGAACCCGATGCATTAACCCGAATTAGCCGATCCCAACCCCCGCCGCTGAATGCCAACCCCGACTGCGCGATTGCATCCAAGAAGAGTCCTCACGAACTTATCGAGTGTGACGGCAAACATAACGATTCAGGAGAAAATATGATCCACTACGGTACCCTGCGCGACTACCGTTTCTCTGATACCGAGGCCGCCAAAGATGATATCCGCGGCTCCAAGGTCTATGGGCGCAATGACGAGAAACTCGGCAAGATTAACGACGTAATCTTCGACCACCTTACCGGCACAATTCGCTACGTCGTGATCGATACCGGCGGCTGGCTGCACAGCAAGAAATTCATCGTTCCTCCCGACCGGCTGCACGCTTCCGCACAGCATGAAGACGATTTTCGCATCGATCTGAACAAGCGGCAAATCGAGAGCTTCCCACCGTTCAACGAGGAAGATCTCGAGTCTGAGGAAAAGTGGGGCGACTACGAGCGCAAATACCGGTCGAGGTGGGAACAGCATCCCGTCATGCATCGCGCCGAGACCGACCGCAACATCACACCCACAACTTCGCAGATGACGAAGGGCACAGGCGCTACCGGTCCCATGACCGGCGAGCCGCCGGCAAAACAGCCCATGGCGGGGATGAATGTTGTTCCGAGTGAGCAGCGCCAAGTCACGCCAATCAGAACGGAAACCGAACTCGACGTCGAGCCGCAAGGCCCCGGCCGCCGCTGGACCACCTTTGAAGAGAAATTGCGGCAACGTCGCGAGGAGATCATTGCGGGCTGTCGCTACTGCGGTACGCAACCGTCAGGCGAACGCCTGTCAGAAAGAGAGCGCCAGGTCGGATACTTCACCTAAGTTCCCAGTTCCCGGTTCTCAGTTCTCAGAAAGGCCTGCTACATGGAACGGCAACTGGGAACTGAGAACTAGTTTTCGTGCTATGCTTCGCACAACCTCGTCATTCCAGGAAGGCCGGTGCTGTTCGAACTGCGTCTCGAGAACTACGCGGTCATCGACAACGTGGCGGTGGAGTTCGCGCCCGGCCTGAATCTGCTCACCGGCGAAACCGGTGCGGGCAAATCCATTCTGATCGACGCTCTCGCTCTTCTTCTCGGTGAAAAAGCTTCCAGTGATGTCATCCGCACGGGAGCAGAGCGTGCGGTCATCTCCGCCGTTTTTCAGGGGGAAGACAAGAAGGTCGCGCACATCCTGGAGGAAAACGGGATTGATGCAGAGGAAGGCTCGCTGATTTTGCGCCGCGAGATTGCTGCCGCAGGAAAAGGTCGCGTCTTCGTCAACAACCAGCCGGCCAGCGTCTCCGTATTGAAGGTGCTCGCCCCATCCCTGGCCACGGTCCACGCGCAAAACGAGTCCATCCTGTCGTTCGACGCCGCGGCCCGCCTGTCCCTGCTGGACGCGTTTGCCGGCACCGATCTTGAATCTGCCGCCGATCTCTTTGCCGGATGGGATGGAATCCGCCGCCGCATCCTGGAACTGGAAGGCAACGAACAGGACCGATTGCGCCTGGTGGACCTCTGGAGTTTTCAGAAGCGTGAAATTGAGGACGCCAAACTGCAGCCGGGCGAGGACGGACGGCTCGAAGCAGAGAAGCGGGTATTGGCCAACGCCGAGAAGATTTACAACTCCGCCATGAACGCTTTCGATCTGCTGTACGAAGGCGAACGCTCGACTTCTTCTTCTCTTCGTGCGGCCCAGAAAAATCTGGAAGAACTCGCCCGATACGAGCCCAAGTTCCAGGAAGCTCTAGCCGCTCTGGAGACCGCTCGCATCAGCGTGGAGGACCTGGGTGTCACGCTCCGCGACTATACCGGAGGCCTCCAGGCCTCGCCCGAGCACCTGGCCGAAGTGGAAGACCGCCTCGCATTGCTCGACCGCCTGAAGCGCAAGTACGGGCCAACTCTCGATGACGTCGTCAACCTGGGCGTGGAAGTCACGCGCAAGCTTTCGGAGATCGAAAACAAAGACGAAGTTTTGCGGGTCCTTCATGTCGATCTCGCAAAGGCGGCAGCCGCATATTTGGCCGCCGCCCGCAGCTTGTCTAAGAAACGCCGCGAGTCAGCCCGCAAACTCGAAAAACTGGTTGAGGCTGAAATCAATGATCTGGCCATGAAAGCCGCCTTCCACATCGAACTCACCAGTTCGGAAGAAGAAAATAGCTGGACGAGTTCGGGGTTCGATAAAGTTGTCTACCTCATCTCGCCCAATCCCGGCGAACCTCTCCGGCCAGTCGAGCAGATTGCGTCAGGCGGGGAACTCTCCCGTGTGCTGCTGGCCCTAAGAGCCACTGTTGAAACGGCGAGCCAGGATTCACGGAAGCGAAACTCCAGTTCACAGCGCACGTTGGTGTTCGACGAGATCGATACAGGAATCGGCGGGCGTGCCGCCGAAGCCGTAGGCAAGAAGCTGAAAGCTCTCTCGCGCGCCAACCAGGTACTCTGCGTGACGCACTTACCCCAGATCGCCACTTTTGCTGACCACCACTACGTGATCGAGAAGAAAGAATCTGCCGGCCGAACCCGAACGTCAGTTCGCCGAATCGTGGGTGAGGAACGCACTGAAGAAATCGCCCGTATGCTCTCAGGGGCGAAGCTTACTGAGACCTCCCGCAAACACGCCGAACAGATGCTCAAGACCAACGCCTAAGTGTGATACAGCGCATGCACGAATCATCCTAGTGTAGCATCCGATTCGCCCAGCGAATTAGATGCGGAGTCGAGGAACCCCTTCCACATCGCATAAGGCGAAGAAGGGTCACTGGATTGTATCGTGGGTCCACCGGTCGCGACTGGCCCAGTAGGGGCAGTGCGGGCATGCTTTTCCCTCTGGGTAGTCAATTCCTTCCTCGTGCGGACAGCCGATGATGCCGTCGGTCATGACCACTGATCGCACCGCGTGCGACCTTAGGAATGCAAGGATCTGCTCCTCAATGTCCGGATTGTGGCGCACGTCTGTATCTTGGGAGAGCCAGCGCTCGAGATAATCTGGCTCATGTCTCTCGGCGAGGAAGATGGCGACCGCAACCTTGGTAGCCAACTCCGCGTCTGGCCCATAGAGCGCGATGGTAGCCACCGGGTAGCCCCGAAACCCGCGTTGGACTCGCTTGAGTAATTGTGAGGTGGGCCGCTTTCTGATTCGCCGCATGCAGCCGATTCTAACCGTTCTGGCTGCTGTAAGTCTCAAGATCGGTCCGGCCCCGGCATTTCTCCGCCGGTTGACAAAGACCACTTAGCTAATATACTTAGCTAAATCATGAAGTATACTGTCCATCAAGCCAAGACAAACCTCTCGCGGCTTCTGGAGGAAGCTTCCGCCGGAAAAGAAGTGGTCATAGCTCGCGGCCGCGAGCCGGTGGCAAAGCTGGTGGCGATTGGACCGGCACGGAAGAAACGGGTGCCTGGCAAGCTGGCTGGCCAAATCTCGTATGCACCCGACGCGTTCTTACCGCTCAGCGACCGTCAGTTGTCTGACCTTGGATTTGAATGACGTTTAGATGGATGTACTGCTCGACACTCACGCGCTCGTTTGGTGGTTGAGTGACCCCCAACAGTTGTCCAAACGGGCTTCGGCGATAATCGCCAGCTCTGATAATGCCGTGATGGTCTCAGCTGCCACGGCCTGGGAGCTGGCAATCAAGGTCAATCTGGGAAAGCTGGATGCTCTTAGCTTTGTGATCGAGCTCGGCCGCCATACCGTGGAGGAGGGCTTCGTAGAGCTACCGATCAATATGCAGCAGGCGACCAGAGCAGGGTTGCTACCCTTACATCATCGTGACCCTTTTGATCGGTTGCTGGTCGCGCAAGCTCAATCTCTGAACATACCGATTTTGAGTGCTGATACTGTTCTCGATCGTTATGACGTAAAGCGTGTTTGGTAGCATTCCCTCTGCCTACCGACCGTTCGCTGCCCAAAACCCGCCACCCGCTGCTAATCCTTGGCGTTTCTAGTGCTTACGTTGACTAACCCGGTTCAAATCAGGTACTTTTTGTACATACAAACAGTGGGGAACGTGTAACCTATTGAGGAGCAGGGGAAGAGGATCTGTGCCTATCGAAAGTAAGACTCTACTTTTATTGAAACCTCGTGGCTTTTGTGCTGGCGTGGTTCGGGCTATCGACATTGTCCGCATCGCCCTGGAAGCCTTCGGGCCGCCCATTTACGTGCGCAAGGAAATTGTCCACAACCGCTTTGTGGTCGAAGAACTGCAAGGCAAAGGCGCAATTTTCGTCGACAGCGTCGATGAGGTTCCCAATGGTGAGCGTGTCATTTACAGCGCCCACGGAGTCTCCCCTGAGGTTCGTGATGCCAGCCAGCAGCGCGGTCTGCGGGTCATAGATGCCACCTGTCCGCTGGTCACGAAAGTGCACGTTGAGGCGGTTAAGTTTGCCAAGGAAGGGTATTCCCTCATCCTGATCGGCCACCGCGACCACGACGAAGTCATTGGCACTCTGGGCGAAGCCCCGCTAGTTACTCAGGTGGTAGGCAATCCCGCCGAAGTCGAATCGCTCACTGTGCCCGATCCCAATCGGGTCGCCTATCTTACCCAGACTACCCTGAGCCTGGACGAAACCAAGGACATCATCGAAGCCCTGCGCAAGCGCTTCCCCAACATCAAGGGTCCTGCGGCCCAGGACATTTGCTACGCCACCGAGAACCGGCAAGTTGCCGTCAAGCACGTGGCTTCTGAAGCTGACCTGCTGCTGGTTGTCGGCTCCGATAACAGTTCCAACTCCAAACGGTTGGTGGAAGTAGCTCGCAGTCTGGGAACCAGCGCGCACTTGATCGACAGTTACAAGAACATCGAACCGAGTTGGCTGGATGGCGTGAGGACAATCGCCTTGACGGCCGGCGCATCGGCCCCCGAGTGCTTGGTGGAAGAGGTTGTGAAGTTTCTCGCCGGCAAGGGTTTCGGCAACGTGCAGGAAGTTGAGGTCATGCCCGAGAACGTGCGTTTTGGCTTGCCGCCGGAGATCGTGGAAGCGATTGCCAGCGCGCCTGCCAATGTGGCTGTGGAGTAAGGCCCCATGGAAGATAACTCCCCCGCGAGATCTGCGGCGCCGCAGACTCGCCTCGGTAAAATTGATGATTTGGCGAGCCGCGTCGCGGTCGGCATCGACGCCGCTCGCAAGTACCTGTTCTCCCGCCAGCATGAACAGGGTTACTGGTCCGGTGAATTGGTCGCCGACACTACCCTGGAATCCGATTACATCCTGTTACACACGCTTTTGGGAACCGGAAACCAGGTGCGTTTCCAGAAATGTGCCAACTACATCCTTCAGCACCAGAACCAAGACGGCGGCTGGCCCATTTACATCAACGGCCCCTCCAATATCAGTGCATCGGTTAAGGCCTATTTCGGACTCAAGCTGGCGGGCTACAAGGCGGATCATCCGGCGCTGGTACGTGCTCGCAAGAAGATCCTGGAACTGGGTGGCGTAACCGAGGTCAACACCTTCACCAAGATTTATCTCTGTTTCCTCGGACAGTATGATTACGACGCGGTCCCGGCAATACCACCCGAAATCGTGCTGTTCCCCAACTGGTTCTGGTTCAACATCTACGAGATTTCTTCCTGGTCACGTGCCATTCTTGTGCCGCTGTCCATTTGCTACGCCAAGAAGCCTCTGAAGAAAATCCCCGACGAGATGGGCGTGGAAGAGCTATTCGTGGGTGGGCGCGACAGGTCGCGCATGCACCTGCACTGGAGCAAGAAGCTGATCTCCTGGCGCAATTTCTTCCTGGTGCTCGATCGCCTGGTCCACTGGGCGGAGCGCGTGCATATTCGCCCGCTGCGCTGGCTGGCCCTCCGGCGGGCAGAGAAGTGGATGCTGGAGCGCTTCGAGATGAGCGACGGCTTGGGCGCAATTTACCCTTCGATGATGAACGCCATCATTGCGCTGCGCTGCTTGGGCTATTCCCTCGACGATCCGCAAGTTATTCGCGCCCTGGACGAATTCGAAAAGCTGGGTATCGAAGAAGGCGAAACTTTCCGCATGCAGCCTTGCATGTCCCCGGTGTGGGACACGGCCTACGCCCTCTTTGCCTTGGCAGAAGCGGGAGTCCCGGCTAACGACAAACGTATGATCAGGTGCGCTGACTGGCTCTTGCAAAAACAGGTGCGCAACGCCGGCGACTGGAAAGTGAAAAATACCAAGGGTCAGCCCGGCGGGTGGTACTTCGAATTCAACAACGAGTTTTATCCGGATGTGGACGATAGCGCCATGGTATGCCTGGCGCTCAGCCGCGTGGAGCATCCCAACGGCCGCTACCAGCGCGAGTCCGTGCAGCGGGCCATCGACTGGATCTTCTCCATGCAGTGCAAGAACGGCGGCTGGGCTTCGTTTGATAAAGACAACGATCGCATGGTGTTTCAGCATATTCCTTTCGCCGACCACAATGCCATGCTCGATCCGCCCACAGTGGACATCACTGGCCGCATCCTGGAGATGCTGGCCACCTACGGTTACGACAAGAACGATAAGCGTGTGAAGCACGCCCTCAGATTCATTCGCAAAGAACAGGAACCCGACGGCTCCTGGTTTGGTCGCTGGGGCGTGAACTACACCTACGGAACCATGCTCGTGTTGCGCGGGCTGGAAGCGATGGGCGTGGACCATCACGAGCCGTACATCCAGCAAGGTGCCGAGTGGCTGCGCATGGTGCAGAATCCCGATGGAGGCTGGGGCGAGACTTGCGAATCCTATGACGATCCCAGCCAGCGCGGAGTCGGTCCCAGTACTCCGTCGCAGACCGCCTGGGCGATTATGGGGCTGCTCGCTGCCAACGACACGCGTAGCGACTCGGTCGCGCGCGGCATTGCTTACCTGCTGCGCACCCAAAAGAAGGACGGCTCGTGGGACGAACCCGCCACTACCGGCACTGGTTTCCCCCGTGTCTTCTACCTGGTATATACGCTATACCGCGAATACTTCCCGCTGATTGCCCTGACCACTTACGCGAAGGTTGTGGTCGGCGAAACGAACGCTCTGAATCGCAACGTGTAACAGGAGTTCTCAGTTGCCAGTTTCCAGTTCTCGGCCTTGATCTCGTTGAACTGAGAACCGGGAACTGAGAACTCAGAACCACTTTGAAAGCTTTTGTCACAGGAGCAACTGGGTTCGTCGGTAGCCACGTGGCCCAGGTACTGGTCGATAGGGGGGCTGATCTTCGCCTCCTAGTCCGTTCCACCAGCAATCCCAAGAATATAGAAGGCATTCGAGCGGACCGTGTCGTTGGTGACTTGCGCGATTTGGCCTTGCTGGAGAAAGCTATCTCAGGCTGTGACACTGTCTTCCACGTGGCCGCGGATTACCGCCTGTGGATACGCGACCCCGACCAGATGTACCGGTCGAATGTGGAGGGCACGCGAAGAATTCTGCAGGCCGCGCGTAAGGACGGCGTCCGTCGCGTGGTCTACACGTCAAGCGTAGCCACCATCGGCTTTACCGGCAACGGCAAGCCCGCGGATGAGAACTCGCCCGTATCACTCGATCACATGATCGGCCACTACAAGCGTTCCAAATTCTTGGCTGAGCAGATCGCGATGGAAGCAGGGAAGAGCGGCATGGAAGTCGTGATTGTGAATCCCACGACTCCCGTGGGCGAACAAGATATTAAACCCACGCCGACAGGCCGCATCATCGTCGATTTTTTGAAAAGAAAATTCCCAGCCTATGTGGATACCGGTCTGAACTTGGTAGATGTCACCGAATGTGCCCGCGGGCACGTGGCCGCCTTGGAAAAAGGCCGAAGCGGAGAACGCTATATTCTGGGAGGCGAAAATCTCACCCTGAAGCAGATTCTTGACAAGCTGGCGGCAATCACGGGACTGCCATCGCCGCATGTCCGCGTGCCATATGTAGTCGCGTTGGCCACGGGAGTTGTGGATGAAGTCGTGACCGGCCGCATTCTCGGCCGCGAACCGCGCGCCACAATCGATGCGGTGCGCATGGGCCGTAAGAAAATGTGGGTTTCATCGGCGAAAGCCGAGCACGAGTTGGGCTGGAAAGTGGAGCCCGTAGATGGTGCTCTCCGCCGTGCCGTCGGCTGGTTCCGTGCCCACGGCTACGCGTAGCCAGCGAACGTGTGGCCGCGGGTCTGCGACCCGCGCCCCGTTGCAGAGGCAGGGCCGCTAATAGCCCGCCGCCTCAGGTGCCAGGTTAGGCAGAAAGAACGTATAGAGTCCCGCAGGGGATGACAGAGTTTATGGCTACCCAAATTGCCATCGTCGCCGCGCTGGAGCGCGAAGTGAAAGCCGGGCTGAAGAACTGGCGTGTAAGCGGACGCGAGTTCGCGGGCCGGCGTTTCAAATTTTACGAGAGTGAGCGTGCGGTCTTGGTCTGTGGCGGAATCGGCGCCGAAGCAGCCCGGAGGGCCACAGAAGCAATCATTTCTTTGTACAAGCCAATGCTGGTGGTTTCGATCGGTTTTGCTGGAGCTCTGGATCCGACGTTAAAGGTCGCGACCCTGTTTACACCTCGCACAGTAGTTGACGCCGCAGACGGCAGCACCGTCGGAACCGGCGTTGGCAATGGCGTCTTGGTGAGCTTTGACAACGTCGCCAGCACCGATCAGAAAGCGAATCTGGCCAAAACTTTTGAGGCGCAGGCGGTAGATATGGAGTCGGCCGCCGTGGCCCGAGGCGCCAAGGCGCGCGGCGTCCGCTTCGGAGCCGTCAAAGCCATCTCCGAGGAGCGCGACTTCGTTATGCCACCCGTGGAACGTTTCATCCAGGATGGGCAGTTGCAATATGGAAAATTCGCAATGTTCGCGGCCGTCCAGCCCTGGCTCTGGCCCACGGTAATCCTACTGGCATGGAACAGTCGCCAAGCCTCCAAGACCCTTTGCGCTTGGTTGGAACAATACGCTTCTCAGCCAGAATCTCTTGAGAACAAACCCGCTGGAACGCATCCAATAACCAAGGCCTAAATCAAGCAATGGCTATCCCAGGACAAGCAGCACTCGCGGAACGGAACAAAGCTATCCCCAGTACCATGTTCGCTGCGGTCTACCACGGTGTCGGTGACGTCCGCATGGAGACGGTGCCCGTGCCACAAGTCGGCCCGGGGGAACTTCTCGTCCGCGTGCATACTTGCGGGATCTGCGGTACTGATCTGAAAAAGATTGCCACTGGCTCGCACTCGGTTCCGCGGATTTTCGGCCACGAAACTTCCGGTGTAGTGGCCGCCGTCGGCAAAGGGGTGAGGGGTTTCCAATTAGGAGACCGTGTGATGGTGTTCCATCACATCCCCTGTGGAGAATGCTATTACTGTCGCCATAACACATTTGCCCAATGCGCAACCTACAAGAAAGTAGGCTGCACTGCCGGATTCGAGCCGTCCGGGGGCGGTTTCGCCGAGTACGTCCGTGTCATGGATTGGATCGTGCAACGTGGCACGGTCCGCATCCCCCCTGACGTTTCTTTCGAGCAAGCCTGTTTCGTCGAGCCGGTTAACACCTGCATGAAGGCGACCGAGAGACTTCATTTGGAGAAAGACGACACCCTCCTGGTCATCGGTCAGGGTCCCATTGGGATCATCCTGAGCGTATTGGCACAGCGGACAGGGGCCGCTGTAATTACTTCCGACTTGTACCCGGAAAGGCTTAAAATAAGCAAAACCTTTGGCTTAGGCCTGACAATTGATGCCTCGCGCGAGGATGCGGTAAAAGCCATACGCGAGCGAACCGAGGGTCGGGGTGCCGATGCCGTCATTTTGGCGGTCGGCGGCAACAGCCTGATCCGCACGGCTATGGATGCTACTCGTCCAGGCGGTCGTGTTTTGTTATTTGCGCAGACGGTGCACGGAGAGGCCGCGATTGACCCCGCAGCGGTTTGCGTAGAGGAGAAGACGCTCCTGGGTTCTTACAGCGCGTCCGTCGATTTGCAGCGGGAGTCAGTGCGGTTTGTCATGAGTCGCCAGGTGGACTTGACCCGCCTGATCTCCCATCGTTTTCCGCTGGCCGAGAGCGTGCAAGCTCTGAACTTAGCTGCTCATCCTCAGCCCGATTCGTTGAAAGTCGTGATTCAGCCGGGCAGCGCGTGGGAAGGAACATTGTGACTGGAAAGATGACCGCTGCCGTCCTTTATGGCAAAGAGGACGTGAAGATTGAGAAGGTGCCGATCCCTCATGTCGAAGAGGGCGAGGTCCTGATCAAAGTTCAGGTGGCGCTCACCTGCGGCACCGACGTGAAAGTCTATCGTCGTGGCTATCACGCGCGCATGATTGTGCCGCCCGCCCTGTTCGGTCACGAATTAGCCGGAACGATTCATGAGGTTGGCCCGGGAGTTCGCAAATTCAAAAAAGGCGACCGCGTAGTCGCACTTAATTCAGCTCCATGCGGCGTCTGTTTCTTTTGTAAGAAGCACCAGGAAAATCTCTGCGAGGACCTGCTGTTTAACAATGGCGCCTATGCCGAGTACATTCGCGTTCCCCGGCGCATTGTGGAAACCAACATGCTGGTTATCCCGGATTATGTGAACTATCAGGATGCGGCCATGGTCGAACCGCTAGCCTGCGTCCTGCGCGGCTTGCATGAGACCGGGGTGGAGATCGGCGACACTGTCGCCGTGATCGGCGGCGGGCCGATTGGCCTGATGTTTGTCCAGGTGGCGCACGCTATCGGCTGCAACGTGATCGCGGTTGTGAAGCGGGATGCGCAGGTGGCGGCCGCCAAACGCAAGGGTGCCCACGATGTGATCCAAATCACCCAAGTCAGCGATCCCGTGGACGCCGTGCGAGCCATCTCTCCGGCCAAGCGCGGTCCTGACGTTGTGATCGAAGCAGTAGGACGCCCGGATGCCTGGGAATGGGCCGTCAACATGGTGCGCAAAGGGGGAACGGTCAATTTCTTTGGCGGATGCGCCGCGGGGACCAGAGTTCAGCTCGATACCACCCGGCTGCACTATTCTGAAATCACTCTCAAGGCGACCTTCCACCATACGCCCGAAACGGTGCGGCGCGCCTTCGCCCTCATCGGGGAGAAAAAAGTGAAAGGCTCCGATTACATCACCGGGGAAGCACCGCTGTCTCGCTTGCATGACGTTTTGCGTCTCATGCTCAATCGCAATGGCGACATCAAGACCGCAATCATCCCCGGACATTGAGGCGTCCCGGCTCGCCTTGCAAGTCGTAGGGTGTTCCACGTTTCGCGATGAGTGCTCGGTCCAGCTGCTATCCAGCCCCAGGAAGGGGCGGTATGGGAAAGCCCGGCAGGGAAGTGCCGGGTAAGACAGGAAACAATGTCCCGGAGGGACGACCGAACAAGCCGAGGACCAGATGCCATCGATTGCCACTACTGATTCGCGGCCCGGTTTACCCGGCTGGGCCAGTCTGCCCCCTGAGTATGCGATTCCCGAAGTTGCCCCTTCGGAAGAAAATGCTCGCGAGTACTGTCGTCGCCTGGCCCGTACGCATTACGAGAACTTCTCGGTAGCCACGTGGTTCCTACCCCGGCGCCTGCAACAGCACTTCTTCAACGTGTACGCCTACTGCCGGATCTCCGACGACCTGGGGGACGAGGTTGGCGATCCGTCAGCTTCCATAAAGTTTCTCGACCAATGGCAAACGGAGTTGGATGCCTGTTATGAAGGAAGGCCCCGGCATCCAGTTTTCGTCGCCCTGACCGAGACGGTGCGAACCTTTGACATCCCGAAGCGCGAATTTTCTGATCTGCTCACCGCATTCCGTCAAGACCAGACAGTTAACCGCTATTCAACTTTCAATGACGTGCTGGGTTACTGCAGATACTCCGCCAACCCGGTCGGACATCTCGTCCTGTATGTCTGCGGCTACCGCGACGAAGAACGCCAGAAGCTTTCCGATTTCACCTGTACGGCTCTGCAATTAGCCAACTTCTGGCAAGACATCAGCGTGGACTACGCCAAGGGTCGCATCTACCTTCCCGTGGAAGACCTGCGCCGCTTCAGCGTTAGCGAAGACGACATCGCGACCCAACGGAATACCGCTCCGTTCGTGGAAATGATGCGCTTCGAAGTGGAGCGTGCCCGCGAATGGTTCCGGCAAGGTCGGGCGCTGGTCCAAAAGGTGGATCGTGCGCTTGCCATAGACATCGAATTATTCCGCCGTGGCGGGCTGGAAATTTTGAACGCCATAGAACGCCAAGGCTACGCCGTACTTGGCCGCCGCCCAGCGATTTCCAAATCCCGCAAGCTGGCGCTAGTCGCCCGCGCCGCCCTTGGAAAACTGATATGAGTGCCAGCGTGCAACAAGCTCCACTCCAGCCCGCTGTTCCGGCATCGCAACTGGCAGTTGCATATTCGGTTTGCCGCACCATTACCCGTCATTCGGCCAAGAATTTCTACTACGCATTCCTGGTTCTTCCGCGCCGTAAACGTGCCGCCCTATGCGCCGTGTACGCTTTCATGCGCCGCTGCGACGATATTGCGGACGAGCCCGGCATCTCGCTCCGCGACCGGCGTCTGAAACTGGCAGACTGGCTGGACGCCATGCATCGCGTGGTGACAGGTAATCCCACCGACGATCCGGTGCTGCTTGCGCTCTCCGACGCCCACCGCCGCTTCAAAATCCCGGTGGAACTCCTCGATCAGCTGGCTTTCGGTACAGCTATGGATTTGCAGGAGAGCACCACGCCGGTGAATGGAACCAGAGGACTTGCCGCCAATGAATTGACGGCCCGCTATAAGACTTTTGAGGATCTTTACCAGTACTGCTACCGCGTCGCTTCGGTTGTAGGGTTGGTCTGCATTCGGGTATTCGGCTATCGCAAGCCGGAGGCTGAGCCTTTGGCCGAGCGCTGCGGCCTTGCCTTCCAGCTCACCAACATCATCCGCGACGTCAAAGAAGATGCCGCTATGAACCGCGTTTATTTACCGGACGAGGATTTGGCGAAGTTCGGCCTCAGCGCAACAGAGTTGCGCGGCAAGCCGCAGATCGATCGTTTTCGGCCTTTGCTCGCCATGGAAGCCGACCGCGCCCGTGAGTACTATCGCTCCGCGGACGAACTGATTCCCCTGATCGATGAAGACAGCCAGCCTGCGCTGTGGGTGCTTGTGACCATCTACCGGCAACTTCTGGAGAAGATCGCCGCCAGGCAATTCGAAGTTTTTGGCGAGAAGATCAGCCTCACCACCCGGGAGAAGCTCAAGATTCTGTTAAAAGGCTTTCTAAAACGCCTGGCCTGATGAACCAGCGCCCCACAGAATCACCCACCGTGGCGGTAGTCGGCGGCGGACTCGCCGGGTTGGCTGCCGGATGCGCGCTTTCCGATGCCGGCTTTCGCGTCACGCTGTTCGAGCGCCGCCCCTTTCTTGGAGGTCGTGCGTCCTCCTATCAGCACCCGGGAACTGGTGAGATCGTAGACAATTGCCAGCACGTACTGCTGGGCTGCTGCACCAATCTGATCGAGTTTTACGAGCGCACCGGTGTTGCCGAAAAAATTCGCTGGTATGATCGACTCACTTTCCTCGAGCCGGGCGGAAGTGCGTCCGTGATCGGTGCCTCCTTTCTTCCTGCGCCTTTCCACACGGCCCCGTCATTTCTGGCAGCCCACTGCTTAAGCCTGGCAGACAAAGTCGCGATTGCCCGGGCGATGCTCGCTCTGATGCCATTGCCAGCCGCCGATGCTGGAGAATCCTTTCTCGAATGGTTGAAGCGGCACCATCAGACTCAGCGAGCTATCGAGCGCTTCTGGAAAACCGTCCTGGTGAGCGCGCTCAATGAAGACCTTGATCGTGTGTCCGTTACCTATGCCGCACAGGTTTTTCGAGAATCTTTCCTCAAGTCAGCCCAGGCCGGTCGCATGGGTGTTCCGAGCGTTCCGTTGACTGAACTCTATAACTCGGCCGGAGAATTCATCCGAGCGCATGGCGGCGAGGTAGAGTTGCGCGGCTCCGTAGACTCTTTCCGCCCGCAAGCATCCCAAGTCACACTTGGCATCAATGCGCAGGAGCGCACATTCGACTTTGTCGTCCTGGCTGTGCCTTTTGACGTGCTGGCGCGTATCCTTCCCCACGTGCCGGAATCCCAGCTGCTGCGAGAGTCGTTGCAACACTTCGAGACATCGCCCATCACCGGGATCCATCTGTGGTTCGACCGCCAAGTCAGCAATCTCGATCATGCCGTACTGCTCGACCGCACCATCCAGTGGATGTTCCACAAATCTCGCTTGCTCGGTCAGGAAGGACACGACCTCAGTCGTGCTGAGGCAGCCCCTTCAACTGTTGGGGCTTCAGCCCAAGAGGGAAGAGGCAGTTATGTGGAATTGGTGGTGAGCTCATCCAAATCATTGGTCGAAGAATCCCGCACAGCGATCATCGATCTTGCGTTGAAGGAAATGCCCGAGTTTTTTCCGCAAGTGGCGGCAGCGCGTCTCGTCAAAGCGACCGTGATCAAGGAGATTTACGCTACCTACTCGCCGCGCCCCGGCATTGATCGCTTTCGTCCCAGCAATGCCACCGTGTGGCCGCGCGTGTTCCTCGCCGGCGATTGGACCGCGACCGGCTGGCCCGCAACCATGGAAGGCGCGGTCCGAAGCGGCTACCTGGCGGCCCAGACCCTTGCTCGTTCCGCCGGGCAGCCTGATGCGACGTATCTCGTTCCCGACCTGCCACCCTCCGGCTTGATGCGCTTCTTCCGCTAAGAAGGCACCCCGGTCAGCTCGCACAGCTGAGTGGGTGTGTCCCATTATTGGACTCGATTCTGCGTGCTGGACGCCTGGGCACCGCGCTCCGGATTCGGCCTAAACCGTAACTCGCTAACTTATTTATCTTCAGTAGATTACAAGTTGAAATCAGCCCGTCGGACTGGAACCGCTCATGCAGCGCTCATACCAGATTTGGGCGTCTTTTTGCTACACGCAATCGCACCCTCCCCTGTTTCAGCGGCAACGCCTCAGCTCGACGCTCTGAGGCTGATGCCCATTTGCTCTAGTGCCGACAAGTACCTTGGTGGAGTGTGGATTGATGACTTCATTCCGAGTTCGGCGGGCTGGTCGCGCACGGCACATCGCGCTTGCCGCCATACTCTTGTCAACGACGCTGGCCTTTCCCCAAGACTCCACCCCTGGTTGGCAGCAGCAAGTCCGGGAGCAGATAAAGAATCAACAACTGAATGCAGCGCTGGCAAACACTGAACAACGTCTTGCTGCCCATCCTGAGGATCTCGAAGCTCGCGCCTGGCACGCACGCATACTTGCCTGGAAAGGATGCTGGGCGGACGCAGAAAACGAGTACCGCCGAGTGCTGCAAGAGGCACCCAATGACATAGACGCCATAGCGGGACTCTCAGACGTGCTGCTGTGGCAGGGAAGACCGGAAGCAGCGCTCCCAATTCTGGATCGCGCGTTAAGCCTCTCACCGAGGCAACCGGAAATTCTTTTGCGTCGTGCGCGCATTCTGGGTGGGTCGGGACGAACTGCCGAGGCGAAGAATGACTTCCGGCAGGTACTCGCCTTCGATCCTGAAAACAGGGAAGCTAAGCATGGCCTGGCCGGACTTGCCGAACAGAGCCATCATGAACTCCGCCTGGGAGTCGACGTCGACACCTTCAATTACACCGACACAGCTCAAGCCCAAACGCTAACTCTCGCGTCGCGCTGGAGTCCACGCTGGTCCACCCTGTTGGGCACAAGCTTCTACCAGCGCTTTGGAGAAAACCCGGGCAAGTTCATCGCCAGCACAGCATTCCGCTTCACCCGCAAAGACTGGCTCAACGTAGGTGGTGCCGTCGCCAACCAGAACGCTGTGATACCCACAAGCGAAGCGTTTTTCGAATATGGCCATGGATTCAAGTTCGAAAACAATTTTGTCCGTGGACTGGAAGCTTCCTACCAGCAACGCTGGCTGTGTTATCGCGGAGCCCATGTCCTCACCCTGAGCTTCACCCAAATCTATTACTTGCCCCAGGAGTGGACCTGGGCCCTCACGGTGACGGGCGCGCGCAGCGGGTTCGCCAGTACGGGCATTGACTGGGTTCCCTCGGGATCCAGCAAGCTCGGCTTCCCCTTGTATCGCCGACTCAGCGGCAACCTGTCATTCGCGGTAGGCAGCGAAAACTTCGCGCAGGTCGATCAGATCGGTCGTTTTTCCGCCTACACATTCGGAGCCGGCTTGCGCTATCGCTTCACCCGTCGCCAGGACCTCAGCGGCTACGTGGCCTCGCAACAGCGGACGCAAGACCGCACCCAGAACAGTTTCGGGTTGAGCTATGGATTTCGCTTCTAGGCTGGTCACTCAACTCGGGCCCGTCGCCGGCATGGTTCTGAAGGCGATTTTCTTTTCTCTGCTAGGTATTCTCCTCCTCATCGCCTTCATCGTGATTCGACGCTGGTACCGCGGACGCTACTTCCGCCGCCTTAACGAACGCACTTTCGCGTTGCGTCAGATTTGGGACGATATCGTTGCCGGACGCGTCCCTGGCAAGGAATGGCGTCTGAAACCGTTGGATTGTGAAATTGTCGAAGCCATCCTGCTGGACAGCATAGAAACCGCCACTCCCGATCAGCTGCCGCCGTTGCTGTCCTGCCTGCGCTCCAGCGGATTGCTGGATATGCGCATTCGCGAGGCCCGGATCACCCGCAGCTGGCAACGGCGCACCGCCTTGGTGGCGCTAGGAAGGACTCGTGCGCCGGAAACAATTCCTGCCTTGGCCGAAGCCCTCGATGCCTCCTCCAAAGAAACTCGCATTGCCGCGGTTCGCGGTTTGGGACGCACCGGGTTGCCCGAAGCTGCTGTGCCTCTGCTCGATCGTCTGCTCGCTAATGAGCTGCGAATGCCGGAGCATACGTTAAGAAACGCTCTTGCAAACTGCTGTCGGAAATCTCCGGGTGTGCTGACCCCCTACCTGAACCAGTCTCAGGGCCGAACCCGGGAGATGATCGCACGTGTCCTCGGGGAAGTGGCCAGCCCGGAACTGGGCGACGAATTGCTGATTCTTGCCGCCGACCCCCTGCCTGAAGTGCGTGCCTCTGCGGCGCGGGCGCTGCCCGCAGCGCTACCATCGATCGCCCTGTCCGCTCTGAGCAGCTTGGCGAGGGACCCCGAATGGTTCGTACGTCTCCGCGCCGTGGTCGCTCTGGGGTCGATGCAGCACCCGGGAAGGATCAGGCCGTTAATCCGGGCTTTATGTGATTCCAATCGCTACGTCCGTCAGCGATCAGCCTGGGCATTGGCTCGCGTCGGACCGCACTTGGAGAATGTTCTCGCGCAGGTGGTCGAGACCCAGGACAGTTATGCACTACAAGCGTTCATCTCGGAACTGGAACGTTCCGGCGCGATTGAAAAAGTCATTGAGGTTCTTGAGGGACAGGCGGACCATTATCCCGCCGAAAAGCTCTTGCTCGAGGCTCTGACCGCAGGCAGAAAGCGGATCGAAGCGGCCATGACGGCTGCAGCTGCAGGAGGACGTTGATGCATCGCGTCCTGCAGCTGTCGAACCACATTCTCTTCGTCTATTACCTGCTCTCGAATCTCATTTACTTGGTACTCCTGATAACCGCCATCTTCAAGAACACGCTGCATCGTCATCGCTTGGCCAGTTTGCGCTTGGAACGGTTGAAAAACTCCCCTTTCACCCCGCCCGTCACCCTGCTGGTTCCCGCCCACAACGAGGAAAAGTTCATTGTAGATAGCGTGCGCTCCCTTCTGACTCTCGATTATCCCGAGCTCGAAGTGATTGTCGTTAACGATGGCTCCGGCGACAAAACGGTGGACGAACTGCAGCGAGCCTTCGAGTTGCACCCAGCCAGGCTTCTCTACATTCCCGATGTCCCCTGCGCGGCGGTAAGGGCAATTTACAGCAGTTGGACTGAGCCTCGCCTGCTGGTTCTGGACAAGAAGTCTGTCGGAAGCAAGGCCGATGCCATCAATGCCGGCTTGAATGCCGCGACCAGTCCCTATATCTGCGTGGTGGATGCCGACTCAATTCTGGAGCGGGACTCGTTGCTCCGCATCATGGCCGGCATCTTCTCCGACCCGAGCCGGGTCGTGGCCGTGGGCGGCATTGTGCGCGTCCTCAATGGCTGTCGGGTGGTCCATGGCCGGCTTGAAGAGGTGCGCCTGCCCAAACGCGGCCTCGAGGTTCTCCAGGTTATCGAGTATCTGCGCGCCTTCCTGATCGGGCGTGAGGCTTGGGCGCATTACAACGCGCTCCCGATTATCTCGGGCGCATTTGGCATCTTCCGCAAAGACTTGGTGAAACGAATCGGCGGATTCCGTGCCGACGCCGTCGGGGAAGACTTGGATCTGGTGGTCAGGCTACACCGCTACTTGCAGGAGAAAGGGCAGGACTACCACATCAGCTTCATCCCCGACCCTACTTGTTGGACGGAAGTCCCCGCGGACCTGAAATCGCTGGCTCGACAACGCGCGCGCTGGCACAAAGGTCTGCTGGATGCGCTTTGGCCCAACCGCGACATGCTTTTTCGCTCGCGTTATGGCCGTGTCGGTTCACTGATTCTTCCTTACATGTGGCTGTTCGAGTGGTTCGCGCCGGTGATGGAATTTATTGGCTACTCAAGCATCATCGTGGCCGCTATCCTTGGTCTCCTCAGCCGCCAGTTCTTGTTGCTGTTCTTCATCTTCGGCTATGCCTTCGCCACTCTCATCTCCATCGGCTCGGTCCTGCTGGAAGAAATGACCTATCGCCGCTACAGCGATTGGCAAGAAGTGGCCCGCTTGCTCTTCTACTGCCTGGTCGAGCACTTTCCTTACCGGCAGATGACCATGATCTGGCGCTTGCAGGGAATTTGGCAGTACATGCGCGGAGACCTGAAGTGGGGCGAGCTGAAGCGCCTCGGGGCGGGCGCCGGAGCCTAAAACCCGGCATCGCGAAAAAGCCGGACAAAAAAGCTTGTTTCTGCAGAGAAGCAGACTCCGCGCGGATTCTATGCCGCGAGCAGGAAAACCCCGGCCCCCACGAACAGGGCCGCCAGCCAGCGCCGGTGGTCTACTTTCTCTTTGAGAAAGATACGCGCTGCAAAGGCATTTGCCACAAAAGTGAGAGAAGCGGCGGCTGGACCCACCAGGCTGACGTCGTTCCAAGATAGGGCGAACAGCAGGCTATAGAACGCCAGTCCCATACAGCACAGTCCCAGGAGGAAGGTGCGGGTACGCAACACGCGGCCAATCACCAGCAACGTGCCACACCGTCGGCGTAGTTCGCCAACATCCCCAACCTGTTTCATCGCGTGGGATAGCAGCACGTCCCCCGAAGTCGAGGCTAGCACGACCGCGAATACTGAGCACCACGTGTAAAGCTCTTTCACCGCTGCCCCCCACTGGAGATGGTTTCGGTCTCACATGGCTCCTGCGCCCGCGAAGATTGCCCGTGATGATGCTTGGTCAACTCCGGTCCACCGGCAACAAATCCGACACCTGTCGTTATCAGCAGGATCCCCAGCCAGCGAGCCGTGGTGATCTGTTCGTGCAACTGAAACTTGGCAATCAGCGCCAGGAGAACGTAGCCAATTGAAGTGGCGGGCAAAACGTACGTTAGATCAGCCCAGGACAGAGCGGTCATGTAGCAGGCAAAGAAGGTGAGCAGAAAAAGAATGCCCAGTGCAACCCAGGGATTCAGGATGGCCAGAATGACTTCGGAGACGTGCCCAGGGGAGATGCTGCCAACCTCTTTCATGCCTCGGGAAAGCAGGGAATCTCCAATCGCGGAGAACAGGGTTACGCCGGCCAGCACCAGGTACTTGCGAAAGCTCACGCGGTTCGTCCCTAAGCGTTGACGGGTTCGGCAGGTTCCGGAGCCTCGGCCGCGAGTTTAGCTTTCTCCTTGACCAATTTGTTGCGCATCGAGCGCACCTTGAGGAAGGTTCTCGCCTCTTTGTAGAGGCGCTTACGCTCGTGGCCATCGAAAGCCGCCTTTTTCAGAATCCGGAATACTGCCTTAGGACGGAAGTAGTACTCGTCGTAGAAGCGGTGCACGGAAGCGAGGATCTCGTCAGCCGGCAGGCCCGGGTACTGAATGTGTGCCAGTTGATGTCCGCCCTCGTCCACCATCTTGCTGCTGCTCACCATAAAGCCATTCTTCACCGCGTAGTCATAAAGCTCGGTGCCGGGATAGGCATGGGCAACCGAAACCTGAATGGTTTCTACGTCGAGTTCCTTCGCGAAGGCGATGGTGTTGTTGATGGTCTGGCGCGTCTCGCCCGGCAGCCCAAGAATGAAATCTCCGTGAATCACGAGTCCGAGTTTGTGGCAGTCCTTCGTGAACTGACGAGCCCGCTCGACGGTGGCGCCTTTCTTAATGTTTTTCAGAATCTGCGCATCGCCCGATTCAAAGCCCACGATCAGCAACCGGCAGCCTGCTTCTTTCATCGCCTTCAAGGTTTCGAAGTCGGTAGTCACGCGCGAGGTGCACGACCAGGTCAGCTTCAGCGGCTTCAACTTCTCGCACAGCTCGATGGTGCGAGCCTTCTGGATGTTAAACGTGTCATCGTCAAAGAAAAATTCTTTCACATTCGGCCAGTATTCCTTGGCGGTGGCCATCTCGCGAGCCACATCATCCGCGGAGCGCTTGCGCCAGGGATGTCCGCTCAAAGTCTGCGGCCATAGACAGAAAGTGCATTGCGCCGGACACCCTCGCGTGGTATAGAGCGAAACGTAGGGGTTCAGCAGAAACGGAACGTTGTACCGCGTGACGTCGAGGTCGCGTTTGTAAACGTCGGTGACATGTGGCAGGGCATCCAGATCCTGGATTTGCGGAGCGTCAGGATTGTGGACGATCTGGCCATCTTTGAGATAGGAGATACCCAGAATTTCGTCCAGCGGCTTGCCATTCGCGTAGTCCACGACCGCATAATCAAATTCTCTGCGGCAGACGAAATCGATGGCCGAGCAGTCACGCAGCGACTTCTCCGGAAGCACGCTGACATGCGGCCCTACAAAGGCAATCTTGATGCCCGGTTTGGCCTTTTTGATTGCCTGTGCCAGCCCAATATCCCCCGGGAATCCCGGGGTGCTGGTGAACAGCACCAGCAAGTCATAGTCCCGGGCGACGTTGATAGTCTCTTCTGCCGAGACGTAGTGAGGCGGAGCGTCCAACAGCCGTGCACCCTCCAGCATTCCAGCCGGATAAGCCAGCCACACCGGATACCAGTACGACTCAATTTCGCGGGTAGCCGGCCAACGAGAGCCAGCCCCTCCGTCAAAATTTTCAAAAGACGGAGGATTCAGAAACAGTGTTTTCAATGGCATATAGGTAATTCACTTATACTAACACTCTGCCTCAGCCTGCGGAACTTACCCCGTTACGCTCTGAGTACACCCCGACTCCGTATGGACTTAAGTATAAGGCAACCAGCCGATTGCCCTTGCCGCTTTACGCCGAATGCGGATTTTCAGAGGGTAGAAGGCGAACTGGGGCAGCGGGCGGGAAGCAGTACCGAGTACCCAGTAGCGAGGTCCCAGGTCCGACTACCTGCCCGAATGCCCTCCTCTGCGCGGTATGTGGCCATCCTGAGTCGGACGCCAGTCCGGCGAAGGATCTCTCGCGCGCACAACTGCGGCCTGGGCTTTGCACTGCTCTCGGTACTGGGTACTCGGTACTCGGTACTACTTTCCGCTAAGTGCCCACTGTTCCAGTTGGCCAGTATTGCGAAGCAACTGCACTCTTGCCTTGTCCAGCGACAGGCTGGTGTCAATCAGCGCGTCGTAGCTCTGTTCCACCTTGCTGCGTGCGTCCTGCTCTTCGCGTAGGGTCCCAGTTTCCGCCTGTACCCGTACTTGAGCTGCCTGCAGCTCCGATTGGGCCAAGTCGTATTCCAGCTGCGCCACTTCGACCGAAGTAGCCAGTTCTTGCACTGCGCGCTGGAGCCGCAGTGTCTCTAACGAAACCTTCTGTTTCGCTTCTTCGGCGGCGCGCCCGCTGCGGATTGCCTCCGCCTTCGCCTCAGCTGCGCGGGCTCGTTGCACCGGATCAAAGAAGGGAAGCCGGAACACCAGGCCCCCGGTTGCATTGTGATGCTGGAAATTCCGGATATACACGTTGTAGTTGTTGAAGTTGGCCAGCAGAGCATACTGTCCGGCAAAATCCACCGAAGGCAACAAGGCTTTGTATTCTCCTTCCGCATTGAGCCGCTTGGCTGTCGCCTGCTGCTCGGCAGCCTTGATTGCGGGATTCGCCTCTACCGCCTTTGTGGCCAGGTCTTCATCCTGTTTGAACTCGGGAAGAGAAGGGATCGAGTTGGGATCCGTTCCCAGCTCTTCCGCCGACAATCCCGTGAGCTGCGCCAGATGCAAACGCATGACATCCGCGGAACCCTGGGCTTCGGCCATGCGCAGGCGTACGCGTGCGGTGGCCAGCTTGACCTTGTTGAGTTCCACCGGCTTGTCCACGCCTGCCTGAATCCGCTCTTGCTCGACGCTCTCCATTTTCTGATTGTTGCTCACTTCTGTCTTCAGCAGGTCCAGTTCCTGGTTCCATTTATTCAGCTCGACGTAGGTGAGCACCGCATCTTGAATCAGTGCGTCGCGGTGATCTTGCCCCTGCCATTTGGCGGACTGATAACCGAAATTCGCCGAGCGCACAAATGACTTCTGCGCCGCGCTGAACAGCACCTGTTGCGATGTCACATTGAACAGGGAAGGAGCGGCGTTCTCCAGGCTGAGGGGGAATCCGTAGCTTCCCCCAATCCCCGATCCCAGCACGACGCGCGGCAAATACGCACTCCGAGCCTCCCGGTAAGCGGCGTAGGCGCGTGCCTGCTCAGGGTCGGCCATGCCACTCATGCCGCTATGGCTAAGCGTCAGTTCCACCGCCCGCCGCAGCGTGATCGTCTGCGCAGAGGCGCAAGTTGAGATCAACGTCACAACTGCGAGCGGCCAAACGTAACAGCAGGGGAGAAAACGCCGGGGAAGAAGCCTCATCAGATTCACCTCCACCCAAGATCAGAAAATTTGAAAAAAATCGAAAGATGCTCTACCGGCTTACCCGACGAAGCGCCTGCCGCGCGCTAGAAAAGCCGCTGGCGAGCGCCAGGGCGGCGGTGTACTCCTGGGCGGCGCCTTCCTTGTCACCTTGCTTCTCCAGCGCGGTGCCCAGGACATAATGCGCCTTGAACATGGGCGATTTTTCGGTGGCGACATTGGACGAAATGTAACGACGCACAAATTGCGCGGCGGTGCGCGCATCACGGTCCATGCGCAACAGGATCTCGGCGCACTCGACCAGAACTTCGTTCTGCCCGGTTCGCGCGTTGGCCGCGTGCTCCAGGGCCTGTTCCATCTCGTCAAGCCGGTTGACGTGCTTGTAGAACAGCGCCAGGTTAAGCCAGTCGTTGGCATTTCCCCCGCTGTCGTCGATCGCCGCACGATACTCCTTTTCCGCGCTGACCCGGTCCCGGTTCTTCTCGGCAATTCGGCCATTAATATAGTGGGATTTAGCTTGAGAAAGGCTACTGAGCGCGGCGGCTTGGGTTCGCGCTTTGTCCTGTCCTCCGCCGACGATACCCGGCGCATCCAGATAGAATTCGGCCAGATCGGTGCGAGCCTCCACGCTGTTTGGATTCAGCTGTACCGCGCGTTCGAATTCGCGGCGTACCTTGCCCGCCAGGCTAGCGGCGGAAAAAGGATTCACCCGGTCCGCTTTCTCTCCGTAAGCTCGTCCCAGCCACAGGTGATAATCGCTGTTGACGGGCGCCAAGGCCACCGATTTCTCGCACGCCGAAACAGCGTGGTCCCAGTCTCCTACTGCGAAATACGCGCGACAGAGGTAGTGATAAGCGGTGGCATCATTCGGAGAAGACTTCAGCTGCGCCTGCAACGTGGCAATAGCGTCGTCCACCCGGCCTGCCGCCAAAAGATCGCTGGGCGAAGCGGCGGCTTGCGTTGCCGGTAACAACAGCGCAAACAATAGAGTCAAACCTAGAAATTTCACAACCGGCCACATCTCTAATAAACCACCTTTACGGGTTGTCCATCGCGCATCGGCTTGTTATTGAGGGGACCCAAGGCGACAAGATCTTTGTCACTCAAGCCACTGGTAACCTCGACCTGGGTCAGATTGGAAACCGCAGTCTGCACCTCCCGCCGGTGTAACTCGTCGTCAGCGATGCGGTACACATAAGGCTGACTGGAGTCGTTGCGAACCGCCTCCCGCGGAGCGATCAGCACATTATCGTGCTCAGCCGTGATCACTTCGACCGTGACATTAGTGTTGGGCAGCAACTTGAAATCGGAATTGTCCAGTTGGGTCGTGATCTCCCCCACATTACGTGTGCCCAATACCTCGATGGTGGAGGGCACAGCATTCAGCGTGCTTTGCCAGAGACGACCAGGGAGCCCGTCCCATTTCACCTCGATCTTCTGACCCGGAGTGAGCCGCCCCACATCGGGCTCATCCACGAAGGCGCGTAGCCTGACTTTCGAAAGATCAGCCTCCTGGAGCAGCAATTGGCCGGGTGCCACATAATTGCCCTGCTGTACGGGCAGGGCGTAGACAATTCCATCGAATGGCGCTCGGATGTTCGATTTGTTCAGGATATCCTGGGCCGCGTTATAGGCAGCCCGCGCCTCGTTCTGCTGCGCTTCCACCTTTTCGACCTCCGGCTTCGAATAACGATCCTTCAGTTTCTGCTCCAGCAAATTCACGTTAGCCTGCGCCGTGTTGTGTTCGGCTTCGGCCGCCCTTACTTCCCCGGCGGAGGCAGCGCCGTCTTTTTGCAGACGCTGCAAAGCGTCCAGATTACGCTTGGCGTTGTCACGATCAGCCCGGGCTTTGACGAGCTGGGCATCCGTAGTAAGAACTTCTTCGCGTGTACCGCCGTGGGTCACGGCATGGATATCAGCCTGCGCGCTGCGAAGTTGCGCAACCGCTCGTGCCGCCGTGGTGCGGGCTTCCGCGTCATCAAGTTGCATCAGGAGTTGGCCACGCTTGACCTTCTGCCCTTCCTTCACCAGGATTTTTTGGATGGTAGTGGCGACCGGCGCATGGGCCTCGAAATTCCGAATGGGTTCGATCTTCCCATTTGTCGAGATCACGCTGCGAATCTTGCCACGCATCACCTGGGCAGCACGCACCGGCACTACGTCGCCCCGCATGGAGTTGAAAGCAGCCAGCAAAACCACTGCGGCGGCGATGGCGGCGGCGATGATCCACCACCGGTTCCGCGCAAAAAAACTGAAATTTTCTTTTTGCAAAGTCGCCCTTGGGCCAAACAACCTACTACTTAAATTAACACCGTATGCAAAGCGGTGGGCACTACTAACTTGATTACAGCCTTATAGTTGGATGCATCAGGGCCATTGGTGGAACGAAAATTTCCGCGCCCTTGGTACGCGCAATCCCCGCATGATTACAATGATCCCATGTCCAAGTCGCCTCGCTACACGCCGGAGCACGCGAAAGCGGGACTGAACGCGCGCTTTCCAGAGATCGAAACTTGGCTCAACCAGTTTCCCGCCTACGAAATCATAGTCGACGACCCGGAGTTCACCTCCGTCTGTCCCAAAACGGGACTGCCCGACTTCGGCACCATCACCATCCGCTACATGCCCAACAAGCGATGCCTGGAACTGAAATCCTTAAAGGAATACTTGCACTTCTATCGCAACTTGGGCATGTTTCAGGAAAATATCGTGAACCGCGTGCTGCACGATGTAGTGCGCTGCGCTAAGCCAGTCTGGGCGGAGGTGAAAGGCGAATTCCGTCCGCGCGGAGGAATTTCAACGGTTGTCGTAGCTCGATGGCCGAGAGCAAAAAAGTAGTCTCCGCGATCTTCGCGGTTCTCAGCGGTCTCGGCGGTTAAGCCTTTCGCCACGACTGGTACGCATTCACAGGCATGCTATAGTCCCTCCCTCGTGTCTTCTACTCGCCTCTATCCGCGCACCGCGTTGGCAGTTCTGACAGCGCTGAATTTGCTCAATTACATCGATCGCTCCGTGCTGTTCTCAGTGCAGCCTCTGGTGCAGTCGGAGTTCCATCTCAGTAATGCTCAAGCCGGATATCTCACCAGTGCCTTTTTCCTGTTTTACATGGTGGCTGCGCCCATCACCGGTCCATTAGCTGACCGTTACTCCCGAAAGCTCTTGATCGTTATCGGCGCCTTCATCTGGAGTGGGGCCACACTACTCACTGCTGTCGCTCATAGCTACGACACCTTGCTGGTTCGGCACATACTGGTCGGCATTGGCGAAGCCAGTTTCGTCACCATCTCCCCAACGTTTGTGTCTGACCTTTTTCCGCAAAAAAACCGGGGACGCATCCTTGGGATCTTCTACATGGCCATCCCGGTGGGCACAGCTATCGGTTACCTGGCCGGACGTCTGGGCACGATGTATCGCTGGCAAACCCCTTTCCTGGTGGCGGGCGCGCCAGGTTTTGCCTTGGCCCTCATGATGATCTTCATACCCGAACCCGAGCGCGGCTCACAGGATACAACTCGCGAAACTCCGGACCGCGGGAAAGTGCTCGGACTGCTGCGCAATCCGGCATATTGGACCGCCACGCTGGGACTGGCGAGCATGACGTTTGCTCTGGGTGGCCTGCAGGTGTGGATGCCGACTTTCCTGTCCCGCGTTCGCGGCTACTCGTTGGATCGCGCTAACCTGGTTTTCGGCGGGATCACCGCTTTTGATGGCACTGTGGCATCGTTGGCGGGAGGTTGGCTGGGCGACCGCATGTTGCGGCGCACCAAGAACGCCTACTACTTGCTCTCGGCGGTCAGCATGGCGCTAGGTGTCCCGGTGATGATCTTGGCGCTATTCACTTCAGGCCGCGCCATGCTGCCTAGCATCCTGGTAGCCGAATTCCTCGTGCTGCTGAACACCTCCCCTCTGAACGCCGCGCTGATTAATTCCGTCAATGCCCACATACGCGCCACCGCCATTGCCTTCAACATTTTCTTGATTCATTTACTCGGCGATGTGCCTTCGCCCGCCATTATCGGATATATCGCTGATCACCACTCCTTTGAGGTCGCTTTCATTTGCCCAGTCGTGGCGCTTGTCATTTCGTCCGCCATACTTTTTTATGGGATGAGATTTGCTCCGCCGGTAGTCAGCACCGACTATGGGGTAGCCAGTAGCCAGTGAATCGCGCAGCGCTGATTCTTGTGATTTATCACATGCACCGCCAGATTTGTCATCCTGAGCGCAGGATCCCATTCGCCCCCGCGAATGGGATGCGGAGTCGAAGGACCCCAAATCAGCCGGCGCCAATCAGGGCACACAAGGGAATTCTCACCGAAACCTCTGCGAGCGAGCATAGCAAGACATAACCGATGATCTGGATCCACTGGATAGCCGGCAGCATCCTCGCGCTCGCCTGGTTTTCACGCATCGTGGACGCTGCCCTCGGCATGCCCAAGATCGCCGACATCGCGCACCCGGAATGGAATCGCCGGCCAAGCAACAATCCGCGCGTCAGCATCATAGTTCCCGCCTGCGACGAAGAAGCCGATATTGAGCAGACCCTAACCCAACTTCTCGCCCTCGACTACGACAATTATGAGGTGATTGCAGTCAACGATCGTTCCACAGACAAGACCGGGGACATCATGAACCAGGTAGCCGCCAGCCAGCAGGCGCATGGGACCTTGCGCGTGCTCCGCATTCGCGAACTGCCTACCGGCTGGCTGGGCAAAACCCATGCGATGTGGACAGCAGCCAAGCAGGCTGCAGGGGACTGGCTGCTCTTCACCGACGCGGATGTCCTATTCAAGCCCGACTCCCTTCGCCGAGCCTTGGCCTATGCCGAGAGCGTCAACGCCGACCACGTCGTGCTCTTCCCCCGCATGATCATGAAGAAGCCGGGCGAGCGCATGATGATTGCCTTCTTCCAAACACTATTCGTCTTCGGCCACCGCCCGTGGAAAGTTGCCGATCCCAGCACCGACGACCACATGGGCGTGGGCGCTTTCAACCTCATCCGCCGCCCGGTGTACGAGGCGGTGGGTACCTATGAAAGGCTTCGCTTGGAAATGCTGGACGACATGAAGCTGGGCAAAGTCGTCAAAAACGCAGGTTACCGCCAGCGCAATGTCTTCGGCGAAGATTTGATTTCGCTGCACTGGGCAAAAGGCACCTTCGGCGTTGTGAATAATCTCAGCAAGAATTTCTTCGCAATTCTGTCGTTCCAGTGGCCACGCGCGCTGCTCTCGTGCTTTGCGCTCGCGTTTCTCAACCTCCTGCCCTTCATCGGTATCTGGTTGGCCCACGGTTGGGCGCGTGTGCCCTACGCCGTGGCTCTCCTCTCGATGTTCATGATCTACCTGGGCATGTCCTGGAAGTCTTCCATCCCGCCTTACTACTTTCTATTCCATCCCATCAGCACCGCGCTGTTCGCCTACGCCGTTCTGCGCTCGATGTACTTGACGTTGTCGCAAGGTGGAGTGATCTGGCGAGGGACGAAGTATCCGCTGGAGGAGTTAAGGCGCGGCAGGGTCTAACCGCCAGTTGTCGTCCTGAGCGAAGCGAAGGATCTACGCACCGCGCTGGAATCCTAGTTCTCCGGCACGGGTTCTGCCGGATCATCCGTTTGTATTGGTTTCGTCTGCCGCTTGGGCGCCTTTCTGCGCGTTGATTTCGGATAAGTCATTTTGCCGGCACTATAGCGGCCTTTGTTTTCGACGTCGAAGTTTTTTGGCAGGGGCGGAATGGGTGCAGCCTCACCCCGCGACTGGCGCGAATCTTTAAGGACAATCTCCGGACGACCGTCGCACTCTTTAATATCCCCCTGGATTTCGATGACTTTGCCCTCCAGTTGGCGAATGTCTCCGACATGGCGCAGATCGGCAGGGAAGACCACAACCTGGAAGGCACAGCCACGGCAGTCTGGGCAGAAATTCAGGAAATAGGTGCCGGAGTTGCTGCGCGTTACTTTCAGCACCTTGCCGCAAACACAGTGAGTGAGTCGTGAAGATGTTTTTTGGAGCTTCGGTGTAGGCCAGGCATTCGGCAGATGCCTGAATTGCGAGCGCGAAGCTGAACATCACGACTGTCGCGGCGCGCATAATCTTGCAAGTAGTGGTCCGTGGCCGACGACTAGCCACTAGTCACTAACCACTTACGTTCTGATTCTACGAGCCGGACCGGAGCCGCGCGCAATTTCCCGCACGAAGATTTTTGAAGGAATTCCCCTGTAGGGACAACCATCTCGGCTATCCGACCTACAGCCCCCCCACCGCGACTACTTACCGAACGCCTTCACGGCACTCGTCTCGTCATCTTTTACGTCAAAGACGGTGTAGAGCTTGGTGATCTGCAGCAGATCGTGAACTTTCTTGGTCAGGTTGAGCAGTTTGAGTTCGCCCCCCTGGTTACGCACCGTGGTGAATGCGCTAACCAGTTCGCCGATCCCGGAGCTGTCGATGTAGTTCACGTCCCCGAGGTTGAGCAGGATCTTCTTATTTCCTTTGCCGATCAGGTCACGGACCGTGTCGCGCAGGATCACGCTGCCTTCGCCGAGCGTGATCCGGCCGCTGAGATCCACGATGGTGACACCATCGATTTGCCGAGTACTGGCCTTCATGGTCACTGGGAAGCCTCCTTGCCGCCCGCGGTCGAGCCGTGGACGTGCTTGACTAGTTTGATTTCGGTGCCCGCCTGGGAGGGGTGAATCTCCACCTCATCCATGAACGAGCGTATAAGAAAAATCCCCCGGCCCGAGGTCTTGAGCAGGTTTTCCGGCGCCAAAGGGTCGGGAATGGCGTTCAGGTCAATGCCCTTTCCTTGGTCGCGAATCGTAATCACCAAATCGCGTCCCGTGCGCTCAAAGGCGAGGGTTACTTTCTTTCCCGGATCATAAGCATTGCCGTGCAGAACCGCGTTCACGGCCGCCTCGCGCACCGCCATGGAAATCTTCATCACCTCGTCATCATCAAAACCGGCCTCGGTAGCTATTCGGCTGGCTGTCGTTTCTGCGCTGTTGACGGTCTCCAGCGTCGAATCGAGAGTATAGGAGACCCGGTTTCGGCTCATGGCAACAAGTTATAGGATTCTGTTCAACCCGGAACCGCGTTCGCCAGCCGCTTTATGCCTGGAGCGCACTGCACCGTCTCTAGACACAGGGAAGAGATACTCAGCCAACGAATTCGGTAGTTTGCCTGCGAGCCGGGCAAATGTCAACGCGTGGGCGGGTTGCGTGGGCGGGTTGCGGCGTCAGCCCGACGGCCAGTTGTCGCGAGCGAACGAGTCACAATCGTGGGCTTCGAATTCCTCCCGAACCCTGGCGGATATGCGGGTGACTTCCCCCGGAGACCCGGGAAGTGGAAGGTTCCAACAGCAGCGTTCGCAGAACCATCCGGACCACCTTTGCTGAACTGTGAATACCAGGCGCCGTTCATACCGGAGTTCCACGGCTCGAAACCGTAGCACATATAGGACAAGTCCCAGCAAAAGCCTCGCAAATGTTCCGAAATCCGGAATTGACGCAGGACAGCAAAAGTAACCCCAAAGACATCGAATTAATGCAAAACGTATGTGGATTCTGCAACCGTTGTTGAGTATTCTGCGGACAAAGGAATGCATCACACGCTCGCATTGACGGAACTGCTGGGCGCGCGGGTCATCGATCCCGCCGGCGACGTCTGCGGACGTGTGCGCGAGGTAGCCCTGGCCCCGCAAGAGGACCGGGCACGGGTCTGCATGCTGGTCGTGAGAACCAAGGCAGGGAACCGGAACCTGCCGTTTGCTGCCATCATCGCCATCAATGGCGGGGTGCGCACCGCCAGCAGTTGCGGCGAGTGGGCGGCCAGCGACGGCTCCGAAGGTCTGCTTCTGCTGGAACGCGATCTGCTCGACCAGCAAGTCATCGACGTGGACGGCCGCAAGGTGGTGCGCGTAAACGACGTCGACCTGCACCAGGAGTTGGTCGCCGATCGGGTGGTGCTCAAAATCGGATCAGTGGATGTCGGCGCCCGCGGAGCCATCCGCCGGTTGCTGAAGGGAGTGGTTCCCAATGTGGCGCTCAACGCGCTGCTGCGCCGCATTCCCCCGCGCGAGATTCCGTGGGAATTCGTGGACCTGATCGAGACCGATCCCGCGCGCCGGGTGAAGCTGAAAATTTCTCACGACCGCCTGGCCAGGCTACACCCAGCCGACATCGCGGACATCGTTGAAGAACTGGCGCCCGACGAGCGGGAAGCTGTATTCGAAACCCTCGACGAGGAAGTCGCTGCCGAGGCTCTCGAAGAGGTCGAGCCCAAGCTGCAGAAGGCGATAGTCGAGTCGCTCGACTCGGAGCGTGCCGCCGACATCGTCGAAGAAATGGATCCCGACGCGGCTGCCGACCTCCTCAAGGATCTGCCTCAGGAACAGAAAGAAGAAATCCTCGAGGAAATGCAGCCCGACGAGCGCGAGGAAGTCTCCGGCCTGCTGGAGTTCAAACAGAACACCGCCGCCGGCCGGATGACCACCGAGTACATCGCTCTGGGCGCCGATGCCACGGTCAACGAAGCCATCGATGCCCTGCGCAGCTACGAGGGCGGCGTGGAAACGGTCAGCACCATGTTCCTGGTGGATTCAGAAGGGAAGCTGGTGGGCACCGTGCCGTTAGCCAAGCTGGTGTTGGGCAGTGCCACCGATCCCTTGCAGTCGCTGACTCAGGAGCCGCTGATTTTCGCCCATCCGGACACGCCAGAAAACGAAGTGGCCGAACTGTTCGACAAGTACAACCTGCTCACGCTGCCGGTAGTCGACGAAGACCGTAAGCTGGTCGGCGTGATTACCTCCGACGACGTCATCAGCCTGCTGCGCGCGAAGTTGTAATGTCCGTGTGGCGCGGACACTTTTGTCCGCGCTTCGTTCGTAACGATTCACTGTGGGGCTTCGCTCGAACCACACAGCCGAAGGCGGCCGTGCCTAGGTGAATTCCGTAGTTGCACTCCGTCCATCGCTGGCCTACGATTAGCACCTGCGAAAAGAGCCGCTTTCTGTCAGACCGTCCGCACAATCCCGCCACGAGGAGGCAGTTTATGCGCTTGCTGAGATGTCTTACCACGCTGCTGTTTGCGCTGACATGCGTTTGCCTTAGCCCGGCCGTTGCCCAGGACGACCTCGATTCGGTTAAGGCCGATGCTGCGCACCACAAAGTTGAATTCG
Organism: Terriglobales bacterium; assembly: GCA_035631655.1. Lineage (GTDB taxonomy): Bacteria > Acidobacteriota > Terriglobia > Terriglobales > Acidobacteriaceae > Gp1-AA122. The sequence continues at coordinate 45,624 of DASQIH010000286.1, forward strand.
AGAACGACCAGGTGCGAGTCGTGCGCTGGAAGATTCCGCCCGGCGACAAGACCGCCAACCACAGCCACCCCTACAACGTGAACATCCTTCTGGCCGACGCGAACGCCAAAGTTACGACGCCGGACGGGAAGAGCAGCGAGATGCACACCAAGGCCGGCGCGGTAGCCTGGCGCGGCCCTACTACCCACGTTGTGGAGAACATCGGCAGCCAGCCGATGGAAGGCATCCTGGTAGAGCCGAAGAAGCCTGCCTCGTCCCTTCCGGCGGGCGCTCAAGATGAAGCGACGGTCGATCCAAAACACAGCAAGGTGGAATTTGAAAACGATCAGGTGCGCGTCATCCGCTACCACTACGAGCCCGGGGGAAAGTCTCCGATGCACGGACATCCGGACAACGTGCAAGTTTTCCTGACTGACAGTAAGTCGAACATCACCAGCGCCGACGGTAAGACCACGGCAAACACCGGCAAAGCCGGAGAAACGCGCTGGCGTACAGCCACAACCCATACCGTCGAGAACACCGGCGACAAAGCGTTCGAGGGCATCCTGGTGGAGATGAAGGGAGCGCCGGCAGCCAAACCTGCGGGCGAATGACACAGAGCTGAGGTTCTCACGGGTTCTGTGGCGCCGACGACCTGCATTTAGTCACCTGCAATTCCTAGCCGGATTGCCCCGGTGATTGCGCGGGGAGGAGGGCACCCCTCTCCCCTGTATTTGCGAATTTCTTTGAAGCCAAAGCTCTTAGCCGAATCACCGGCTCGCCGCCCTGGAAGCGCCATTTCCCACCGAGTACCTCAGTCCGACCAGGCCGCTCTTGTATTTTTGACACTCGATGAGCTGAAGGTCGATCTGAGGATAGGGTTTCTGGAACAGCGGGATGCCATCGCCCAGCAAGATCGGTATGACGGAGAGGGCAATCTCGTCAACCAACTTGCGGTCGAGCAGTTGGCGAGCGAGGTTGCCGCCACCACACAGCCAAATGTCCTTGCCTGTTTTTTCGCGCAACCCGGTAACCAGCTCGGCCGGGTCGCTGCTGACGTATTCCACGCCGTCTCGTTTGCCCGCCGGCTTGCTGCGTGTGAACACGAAATTCTCCATGCCGGGATAGCCGCTCATGCCGTGGCTGAGCGCGAAATCGTGGGTGTGACGCCCCATCAGCACCGTGTCGATGCTCCGGAAAAACTCGGTCATTCCGTAGTCTTCCCGGGCCCCCTTGGCGTGAAAGCGATGCAGCCAGTCCACTCCGCCCTCAGTGTCGGCAATGAAACCGTCAAGACTTACGGCAACTCTCAGTATCACTTTGCGCATGGGAACGCGCCGGTGAGCTCAGGATACAACCCGAGGTGCCAGGGAGGGGAGACCTATCCTCCCCTCGCAGAGAGTATGAGGGGTGACTAATTGGCGTTGTGATGAGTTGCTTAATTGGCTCGGGCGGATTGTGCGCTGTTGCCTTCGCCGGGATCGGCGGACTCCTCGCCCAGCGGCTTCAAGGTCAGCCAATCGGTGCGCACGCTTTCCCATTCCTGGATGGAGAAGCCGTACGACTCGAAGAAGTCGCGAATGGCGGGACGCTGCCAGCCGATAATCTCCTCCAGGATGGGGACCAATACGGAAAGGGCGTTACTGCCCAGAATGCTGCGCTTGGCGACCTGGGCGACATCTTTGGTTTCGGACACCGCGATGGTGAAGCCGTCGCGCAGGTTGACGTGCAGCATGACATGCAGGTCCGAGCTGCCGTCGCCCACATAAACAATGTGGTCGGGGCTGACCTGCAGGTCGGTCTGCAACTGGTCGAGCACGGCAACCTTGCCGTAGCCTGCAGTGGTTCGGACGATAGTGTCGATCTGGCCGCTGTTGGTATAGCGGAACTCGGTGCCGAAAATGTGATCGGCGGGCACTGTGCTTTCCAGAGCAGATTGGATGACCTCGACCGGCGCGGCTGAGAGCACGTAAAAATCGAAACGGTAGCCGTCGATCCCGTTGGCCAGGATCTGATAGAGCAGTTCGATGTTCTGCTTCAGACGGATGCGCTTGCCGACTTCGCGCAGGTGCTCTTTGCGTACGTGGTTGCGAAACATGGGATCGTGCAGCAGCAGGTAGGCGAGTTCCGCTCCCTGCTGGACAAAATTTAGTTTGGCCATGCCGCGAGCTTTGCGCTCGAATTCCTCGACAGGAATGCCGAGCAACTCGCTCAGGACGTAGCCGGAGTCGTTGAAGGTCAGCGTGTGATCGAAATCGCTGGCAAACAGGAATCGTTTTATGGGCTTTTCGCTCATGCGTATTAGATTCCAGCAGAGCGGTGGAAGACAGATTAAAAGACCATTAAAAATCGTGATGGTGAGTATCAGTGACCAGTGGCCAGTGGTCAGTGACCAGCACTACTGAATGCTAAATGTTAGTGCCTGCCCCTTGCCGATACCGTGTTTTCCACCGCTCAACTCCTCATTATTTGATCACTGCCCACTGGCCACTGACCACTATCTTTTGCTAGTCATAATTCTGCCCGGCATTTATTCTGTTGCCTCGGCAGTGAAATTTATGTCCGCGAAACGTGAGCATGAGGTTCCTGAGACGTTGGAAGATCCGGATCCTGCTGTTCTTTGCGGTAGTCGGTCCGGGTTTCATCACCGCGAATGTCGACAACGATGCCAACGGCATTTACACCTACTCGGCTGCCGGCGCTCAGTTTGGACATACGTTGCTGTGGACCATGATCCCGGTCACGCTGGCGCTGATCGTAATTCAGGAAATCGCGGCGCGCATGGGCGCGGTGACCGGCAAAGGACTCAGCGACCTGATTCGCGAGGAATTCGGATTCCGCATCACGTTCTTCATGATGATCGGGATTCTGCTCATCAACTTCGGCAACGTGGTGGGCGAGTTCGCCGGCATCGCGGGCAGCATGGAGCTGTTCGGCATCCAGAGAATCTATTCGGTTCCGGTCTGTGCCGTCATCGTCTGGCTGATCATTGTTAAGGGCCAGTACAAAGGCGTAGAGAAAGTCTTCCTCGCTGCCTCCTTCTTTTATGTCACCTATATCTTGGCGGGGATTCTGGCCAAGCCTGCCTGGACCGATGCGCTGGTGGCTACCGTAAAACTCCCTCCGAAGCCCATCCTGTTTCGGCAAGACTACCTTTACATGGCTATTGGCGTGGTCGGGACAACGATTGCCCCCTGGATGCAGTTTTACCTGCAATCCTCGATCGTGGAGAAAGGCGTGACGCGGCGCGACTATCGGGCTTCCAGAATTGATGTGGTTGCGGGTTGCGTCTTCACTGATATTGTCGCGTGGTTCATCATCGTCGCCTGCGCGGCCACGCTCTATGCGCACGGCTATCGCAACGTGACCGACGCCAAAGACGCGGCCCAGGCGCTGCATCCATTGGCCGGAGATTATGCCTACATCCTGTTCGCTTTGGGCTTGTTCAACGCATCGCTGTTCGCGGCGTCCATTCTGCCGCTCTCGACGGCTTACACGGTGTGCGAAGGCCTCGGTTTTGAGTCGGGAGTAGGGAAGAAGTTCAGTGAAGCGCCGGTGTTCTACTGGCTGTATACCATCCTGATCGCCGCCGGCGCGGGAGTCATCCTGACCCCCAACTTGCCCCTGGTAAAGATTTCCATCTTCTCTCAGGTGGTAAACGGAATCGCCATACCCTTCGTGCTCATCTTCATGCTACTGCTGGTCAATAAGAAGGAGTTGATGGGCGAGTACGTGAACTCACGAACCTACAACATAATCGCCTGGATCACGACCGTAGTGATGATCCTGCTGAGCGTCGCCTATATCTGGACCCTGAGGAGCGGAACTGGTTAACAGGGTTCCCGGAATCCCGGGTAACCATGAGCTAGCAACCCGCATCTAGTTGTGATAGAGATCCTACCCGGGGTGAAGTCATGAAACAACGTGTCACCCGCGCCGTCACTGCATTTTCTCTTCTTTTTTTCAGTGCATTGGCCCTGGCGGGTAGCGAACCTGCCAGCAGTGACACTGCTTCCCAGCCGGTCAAGGTTTATCACGACCGCAGCCTGCGCGACCTGAATGCGATTGGCAACCGGAACGTGGGTTGCGGTCGCGGCCTGGGAAATTGGTACAGCCTCGAAGGGCAGATCCGGATGGGCAAGGAGTTTTCCCAGCAGGTGGAGCAGACGGCCAAGCTGGTCAAAGATCCGGTTATTACCGAGTACATCAACCGCATCGGACAGAACCTGGTGCGGAACTCAGATTCCCAGGTTCCGTTCACGATCAAGGTCATTGACTCGGACGACGTTAACGCATTCGCTCTGCCCGGCGGCTTTTTCTATGTGAATTCTGGACTGATCCTGGCCGCAGACAACGAGGCAGAGCTCGCGGGCGTGATGGCGCACGAGATTGCTCACGTGGCGGCGTGCCACGCGGCGCGCGAGAATACGCGCGGGCAACTGATGAACCTGGCGTCCATCCCGCTGATCTTTGTGGGTGGTGGAATTGGCTATGCGGCCCAGAACCTGGCAGGCCTGGTCTTGCCGATGACGTTCCTGAAATTCTCCCGCGGGTTCGAGTCAGAAGCCGACTACCTGGGCGTGCAGTACTTGTACAAAGCAGGCTACGATCCGCAAGCTTTTACGGCATTCTTCGAAAAAGTGCAGGCCATGGAAAAGAAAAGGCCGGGAACGCTGGCGAAGGCTTTTGATACACATCCCCAGACCCCGGATCGGATGGCGAGATCGCAGCATGAAATTGCGACCTTGCTGCCGCCCGAGCCCCAGTACAAGTTGGATACGTCAGAGTTCGAGGATGTAAAAGCACGCCTGGCACAGATTGAGAACCGGCACAAGATTAACGATCAGAAAGACAATAACCGCCCAACTCTGCGGCGGGCTACTCCGAAGCCGGACGATAGCAGTGGTAACAGCAAGGACAACGGGGATGACCGGCCGACTCTGAAACGGCGGCCGGCAAGCGATCAGCAGCCGCAATAATCCATCAGCAAGTTAGGCGGCCAGGTCGGGCGGCCTTTCGGATCGCTCAAGCAGTTCGTCGATCTTTTGCAGAACCACGACCGGGTTCTGTCCCTTTTCGAGGAAGGCGTCAATATGCGCCCGGTCACCATCCGGTATCTGAGAGACTCCCGTAAATAAGAGGATAGGCACCTGGGGCTTGATCTTTTTCATGTCAGCGGCGACTTGGCCGCCGTCGGTATCCGGCATCTTGTAATCGAGCAGAACCAGATCGATGGGCGTGGTGGCGAACAGCTGCAGGCCCTCCATCGCGGAGTAGGCGGTTTCCACGGCATACCCGGCATTTTGCAGATAAAGACACCAGCCGGCGGCGGATGCCTCATGGTCATCGATGCAGAGAATCGTCTTACGATCGGCGGTCACTTGCGACCCCACAAAGCCAAGGAAGGAACTCTAGAACTAGGCGGAGTATAGCCTCGATTCCAGGTTAGAACAAGTAAGTTAAGAGTAAGTTAAGAGCGCGAAAGAACTCGTTAGTCGCGATGCCGGTTTTTCAAAGAAGCTTTCCGCTGGCCAAGTCCTTCACCAGTCCCAAGTCAGCTTCCAGGAAGTCGTAGGTGGGAAGGTTCTTGCGGTCGGCCCATTGGACGTCGTGGAAGATGCGGTTCTCGATCTCGCCTTCGTAGTCCTGAACCACGTAGAAACGCAGCTCGACCGAGCCGCCGTTCTGATAAACGTGGCGAATGCGCGCGACTTCCTCGCCGATGCGGGCGGCGATGCCCAACTCCTCTTCGAGCTCGCGGCGCAGGGCGTCGCGGGGCTCTTCACCGGATTCAATCTTGCCCCCGGGGAACTCCCATTTCAGCGGCATTACCTGATGACGGGTGCGCTGGCACACGAGGATCTTGCCGTCCTTCAGAATGAGGGCTGCGACCACGCGCTTCATGGGCGATCGGGAACTTTCATGGGCCGGAGGTTTCCAGGTATTCGCCCACCAGCGTGGCGCAGTGTTCTATCAGGTCGCGGTCTTCGGCGGAGAAGGCGGCGGGAAAGTGGCTGTCAATGTCGAGTTCGCCGACAACTTTGCCTTTCACGAAGATCGGCACCACGATCTCCGACTTGGTTTCGAGGGAGCAGGCCAGGTAGCGCGGGTCGCAGTTGACGTCGTCCACCACCACGGTCTGGCCGCTGGAGGCAGCGGCGCCGCAGATACCCTGGTTGAGTGGGATGCGAGTATGAGGGGTGATTGCCCCCTGGAACTGTCCTAACACCAACACCGGCGGCTGCGCGTCTTTGTCCAGCAGGTAAAAGCCGACCCAGTTGTACTTGAGCATGCTGTCGTGCAGGAGCTTGGTAACACCGGACATCAACTCGTCGGCGGTGTTGGCGGACAGCACGAGCCGGTTCAGGTTTCGCCTCACTTCCAGGGGTTTGTCGGCCATATCGAGATATTAAATCACAGCCGCGGACCATGCTCGCGGACCGTGCTTCGCAGTTCCGACATCTGTCGTACGCCCGACGAAGCGGGGAAGCGTTCTGGATGGATCGCCGCCGCCAACGCACGAAGGCCAGCGATCAGCGTGGGCGCAGGAGTGTTCAAGAGTTCGTCGCGAACGCAGTAGACACGTCCCTCGCGGACGGCGCGCATCTCGCCCCACCCGCGATCACGAACGATTTTTTCCAGGGGAACGCGATCGCCGACACCACACCAGGCGGCGATCAGGATATCGGGATCTTCGGCGAGAACGGACTCGAGGGAACGCTGAACGCCGGGTTCGCCGACGAATTGGCCGCCCGCTGCTTCCACCAACTCGGCAACCCATGGCTGGGAGGAGATCAAGGGCTTGCCCCATTCTTCGCAGAAGACGCGCGGAGGGTGTGCGTCGCGAGTTTGAATGCGGATGGCTTCGATCTGTTGCTGCATGTCGCGGATGACTGTCTCTCCCTTGTCGGAAGCGCCCACAACGCCAGCGATGGTGGAGATATCGGTGTAGATGTCCGCCAGGGTTTTGGGCGCGAGGCCGAGAAAGCGAGCGCCGGATTTCAGAATCTCGGCAATCGCTTTTTCCTGGTAGGGAACCGCGGCAACTACGAGATCGGGCCGAGAGGCAAGGATTTCGTCCGAGTTGGCAGTCCAGGAGTCGGAGATGATGGCGCGGCCGTGAGCGGCTTCGGGGCAGACGTCGGCGCAATATCTCGTGCAAGCGACGACCCGGTCGAGCTGGCCCAGCGAGGCGAGGATCACCGTCGCGCTGGGTTGCAGGCTGACAATGCGGCGCGGAGTGTGGTCGGTGGACATCGTTGTCAGGTACGATTCCTATCAGGGTACGCCTTCGGTTGTACGGCAGGTGACCAGAAAGTATTTTCTGCTTTGGCCGCTGAGGTTCGGAACCCCATGTACTCTCCCCAACTGCTCGATCACTTTCAGAATCCGCGGAATGCCGGCGAAGTGGCGGACGCCGATGTGGCCACCCAGGTGGAAAACCCGGCCTGCGGCGATGTGTTGCGACTCACCATGAAACTGGACGGCGAACGCATTGCTGACATCCGCTTCAAAGCCAAAGGCTGTGTGCCGGCCATGGCGTGCGGGTCGGCTTTGACGGAACTCGTGAGCGGGAAGACCCTGAATGAGACCAAAGCGCTGCGCCGCGAAGATGTGGTCGCGGCTGTCGGCGGACTACCCGACGCTTCGGCCCATGCCGGCCATCTGGCCATGGACGCGCTGGCGGCAGCGCTGAAACAAATCAAAGGATAGCCACGGATTTGCACGGGTGTTGACGGATCAATCCACGCCGCAGCCTGCATATTAGTATCCCCCCACCATGTGACCGTCATCACGGCACTTGTCGGTCTGTAGCGTTTACAACTACTGCCCACAGGGGTGAAACATGGGTTCTAATCTCTTGAGGTTTCTTGGAAACGGCAAGCGCGGGAGTGACGTTGTCGGCATTCCGACGACGTCGGAGTGGGTGGAAGGCGTGGCCGAGATCTCCTGCGTCATGGATCGCGCCAAAGGCTCGATTCTGTTCCGCCAGGGCGAAGAGGGGGGAATCTTCGTGCTTTGTAAGGGCAAAGCCAAGCTCTCAATGTACTCGGCCAATGGCCGGCAACTCATCTGTCGCAAGGTAGGGCCAGGATATCTCCTCGGCCTGCCGTCGAGCGTGCGTAACGCACCCTATAACTTCACCGCCGAACTGCTGGAGGATTCTCAGGTCGCCTTTGTCCGGCAGAGGGATGTGCCTCGTTTCTTGTACTCCCACCGGGACGTGTGTTTGGCCGCCTTACAAAGCTTGAGTGCGGAACTGATTGAACTGCGCAGGGCAGCGGCGCGGGCGGCTAATACTGCCGTAGATTAACGCCAGAGAACCCCGGAGAGAACCGTTCACGCTGGCTGGCGGGACACGACCGCACGGCGTCATGCGCGATGCTGAGACTGGTCCGGCTTCTAGGCCGACAGGGGCGTATGCTCGCCGCCCTGTTTAACCGCCGCAGCGACCGGAATGACAAAAATCGGAAAGCAGATTTCCTCCCTCCGGTCGGAATGACAAGAATCGAAAAGCGTCTCTCGAACGCTGGCCTCCTCAATCCCGCGTCATTGCGATCAACTGCCCTAAAAGGGTCTGACCTGGCGACCTGATTGTTCCTTAATGAACTCGCTTTAAGGTGTTTCTGGAGAGGCCTCTTCTCGCGGCAACTGTCGCGAACGTAGCGACTTTCCGGATATCGGTTCAAGTAATACTTTAGAACCACAACACCTGAAGTACCACTTCACGCCACCGTTCACCCATCTCTTGAACAAAATCGGGACTGGCGGCACCCCCAACATATAGCGGTGCGTGGAACCAGAAGATATAGGCCAGGCTGCCCGTCAACAGCTGTTTACTATTCAGTACCTAGAACAGATATAGTAACCAATAGGTAAACACAAGATGTAGTCCGACAGGGCCGCGGCTCCTTTAGAGTTTAGTTCCTATGTAGCTGACAATGCGTGCCTTAGAGTATTCGGATGGAGGTCTTAATTGAACGCACTTTACTTTAAGGGTCGCTGCCTCAGGAGCTCGTTTCTGGACCGAATTTGCCGCCTCCGAGCTCGTTTGGAGCCCCGGGGATTCCAGGGGGATCGCTTGGATGGCGCCGGCAATGGGCCGACTCGTAGGGAACGAGCCAATCCGGCCGGCAGAAGACACCGAAGGCAGAATACTGGGAAGGGCGGACGGAAGAAAGAATGGTAGAGAGCAGTGAGCGCTGATCGAACCGAGGAGGGAGCGAAGACCTGGCGGACGCACCATAGGGCGATCGAGCGATCCAATGCTAGATGGGAAGATGTGATGGGAGGGGCATCGGCATCGCGCTAACTTCAGCGGAGCGCTGTGCTAGTAGGCGTTAGCGCTGGTGGCGCAGAGGCATAGGGTACCAGTTCTATGACGAGTCCTAGGACGAAGGGAACCGCTGATCTGTCAGCGCGTCTGTCTGACATGGTGTCTGTCTGACAGTCTGTCAGACAACGTGTAATACGTACTGCCGTCGATAAATCAGAAGGATGCGAGTGTGCGATCACGCGCCCGAGGGCGATGTTTAGGCCAGCTCAAGCCTCGGAACCATGATAGTTACTTCGCTCCACCGTCCTCGGAGAGGTAGGCTGCAAGTTATGGCGACGATTATTGCGGTTGCAAACAAAAAGGGCGGCAGCGGCAAAACCACCACTGCTACCAATCTGGCGGGGGCATTCGTGGCCAGGGGCTACCGTACGCTGATTGTGGATGCTGACGGGAGCCAGGCCAGTGCTTATTCGTGGCGCAGAACCGGAGAAAGTGCCGGCTGTTCGTATGAGGTCCTGGGGCTACAGTCTACGAATGTGCGGAACTTTCTCAAGGCTGCGTTGGCGGTCGATCCTTATGATGTGGTGCTCATTGATTGTCCGCCCAGAGATCCGGGAGAAAAGGATGGGGAAGTGCTGCGTAATGCGGTGCTGGTAGCCAACGCCGTTCTGATCCCGGTGATGCCATCGGGACACGACTTGCGGGCGCTCATCGGGTTTCTGCAGTGGCTCCTGGCGATTCGTGAAAGCACAAAACCAGATCTCGATCTTCTGGCGTTCATCAACAATCGTGATGCCCGTACCAACTCCGGCAAGGGGGCCCGGACGCAGCTCGTGCTCAGTCTCGCCGGCCTGCCCATCCGCGTTTTGGAGAGCGAGATTGTGCATCGGGAAGGCATCCGTCGTACCGGTGATACCGGGCTGACCATCTTTGAGCTCGCGCGGGAGAGCAAAGGGGCGATCGAATACATTTCTCTGAGGGAGGAGATTCTGAAATGGCTAGCAGCAACAAGCGAGAGGGCAGCAACGGTATTGACTTCGGAGCAGACTTCAGCGAACTCCACGAACGCCCAATTCTGAAGGACGCTGATCTCGAACTGCCAACGCCGATTGAGGTCGCCACTCCAGTGGAGGAGCCGCAACCGGTTGGCCACGCCGAGGGCAGGGGTCCCGAAGGTGCTGCTGAACTCGACCCCGATCCCTTGACTCGGCTTGTCACTGCCGCCGAAAAGGAACGCGGGCTGCCGTACACGTTTCGTATACCCATCAGTATGGACCGGGAGTTTCGAGCGCTGGCCAAAGAGTTTGACCTGGATCTATCTGATATCGCCCGGTCAGGGCTGGAAATGGCACTACTGAAGTTGCGCCAGATGTCCAGGGCAAAGAAGCGGCCGCGGCTGCAGTGAGTGCGGTGGCCGGTTCTGTACGGCAAGCAAGAAAGCATGGCGCGCCCTGACAGACGATTTCAGAACTCTCGCGTCCCACGATGTTCCGCCGATTTCGACCACTTCTGGTCTGGGCGTATAATGCAGCTGCCCTCGCCAAAAGAACCGAGCAGCATTACTCAGGTACGCTTTCTCCTTCCTGGACGGCTATCCGTCGGCGGCTTTTGAAGTGATCACCGAGGCGTTGCGTTTTGTCGTGCACCCACGTGCATGAACTCCACTCCATACTCAGCTCTGCGGCCCGTGCCCTCAGTCGTCTCACAGCCTCTTCCCGACCTCCAAGACGCTTCAGAATCCAAACTTTAACCCCACACTGCTATGGAAAGTAATAATGGTCCACCGAAAGTGGCGCGGCGCTGCCTCCAAACATGTTCGAAAACAGCCACTTCCCGCCGATCTTCTTCAAGGTTCCGGCCAGGAACGTATCGGCCGCGATAAACCGGCTT
>DASQIH010000287.1:0-4381 GCA_035631655.1 Terriglobales bacterium
GCGCACAAGAAGAACCTGAAACGGATTCCGCTCGGTGTCGCCAGCAATTACCGCGCTTATGATCCTTATCCGATCTTCGTAAAGGAAGGTCAGGGATCGCATTTCCGCGATCTCGATGGCAACGACTACCTCGATCACAACCTCTGTTTCGGCGCGCTCATGGCCGGACATTGTCATCCGGCGGTCATGAAGGCCGTTTCCGGACGCCTTTCCACCGGCACCATGTTTGGCATGCCCCATGACATGGAATGGCAGCTGGCGGAAGAAATTTGTCAGCGCTTCCCGGTCGAGATGGTGCGTTTCGGCAACAGCGGTACGGAAGCCACCATGCACGCCTGCCGCCTGGCTCGTGCCGCCACTGGTCGGGACAAAATTCTTAAGTTCGAAGGGGCGTATCATGGCCTGCACGACACCGCTCTAGTCAGCGTCAAGCCGCACGCGCCCGAGTTCGGAGACGTCAATAACCCAGTTTCGGTTCCGGGCGGATTGGGCGTTCCCAAAGCCAGTCTCGCGAATGTCCCTGTGGCTACGTTCAATGATCTAGGCACCGTTGAGCGGCGTTTCCAGGAAAGTCCCGGAGAGATTGCCGCCATCATTCTGGAACCCATTCTGATGAACGTCGGCATGTGCATGCCGCAGCCCGGGTTCTTGCAGGGATTGCGTGAGATCGCAACCAAGAACGGCGCGCTGCTGATCTACGACGAAGTTAAGACCGGCGCCAAGCTCGGCTGGGGCGGAGCTTCCGAATACTTTGGCGTGAGCCCCGACATGGTGTGCCTGGCCAAATCCATCGGCGGCGGATTGCCGCTAGCGGCATTTGGGACGCATCGGTCGGTCATGGATCTGATTTCGCAGCACAAGGTGTTCCATGGCGGGACGTACAACACGAATCCGGTTTCGATGGCGGCAGGCTTGGCAACTTTCCGTCAAGTGTTGACACGCGAGAATTACGCCCATGTGGACAGGCTCAGCAAAAAGCTGGTCGCGGGATATCGCAAGACCGTGACCAAAACCGGTCTCCAGGCTTACGTGGCCGAGGCGGGAGCCAATGGCGTGCTGATGCTCTACCCGAAAGAAATTCGCAACTACCGCGACTGGACCACCATTGACATCGATCTGTGGCGGCACTACTGGTTCGGCATGGTCAATCGTGGCGTCATGGCGCAGCCTTACTGGTGGGATGAGCAGTGGACCACCTCCGTCCAGCACACCGAAGCCGACATCGACAAACATCTCGCGGCCTTCGAGGATCTCGCGCCCGCTCTGGCCAAAGCCCAGCAGGAACGCACGGCCGCGGTCGCAGTACATTAAGAATCGGGTTTCAAGGTTTCGACTGAACTTTCAAAGCTTGAAACTTTGAAACCTTGAAACTTCCCACGGAGTACGCTTGTCGACCGACACTCACGAGCAGCCGCATCTCAGGCGTGTTCTTGGCCGGTGGGACCTGGTGCTGCTGTTCGTCGTTGCGGTCTTTAATCTGAACGTTGTGCCGTCCATCGCGGCCAACGGCGGCGTTACGGTCTGGCTATGGATCATTTCGCTGCTGCTGTTTTTCTGGCCGCAGGGAATCGCGGTTATCGAGCTGGCGCACCGGTATCCCGGTGAAGGTGGCGTATACCTATGGGCCAAGGAAGTTTTTGGCGACTTTCACGGGTTCCTCTCCGGCTGGTGCTACTGGACTAACAACATGATGTATGTGCCGACGGTCATGCTGTACTTCGTCGGTGTATCGGTTTTTGTTCTTGGTCCCAGCCATCAGGGGCTCGCGGATAACAAAGCTTTCGCATTGACGGCCTCCGTCGCCCTACTTGCGCTGCTCACGATTTTGAACATCTTGGGCCTGGGCGTTGGAAAATGGCTGAACAACCTCGGGGCAATCGGCACCGGGATTGCTGCGGCTGCGCTGATTGGCTTGGGGCTGCTTATCGGGCTGCGCTTTGGTAGCACGGTGAATGCTGCCGAGTTTCGTATTCCGGCGGATCCCAAGTTCGTGCTGAATTCTTTCGGAGTGATCTGTTTTGGTCTGGTCGGTCTGGAATTAGCTTCTGTGATGGGAGACGAGATCCGCGATCCAAAGCGCACGCTGCCCGGAGCCGTGGCCTGGGGCGGAGTCATTTCGGGCTTGTTATATATAGGCGTGACTCTGACTCTCCTGATTTCTATCGGTAAGAACGAAATCAGCGTTCTGCAAGGGATCGTGCAGGCGGTTGCGCACATGGCCACACGAGTGGGCGTGGCATGGATCGTGCCGCCCTTCGCGTTCATGCTTAGCTTGTCGATCGCTGGCATTGGTTCGGCGTGGATGGGCGGTTCGGCGCGCATTCCATTCGTGGCCGGACTCGATTCCTACATGCCCGCGTGGCTCGGGAAAATTCATCCCCGCTACGCGACTCCTTACGCGCCGCTGATCGTTCAGTTCGTGGTCTCGCTCGTGCTGGTCGTGCTGAACTTTGCCGTGGCCGGTGTCCAGGAGGCCTTTCAGTTCCTTCTGTCGCTGGCGGTGGTGCTACAACTGGTGCCTTTTTTATACATGTTCGCGGCGCTGCTCAAGTTGGCATTTACGGACAGTTCGGGAAAAGGCTACTACAGTAAGGGGACGCTCGTTTTGGCTGGACTGAGCGGGTTCTTGACCACGACTTTGGGTATCGCCTTGGTGTTCTTCCCGGCGAGGCTGGTCACGTCGCTGCGCGTGTACGAGATCTGGATGTTTGGGGGAACGCTGTTTTTTGTGGGTCTAGCCGCGTTTTTCTTTTTTGTTTACGGCCGCCGTAAGCCAGTCCAGGCTGCGGTGAGCCACGCCGAAGTGCACGAACGGGTGTAGCCGGGCTGCGCTCGGCCTGGACGGGTCGGAGACCCGTCCCACAACTTTCTCAGGAGGTATGCATGCCAGCCGGAGTCAAAGCCGAAGTTCGCACTTATCAAATCTATGTGAACGGCGAATGGGTGGATAGCAAGTCTGGAAAGACTTTTCCTGTCTACGATCCCTCGACCGAGGAAGTCATCGCTCATGTTCGCGATTGCAATGCCACCGACGTGAACCGTGCCGTCGCCGCTGCCAGAGCGGTTTTTGACGATGGCACCTGGCCGCAAACTACTGCCCAGGAGCGCGGACGCATCCTGTTCCGTCTGGCCGATAAGATCCGCCAAAACGCAGCCATGCTCGCCGAGTTGGAATGCCGCAACTCGGGGAAACCAATTGTCGAAGCCGAATTCGATATCAACGACGTAGCGACATGCTTCGAATACTACGGGGGGCTCGCGACGAAGATCCTGGGCTACGTCAATCCAGTTCCCGACAATGCAATGAGTCTGACCTTGAAGGAGCCCATCGGCGTTGCGGGGCAGATAATCCCGTGGAACTACCCCCTACTCATGGCGGCATGGAAGCTGGCGCCTGCACTGGCAGCGGGTTGTACCTGCGTTCTGAAACCTGCCGAGCAAACGCCGCTGACAGCGCTGGAGATGGCCAAGTGGTTTGCCGACGTGGGCCTTCCTCCCGGAGTGGTGAATATCGTCACTGGCTTCGGCGAGACGTGCGGCGCGCCTATCGTGCAGCATCCCGACGTTAACAAGATTGCTTTTACGGGCAGCGCCGCCGTGGGGAAGATCATTGTCAAGCAGGCGGCCGACACGGTGAAACGGGTCACGCTCGAACTCGGCGGCAAGTCGCCCAACATCTTTTTTGCGGATGCCGACTTCGAATCTGCCATCGACGGCGCATTGTTTGGAGTCTTCATCAATCAAGGCGAGGTCTGCTCTGCGGGGAGCCGCATCCTCGTGCAGAAGCCTATCTATAAGAAATTCGTCGATGCCATGACCGAAAAGGCCAAGAAGATCAAGCTCGGTGCTCCACTGGAGCGCGAGACAAAGATGGGCCCGCTGGTCAGCAAGGAGCAGTACGAGCGGGTCTGCTCTTACCTGGAGATCGGCAAGAAAGAGGCCAAAGTTGCCAGTGGCGGTGGCCGGGCTGCCAAGTTTGACAAAGGTTTTTACGTGCAGCCCACAATCTTTTACGACGTGGACAACAGCGCGCGCATTGCCCGCGAAGAGATTTTCGGCCCCGTGGCATCGGTGATTCCGTTCGAAGATGAAAAGGACGCCGTGAAAATTGCCAATGATTCGCCGTATGGACTAGCGGCGGCGGTCTGGACGCGCGATATCTTCAAAGCATTCCGCGCAGTAAAGGCTCTGCGGGCCGGCATTGTCTGGGTCAATCACATGCAACCGACCTATGTCGAAGCGCCCTGGGGCGGCTACAAGCAATCCGGTTTTGGTCGCGAGTTGGGCCCCTGGGGCATCGAAGAATATCTCGAGACCAAGCAGGTGCACATCAACCTGAACGAACAGCCGATCGGGTGGTACTGAGATGCCGACGATCAAG
>DASQIH010000288.1:0-13196 GCA_035631655.1 Terriglobales bacterium
ATCCTGCTCAAGGCATGGCCGAGTCCACGCGGCAGTGCGTGCACTGCGGCAAGCCCGTGCGCACGCACCTGAGGCAATGCCCCTTTTGTCGCGAGATGATCCCCGAAGTGCCCCGGCCGCGCCGCCTGGGCTCTGACGGCCGGCGCGAGATCCGCCGTGGATTGCTCTACATGCTGTTAGCCACGCTGATTTATTACTTCGCAGGTGGGTACACGCAAATCAAACTTCCACTTACGATTTCCCCGGCAGTGACCTCATATCTTTCACCTTTGCTTTTTCTCAGCGGATTAGGCTTAAGTCTTTACGGCGTGGTTCTGCGTTTTCGTTCGTAGGACGCTTGCTTCAAACCAGACCGGGTGCCGGTTGTCAATCCGCCAGTTTTAGTTTTTCGAGGTAGATGTTGTAAGCCGTCTTGACCTTGGCTAAGTCCGGCGATTTCGTCTTATATTCGATCAGCGGCGTGACGAATTGATCCATCGCTTTGTCGATCTCATCGAACAATTTGTGATTGGTTTTCGACAGCGCCGTGTCGCCGCCGTAGTCTTCGGCTTTGTCCCAAGTTCGCTCGAGGACGCGGGAAAGCTCAGCGGCTATCGCCTGGTCGCCCTTCTGAGCTGCGGTGAAGATCACCTGGGCCAGGGCGCGATAGGGCCCCATCTTGGTGTCATCGACGCCTGCCGTCTGGGGAGCGTGTTTTTCCTGAGGTGATGCGGGCCAGACCGCGGCACCAGCTATTAGCAGGACAACAAATACCGCACAGAGGGACCCGGAGGCATATCGCATGGTGTAAGTCACTGTCTTTCCTTTCTCCGATGTAGATAGCCTGAGAGGGGCTTTCCGTACAGCTGGAAGATTTCCGAATTGCTAAACTGAGATTTAACACGAATGGAATGGTGTGTCAGCGGCTGGGTGAGAGCCTTGTAGACAAATAGGCAAGGAGTGAGATGGCCGGCGAACGAACCTGCCTTAACGACCGGGTATGTCCCTCAGGGGCGAATCAAAGCAACCGAGGCGGACTTGCCAGTCTCGCGGCGGTCTGAGTAGTGAATGACGCGGTCATAGGCATCGCGGATCATGTCGTTCAGCGGGATCACCGTACCGTTGACTTGCTGCTCTTTAAGAAGATCCAAATTGACATCCGAGATGACCATTTGCTCCTGATTCACGTTTCCTTCTGCGGCGATGCCATCGCGGGCGAAAGAATAATCCAGAGGCGTGAAAATCGCCGACTGCCCGTAGTGCGTCGCCATGCCTGGAACTTCGGGGAGGTTGCCGACCGTGCCCGCCATGGCCACGTAAATCTGGTTTTCAATCGCTCGCGCTTGCGCGCAATAGCGTACACGGCAGAAACCCTGGCGCTCATCCGTGCAGGACGGAACGAAAAGCATTTGCGTGCCGCCCTCCGCAAGCACTCGGGCGGCTTCGGGGAACTCCACGTCGTAACACACCAGCAGAGAGATTCTGCCGCAGTCGGTATGGTAAACATAAAAGCCGTGCCCCCGGCTCATCTGGTAAATATTTTTTTCGATGGATGTGAGGTGTACTTTTTTCTGGCGGAAAATCCGGCCATTCGGCGTGAAAAGATGCGCGGCGTTAAAGAGTTTGCCTTCCTGAATAATGGGATGCGTCCCCGCGACAATGTAGAGCCCGGTTTCAGCCGCCAGCCGCTTGAAGAGCGACTCGTATTCCGGGGTGAGCTGGGCAAGAAGCCGCACCGCTCGGGCCGGCGCGGGTTCCCGCAAGTAACTGAGAAGCTGCATCGTGAAGTATTCTGGGAACAGAACGAAATGACATTGATAATCGCGGGCGCTGCGCACGAAAAACTCAACTTGTGTTGCAAAGTCCTCAAAGCGGCTGATGGGACGCAGCAAATATTGAATTGCGGCAATCCTCACGCGGGATGGCCCGGGATGTTTACTTAAAGCTTCCGCGCCGCGCTCATCCAGGGCTGCGTACTCTTCACCTCCTTGCATGCTCACGGTCGTCACGTATTCCGGGTTCAGCCATTCGAGGAGCGTCGCGTAACCCCGCGACTCGGTGTCTTCGAGATACGCGGGTACGACATCCAGAACCACCAAACCATTAGCGAGTTGAAAGCTCAGCGTGGGATCCTTTCGTTTGCCCTTGACCACTTCGGCCACGTATTCCTGCGCGGTCATCTCCTGACTGACTTGTGCGTACCAGGGAATCCGCCCGCCCGTCAGCAGGCGCTTCAGCCCGCGTTCCCGCACCATCTTCTTGCGCGTCTTGTAGAACAGGGAGCCGATGCCCTGGCGGCGCGCTAAAGGGTCCACGCACATATCCGCGCCGTAGAGAGTCTTTCCGAGCGGGTTGTGGGTATCGAATGTACCTTGTCCCGTGATCGCGGACCATTTTGCGGATTCCGCATAGTCGTCCCAGTCAATAATCAAGGAGCTCGCCGAGCCAAGGAGTCTGCCGGTTTCGTCCACCGCCACCAGTTGGCCCTCGGGGAAGACATTCAGGTGATGGGCGAGTTCCTCAGCGGACCAGCTGAGCTGGTCGGGAAACACGCGAGACTGAAGGTCCACGACAGCCGGTAAGTCTTCCGGCTTCATTGGTCTTATGCTAAGGGGAGGCATAGCTTCTTCACCTGTTGCCCTCGGTCTGATGGTTGAGTTTTACCCTGTTCCAGTACGGAGATTCGCTGACTCACGTCACGCGAAGATGTGATGCGCATCACACGACTTCAGAGCCCCATCCCACTCGCCACTGGCCGAAGGGACAGTGTTACGCATTGGAGTAGTACCCTCCCTTGATTTCTCGCTGCAAAGCTTCCCCCGTGGCCTACTAGAGTCCAAGCGGCCGTGAAATCGTGGATCCCGATTCTGCCGGGACGCTGAACGAGCAGGTCACCGATGACCGGCCAAAAAAAGAGGCAAAAATGAAAAAACTATGTCTTGTTGTTGCGATCGCTGCTATCTCCATTTCCTTTGGTGCGGTGCGCGCCGCCGCGCAGGGTCCCCAGGGTGTGGGGGCATCGGTAGCGGCCGGATCAGCGCCTTCCAATAACTCGCACTCATCGCATTCGATGAATCCCATCAAGTGGGTGAAGAAAAGTCCAAAGACTGCCAATAGCAACCCCGATGCAGGGGGCGATCAATACACGAAATTAACCGCCAAGTTCCAGGCCCAGGGTCTTCTCCTTGCGAACACAGACCTCAAGAGTGCATGCCAGAACTTCAAGAGCCTGGACGAATGCGTTACCGCTTTGCACGTGAGCCACAATCTCGGGCTGGATTTCAACTGTTTGAAATCGAATGTGACCGGTGTACAGACCAGCGCGGATATGTCCGGTTGCAAGGGCACGCCCGGCACCAAGGTTATGAGCCTCCACAGCGCTATCCGGGCGATGAAGCCCGAGGCCAATGCCAAAGCCGAAGCGAAGAACGCTCAAAAGCAGGCAATCGAAGACTTGAAACAAGCGGGCGCTTAAGTTCGAGCGGCCAGCAGGTGTGGCGCTGCTAGGAGGGATTTGCTCTCAGGGCGTCACTCTCGCCGTTGAAAATTCGCAAATACGCCCGAAGTTTGTCTACCCTCGCGACAAAGTTAACGGCAGACGGGTGCAAAAAAGTACACTGCCTGTCCTTTGGCTGCACTTTCGACCAGTAGTATTTGCAAACTCTGCGGCGGTAATCTTGGGGGCGAGCACAGGGCTCCGATCCCTGCCCGCCCGGGAGAGCAAACGTGTTCTGCGATCGTTGCGGATTGAACTTCCTGCCGAAGCAGTCGGTGTGTACGCGCTGCAAGTCCGTTCCCACGCGCTATTGGTTCCAGTTGACGGGCCTGGTGACGCTGCTGGTGGCGGTAGCCGCTAATTCGCTGATCGGCCTTTATCTATTGCCGCGCATGGCAGGCGGCGCTCACGCGCGGTCCTTTTTTCGGGCATGGCTGTGGCTTGACCAGAAGGCCGCCCTCTATGGCTGGGTGCCGCTCACGATCGCTTTCCTGGTCTGGGACTACATGGTGTGGAAAGAAGCCCGGCCGAAAATCAGAGGCTGGTTCACCCGCAAGTTGCTCACTTTCGCTTTGGCCACGAGCATCGCGCCTGTCCTTCCCTGGTGGATCCCTGCGGGTCAGCCGCCTGGCGAATTTCTTTCGATGATTGGCAGACACCCCGGCGTGCCGGCGATCTTGGCTTGGGGAGTGGTCGTCGTAGTCGCCGTGTTGGTCTGCATCGAATCCGAGTCGCGTGACTACCTTCTTGGGCATGGCAAGATGCTCAGTGTGGTCAGTCTAGGCATGTTATTGCTGGTCTTGAGTCTGACTGTTGTGGGCTGGTCGTTTACCTACTGACACGGAGCCACACAAACCCCCAATTTTGCCGGATTAACATCCAGAAACTTTTCCGCGTCAGCATGCAGGCTCTGGCTAGGCACTCCGGCCCTCAGGGTTTTGCCACGTATCCTTGCAGTTGAAAACTGGCCAGCGCCATAGCCTCATCGTCAAAGCTCGAGATCACGCGCAGCAGCTGAAATAGCCTCAATACGGTCAGCACTCGGCCGCACGGCCGGAGCAATTTGAGATAGCCCCCCTTTCGTTTGAGGAAAACATACGTTTCCACAATAACGCTGATAGCGGAACTATCCACCTGGGTCAGCTCTTCCAAGTTCAGCAGCAGGTTGCGCACGCCATCGCCGACCAATCCTTGCAGATGGCGGTACAGCAGATCGCTGCCTCCGTAATCGATGGTCGAGCTTCCTCGAAGGTCCAGGATGGTGACCTCACCAGATTTTCGAATTGAAATTTGAAGACCCATACTGTGGCTTCTATTACATTCCTTTTGTCTACTTCGTCGCCTGACAGTGCGGACGAGCAGAATCAGTTTGTGCGCGTCGTGCGAGATTTAACGTCAGCAGGCTGACGAAGGATTTCTGCCTTTTTGAATCACTATCATCCAGGCCATAGACGACGCCAAATGCCTGTTCAGTTTGCGTGAACGTATGGAATCCGCGATCAAATACGGCCAAGAGATTCCCGTAATTGGAGTCGGTCTGCGCTTGCGCGCGGGAGTGGTGTACCTTGTGCATATTAGGCGTGACCCACGCGAACGACAAGAACCGATCGAGCGGCAGCCAAAGCCGCATATTAGCGTGCTCAAGTAACGCGTTCCCCGTTGAGAGTAACTTGTAGACCACTACGGCTGACACCGGTATGCCTAGTGTCCAAACTGGAATAATGATCCATAAGAATCGCCAAATCCCTTCGAGCGGATGCTGCCGGAATGTGGTGCTTACATCCAAAAATGCGTCGCTGTGATGGACACTATGGATTCGCCAGAGCAGCGGAATCTTGTGCATGCTTACGTGAGCGAGATAGGTGCACAGGTCCAGCGTCACGACGCTGACGGCGACAATTGCCCAGGACGGCCATGAGACTGATCTGAGCAAACCTGTACCTCGGAACGACAATGCGAGGGCGATGACAGGCGCTGCTGAAATCAATCCCCAGTTCAAGGCGAACGTGACCACTGTCAGGCCCAGATTCGCAATGCCACGCCCCTTGCTCCGTTCATCTCGATGGAAGAGTGGGATGCCCAATTCGACCAGCGACAGCAAGCCCATTAATCCGAAAAGCAAGCCGATGGTGCTTATGAAATCTCTCGTGCTCATGTGTTTCTCCTATTTTGGTAACGCCAACTCGATTTTGATGGGCGACTTTAGAGCCGCCCATCCCCGTGTTTCGCTCCGTTTTTGGGCCGACCTTTACGGACGAGCTTCGTAGACGACGTTGATCGGTGTTTCCGCGGCTCGGCGAAAACGGCTGAAGCCGGCCGAGGTGACAACGTCACGAATGCGCTTTTCACCTGACTGCGCGCCAAGGCAAAGCGCGACTTCCTGCGATCGCGAACTGGGCGTGCACAAGAGCGTTGAAAAAGAGTAGTACACGCGCCCGACCGGATTGAGATTGTCCTTCAGCTCATCGTTGGCGAACGGCTCGACGATCATCCACGTGCCGTCCTTGCCGAGCGTACTGCGCACATGAGCTGCGGCTCCCGCTGGGTCGCCCATGTCGTGCAGACAATCGAACATGGTGACCAAGTCGTAGTCCTTGCCAGGGAACTCCTTGGCTCTTGCGATTTCAAAAGTGATGCGATCCGCGAGACCTTGCCTCTTGGCGATAGCGCGGGCGCCTTCGATGGATTTGTCGTGATAGTCAAATCCGAAGAATCGTGATTTGGGGAAGGCTTTGGCCATCAGAATGGTGGATGCGCCTTTCCCGCAGCCCACATCGGCTACGCGCGCGCCGGCCTCGAGCTTGGCCTTCACACCGTGAAGAGAAGGTATCCACGAGCTGATGAGATTGGCGGCATAGCCCGGCCGGAAAAACTTCTCGCAGCCGTGAAACACAGCATCATCGTGCTCGTGCCAGCCCATACCCTCACCGGAGCGGAAGGATTCGGTAATCCTAGGAACCGCGGCAAGAGAGCCGAGGGCCATCTGGAACGCCCCGGGAATGTAGGCAGGACTGTCTTCATCCACCAGCGTAAACACCTGCTCCTCGGTCAGACTGAATTTGCGAGTCTTCTCGTCGTACGTGATGTAGCCTCCGGCCGCTTGCGAAGCCAGCCATTCGCGCACATAACGTTCATCGGTCTTGGTCCTGGCGGCAAGCTCGGTGGAGCTCATCGGGCCTTCGGCAAGAGCCTTATACAACCCGAGCTTTTCTCCAATCACGACCATGCCGGTGTGAACCGCGGCACCTAAGTCCCCAACGAACTGCCCAACAAACGCGTTCAACTTATCCATATTGACTGCCATGTTCATTCTCCTTTTAGATTTGTAACTTCGTTTTTGCTGCTCTGGCAAGCTGCTGAAATCGAAACTCTCGACTGCAATCGCCGGACTTGGACTACGGAAAACAAGGAGGACGGGGGCGTATAGCCGCCGGTACGCGCACGGCTCAACTGGTTTTCAGCCGCTTGCCAGGAATATTTCCCGTCTCCCCGTAGCTTTGGTGCTTCAGGGGTACAGCAAACCTGTTCGTGTCTACTTCATCGCCAGACCATGGGGCCGGGCCGGGCCGGTTTTGAAGGCGGTGTTAAAGTCGAGCTGAAATCTCGAGTCCAGCACCAGACTGTCGTCGGTTACTTTCGCAACGTGGATTTTGTGATCTCCTTCCGCGTGTACCTTGCCGAACGAGTCCTCATTAAGAAAATAATCTGAAATAACCAAACGCCGCTCATCTTCGCTCAAGCGGAGATAGTGCGGGCCTGCGGATGGCCCCAGGTCGAGAATACTCAGAACCTTGGGAGCGGATGGTTCAGAAGTGTCGAACATCACGACTTTTCCGGCTTGGTTCAAGGTGATGAAGAGCCGCCGGCCGTCGCGCGTCGTGCGCATCAGCTGGGGCCACCCTCCTTTGGCGATCGTGGCGAAATCGAAGACGGGCTTTGCTGTTCCCTGACGTGTGTCCACGAGATAGAGCTTGTCGTCCAGCATGCCCGCCGTGTAGGCGCGGCCCTGCGGATCGCGGGGAATGAGTTTGACGTCGATCGTGCCGCCCGCGTTGGGAATGTCGACCGTTCGCAGTATTTCTCTGCGCTTCAGGTCCCACACCCGGATGCTGCCCTGGAGATCGAGACCTCCCGGAACAGCGTCGAGGGTGCTCGTAGGGCAGATGAAGTCGCTCGTGACCATCAAGTTGAGATCTGCACGGAGGTCGATTCCATGGGGATTGAAGCCATGGCCTGGTGGATTTGTGGGATGCTCGGACGCCAGCTTAAGGTCGCGGCCGAATTCCACCACCCGACCGGGGGCATGACCCTGCGGGCCGCCCATCATCGTGACCAGGAAGCCGCCGTCGGAAAGAGACTGGAAATCATCGGTGATCGATGAGAGCGGCGGTGTGACCGAAGAGATGAACTTCGCCTCGTCGGGATCAGAGACATCGAAGAAAAAAACCTCCGGCTGTCCCTTCAAGACGCTCAACAGCCCGCCCGTCGCCAGGACTTTTCCATCCTTGGAGAGGCCCACATGATGGGGTTCATTGCCGGTGGCTCCTGGTCCTGGAAGCGGTACCGATTTAATGACCTCCCCATAGTGGGTGGAGTGTTCGTCAAAATTGATGATCGCGAGAAAATCCGGGTTGCCGCGAGATTGGTCCCCTGCCCAGACAAATAGGTGCTTCTCCTGCTTCAGATTCCTGACTGACTCAGGGGTTCCGCCTTCTCGGTTCGCTCGCGAATGGGGGTGGATGATCCCGAACGAAAGCGCGGTGCTTGAGAGTAGTGCTCCAAACATCAAAGCATAGGTTCGATACTGCCTAAATCGCTGCATTTCTGGTTCTCCTTAAAAACACCAAGTGTGTGTCCGGGCTGAGATTACCGGGGCAGGCGCCTGGCAGTCCTTTGAAAAAGCTGGTATTTTTCTTGGAATGTTCTCAATTTAGACAGTTAAAACGCATGCCCGCAAATCACATCTACCAATTTGGCCCCTTCCGGCTCGACACCCAGGGGCCGCTGCTATTTAGCGCGGGGGAGAGGATTTCTCTCACTCCCAAAGCGGCGGAGATCCTTGTTTTGTTAATTGAGGGCTATGGCCGGATTCTCTCGAAGGAAGAACTGCTTGAAAAAGTGTGGCCCGATTGCACGGTGGAGGAGGGAAACCTTGCTTCCAACATTTCGTTGCTGCGCCGAACCTTGGGGAACAGCGATACGGATGTCCCGTACATTGAGACAATTCCGAAGCGCGGGTATCGCTTTCTGGCGCCCGTGCATGTCGTTGAAGATCCAGCAGGCGCCGCTGAGTTAGTGTCATCGCTAGAGGCGGAGAGTGCGCGAACCCTGGCTCCGACACCGACTGGAGATGCTGCCTTGGCGAGAGTGGGCTTCCGGCCAGGAGGTGTATCCGGGGATTGGGCACGTTCTTTACATTGGAAGATCCTCACTCCCTTTGCTGTCATCGTGGGCGTACTTGCGATGGGGGCATACTTTTACTTCCACCGCCCGCCGATGCTCACCGAAAAAGACACAATCGTCCTTGCCGATTTCGACAACAGGACAGGCGATTCCACCTTCGACGACACTCTCGGGCAAGCACTGGATGTTTCGCTGCGCCAGTCGCCATATCTCAACGTGCTTTCCGACGCGAAGGCGGAGGCCATACTGCGAATGATGACGCAGCCTCCCAAAACCCACCTGACGCCGGGCATAGTCCGCGAACTCTGCCAGCGGGCCAACGGCAAAGTGTATGTCGGGGGTTCCATTGCCACGATGGGCAGCCGGTATGTCATTGGCCTGACGGCCGTGGATTGCGCTAGCGGAGATGTCCTGGTGCAAGAACAGACAGTCGCTGAGGGAAAAGAGAAAGTACTCGATGCCCTGGGCCAGGCCGCCAGCAGAATGCGAACAAAGTTGGGGGAATCGCTGCCTTCGGTGCAGAAGTTCGACGCGCCGCTGTCGCAGGAGACCACGGCGTCGCTCGCAGCGCTGAAGGCGTTCAGCCTCGGCCTACGAACAGAGCGCGAAAAGGGCACGCTGGCGGCCCTGCCGTTTTACCAGCGCGCCATCGAACTTGATCCAAATTTCGCGAGGGCCATGCAGAGCGCTGGGGTCGCTTACAGCAATCTCGGCCAGGCTGACCGGGCGAACGAATATCTGACCAGGGCCTTTCATCAGCGGGACCACGCAAGTGAGTGGGAAAAGCTGAATATCACTGCAGGGTACTACCTTAATGGGAGCGGGGATTTGGATAAGGCGGCGGAAGCATTGCGAGAATGGGAAGAAAGCTACCCGCGGGATGATATTCCAGCAGGGAATTTGGGTTATCTCTATTGCGAGCGAGGGCAATGGCAGCTCGCATTGGAGGAAACGCAGCGATCCCTGCAACTCGATACGGACAGCGTAATTTCTTACGAGAACCTGGCACAAATTCTGCTGGCGCTGGGACGCAATGACGAGGCCCGCAGGGCCTATATGGATGCGCGAGCGCGGAAACTAGATGACGTTGGTCTGCGTGTGGATCGTTATGCGCTCGCCTTTCTAGAGTCGGACTCCAAGGTCATGGGGGAGCAGGCGGCGTGGTTTGCGGATAAGCCCGAATTCGCAGACGAGATTCTTGACCTGGAGCAGGAAACAGAAGCATACGCTGGACATCTTGAGAAGGCGCGGGAGCTGACGCGACGGGCGGTAGATTCCGCTGTCCGGGCCGATAACAGGGCGTCAGCCGCGATTTGGGAATTGGAAGGGGCGTACCGCGAAGAGATCTTCGGTGAGGCAGATGCACGAGAACATGCTATCGCGGCCATCAAGCTGGCGCCCGAGAGTTCTGAAACCGAGGAGTTTGCGGCATTCGTGTTAGCGGGAACCGGCGGTAGCGACCGCGCAGAATCACTGATGCGGGATTTGCAGAAGCACTTCCCATCTCGCACCATGTTGCGGTTCTACTGGCTTCCTATTACGCGGGCGCAGATTGCGCTCGTCAAAGGGCGACCGAAGGATGCAATTAAGACGCTGGAGGAGGCAAGACCCGTTGAGCTGGGACTTCCGCTGGCGACACAAAGCCCTCCCTGTCTTTATCCGGTTTACGTGCGAGGTGAAGCCTATTTGGCCGCGGGCCAGGGCACGGAGGCGGCAGCGGAGTTTCAGAAGCTGATTGATCATCGCGGAATCACTTGGGCCTGCGCCACGGGCGTGCTCGCCCATGTCGGTCTCGCCCGCGCACACGTACTCAAGGGGGACGCCACCGAAGCTCGCGCCGCTTATCAAGATTTCTTCGCTCTGTGGAAAGACGCCGACCCGGACATCCCCGTCCTTAAACAAGCCAAATCCGAATACGCCAAGCTGCAATAACCGTAAGCACGTGTGGAGATGCGTTATGAGCGTTTGAGAGGAACACTTCGCCGCGCTTGGGCTTCTATGAGTGTTCCACATGCGCTGATGCAGGAATGCCGAAAGTCCCGGGAAATCTTTTCATGGATGTCTTCGGCATGCAGCAGCGTGGCTGTGCCGTGAAGCAGCGCCACGAGCGCCAGGGCCAGCTGCGTATGCCTGGCCGGCGTCCCGCCTAGTTGATTTGCCAGCCGTTGTTTCATCAGTTCGAACGAGGGCATCGGTTCACGGCGTGCGAACTCGATGGCCCAGTCGTCGGTGATCAGCCGGAACTCGTTCGGGTGCCTGATGAAAAAGTCCAGAGCGTTCCGGCAAGCATCCACCGGCGAGCGGGACGGCTTGATAGCCGAAAAGAGATTCAGGCGAGCGCGGCGGCGCAGCAGCGCCAACAGATCTCCTTTGTCGTGGAAGCGCTCGTAGAGA
Source organism: Terriglobales bacterium (assembly GCA_035631655.1). Taxonomy (GTDB): domain Bacteria; phylum Acidobacteriota; class Terriglobia; order Terriglobales; family Acidobacteriaceae; genus Gp1-AA122. Next base: position 11,273 of record DASQIH010000288.1, read on the forward strand.
GTGGGCGTGGTCGTTCTCGCGGCCCGCGCCAGCGCGCGCATGGTCAGCGCGTGTTCCCCGCCTTCACTCCACAACCGGTAAGCCGCGTCCAATATGCGGCCTTCCAACCGCGCGTCCGCTTTGCGTGGCAAGTGGCCTCCCCGGCAATTACCGCCGCGGGCAAGTATATCCTTTACAACGTAAAAGAAACAATGTATAAATAATGCGCTTCCGGAAGGCCGTTTGGTCCCATCCAAATTCAGGAAGTACAGGAAAGCGAGAAGTGGAATTATGTACCGGTTTCAATATGGTGTGCAAACCAGGGCTAGCCGCGAGCAAGCCTGGGCGATTTTTTGCGATTGGCGCCGCTGGAATCGCTTCGCCAATATTTATGGCACGATCCGCTGGTATGAAGGGAAAGCTTGGGAGGCGGGAAGCCGCCTGGAAATTGAGGTGTTGCGGCCCGTTCGAACCGTCGTCAATCACGTGATCACGAGTTGTACTCCCGCGCATCGCGTCGGCTGGATTGATCACTCACTGGGCGTGGTCCTGGCGCAATGGGTCAATTTCGAGGAGCGCGCAAATGGAGAGACGCGCGTGATCACCTGGGGAGATATTGTCCATTCCGGCGAAAAGATTGCTGGACGCACGGTCGAACACCTCGTGGGAAGTTTTACTCAGGCTTGGTATGAGAATTTTCGCGCGACTTGTGACTTGGCGGCCGATGCGGCCCGCACAGGAAGAACCCCCGCGGAAATTCCGTGGCTCGCGCCTTATTCACTGGGCTGGTAGCTGATCCAATTTCTAAATGTGCAAGTGCAGTACTTTGACCAGTTGCTCCTGCAATTTCTTGAGTTCTCTTTCCCGCTCGTGTTCTTCTTTCGTGCGGTCGGTGAGGGCTTCTTTCAAGAGAACTAAATTCCGGCGAAATTCCATTTGCGCGAGCACCAATCTGCTGAGCGCTCTAAGCGCTTCGGCCTGCTCGGCCGTAAATTCCCGAGGCGTGCGGTCCACGACGCATAATGTGCCGAGCGCGTAGCCTTCTTCCGTAATCAGCGGCGCTCCGGCATAAAAGCGTATTCGTGGATCGGACACAACCAGAGGGTTATTCCGGAACCGCTCGTCCTGCAATGTGTCCGGCACAATGAATACATCCGGCTGCTGAATAGCGACGGAACAAAACGCAATATCACGTGGAGTTTCCGAGAAGGTGACGCCGATCTTCGACTTGAACCACTGGCGATCTTCATCCACGAGAGAGATCATCGCAATCGGCGTCTTGCAAACATAAGAAGCCAGTAAAGCGAGATCATCGAACGCTTTTTCCGGCTCCGTGTCCAGGATGTCGTATTTCTGGAGAGTCGCAACTCGAGCACCATCATTGTCGTGAATCAGTCTCGGTGTCCCCATCTTCGACCTCCTGCAGTCTGTAACAGGTTTCCTGAGGACAAGCTTGCCGCTGGGGAATCATACTCCAATCAACGAGCCCGGTTTCTTTTTTTGCGAAGCATCTGAGTTTTCTAAATGCATGACCGCGCCGAGATGAAACGGTTTCCGGATTTTGCCTTTTCTCGATTGCGAATGGTGACCTCGCTCAACCGGAATGAAAATTGAGTCGAGCAGTTTCCTGTACAAAAGTGCAACCGAAAATTGACCGGATACGCAACGCTAAGTCCCGAAAGCGGTCACCTCATTTGCCAGAGCCCGGCTCAGAGGCACAAATAAGACTTTCCGTTTCAATAACTTAGAGCATATCCAGCCGTGGCGCTCAGCATGCCATCCATCTCCATGAGATGAGTTGCACAACCCTAACTCTGGAAGCAGCGGGAATCACCGGCGCCACGGCGCACCTTGCCGCCGCTGGCCGCTCCGGCTTGCTCAGCGAAGCGCGCCGGGGCAACGGAGCTGCGTTCAGCAAGCTCGTGCTTCCTTATGCGCCGGGACT
>DASQIH010000289.1:0-22130 GCA_035631655.1 Terriglobales bacterium
GGACAACTGCGAGTGATAGGATTGCTTCATGCCAAAAACACTGATGCAGTCTATAGCCAGGCAACTCCAGAAGGAACGCACGCGACTTGAGGATGAACTGCACCGCGTAACAGCCGCCCTGACCGCCTTCGGAAATGTCTACATGCATGGAAGCAAACCAAAAGCTGCTGTTGCAACTCCCAAAAAGCGAACGATTTCGGCTGCAGGACGCAAGAGAATAGCAGCAGCTCAGAGGGCGCGATGGGCAAAAGCTAGGGCCGGAAAAAAATGAAAAGGCCCACGATTCGTAAACCCCGATGTTCCCGTATGGACGACGGCCAGCCCGTTCATGATCTGCGGATCGGTCAGCGGCTATCGAGACGTTGGCAAAACTCCCAGCAGCGAAGAAGGCGCACCAATTCTTGAAGAGTGAAATGGAGATTTCCCGCCACCTATTGTCCGAGTGCTTTATTGCCTCCGCAGACTCAGTTACCGGAGGAGGAATGAGCTCACCATAAAGGCAATTCCGACGGCACTACTGATGAAAGAAATTCGCCAGTATGCTCGCGTTCCTGTCAGCAGCGTAATGGAACATAGAACGATTGCGATCTCCAGAAAGATCTCAGACGTATCGAAACGGCCTGCACGACGAGTTGCAATCTCCACTTCTCTTTCGAGATCTTCGGCTTTGGCTCGAACCACCTCAGCACCTTGTTTTTGGTCCTCCGACTTCTTCCTAAAATCCTCCGCCACAGAAGCGTCTCCCTTGATGAGTCCCGCCATTTCGGAATTTGCTTCGTACATGCGGGAGCGGACGTTCTTGGCTTGGTAGTAGGCCCACTGGTCGTTTGCCTTCGTCTGGATCAAGACTTCTTCCGTGTGCGTTCGATGTCCCAACATGGTCGCGAACGCAAGCAGCACGGCAATGATCGCCATCGTAAGGCCGATCGTCTTCTCACCAAATGCCTTGGCCTTCTCTGACAATTCCTTAATCTCTCCGGGTTCCATCTCGCCTTCCTCTCGTTGAAGTTGGCCGTCATTGTACGAGGAAAGCCCAAACAAAAGCAGGTGGGGTCGCTTTTGCGAGTAATGTCGGTGAGTCAAGATTGCTGGTGCAATTGATTTTGCAACATTTATCCGGGCAAGAGATGCGCCCTAATCGGCATCTCTGCCGTCATCTCGGCTTCTGGCCAGATCACAGCCCTGATGGAAAAACAGCAGCGGTGTTCGGCGAGAATGCTCTCAGGCTAGAATCATTGCACGCCAGAGAGGCCAGGTGTACATTGGCGGTCGCCACAAGGAAAACCAATCTTAGAGATCGATGGAGGATACGCGATGAAGAAGCTATTCTTGTTTGGACTGCTGATTGCGCTGCTAGTTTCCGTTCCAGCTATCGCACAGAATCCCTTCAACGGCACATGGAAGTTTAATCTCAACGACGCGCAATTCCCCAAGAAACCCGACGTTTTTCTGCTGCAAGACGGGATGTATCACTGCAAGACCTGCGTGCCCCCGATCGATGTAACAGCGGACGGCCAGGACCAGCCGGTCAAGGGACACCCTTACTTCGATAGCGTCAGTATCAAAGTGGTGGATGATCGGACCGTTGAGGAGGTCGACAAGAAGAACGGGAAGGCGGTCACCACCTCCAAAACCGTGGTGTCTCAGGACGGAAAGACAGCCAATTTCGAGTTCACCGACAGTAGCAACACGAACGCCGACCCGGTTACTGGCAAGGGAACTATAACGCAAGTGGCCAAGGGCCCTGCGGGTTCACATGCGGTGTCCGGCTCCTGGGTGACCTCGAAGTTGGAGACCCTCTCCGATAACGGGCTCATGGTTACCTTCAAGGTGGAAGGCGATAGCCTGAGCATGACCAACCCGACCGGGCAGTCCTATGTTGCAAAGTTGGATGGCACGGACTCGCCGTACAAAGGGGACCCGGGGATTACCAGCGTCTCCGTGAAGAGCATGGGAAAGAACACGATCGAGGAAACCGATAAGCGCGACGGGAAGGTGATCAGCGTCGCGCACATGACAGTGGGTGCCGACGGCAAAACCATGACCGTCAAGTTCGAGGACAAGTTGCACGGATCCAACAGTCAGTTTACGGCGACCAAACAGTAGGCCAACCCAACGCGGCAAGGCCGATGGAAAGCATGCCGCAAAACGAAGGAGCGACGGCGAACTTAGTCCTGCTTCCTAGTGAAGATCAGAAAATAATCCATGCCGTCGCCCTTCACGAAATCCTGTGAGTCACGCAGTTCGTATCCGGCTTGGGCGGCTTCGCGAACAACCACGTTTTTACTCACGCCGTGATTTGCTCCGTTGCCGTTGCGATCAATGATGCCAAGCTTGGCTCCTGGTTTAAGCGATGAGCGAAGGTTCCTGAGTAATACAACCGGATGGGCTACCTCGTGGTAGGTCTTGAGCAGCAGCACGGCGTCGATGCTGTCAGCCGGGACCTGTGGATCGTCGGGCTTGCTAAGGATCGTCTTTATGTTCTGGAGTTGTTCTTTTTTCGCGCGCTGGTCAATGTATTGAATTGCTTCCGGGTTGATGTCCACAGCATAAACCATGCCCGAGCCGGTGACGCGGCGAGCGGCGCGCACCGTGAACCAGCCCGATCCGGCACCGATGTCGGCAACGTTTTTGCCGGGCTCAATGCCAAGCATATCCATGACGCGGTTGATCTGCAGACGCTCATCGCGCCCTGGGGCATCGAAAATGGAAAGATCGCCAGTGTAAGGGGTGCTGGTCTTGCGTTGCGGCGCCGATGCTGCGGAACCGGACTGCCCCCGAACCGGTACCGGCACCCACAGGCCTGCCAATAATACTGAGATCGGCGCGAGCCATCTGAGCCCTCTGCCAAAAGATTTCCAGTTCATGGTTTCCCCGAGTACCCGCGCTGAACCAGCGGGTCAATGAGCGTTGTCGGGATATTACGTCAACCGTCCGATGTGCTGGAGACAATTCACATCGATTTAGGCAGGTACATGCGCAGGTTTCTTCCCGGCTAATAGCACTCGCACCCCAAGGCGGAGGGCTTTCCAACCCAGCGCGGCCGCGACAAGGATCGTCGTCAGCCACAGCAGAATCGCCGGCAGATAAAAGACGAACGAAAACATGGCGGTAGCGTAGTCGGCCAAACCTTCAAGGCCCTGCATCACCGCCAGTTTGAGCTCGTACGAAGGCCGCCAGTGCAGCCCAAACACATTCGCTCCTGCTTCGGAGTGCAATGACACGGTGATCGCAACGGTTTCAACTTGTTTGGAAAGCGCTTCGAATTCCGCTTCCTGCTGCTCGATCTCACCCCGGACCCCATTCAACTTTTCGCTGACATCGAGTGTGTCCTTTACGGTCTTCGCCTGCTTCAGAATGGTCAAGTATTGTGCTTCCTGCGCGCGCAAATTGCGCAGATGGGCTTGCTGGTCGACATATTGCTTTGTCACATCCTGCGCCTCCATTTGCTCGCTTTCCACCCGTAAGCCCAGCTTGCGAATTTCGGCTCCCACTTCTGCAATGCGTGCCGCCGGAACGCGGATCGTGAGCCAAGCGCTCGTGGCATCCTGCGCGCCATTCATTTGCGACTTTACGAGAAACCCTCCTACACGCTCGGCCAGTGAGCGGATTTTCTCGGCTGATTCTGCAGGACGCTTCACCAAGAGATCGATTGAGGATGTGCGGACCAGTTTGCGATCGGCCAATCCGTCAGATGTGGATAAATAGGTCATAGTCGGAGCCGAGCGGGATCCGGCGCCTCCTGGAACACCCCCAATGACGCCCGCTGCTAGGGTCGCGTTGTCCACCGATTGCGGCAGCGGTACCAGCCAATGACGGTTGCGTTCAATTGCTGCAAGCGCAGTGGTCTTTTCCATCGCAATGCCGCGGAAGGCACGCAAAGGCCGAATGACACCGCCATAAACTGCGAGTAAGACTGCTGTAATCAGCCATCCAGTTTTCAGCCATTTGCGCCTGTCTTGCCAAAACGCGTTCCAGCTTTTCTCCATTGTGTGCCTCTCCTACCTAACGTTAGAGCGATCGAGCGGTCATTTTGTTCCCGGCGTTTCTCCGTTGAGAGAACGCAAATGGCTGAGATTCTTGCCAGGAGGTAGAAGGGATTTTCAGTCACAGAAACTGGATAAAGACAAAGTGTGTGTAGGTGGATCGCTCCGATTCGTTGATCTAATTCAATTCAGGGTTTGCTCAAACCGAGTCAATGCGGGTCACGGGGATTTATCGCCAATAACCGCTTAAGTATTCGCCAACTCCCCTCCCATTGACTTGCTGTACCTCTGTACCTAACATTTCAGCCCTAATGATCGGCCAGAACATTGCGCACTACCACATGCTCGGCGGCGTGGTTTTGTTTGGTGTCATCGGTGTAGCCCTGATCGTGGCTCCGGAAAAACAGTCAGGAGAGAGGGCATCCGCAGCCGGTGCGTAGGCTCGCACTTCTGGGGTAACAGCAGACCCCGACATCCCGTCCTACAAGAAGCCAAGGCCGACTTAACCAGCCGCCGACGCTAAGGTCGCGGCATCCTGCGGTTGCGGCTTGGCGCCCTTGATGACGAGCCACAGCATGAACGCCAGCTCTCCGAGTTGGGCGGGGAAGACGATGTTGGAGACCATATCTTCGTATTGCGGCAACAGTAAGCCAGTAAAGCTCATGGCCAGATAGGCGAAGCCGTTGATGATCAGCCACACGCCCAGGAAGCGGGGCAGGAAGCGCGACCTGTACGCAAGGACCCCTAAGGGAAAAAGCCATAGACCCCAAAAGATCTCCGCGGCAACGACTTCCTGGTGATGCAGACGGAGGAACAGCATGGCCAGCGCGTCCCGCTGAGGTTTTTCGAATACGGACAAGAAATCGGCGCCGCGCGCCAGCATCAGGGCAGCCGCGTCGTTCAGCACGTTGAAGAAGTAGATCGCGGAGGGCAGCACACCACCCAGGATCACCATCAGCACCGCCTGGTTCTGGTCCACTCCCTTAAACAACCGGTAAAGCACTAGCGCGACAAAGATCACCATGGTCCCGGTGAACAGGTCGCTGGCGATGCCGAATCGGAAGAGCGTCTCGTGCGCAGCGATGTTGTTGGCCGTCGTGGTCGCGTTGCCATACACGAGCAGTTTGCTGGGAATATAGATGAGGCGGAGAGGGGCCGCTAAGAGGAGCAGGTATAGGAATCCGGCGACTCTCCCTGGGTTGTGGGTCGAGCTCATGTTCCCTCCCTTGTAACGGCCAGCCGGAGATACGGCGAAGGCCGTCAAGAAGTTCCGCCGCACGCGTAGGGGTGCGGCTCGTCTGATGCACCCGGCGAGCGGTTTCACGCCGAGGCCTTCTTAGAAAGTTCCTTGCCCTCAATCAGGGCAACTCTGTATGGTATCGAACAGACACTCTGCCCCGGGTTCCTGTAACAGTTGAAGGCAGCCTTGTTTCTGGTTTAGCCCATTGGACAACCTAATCTCCCCCTCCAGGCGCCTTTTATTCGTTGACGACGAAGACGGAATACGCGCCACGTTTCCACTCATCCTGCAAGGACACGGGTTTGACGTTAAAAGCGCAGCCAGTGTCCAGGAAGCACTCCACAAAATACAAAGCCAGACGTTCGACATCCTTCTGTCGGACCTGAACATTGTCGAGCCCCGCGATGGCTATGCGGTCGTACGCGCTATGCGGCAGGCCAACCCGCGTTGCATCGCGATTATTTTGACGGGATATCCCGACCTTGACAGCGCGGTCGAAGGCATCCGCCACGAGATTGATGACTACTTTGTGAAGCCCGCCGACATTGACTCGCTCGTCGCCGCCATGGAAGGAAAACTGGCACAGCGGTACAAGGCCTAGGCGTACCGGATGGCGCGTATTCTGTCGGTTTCTTACAATGAGCTACTGCTCCGAACAAGGCACATGCTCCTGGAAGGCCAAGGATACGAAGTCGTTTCCCTCGCTCGGATTCACGGAGAGCCTGAAACGCTACAAACGCGGGAAGTTCGACCTTTTCATCCTTGGCCATTCTGTTCCCCAAGCGGATAAAGAGGAACTCGTCGCGGCGTTTCGTAAGCAAAACCCGGCGCCCATAGTTTCCTTGCGCCAGAGTGCGGGTGACCAGCTGGTTGATGGCGCCGATTTTCACACCGAAACCGACCCCGAACCGCTCCTACATCTTGTGGCCCAGATAATTTCCGGCAGGGTTTAGCCCCATTTCGACGTGAGTTTAGACACTGGCGAACGACTGGAACCGCATCCCTCCCCTTTTATGACCCGTATCAGGTTACTCACCCTCTTTCCTATATCCGAAGTATTTCCGCACTCCAATCACGTTGTACCTGCCCCAAGGCCCGTTCACGCCCAGGTCCGCCGGTCCGAGATAGCGGTCTCGAGACCCGAATCGTTGAAACAGAAAGTGCTGAGTTACACGGACTTCGAACCCGTGTCCGACTTCGATGCCCGCACCCCACGACCTCTCCCACCCAATTCCCGCCATCGACCAGGTATAAAGCGCTTGAGGGACATTCTTGCCGAACAAGAACCGTGGCTCGCCAAAAAATAAAAGCCGTCGCAGAGGCGTTCGCGCGAAGGGGCGCACCTCCACGTAGCCCCACAGCATGTAACGCGCGAAGGCGTTGCAAGGCGCACTGGCTCCCCCGAACTCGCGCGCGTTGGCGGCGCAGATGTTGGGGTCAGGCTCGTTGTGCGGCGGGGCAATGTCGAACTGCGTGTAGCCCCAGATGAAATTCCTGGGGAGAAAAAGCCGGTCCGAATCCACTGCCGGGGTCGCCTGACCCCACGCGACAGACGCCAAGGTGAAGAAGACAGAAAGCCACAGCAACCGCTTCATGGAGCCCTCCAGTTGTGGATCACTGCGCCTTGCAACTGCGTTTTACGGGAATTGACCTTGGGTCTGGCGGACGAAGTTTTGAACTCAGCGAGCACGCGGAGTCCGATTGCCCAAGCCAAGGGGAAACGGCATTCTATTCTTTGTAGCTCGGATTGAGAAAGGCAGAATTGCGCCGGACGCACGCCGCGCTCACCACACTCGGCACTGGTTGGCCCGCACCATAGGCTGCCCGGCTTTGCAGCCGAATGCTCTCTGAAATTCCGGCGTATTTGAAACCACGCCGTTGGCGCGATACTTATCCGGCGAGTGCGGATTCATCGCCGCCCGCATGCGCAACCGCTCAGGAGTTTCATTCGTGCACCAACCCTGGCCGTATCCGAGGAAGAAGCGCTGCTCGGGCGTGAAGCCATCGATGGGCGCCAGCTTCTGACCTTTTGTGGCTTCCTGCCAGGCCATCAATGCCAGCGTGAGCCCGCCCAGGTCCGCCACATCCTCGCCCAATGTGAGCTGGCCATTGATCTTGATATCGTCCACGACCGTGTATTGCAAATACTGGTCGGAAACGCAACTCGCGCGTTTCTCGAATTCCTTGCCGTCGGCCGCAGTCCACCAGTCGCGCAGATTTCCATGGCCATCGAACTGCCGCCCTTCGTCGTCGAAACCATGCGTCAGCTCGTGGCCAATGATTCCGCCAATGTCGCCGTAGTTCACCGCATCATCCATCTTCTTATCGAAGAACGGGGGCTGCAGAATGCCAGCAGGAAAGTTGATGTCGTTCATCTGTGGGTTGTAATAGGCGTTCACGGTGGCGGGCGTGATCTGCCATTCGCCGCGATCAATCGGCTTACCGATCTTGTTCAACTGCCGGTGGAATTCGAACGTAACCGAACGCTGAACATTGCCGAGCGCGTCATCACGCCCGACGACAACCGAACTGTAGTCGCGCCACTTATCCGGGTATCCAATTTTATTGCGGATCAGGTGCAGCTTCTCCAGCGCCTGCTGCTTGGTGGTCTCCGACATCCACGGCAGCTGATGGATATCCCGGTCCATGGCAGCTTCAATCTCCTCAACCATCTTCATCGTTCGCTGCTTGCCCTCGGCGCCAAACGTCTTCTGCACATAAATCTGGCTCAGAGCTTCGCCCAAATCGCGATCCACGAAGCGCACGCAGCGTTTCCAGCGGGGCTGGAGTTCTTTCTGCCCGCCCATAGTCTTGCTGAAGAATTCGAAATCCGCATTTACGAATGCCGCCGGCAAATAACGTGCGTTGGAATGAGCCAGGTGCCAGCGCAGGTAAGTCTTCCACGCGTCCAGAGATTCCGACTTCAGTTCCTGTTCCAGCGTCTTGAAGAATTCGGGAGGGACGACATTCAATGACTGCGCGCTTGCCAGTCCCACTCCCGCGAGGTACGCATTCCAATCCAAAGAAGGAGTGATCCCCTGCAACTCCGCCCGGGTCATCTTGTGATACAGGCTGGCCGGGTCACGGCGCTGCACGCGAGTCATCGACCCTCTGGCCAGCGCAGTTTCCAGCCGCATAACCGTTTGCGCATTAGCAGCAGCCACATCAGGCTTGTCACCCAAGAGTTCGAACATCTTCTGCACGTGGGCGAGATAACCCTTGCGGATCTCCTGCGATTTGGCATCTTCTTTCGTGTAGTAGTCGCGATCCGGTAGCCCGATGCCGCCCTGATCCGCCTCGGGAATGTATTGCGTGGAGTCCTTGAAATCCTGGTCTGAGGTAAAGGAAAAAAGCGTTGCGGTAGGCAGCACGGTGAAGACGTCACGCTCGTGGTAGCTGGCCAGGTAGGCAGCCAACTCGCGCACCGACTTCAGCCCTGCGATACGTTCCAAGTCGGACCGCAGCGGCTTGATTCCCGCTGCCTCAACTGCCGATTCGTCCATGCACGAAGCGTAGTAGTCGCCAATCTTCTGCTCGACCGGCGTTCGAGTGGGACTGGGCCGCGCCGAGTCTTCCAAAATCCCACGCAGGATCAGCCGGTTCTGTTCCTGCAGCTTTGAATCCTGTCCCCAACTGGTCTGATCCGGTGGAATGGGATTGTTCTTCAGCCAACTGCCGCAGGCGAACTGATAGAAATCCACACACGGATCCGCGCTCCGGTCGAGCGAATTCAAATCCAAGCCGGGCGTGTACTCGACTTTCTGGTTGGAAGTGTCGCTTGCGGTCTGAGGTGTTCCTACCAGCGCGGTCGCGCCGAGGATTGCAAAAAGGAAGACGAACTCTGAAATGCGCATGGAACCTCGAAGCAAAACGGATTCGATAAGATCTGATTGTCCGCGAAGAAGAATTATATAAGCGGCGGGAACTTGGATTCTGGACGAGCCCGGCTTTGCCGGGGCAGGCCGATTGTTGGCAGCGGCAAACAAAAGGCGGCAACCCACTTGGGTTGCCGCTTGATGTAACCGTTGTTGCTCTGAGAGTTGCTAGAACCGGATGGCCGGCCCGAAGGTAAGCCTCAGGTTATTCCGCGCCCCATTATCGAAGTAGATGTCATCCCCAACGTCGAAGCGCAGTCCGAACGGTCCCCAGAAGCCTTCCAATCCCGCTCCGGGATAAAGCGCCGGTCGCGTGTTGCCCGTGGTGATGCCTCCCACCGCAGTGGTGAATCCTGCGGGTGGGTTCTGGGTGGTCGTGCTGAAATTCACGAACCCGGCTTTAAAAGTGAAGAAAGCCCGGGCCCCGCCCACATTGGTATTGAACTTCGGGCCAAACAGCGCGGTCAACGGGCGTAGGTGCGTGGTCACAAACTGCGTGCTTACGCCGTTTGAGATCTCGTTGGTGAAATTACGCTTGAAGTCGTAGTTCATCTCCGCTTCAATTTGCGCGTAGCGGCCGGCATTGAAAGCGGCGCGCCCTCCCAGCCCAAAGAAGTTGATATGCGGATGCGTCCGGGCATAATTCATATAGTCCACGAACGCGCCGACTTCAGCGTGGTTGTAGTTCTCCCCTTCCTGCGCCAGTACTAGCGACGGGACGGAAAGACAGATAGCTAGTGCCGCGATCCCAAGAAGATATTTCATGCTCTCACTCCCCCTGTGTCTGTTCTGTTGCTCTCGATGCGCCGCATTCGACCTGGTCGACGCAGCCGGAACACGGCTGAGCGGCACTGATATTGGATGCCGCTGCTAGCCTCAGGTTTGGCTGCGGTTGTCGCCACAAGTGACACGTGTTTCGAGGGTTATGGTTTTTCCCTTCGGCATTCGTGGGTTGCCCCCCTCTGGACAGAGTAGGTTTCCGTCTACTGGAACGCGGACAAGAGTGTCCGCGCCACATGGGATAGGAAAAGGCGTCTTGGGTAACGACACTGGAAACCAGCTGTGGCGGGAAGGGGGTTAATTCCAGCTCAGGACTGGCGCGAGCGGGGGTTTCGTTCCGAAGTCTGGGGAATCCTGAGTCTCAGCTCTGCTCCGGCGAAGCACCGGTCCAGCCTTGCCGGGGGTGCCATCCTGTGAGTGCCGGCGCAACACGGGAGCTTCGCTGCTGGCCAGCCGGGATTTCACTTCCTGGAACTCGCTGGTGTCGAGAACGTAGCCGGTCTTGCCCGGCAGCAGAATGGAGATCTCGGTTTGAAGTCTGCGGAGCCGGTCCTCCGTCGTAGGGTAGTTGGCGAAAGCCTTGGCGAGTTGGCCATGGAAGGGCATCTTCGTCATCAAGCGGTAGCCAGGCGCTTTCGTCCACAGACTGTGCATCCGCTGTTCGATTGCATGCAGTTTCTCCAGCGCGACCACAAAAGCTTCAGGATCGTAGCCGGCCGCATATTCATACTCAATTCCGAGCAGGTCGGCCTCGCGCTCGGCGTCGCGGCTGAACTTCTTCAACGAAAACGGAACCCCTAGGCCCCCGGCCTCCTGTACGCCGAGTCCAATCGGCCCGGCAAAAAGAGTTACGGGGAACAACAGATCCCAGAAATATCTTCGCGTGGTCTCACGGGTGGCATGCCGGGCCGCCACGTGCGCAATCTCGTGAGCCATAACCCCGGCCAGTTCCGCCTCGCTGTCGGTCGCCAGAAGCAATCCGCTGTCCACATAGAGATAACCCCCGGGCAGGCCGAAAGCTCCAATGCCCGGCGAGTCCAGCACTTTGATGATGAACGGCATCTCGGCATCGGAGTTACGGACAAGTTTCTGGCCGAGGCGATTGACGTAATCGGTCACCAGCGGGTCATTCAACAGCTTGGAATGGCGTTCAATCGCCCTGGAGAGTGCTTCGCCAATACTGCGCTCGTGGCTCAGCGAGTACATGTTGATTCCGTGGCCGATTCCACGATCGCCGATGCGGTCCACGTCGTACTTGGCACGAATCTTGTCTTTCTTCCCTGGGCGGATATCTTGCGGGATCTGGCCGGTCGCAACGGAAGCGACCTCCCGCGGCGGATCGACGGTTTCAGTCGCTTCCTGCGCCGGACAAGTTCCGGGAGCGAGTATTGCCCCGAACAAAACGCCAGCAACCGCAAGAAGAAGCCGGCGCGGGCAGCGCGACTGCGTTCCAAAAATAGCTGTCTGGAAGAGAATACGTTGTGGAGCGTCGCCGTATAAAAGGGACCAGAACACCATGGTTCACCCAGCGAGTTAGGCATTGTACTGTGATTTACTGCAAAGAGTTCAAAATATTTGGAGAATTATTACTCGGCGGTCTCGGCGTACTCGGGCGGTGGAAAAGCAAAAAGCCCGCTTTCGCCGGGCCTCTGGTTCCATTTAGTCCGATTTACGGCACGGTTGAAGCCGTGCCCTTCCACGTGATCTAGCCGAATGTGTGATTGATCTTCAATGCCGATCGTGCCGACAAAAAAGAAGGCCCGACGCCGCGGCCGGGCCCAACTGAAAGCTGATAGCTGACAGCTTAAATGTCGTAGTACAGCATGAACTCGTGCGGATGCGGACGCAGACGAACCGCGTCCACTTCCTTGGAGCGCTTGTAGTCGATGTAAGTGCTCAGCAGTTCCTCGGTGAACACGTCGCCCTTGAGCAGGAACTGGTGATCTTTCTCCAGAGCGTCGAGAGCATCTTCGAGCGAGCCGGGCATCGACGGAACCTTGGCCAGCTCCTCCGGGCCCAGATCGTAGATGTCCTTGTCCAACGGCTGGCCGGGATCGATTTTGTTCTCGACACCATCCAGTCCCGCCATCATCATCGCGGCAAACGCCATGTAGGGGTTGCAGCTCGGGTCGGGCGGCCGGAACTCGACGCGCTTTGCCTTAGGCGAGGCCGAGTACATCGGTATGCGGCACGCCGCCGAGCGGTTGCGCCGCGAGTACGCCAAATTCACCGGCGCTTCGAAGCCGGGCACCAGGCGCTTATAAGAGTTGGTGGTCGGCGCGATAATCGCCGACAACGCCGGCCCGTGCTTAATCAGTCCGCCGATATACCACAGCGCCAGCTGCGAAAGTCCCGCATAGCCGTCACCGGCAAACAGCGGCTTACCGTTCTTCCATAGTGACTGGTGGGTATGCATGCCGCTGCCGTTGTCCTGGAAAATGGGCTTGGGCATGAAGGTCACAGTCTTGCCGTACTGGTTGGCGACATTCTTGACCACGTACTTGTAAAGCATCATGTTATCGGCCGAACGCACGAGCGAATCGAATTTCAGGTCGATTTCGGTCTGCCCGCCAGTCGCCACTTCGTGGTGATGGCACTCCACCTCCAGGCCGCAGTTCTGCATGGTCATGACCATCTCGGAGCGCAGGTCCTGATAGTGGTCGGTAGGAGGCACCGGGAAGTAGCCTTCCTTGTAGCGCGGGCGGTATCCCAGGTTATTTTCCACGCGGCCGGAATTCCAGCGGCCTTCTTCCGCGTCGATAAAGTAGAACCCATGCTGCTCGCGCTGATCGAAGCGGACATTATCAAAGATGAAGAATTCGGCTTCCGCGCCGAAGTAAGCGGTGTCGGCGACGCCGGTCGAACCCAGGTACATCTCCGCTTTGCGGGCAATGTAGCGCGGGTCGCGGTCGTAGCGCTGCTTGGTCACGGGATCGATCACGTCGGCCACCATCACCAGGGTCGGGACCTCGGTGAACGGGTCCAGCATGTGCGTGCTGGGATCGGGGATGAGCAGCATGTCGCTCTCGTGGATGGCCGCCCAGCCGCGAATGGACGAACCGTCCATGCCGAAGCCCTCTTCGAACGAGGATTCGCTGAGCTGGTCGATGGGGTAGGAAACGTGATGCCAAAGTCCGGGAAGGTCCGTGAAGCGCAAGTCCAGCAACTTGACATTGTTCTTCTTCACGAATTCCAGGACACTCTTCGGGTCAGCCATGGAATGCTCCTTTGCGCCCCCAGGTGCGCAGGGGGCGAGAAATTAGCGGCGCAGCCACACGTGGATTTCCTGTAGCCTCGGTCGCAATAAAAGCCTTCATTGGGAATTTTGGGAGTTGTGCGCCTGCTATCTCAATAAGCAGGCCTACGTCAGGATAGTACCTCGACAGGTTCGTGCGAAATTGATTGTTTTTATGGAAGGCATAAGCGGGTGTTATTCAGCCTTAACTGGCGAGCGTTCAATGACTTGAACAGCAGGAGAGGGCGGACGGTCCGGGCACAGGGGTGAGCCTGCCAGCGTTCAGCAATTCAATAATCCGGACTTGCTACCTTCCGAATGCGGGTTGGTCCGCGCCGACCACTCGGCGCTGGCTTCTCCCCAAGGCCCTGATACTTTCGCCGCGGAAACTTGTTCGGCATTCCCGGACCGCACCGGTGGCAAGCACAGACAAGTGTCTTCCGAACTGTAATCGACACCGCAATAAACACAGTGCATGATGACCTCCGACCTAAAAATACCAACTTCTATCACGCAGCTTAGGATCGTTCCTTCACCAAGGGAAATTCATAATTTCGATTCGCCGCATAAGAACGGTTTATGATGAAGCACCAACGTTCGTCCCATTTCGGGAAGAGTTGGGAACTTATCCGGAGATGTGCGAACATCAAAGTGGTTGAAGGCTGAGTGCTTACCGCTGAGCGCTCAAATTCCACATGGATTTTGATCAACTCGAAACCTTCCTGGAAGTCGCCCGCCTCTCCTCCTTCTCGCGGGCCGCGGAGAAGCGTTTCCGGACTCAGCCTGCGATCTCGTCGCAAATTCGCGCCCTGGAAGAGGAGGTTGGCGCCAAGTTGCTCGACCGCTCTGGCGGCAAGGTCTCGCTGACGGCCTCGGGAAAGATTTTCCAGAAATACGCGGAGGAGACGCTAGAAGCGCGCAAGGCGGTTTTCACCGCCATCGCCGAGACCGAACGCGTTCCTCGTGGCGAGATCGTAGTGGGCGCTAACGAAGGCACCTGCCTTCATATCCTGCCGGAGGTCTTCGCCGAATTTAAAAAGCAGTACCCGACGGTTGCGGTCAACATTAAGCGCGCCCACTATGGGCAAATTCTGGAAAATGTAATCGACAACTCGGTCGATTTCGGCGTGGTTTCCCTGCCCGTGACTGACAACCGTCTGACGGTAGTCCTGATCCACCGGGATGAACTTGTCACCATCGCCCCTCCGCATCATCCCCTGGCAAAACTGAAATCGGTCCCGGTCGCGGAGGTTGCCAAGTTCCCGCTGCTCGTTCCCAAGGCCGGCCACACGCGCGACGCCCTGGAACAGCTGTTCCACGAACGCAAGTTGAAACCGCAATTTTCCATGGAACTCGATTCCAGTGAATTGCTGAAGCGCTTCGTAGCCGCCGATGTGGGCGTAGGCTTCATTGCCCGCTCCAATGTTCTGGAAGACGTGCGTGCTAACGCGCTCGCAGCTATCGGAATTGCCGATGCCCAGATCCGTCGGGATCTCGCCCTGGTCTTCCGCAAGGACAAAGCCCTCAGCCGCGCGGCTCTTGCCTTCATTGACATTGCGGTTAAACTCAAACCAGCCCAGGCGGCCACTCCTGGCAAGCACTGATGCCGAGTCTGCTTCGCGCTCCCTTCGTTCTCGTGCTCTCGACGTTTCTGGTCGGGCAGAGCCAGCCTGCAAACCCCAACCACCTGGGGGCGACGTCCCTTTCCGCCTACAAGCTCCTATCGATCAAAATTACCGGCACAAAGCTTTACACGCCGGAGGAGGTCATCGCGGCCACCCGCTTGCGGATCGGCGAAGAGGTTACGGAGCAGAATTTCAAGGAGGCCAGTCAGAGACTCGGCGAAACCGGCGCCTTTACTGAAATCACTTATGGCTACTCCTACTCCCCTGCCGGAACCAAGCTGGAAATTCAGCTGGCCGATAACGATAAACTCATACCAGTCTATTTCGATAATTTTGTCTGGTTCTCCGATCAGGAACTGGTGGAGAACCTGCGCCAGCACGTTCCGCTGTTCAAGAACCGCCTTCCAGTCGGGGGCCCGCTGGCGGACGAGCTTTCGGACGTACTCAACATAATGTTGTCGCAAAGGGGAATAGCCGGCCACTCGCACTATGTTCGCTTCAGCGCGTCCCCAGACGGTCCGATTGAATCTTTCCTCTACTCCGTTGAAGGCACCGACATTACTGTTCGAAATGTGGATTTTCCGGGGGCCAATCCTGCGCAACTGCCCGCGCTTCGTGAGGTCGCCAAAAAGGAAATCGAAGAAAGCGAGTACCTGCGCTCCAAGCTAGCAGCTATTGACAAGGTTGCTATTCGTCCCGTTTATCTAAAGCAGGGCTACCTGAAAGTCGCCTTTGGTGACGCCCAGCCCGAATTGGTAAGCACTTCGCCCACCGAGACCATCGTTGACGTGAAGCTTCCCGTGCAAGAAGGGCAGCAATACAGGCTGGCAAGCATTATCTGGACAGGCAGCGGCATAATCCCCGCTGAAAAGCTCCAGCCTCTTATTCACGGGGTAGCTAACCAGCCCGCCGATGCCGTCCGGCTCGAGAAAGACTTCCAAGCGGTGCGGCAGCTGTACGGCGCGCGCGGGTACGTCAAAGCCAGGGTTACGTCCCAACCGGAATTCAATGACAACGACAGCACCGTAGCATACACGGTTCAGGTTAAAGAGGGGGACCTTTATCACATGGGAGACCTCGACATCGAGGGATTGGATGACAAGGCCGCCGCCAGGCTGCGTGAAGATTGGAAGCTCCGCGAAGGCGAACCTTACGATTCCAGCTACCCGCAGCGCTACCTGAAAGATGCGTCTGCTGACCTGCCTACGGGTGTTCGCTGGGGAATGAAAGTTAACGAGTCCCTGATCGAAAAAGACAAAACCGTGGACGTGACGCTGCTCTTTTCCCCGGAGTAGACGTTCATGAAACTCTCTCCCGCCCTGTGACTCTATAATGGGGTATCCACCTATTCAGGATGGCAGTTCCGGCTCGAGCCGGTGTACCTCAAAACATCAGGAGAACACGATGAGCTTTCGTTGGACGAAATTGAAAATTTACCTGACTGGCGCGCTTTTGCTGGTTTCTCTCAGCCTGCCTGCCCTTGCCGGCGATAAGAAAGACGCCAAGAAGGATTCCGGCAAGCAGACCTTAACCGGCGTAGTCAGCGACTCAATGTGCGGCGCCCACCACATGATGGAGAATGCAGCCGACTGCACCCGTGCCTGCATCTCCAAAGGATCCAAGTACGCCTTGGTCGTGGGCGACAAGGTCTACACGCTGGACAGCGAAGACAAAACCGCTCTCGACGAACTCAACAAACGGGCCGGGGACAAGGCCAAGGTGACCGGGACAGTCAACGGAGACAACATTCAGGTGAGTTCGGTTTCCGGCACTTAGTCGCCTAAACCCAAGTTCCTCAAATCTAACCCACTGCTGCGGAGGCTCACTCAGCCTCCGCTAATTTTTTCTTCCCGAAGGTAAATTTTCACATTGTGTTCATATTTCGCTGTGTTAGATTCTGTTTTTTCCACTTCAGCGTCGGTCGGAGGCACAAGAATTGTCCAAAGACATGGTCCCCAAACGGATTTTCTTTACCAAGGGGGTCGGAAAACATCGTGAGCGTCTGACATCCTTCGAGCTGGCCCTGCGTGACGCTGGTATTGCTGCACAGAACCTGGTACGCGTCTCCTCCATCTTTCCGCCAAACTGCAAGCTGATCGCGCGGTCCCAGGGGCTGAAATATCTCAACCCGGGCGAAGTGGTCTTTGCGGTTGTGGCCGAGAACTCCACCCATGAGCCGCACCGCCTGCTGGCTTCCAGCATTGGCGTGGCAATCCCGGCGGACCGCAACACTTACGGCTACCTAAGCGAGCACCACTCCTTCGGCGAGACGGAGGACGCGGCTGGAGACTACGCCGAGGAACTTGCCGCCGAGATGCTCGCTACAACGCTTAACGTGGAATTCGATCCCGATCGCTCCTGGGACGAGAAGAAGCAGATCTATCGCTTGTCCAATAAGATCGTCCGCACTGCCAACGTGACGCAATCTGCCGTGGGCGACAAGCGCGGCCTGTGGACCACGGTCATCGCATCGGCAATCTTTATCTTCGATTAAACTTTCAGCGAAGAGCAGACCCAAGCATCCGGCCTCAGAACCAGACTGCCAAGCCGCGAAGCGGCGTAAGAGTAAAGCCCACGGCGCAAGCCGTGGGGTGAGCTTTTTGGAAATGTACCGCCCTGGAAGGGCGAAAGAACATCTCCCGGTGCTGAACAGCCCGCTACTTGCGCGCGAGAATCTTCTTCCCCTTGCTGCTTGCGGTTTTCTCCTTACCGCGATCAAGCCGCTCCAAAACCGCCGCCACAATGAGCGGCAACCCCACCGTGGCATCCACGAACACCTCGCCAAACATCCCGCCCTCGGCCGGGGGGACAAATTTTCCCCATGAAACGGCCTCGCTGTAAGGGCTTCCCGATAAACCGCCCCAATAGACGGGTTCAGGGCAAATCCGCAGGCCATAGTGGTAGCGTTTCAAGGGGATATCCTCGCCCAATTGCCGGTGCCGCAATTCAATGAACGGCCCAAATTGCTGCGACCAGTTACGCGGGACCCCGCCCCCAATAGTAAAAATCCCCAGCCGCTTCTGCTTCAAAAGCGTCGCGGCAAAATACTCCAGGTCGAGAAAGGGATCAAACCGCAGTTTGGGCTCGTTTTCCTTCTCCCGACCTCGGTTAGCCAGAGCGAAATCCAGCCCCAGCTCGGAATCGGTAAAAGCGGGTACAAACACGGGAACGCCTTTCTCGTACGCCGATTTCAAAATGCCCCGCTCCTTCGCGCTCTTGCTAAGATGCTTCCCAATCACCTGGTTCAGCTTGTAGGAGCACAGCACCTCGTTGGCATCCCACTCGGACAGGATCCGGAACATGACTTGTTCCACATCGTCCAAGTTGGTTTCCGGTTCCAGCGTGTCGTACACGCGGTTGTATCCCTGCTGGTAGAGCTCTTCGTCAGACACATCAGGGTTGTAGCGGAAATGGGCGCGTCCCGTGGCCTCGACCAGGCCGTGCGCCATCAAGGCACCGGTGGAGACGATGGCGTTTACCATCCCGTGGTCGATCAACTCCGTGATAATCAATCCTTGCTTGGCCACGGTCATTGCCCCAGCCAGAGTCATGACTTTGAAGCAGTCCTGATCGCGAACCATGGCTTCGAGCACGTCCGCCGCCTCCCCCAGTTGCCGGCCCGTAAAGGCTGTTTTGGCCATAGCACGTACCAGATCGTCAATCGAGTGCACGCGTGACAGATCAAGAGGCTCCAAGGGTGTCAGCCGGTCTTCTACGGGGTTGTGCAAACGTCGTTCAATCCCGCTACCGTCGTGATTACCGTGCTTCAAGATTGCACCTCCAACGACTCGCCTCGTACGCAGAATTAATTTACAGGAACGAGAACCCGGCAGCTACTCCCATTCGCCTCCCTCACGCCATCGGGCAGTAACGCACGAGCGCTCTGATATTCTATGACCGCGAAATCAAAAGGGAGCTGATCTTGGCGCTGCAAGTCTTCCATGTTGCTCTGGTGCAGATGTCGTGCGGCCCGGAACCTGCACAGAACCTGCAAAAAGCACTGGACCGCGTGGGGGAAGCGGCACGTCGCGGAGCCCAGGTTATCTGTTTGCCTGAGCTGTTCCAGACTCAGTACTTCTGCCAGCGGGAAGACGCTTCGCTGTTCGACCTGGCCGAACCGATTCCCGGGCCAAGCTCTGCGAAACTGTCCGACGCCGCTCGCGAACATAAAGTCGTAGTGGTTGGTTCGCTTTTCGAAAAACGCGCTCCCGGTGTGTACCACAACACTGCTGCGGTCTTCGATAGTGACGGCACACTCCGCGGGATTTATCGTAAGATGCACATCCCCGACGACCCTCTCTATTACGAGAAGTTCTACTTCACCCCCGGAGACCTGGGCTTTCGCGCCCACGATACTCAAGTGGGCCGACTGGGAGCGCTGGTGTGCTGGGATCAGTGGTATCCCGAGGGGGCCCGCCTGACCGCGCTGCAAGGGGCAAACCTGCTTTTGTATCCCACGGCCATCGGCTGGCATCCGGCGGAGAAAGCCGAGTTTGGCGAAATCCAGCACGATGCCTGGCGCACCATCCAGCGCGCACATGCCATCGCCAATGGCGTTTATGTAGGCGTGGTCAACCGCGTAGGATTCGAAACCGGCAACATCCGTGGCAAGTCCGCGCCTGGTCAGGGTCTTGAGTTCTGGGGTGGGTCGTTCCTCTGCGATCCGTTCGGCACGGTGATGGCCGAGGCTTCTCACGATAAAGAAGAAATCCTAATCGGCGAGGTGGACCTGTGTAAGCTCGAAGATATCCGCCGCAACTGGCCGTTCCTGCGTGATCGGCGCATCGACAGCTACGCGCCCATCACAAGCCGCCTGCTCGACTAGGAGACCGGTGACTCCCCGCGCGCCCACTCCCCAAGAAACCGACACGCCCGCAGCGCAGGGTTTCCGCATGCCCGCCGAGTGGGAGCCTCACGCAGCCACCTGGCTGGCCTGGCCGCACTACCGCGGCGATTGGCCAGGAAAATTCGAGCCGATCCCGTGGGTCTACGCTGAGATCATCCACCACCTGGCGAAACGTGAGCGTGTCGAACTGATCGTCAACGACGCGACCTCAGAAAAGAGAGCAAAGAAGACCCTGGAGCGCGCCGACGCCCTCTCAAAAAACGTCCGCTTCCACCGCTGGCCCACGGATCGCGTCTGGACCCGTGATTCCGGCTGTACCTTCGTCACGAAACACGTAGGCGAGCGCAGCTTGGCCGACAATGCACTCGCCATAGAGTGGCGCTTTAACGCCTGGGCCAAATACCCGAACTGGCAGCGTGATGAAAAAATTGGAAGCCGGATGGCCAGAGCCGCCCGGGCGAAAGAAGTGCGTCCAGTCTTCGGCAAACAGCGCGTCGTGCTCGAAGGCGGCTCCATCGACGTCAACGGCAAAGGCACGCTGCTAACCACCGAAGAGTGCCTGCTCAGCCCCGAGCAGCAGCGCAATCGCGGTATGGGGCGAGAGGATTACGAAAAGGCCTTCCGTGACTATCTCGGAATCAAAACCGTGATCTGGCTGGGCGGTGGCATCGCCGGTGACGACACTCACGGCCACGTGGACGATATCAGCCGTTTCGTTGCCTCCGACACGGTGGTGACTATGGTCGAAGCCAATCCCAAAGATCCGAACCATTCTCCCCTGAAAGAAAACCTGCGCCGCCTGCGTGCTGCCAACGATCAGGACGGCAAAGCGCTGCGCGTCGTCGAGTTGCCCATGCCCGGACCGGCGATATTCGAAGGCCGCCGCCTTCCCGCCAGCTACGGGAACTTCTACATCGCCAATGGAATCGTTCTAGTCCCCGTCTTCAACGATCCCAACGATCGCATAGCGCTGAATATCCTCGCCGGCCTGTTTCCCGGTCGCGACGTCATTGGCATCTATTCTGGCGATTTGATTTGGGGGTTCGGCGCCCTGCACTGCATGACCCAGCAGGAACCAGCAAGATAGCTTTCAGCTCTCAGAAAAGACAGAACACAGAACCAAGATCCATTGAGGAACCAGGGGCACGCTTATGTTTGAGGTTTTCCTTACTGACAGCTGATAGCTGACAGCTGAAAGCTACTTGCGGTATTGCGTCGGCTGGGGGCCCTTCTCCAGTGTCTCGCGGTCCCAGATCGCTCCCTCGCGCGTGTAGTTGGCGAGTTCGAAGTCCTGGGTCAACTCCAGAGCATCCGTAGGACAGGCGTCCTCGCACAGACCGCAGAACATGCAGCGGCTCAGGTCGTAGGTGAAGGTAGTAAGTTCTTTGCGGCGGGTCTTCTCGTTCCGTTCGCTCGAAACAATGATCAAATGCTCGGGACACGCCAACGCGCACAAGTCGCAAGCGATGCAAAGCGTCTCATTCGTGTCGGGATTGACGTTGAGGCGTGGCGCTCCGCGATAGCGCTCAGCCACTTGCGGCCGCTGCAAGGGATACTGTTCGGTATAAATCTCCTTGGGATCCTGGTAGCGGAACGTGACCTTCAGACCTTTAAGTAAGTCTACTAGCAGCATTTTGCGCAGCAGAGCGGGCATCCCCATAAGCGTTAGGATAACACTTCCGAAAAAAATGCAGAAGTGACCGAGATCACCGAGCATCAGCAACCAAGCCAGCTACTTGCAGGCGAGTTCGTATGCCTGCCGAGCGCCCGCTACAATCAGATAGGATCCGGCAACTAGCCACTGGCCACTGACCACTGACCACTGACTTCACCGACGAACTTTGGATGGAAGAAGCCCTGGGCGCTGCCCAGCGTGCCCTTGAGGCAGGAGAGGTCCCGGTGGGCGCAGTCGTGGTCTGTGGCGGACGCATTGTCGGCCGCGGCTGGAACCGCAATCTTACTGACTGCGATCCCACTGCCCACGCCGAGATCGTTGCCCTGCGCGAGGCTGGGGCTACCGTTGGTAACCACCGTCTCGGCGACTGTGAACTGTTTGCTACAATTGAACCGTGCGCGATGTGTGCGGGCGCGCTGGTCCATGCCCGGCTGAAACGCCTGGTTTACGGCGCGGAAGACCCGAAGGCGGGCGCTGTTCATTCAGTGATGCAGCTGCTGAATCACCCGCAACTCAACCACCGCATGGAAGTTCGTGGGGGCGTGCTGGCAGGCCGTAGCGCCGAGTTGCTGCAGCAATTCTTTCGAAATCGCCGAATTGAGCAGCAAGGGAAATAAGCCGTATACATTTAGAGGTCACTGACCACTAGCCACTGACCACTGTTTTGACGCGGAGAGGTGCGTGAGCGGTTGAAACGATCCGCCTCGAAAGCGGACATACCTTAACGGGTATCGGGGGTTCGAATCCCTCCCTCTCCGCCAGTCCTTTAGTTTCTGCTACTTACAGTACGTGACTACCAACTGACTACCAAATTCCACTCATTTTGCTTCCGGCGGCGGTATTAAGCACTGGAGGCAACATGGCAGTC
>DASQIH010000290.1:0-19925 GCA_035631655.1 Terriglobales bacterium
ATCGTAACAACGAGATGGGCGGTAATTAAGCTATGCGAAAGTGGTAGCCACGCAAGTGTAGCCATGCCGGGTCTCCAGGTGACTGGGGACCCCTTAATTTTTTTCTCGGCAAGGCGCTACGTTGTGGCGCGGCCAATTTGGAGTGTGGAATTTCTGGCCAGCGTACAGGGGTTCTTCATCCAGAGATCGTCCTGGTTGCCGGTCGCGCTTTCGCGGCTACCGAGTCCAGAAGAACGGCGCAACATTCCTTCGCATTTTCCTCGGTGAGGGGGACCTCGTTCGCGAGCCAAGGCTTCAAACATCCGATTGCCTGGCTAAGGGCGCCACTGTCTGCCGTGGTTGGCTCTGCAAGGGCGCGAGCATCCTCCCCAAATTGTGGTTCGGCTTCCGACCGCCGCAGTGCGGCGAGCATCCGCTCGGTGTTGTTGTAGATGCCTGCGAGCAAGGACAACCCTACGAGCGCGAAGATAGCTGCCGTGATGCTTTGCCGCCACAATCCGAATGCCGCCGCCCCCATCAGTACGGCAAGGGGCGGAATCAGGTCGTCAGCCTGCCGAGACTTGGCTTTCTTCGGCAAGCTCGCGACCTTGGTCATCAAACTGCCGGTCTGCTGCCCCATCTTAGCCGCTGACGATCTCATCCACTGCCACACCTGCTTAGCGCGATGCATCGTTTACACCCCTTCATCTACCCGCTCGGGAGGGCCTGTCGAGAGGCCGCTACGAGTGGACTTTAGCCGAACCCGTGGAGAGGATCATGTTACGGACGGCCCTCCATGGGCTGTGATTTGGGTCAGGGGGGACGCTGTTTGTCGCCATCTTGCCGGACAAGCCGCGGCCATACTCGGCCTGCAATGTCGCTAGCCTCTGTAAGATATGAACGTTGCCTGACTCATTATATAGAAGCTCGCAGATTGGCCGCATATTGGAAAGGATGATACTTAGGCGTTTCCCCCTCGCCGCGCGGAGTGTGCTTGTCCTATGGAACGATGTCCCTCGATGATTGTCTTTCCAATCGATCTACATGAATCGAAGTCGCTGAGGAGACACATATGAAAGTTCTATTCGGGGTGGGGTTGGTCGTGCTCGTCCTTGGGATTGCATCTTTCTTTATTCCGATTCCTCGGCACGAGACGGAGGGTTTCAAAGCCGGTGACGTGAACATTGGTGTGGAACTCCGACACAACGAGCATGTCTCGCCAATTGTGAGCACTGTGCTGATCGTGTGGGCGCAAGCATGATGATCGCTGGGAGCCGGCGGAAGACGGGATGAGGAACCCGAACCTCCCCTTCAGCATGCCACGCCGTCTCGGATCATACGCGAAGCTAGAAAGTTGACATCCAGTCCTTCGCATATTTCAGCCACTTCAAGAAAAAGGCGTTCTGTTCTGAAAATAGAACAGCCGGGGGAAATAGCCCTCGCAACTGGGTACTCTTGGGGCAGAATAGGCGATGAATCCAGCGAGCGCACATGCCTGCTCGAAACAAGGAGTACCTATGCGCAGTACCACTTGGATAAATTTCCGTGGAATACTACTTGTTAGTGCTTTGACCTGCTTCACGGCGGGCTGCTGCCATTATCCCAAGGGGCGGGTGAGCAAGCCTGTCGGCCTCGCAGCGCAGGTCCCAAGTTTGACTGTGGTGGCCTACGGCGATACTCGGACCGGGCCGCTAGGCCTGGGAGACAATATCAAGCAGGCCATCCACGGGAAAGTGGTTGACGACATCTTTGCGCAAAACGCGAAGATCGATGCGGTGATCTTTACCGGGGACGCAGTTATGAGCAACTTTTTCCTCTGGAAGAAGGACTATTGGCGGTGCTTCCTGACTCAGACCCACCGTTTTCGCACGCATGGCATTCCTTTCTATCCTACACTGGGTAACCATGAGGTGCTGCCACCCATTGTGCCGTTGCTGAAAACCACGAACCCTGAAGCGACCGGTTTCACTGCCGTCCGCGCTCAGAGCGGAGCTGAACTGCAAAGCCAGGTGGTCCAGGCCTATGAGGCGGGCGAAGAACCTAAGAGGACAGTTCGGGAACTGGAGACAGCGCCCCCCGCTGAGCAAGTCGACCCCACAACGAAACGAGGACAAAAGCTATTGAAGCAGTGGGAAAAGCAAATCGCCGAGAAGAACCTGGCTAGCACTAACAAGTTCGGACAGTTCGAACGCCATCTGCAAACAAGCTTCTACACCGCGGCAGTCGACAGACGTTGCGATGGTGATGCGGCAACCTTCGCCGACGACTATCTCAAAGAACGAGACTATAAGTACCTGGAACCCTTGCTGCGGGGCCGATCCTATTATTCCCAAGTTCTGCAGAACGGCGGAATTCGTCTGAAACTGATCGGACTGGATACCAATTGCCTGGATTCTCGGCAACAGCAAACGTTTTTCGTGGATGGAGTCACCACCTTTAATGGACCGATCGTGGTGTTTGGGCATCACCCGCCGGTGGACTATATCCATAATCCGTCGCCATGGCCCTGGGACATGGTTCCGGGATGGGACTTCTATAAACCGTACTTTAGCAGCCCCGAAGGCAAGAAGATTGTTTTATGGATTTTTGGGCACGTCCACGATTACCAGAGGAGAGAGTCAACGGGAGGGAATCAACAACCCACACCACCTGTGTTGCTCATCGCTGGAGGAGGAGGGGCATCGCTCGATGCGGGTGCCGCCGCATTTCAGTGGCAGCCGGATGCCTGGCCGCCGCCAGTCGTGAAGTCTGACTACAGCCAGCTTAAGTTGTCGGTGACCACCGACAATATCGTGGTAGAAGTACGCGGCACTAGCAGCGACACGGCCGATTTTCAGCGGATCGACAGTTTCTCGATACCGATCGGAGATGCTTCGTCTCACTGATCGAGCCGACCTTTAATAAGTAAGAAGGAGAGGCGCTGCGAGCGGTGTGCACACCGACAAGAGATCAGCCTTAAAGTTCTTAAACTCTACCATTGTTAGATGAATAAGAAAGTGCACAATCCCAAGACTTCAAATTGCGCACTGCAGGGAACCGGCTGGCTACACGGAAATGATTCTGGCGCGTATGCCGAATTGTGTAACTCGAAACCCCGCTGCTCCACCTACGTCTGCGTTTATCTGGTTGGTACTGGACGTGATTCCATTCTATGAGCCCAGCGTGCTGTCGGGCTGTACCACTGTGCACTCAAGTTCCAGTGACCCCGGCGAACCAGCATAGACGCCTTCGGCAGCGATCACTTGTCCAAATGCCGTCCACGTGATGTGGTTCATTCGCGACTTGATGGTGCCAGCCGTGCCCATCCAACTTCCCACCGTTCCGCTAATCGCACCTGCAAAATTTACTGCACTCGTTCCCACATTGCCCTGCTGGTTCGGATCGGTGGAGTTATTCGGATTTCCATCGACAAGGTACAGCTTGCCTCCGAATCCAAACGCCTGGGCGAAAGATACTGGTGCGGGGTAGTTATTCAGGGCCGCGGTCCACGCCCCCAACGTTCCGGTGGGCTGCACGGCGGCCGAGTAGACCGTTGGCGAAAGCGTACCGTCACTTCGCAATCCGCCAACCACGTACATGTAGCCGTTGAAGACGGTCACAGCCGGGCCAACCAAGCTCTGTGGTAGGCTGCTGGAAAGCTGCGTCCAAGTTCCTACAACACCAGTGTTCGGGTCGACTGCTGCCATATAGACGTTAGTAGTTCCTCCCGGTGTGTCGATAGAATGTTGCTGCCCACCGAGCACGTATACGTATCGCGAGTTGGCCGCCACCAGGGAATTCCAAGGGTCGGCTTCCGCCATGCCGTGATGAGCCGTCGTCGTCGGCAACGGATTTGTGGTAATGGAAGTCCAACTTCCGCCCACGGTACCGTCCGTATTCAAAGTGTTTGAATACACGCTGGTCAGGTTGCTTTCCATCGTAACCGCCAGCGAGCACCACGAATGCGCTTGTGCTGCTTGCACCCGGGACTGCTACCGCCCGCATTCCACTCATTGCTGTCGGCAGAGCAGTTGTGGTTGCTCAGGTGTCACGCGACTGAGATTCCGCCTTGGGTGAAGACCACTTTCCCCGGGGCGTTCAGCTGCTGAAACATAGGACACGATAGGGGAACCGTTGCACCGTTGCGGTAGATCGGTATGACCTGGACCAGGTGATCTGGCTGCCAAACCGGAAGAATCCGCAGCACCAACCCATCCAGGACGCTGAGGATAGCGGTATTCGCACCAATCCCGAGCGCCAGAGTCAGGATCGTTTCGGCAGCAGATCCGGGGCTGTGCCTGATCACCCGCAGGGCACAAAGCACGTCCTGGCGCAAAGATTGCATGCCACTCATCGCTCCAAGGCTAAATCCGTGGTCGAGTTGAAGAACTCCGTGCAATTTTACGATTCCTCTTCGCTTGTGCCGAAAGTCTAGGCGAAAGCTATCGGTCAAACACGGACAACCGCGGGTTGGCAAGGAATCGTTTCAGGCCCGCGATAGTGTTCGCATCGTTGGTGTTGACACTGCGCAGAACGAGCCGACCGGATGTGATGATGCCGAATAATAATTATGAGGACGGTTTGCTCGAAGCAAGTCTCTTAAGGAGGACCGAATGCGTAGAGGGGGCTCCCCGCGTCGATGTGGTGGGCCGTGTCAGGCGGCCATTGCGAGCGCTAAGCTTCACTTGCGGCTCTGCGATTTGGGGCTACGGAATCACGGGCAGTTCGGTAGACCACGATGAATTGTTCGTTCTCGGCTCCCTGCAGCAATCGCATGCACACGTACTCGCGAAGGGACTTCTGGACCTCAGGCAGTCGAGCAGACAGTTGCCGGACGATCTCCTTGACGCTGCACCTGCCATCGCAGAGGCGGAGGAGATTGGCCATCCAGTCGGAGATCCGGTCAATGCGGGAACTGGCCGCCGACACAGGGCGCGTGACGTAAAAGTGCCGGACACGCGACTGAACCGGCTTCTTCTGAAGCTTCAGGGCATCGACGATGCGTTGGATATCGCAACCGAGCTCGAAAACCAAGATGCGATTTCTTCTTACCGGGATATCGTTCGGGTCGAGCGCAGCTCCGGGCGGGAGTAGATCGCCTGCTGGCACCGTTCGAGTATCAGCTGCCAAACTGCGCCGCAGGGCGTCTTCATAGTCCAGCAGCGCTCTCATGGTGGAGGTTCTGCCCATTTTCCCCGTGCGCACGAAGTCTGCAAAATCCGTGCGGAAGTCGTCAGTGCGGTAGTATTGCCGCAGGTCGGAAGGCACCAGTGCCGGGCGTATCCGGAGGCGGTGTTCCCGCCATGTATTAAAAAAGTCCAGAATTCCCGAGGTACTCTGGTGGATGGCAACCAGCATCCAGCGGAAGCGGGCTAAGCCCATGAGCGTAAACTCGCGCAGCTCGAAGAGACGGTCACGTTCGAGGTGAGGCGTGGGAATGACGTAGAAGTTCGGAAATATCTCGGGATAGGCAACGATCATTTCGACGTCGGCGCGATCCTGGCGGCGGGCTTGGTGGGACACGCAGGAACAGAGTTCCTCCAGGATCAGTTCGTCTCTGTGTTTCGTAAGAAGAGGAGTTTCGGCCAGAGGCGCGAGGAGGTTGAGCTGGGGGTGAGACTTGGGGCACCGCGCTGAATGCATGAAAAAATCCATGCTCCGGCGGACATCGTCCCAGGTTTCTTCCGGGAAACCGGAGATGAGGGAAACCGTACTACCGATGCCTCGCCGCTCGGTAGCATCGATGATCTCGTGGGCGCGTGCGGTATTGAGATGCTTGTCGATGACCTTCTGCATCTTTTGCGAGCCGACTTCGACTCCGTAAAAGATTCCCCTGCAGCCGGCCTTTGCCATCACTTCGAGAAGCTCTTCATCAATGCAGTCCGTGCGGGCACTGCAGGACCAGGTGAAGCCTTCCCCGGAAGCGATCATAGCCTCGCAGAAGGCCGCCACGCGTTTGCGATCGACGGTGAACATGTCGTGAACAAGCTCGAAGTCGCGGATCGCGTAGTTGGCCGCGATTGATCTCATGTCGCGCAGCACCCGCTCGGGTGAGCGGAGCCGGAACTTGCGGCGGAAGAAGTCGTTGGTCGAGCAGAAGGTACACGAAAAGGGGCAACCGCGCCCGAGTTCGAGGGAGGCTCGCTTGGAACCTTGCAGATATTGGCTAAGGTGATAGGCGGGCGAGGGGATGCTATTCAAATCGTTAATCAATGCCGCATTGGGATTTCGATGGGGGCCCGCGCCTACGCGATAACTCAGGCCGGGAACCTTCTCGAGCTGGCGATCCCCTCTTAGCTGATCCAGTAAGAGCGCCAAGGTCTGTTCGGCCTCGCCTCGCAGGATTAGGTCGATGAAAGGAAACACGGAAAGCGTCTGAAGATCGACGACGGATGCCTGGGGGCCGCCCAGCACTATCGTCGCTTGTGGGCGAAGCGCCTTCACGGCCCTGGCGATGCGAAGGGTTAAGGGATAGCTGCTGCAGATGCTGGAAAAGCCGTAAATATCGGCGTCATCAACAGTGACAATATGGGCTGCGGATTCGGCAAACTCCGACCCATCAACCGTGGAGTGAGACTCAAAATAATCGAGGTATACTCGGTTGAGGTCCATAATGCGGACGCTTTCGCCGCGAGCTTCGAGCACTGCGGCAAGGCTCAAAATTCCAAGCTGTGGATTTCGGGCGGCGTTGCTGACAGACTCGCTCCTAATCTCGGCGGGGTCGGCGAACTCCGCCACGGTCGACGCTGTGACGAGGCAAACCGACATAGGCAAGCGCTAGAAGCTTTGGTTAGAAGCGCTCAATGACGATGACTAACGTATCATCGTCCTGGAGGACGTCTGTAGGCTCGCTTGCGAGTCTCTTCTTAATCGCCAATTCCACTTCTTGGCGGGTGGTTTTCCGAGACCTCTTCAGCGGCACGCGAATCGCGTGTATGCCCTCAGCCCTCTTTCTGCCAGTCTTCTTCTTGGGAGCGCTCTTCTTAGGATTGTTTGGCATTTGGAAGCTTCCCCCGCCGGGGCACTATACACGAAGAATTTCGGGAAGACAATTTATCGCTGTGATTGGAAAAGGGAAGAAAAGCTGCGGTGACGTTTCAGCGTTCCGATCCAGACACTGGTGTTGATTTCTCCCACATTAAGGTAAATTGAGCCGTTAGCGGCAGAGAGGTTGAAGGCACGTTCAACTACGACATGCGGGGAAAACCGCGGATTATGATAGTGCATAATGGCAAACGGAGGTGACGTGGTCCTTCCCGATTGCGGATCGAAATGCTGCCCCCATACGCACGAGAAGCCATCGCGCGTGGACAAGTAAAATATTGTTCTCCCGTCACCAGACCACCGTGGGCGGCCGCTGAACTCAGTTCCAGAAGTAATTGGAATCCAATCACCTACAGGCATGCGCGCTATTCCCGGGAAGCGCACGGCAAACACTTGCTTAGCGGTACCGTTGCGTGAGGCGGTAAACAAGAGATATTGGTTTTCTGGCGACCATGTCGCTTCGCCCAGGGAGTAGTCCTTCTTCTCCAGCACGGTAGTCAAGGCGCCCGTCTCGATATCTACCATTTTGATCTTCGAGGGCAGCCCTTCCTTGCAGAGAATGGAACGGTTTAGGTCGAACCAACTCGTTGGATTTTCACACCCCATCGTCAACTTTCTGGGGGCCTGTCCTTGAACAGCGGTGAATACCGATGCAGCGTTCTCTTCCCGTCCTTCGAAAACCAACTTTCTTCCGGTGTCGTCGATGATTGGCGAATACTTTTCCATAGCCGATGACACAAACAATGACTCGGCTCCAGACTGGATATCCTTGATCCAAATATTGTGTTTAGTTCCGAAACCTCTCTCGAATACGAGCCAGCGCCCGTTGGCCGAGATGTTGGGCGAATAGTCGGGTGCTGCGTCG
The DNA here is from genome assembly GCA_035631655.1 of Terriglobales bacterium. GTDB lineage: Bacteria > Acidobacteriota > Terriglobia > Terriglobales > Acidobacteriaceae > Gp1-AA122. Next base: position 7,868 of record DASQIH010000290.1, read on the forward strand.
TGGGTTATTTTGACCGCTTCCGCTCGCTTCGACTCGGAGGCGCGGTCAACTGCCCAGATATGCAGTGCGGCGGTGAGGCGCTCGAAGGCGATGGTGTCGTTCGCCGCGAGGGACGGAGCAACATCCCGTGCCTCACCGGAAGTCACTCGACGAGGCTTGCCCTCTGCGCGAAGCGTCGATTGCGGGAGCTTCAGTTCCCATAGACTCCATGCTGGTCCCTGGCCGCCGTTGAACAGAACGATATCTCCATACCAGCCGCCGATCTCATCGATGAGCTCTACGTGCTCTCGGCGGAGCAAAGACAAAGCCCCGGTATCCTTCGCCTCCTTGCCATCGCGCGTCATGACCCACCACTCTGAACAGGAGGACATCGATTGCTCTCCACCACGGCAGCCGGTGAAAAGAAGGTGACGTCCGTCGGAACTCCAGACAGGCGAGCGCGCATCTTTGAAGTTGGCAGCGAGGCGCTCTGAGGATCCGTTCACGAGAGAAACAACAAAGATTTGACCGGATGCAACTGTGGCATCGTAATCGCCTATCCAGTACGCCACGCTGCGTCCATCGGGAGAGAAGCGGGGGTTGCGGCCGTATCCGGCGAGCAGACGCTCTTGCCCGCCAGCGACGTCGACGATGTAAATTCCGCCGCCATCCCTTTCAGATCGGAAAACGACAGCGCTGCCATCAGGCGCGAGATTTGGGTCGACATCCTCGGCCGGGCTGGTGGTCAGGCGTTTGGGCACACCAGAGGGGAGATGCTGCACCCAAATATCGAGATTCCCAGCCTCGGCGCGGTCGGAGCTGTAAGCCACCATTGTGCCATCGCGCGACAGACTGGGACGGCTGGTGAGGTCCGTATCGGGTGTGAGTTGCGATGCTGCTTCCACGCGGTCCCCCACTTCTCGTGCTCTCAGCGCCACAAAGCCAAGGACCAGAGACAACACGGCCGCACCGGCCGTGATCCATGGAATCTTGGATCGCCTGACTGGGTTCAGGGCAGAGGCGACATCGCGGATCTCCGGGAAACGATCTTCCGGCCGAAACTCAAGGCATCGGCGAATGACGCTTTCCCAGCGAGCATTCAAGTGATGGCCAGGCGGCAGGAGAGCTTTGTCTATGCCGGATGCTGGATCCGGACGGCTCGGGTACTCGCCGGTCAGCATTTCGCACATAACCACGCCGAGCGCGTACTGATCGGCGGCAAATCCCACGTCTTTGCCATGTACCTGCTCCGGGGCCATGTAGCGGGGCGTACCTAGCCTGGATTCATCCGAGTCGGTAAGGTGACCGGTCGGGATCCGCAGGGCCAGTCCAAAATCAGTCACCACAACGCGGGTCCTGCCTGTTGGGGACTCGACCAGCATGACATTGCTGCTTTTGAAGTCACGGTGCGCGACTGAATGTTCGTGGGCAGCAGCGAGGCCTGCAACCATTTGTAAAACCAAATCCAGAGCCTGCTTGGTCGGGATCGGGCCCTCCTGGCGTAGGCGCTCCGCGAGCGTCTCGCCCGCGAGCAGTTCCATGGTGAGGAACCAGAGGTGCTCGCCCGAGTCCAGCACGTGACTGAAGACTTCATACACCCGACAGACATTGACGTGCGAGACGCCGCGCGCCTGGCGGACCTCCTGCTTGAAGCGATCGATGGCCGAGGGGAAGGAGGCGATCTCGGGGCGAATAGTCTTGAGAGCGACCCGGTCACCTAATTCTGAGTCCCACGCCTCAAAGACCTCGCCCATGCCGCCGCTGTTGATAAAGCGGAGAATACGGAAGCGTCCCGCGACTATCTGTCCGAAGGTCAGCGAGTGCGCCACCTTGTGGGCGTGAGTGGGACGGCGAGCCAGAGCCACGGTTGCGGCCGCTTGCCAGACGTCGACACTCTCAGTTATTGAAGGGTGGCTATCGCCCTGGGTCTCAGACTGTATGCCGCTGGAATGCAGCTGCTCGGCGGCATCGGCCGAGCCAAAGTGCTTCGGCATGGCAGCCTTGAAGATTCTCTTTAGCCGTTTCCATGTTTCGCGCCTCATGACGGCTTTCGTGGCACAAACTACAAATCTCTGATGAAACAGAAAACGGGCGCGCCGAAGAGGCACTTCGCCCGGTGACGCAAACACCTACCGGACACCACAACATTTCTATAGCTTTGTTGAGGCAGCAATTTGTTGGAGGGATTCTACTCCAATTCCTGGGTGAGAGAAGTCGGTGAGCGTGGCAGAATGTACGAACGCTGAAAGCCCGCTCGATGTAATGATTCCACAACAATGTCGGCCCCTAGGCCTGAGTAGACTTCGTGGCGCCGACCAACCAAGGCTCGGGCATGGAATCGCACACCAAGGTAGCGAGTTTCCCCCTTGGCATCGGTTAGAGCGGATCGAAGACCGATAAAGAAGAGGAGATCAGCAGTTCGGGCTATACGGTCCATACCACGGAGGCGGCAGCCTGGAGCTTTCTCACGACGGAATCCTCCAAGCGCGTGCCACAGGCGATACTTCCGCAGTTTTGCCGTTAACTGTGTGGGCACAGCACATTTAAACCAGTTCCTTGAACCTTCACGGTGCCGTAATCCAACAAGGCGGCAAAGATGCCCGCGAGCAGTACGCTTCACACCACTGCCTGCAACGGTTATTTTCAGGCAGCACGTGGGTGGCCCGAGACAGTCGAACGTGCTGTGCCGTCTCGCCGCGTCGACCGCGATGTGGAGACAGCCATCAACAATGGTCGGTGATGAGAATCGGGAAATCGGCGATTGCTGGGGCACAGAACACCATACGCCGCTCTATTTCAGCCACAGACAAAGGCTCCTTGCTCTTGAGGCAGATAGCTCGGCCGTGCATTATTGCTGACCGCTTCACGGTTGAAGGTAACGCTGATTCAATTTGCTTGCTAGTCTCGGCGGTTCCCGCCAGAGCGTACGCATTCTGGGTCAGATAACAAACTTATGTTACTTTCAAGTTAGTCTTGCGGTTAACTGCCCAATTCGGCGCTTCCTGAGCCCCACCGCCCTGTTCCATTTCTAGAACAAACTCCAGTTTTCTGTTGACGCCCACCTCTGCAGGAGCATAATCGGGGCAAATCGCCTCTCCGAGGAGCAGTTCCCCAACTCGGAAGTGCAGCACCCCCAGAGACGAGGGTCCCGGTTCCCGGGGATCCAAGTGTTCACATTCAGGCCACTGGTGACTGATCTCGTCGAGTGGCAAGTTCCTTTTGGATTGCCGCCACTCGGAGCAGATACAGTCGCCGCCAGGCAGACACGCCGCTCAAGGAGGCTGCTATGGAAGATGAAAATGCGTCTGAGAAGGAAAGGCTCGCCGAACTACGGGAAACAGGCGAAGCCGTTGGTAAACTTGCGCAAGACGAAGGCGCGTTTGGACGGGTCGTGGAAGCGTTCTTGGCCCAGAACGCAGAACAGTTTCAGACGGAACTGTCCAAACTCGGCTTACTGCCACGCTGCCGCCTGATCTGCAGGTGGCTGTGCAGCAAGCACTGCGTGTTCATCTGTTTCAAGCTTTGCAAAGAGCCCGCCCGTGGAGAGCTCTCTGTCGCTGAGATACGCGAGTTCGCTCGGGTGACCGAACGTCTGACGGCAGATGAGGCACTGCTCAAGCGCTTTGTGGATGCCGTAGACCGTCAGGATACGACGACCTTCAACAAGTTGCTTGCCGAATCCAAGTGGGAGCGTTTCTGCCACCAGGTCTGCCACTTTCTCTGCTTTGTCCGCTGCCGGCTGGTGTGTAAGTTGTTGTGTCCGCCTCCCCCGCTCATCACTGAGGTCGCGTATATTCCCACCTCACAGTTCACCCCTGGAGGGCCCGGGTTAGGATTGGCATCCGGCCCCAGCTTTCCTCCGGGAACGACCTCGCCCGACAACAAGCCGGCAGGCGCTGGCGATCATCCCATAGGTGGCATCGCGAACATTCGGGGGGTGTTCGTCATAGCAAACCCTTTTCAGTACAAGGTCGAATTTGCCCAAGCCCTCGCAGGACCCTGGACACCAATCATCCAACCGATTCATGATTTCAGATTCAACCCGGGCTTTCCTCCGCCTCCTTTGTTTCTTTTCTATACCCGCCTTCCCGATCCTCAAGGCTGGTACAACGTGGCGGACATGGGGCTGGCCGGGTTTGACTACCTGACTGACTGGCAGACACCAGCCGGTAGCAATGACCAGTACTACCTCAAGTTGACGGTGCGCAACCCTGCACTCACCGAGTTCGAAAGCCTCCCGGTTCCCGTGCGGGTCGACAACACCCCGCCCACAAAACCGCTCATTCAGCTTCAACTGCAGACGCCGGATGGCAAGCGACGCGACCTTGGCTGTTGCGATAAGGTGGAACAGGGGAAGGGGAACCTCGTCGTTATCACCTTGCAAGCTTCGGACGCAAACTTCAGTCGAATCACGGTTACGTTACTCGGGGGATGCGGGGCTAGCTTCGACATCATCGACACGAACGGTCACAGCCTCTCCAAGACCTACAACGGTAACATAACTGATACCGGCTACCCGGTACCCACAACGTTTTTGTGGGATCCCTGGGCAGCAAAGATCGACCCCTGCTGTTACCTGATCGATGTTCGGATTTGGGATCGGGCCATCGTCGACAACTTTTGGGCGGGAGGTCACGGCAACGAGAATTGGCAATCGATCACTATTGCGTAAGCTGTTGGGAGCTGACGCTAGCGATCTCGAATAACGAAGCTCGATGAGGACGCAAGAAGCCAATAACCATATCTGAAGGCAGGATAGCCCCGATATGGCCACATCGGGGCTTTTCTATTTCTAAATAGCAAGCAGTTTCTACCACGCTAGGAAGGTCCATTTTGTCGGCTGAGTAGGGAACACTCAGCCGGGCCACCACCGCCAGCGATCGCCGTCAACGTAAGAGCAAGGCTAGGCCAGGTGCGGTGATTCGGGCAACGTCCACGAATATCCCCCGCCACTCCCAAACGTATTGGCCAATCCCGGCGAGAATGAGGAACCATCATTGCCAGGACGAGCGGCAGAGCGAGAAACGGAAAGATTGTGCCACTCTTCGCTCGAAGCGTCGGAAACGGCCGCCAATACTGTTGGTAAGAGTTCGCAAGGCATCTCCTACCGTCATTTCGGAGTGGGCGGCGTCTGGCGCTACAGGTGTTGTTCTGATTCTGGAACAGGACGAACGTTGCTGTTGACATTTCCGGTGACGGCGCTAAACTCCTCGCTAAAGTCGTTTTTCGCCGTCGTTCGTAGTTTCGCGAACGAGGGTTTTCTTCATCCTGGCCCAGTTGCGGGTCGAAAGAAGCGGCGGGGTTTGTGCAACCCTGATTCAACACTCTTCCCTTCGGCGGTGACCCTGAGTAGCGGCCCTTCGGTCCTGATCACGGACCCGTGAGGCACAGCATCCGGTCCGGGACGGGCCAAGGCGCCTCTTTTGTGGTCCTTGGTCGCAGTGAAGAATTTCGACGAGGGTCCAATATGAAATCGAATTTAGCAACCACGACTACGCTGGCAGACGCTGCCGCTGTGACATTGCTGTCCGGCCTACTGTGTCTGGCGACGGCCTTTGCAGTTGGGCAGTCAGTTTCATCAGGCGCAAACGCCATGCAGATTCAGAAAATGCTGACCGACCGGGAGCTTTGGGGAGCAGACGCATTTGCTCTTTTTGCCGGCTTGCAACGCTGGAAGAACGCCGGGGAAAGTTCCATTCTCGTCTTTCCTGACCGCGTCGTTGGAGGGAACAAGTACGATTCTCCCGCAGCGGCAGAGCCATCGGCGTCGCGGTTGTCAACTGTTATGAGGGCCGCGCCACCAAAGCTTCGGCCCGAGTACCAGGCCGCCTATCGCCAGAGCCTGTCACGAGCGGCCGCCTTCAAGATTCGTACCGAACGATTTCTGGAGGACGATTCCTTCCACCTTGTGATGCAGCGTGAGGCTGGGGAGTTCCTGAAGCCTGATATACCCATGCGCACCATCACGGATCGTTACGGAGAACCTGAAAAGACTACGACCGAAGTGGTACACGCACAGGGCGACCGCCGGCCGGCGGTTCTGACCGTGCATTGGTATGCCGGAGGTGCGATCAAATTTGTCCAGTCGGATCTTTCGCCGAGACCGGAAACCGTAGACCGCGTTGTCATTGACGTGAACGCCATCGCTTCGCAGCTCTATTGAAGCGACACTTGCGCCAACCAACAATTCGCGTGGGGAGAAGTGCGATGAAACTTACTTCGTTTCGAATTGCCAAGGCCCTGCCGTGCAGTTTGGTTTTGATAGCTCTCCTCGTTAGCTCCGGTTGTGGAAAGCTCTACATGAAGGACATCGCAAGCGATGCTCTTGATCCCAACAATCTTTCCGACACCGAGCCCAGCATCGCCGTGAATCCTCAAAATTCCAAGGACATCGCCGTCGTGAGCTTTTCCGAAAACTGGAACGCAACCACGGGTGCACCTGTCTGGAAGAGCTCCGATCGGGGAGTGACCTGGAGGAAAGTGTTCCAGGTGATGCAACCAGCAGCGGGTCAATGGGGACCCGGCGACCAGAAAATTGACTATGATGCCAACGGCAATATCTATGTCGCCGAATTAGCCGGCGGGACCGGAATTACGGATTATGTCTTTCGTCAGACCGGCACCCCTGACGCAGCATTGACTCCGGGGGCGCCGTATGGAAACGATCAGCCACATCTGTCCCTGGATCGGCATTCTTCCAGTCCGAACATCGGCCGCCTCTATTCTCCCTGGCTCGACTTTGGTCAGAGCCCGGAGCGCTCGTCGGTGTCCTGGTCATCGAACCAGGGCATTACTATGAATTCGGTTGGAGCTGGCAACAACACGTCATTTCCCAACCGCACAACCAGGGTGGCGATTGCCCCCGATGGCAAGACTTACATTGTATACAAGATACGAGAGGGTACTGCTGGTGCGCCGAGCGGGTTTGAGAACGTGCACTTTACCGTGAATCGCTCGGACGACGGAGGTGTTTCCTGGACCGGACTAGGGGCCGCCGGAGTTTCCGTACATGGCGCATCCCAAGTTCAGACCTACATGACGATCAGCTTCGGCAACATCGCGAAGGGCAAAGTCGCTCGAGCCCGTAGTAGTGACGCGTGGATTGCCTGTAATCCAGTCAACGGTGATATCTACGTCTCCTATGTGAGCCGAGATGCAAGCGGCTTCGCTCAAATCTACGTGGCTCGCTCCACGGATCGAGGAGCCACCTGGAGCTCGGCGCGGGTCACCGATGGGACACACAATTCGGCGTACCCGGAGATAGCCGTTACGAAGCGCGGCGTGGTCGGGGTTCTGTACATTGACTACGATGATTCTGGAGCTGCGACTCTTTTTCGTCATCACCTCGCCCGCAGCTTCGATCAAGGCTCGGGCTGGAGCGATCACATCCTGCAAAGCATGGATCCGGGTCCATTGGGCAATGCGGCCAGCGGATTCTTGTGGGGTGATTACGAGGGGCTGACTGCCTTCAAGAACACTCTGTACGGGGTTTACACAGGCGAGTCCTCTGGGCGCTCTGTGGCGCAACTCGACCCAATTTTCTTTCGCCAGAAGAGTTGCAAGTGGTGGTGGCTCTTTTGCTGGCTGGAGTCGGAATAAGTCCGGTCGCGAGGAGCCCGGGCCCTGGTAGCGATGCGGTCGGATGTGGGAGGTGCTCAGTGGAATTCCGAATTACGATCGACATTTTTAGTGGCAGAAAGAACCCGGTTATCGAACTGAAGGGGAGGGAAGCGGCGAAACTGTATGAGCGACTACGGCCGGCACGTCGGCTTTCGGGCCGGGAAATGTTGCCGATTCCTCCCTCGATCGTGGGTTATCGCGCGGAGCGCGAGGCTTGCCGAAAACCTTTCGGGTCGCAAATGGAGACTTGATTGGTCCGCAGCTTTCTCACCGTGCCGCCGATGAAGAGGTCGAGCGGTTCATCGCGCGCAATACGGGACTGATCCGACAGTTACGTTTAGGAAACAAGTTCCCATCTTTTCTCCTCAAGGAGATGGAACGGTTCCGGAAGGTCAGGGAGAAGTGGAAGTTCAGACCTCCACGCTGGCCGCACGGAGAACGGTGTCGCTGCGCACCTTTGTACGAGCCGAACTGGTGGAACGACAATGGCCAGAAGCAGTGGAACAACAACTGCTACAACTATTCCACCAATTACCGTACGGACACTTTCGCGCAGCCGGGTCTTGCAGCGGGCGCAGAGTACACCGCACTGACGTGTGCCTCAGTCAGGCCCGCAGCATTGGCCGACGATCTGATCGACAGCCCAAGCGCTAACAACAAGTGTCCCAAAGAAGGTCACCTGGTAGCCTTGGTGATCGCGCCGGGTTGGGACTTTCATTGGTACCGCAAGGGTCGCAATGGGTATTGGACTCACAAACCCGGCGGTACCCCGGCAACCAACGTCGACAACAGCGGTGCATTGATCCCCGATCCACGCACGGCGAATCGCGGCCCGTACACTGACTTTTGTACGTTTATGGTCGTAATGCATGGGCACATCAAGATCAGGTGAAAAGGATGATGCTTGGGTCGCGGGCGCATTCGTTTATTCCGGTCGTCCCGATCCGACTTGGAGCATCTCTAAACGGTTAGTAAAGGAGCTGCAGGAGCTTTGGGAGTCGCTGCCAGCGTCTGAGGAGAAGTGGGAACCCCCAGGAGGGCTCGGCTATCGCGGCTCTTTCGTGAGGGGACCGGGACATCGCGAGTGGGTGGCGTTCAACGGGCTGGTCTCACTCACAACGCCTGCGGGAGTGGAAGTGCGGAGCGATCCTGCAAGAAAGTTCGAAAAGACTTTGCTCTTATCGGCCCCGAAAGGATTATTGCCCAAAGGCGTGCTCGAAGGTGCATGGCGGGCTAGCTAACTCGGAGGTGGATTGACGATCGATTCGTCGCCGGACAAGGGATTCCAGGTGAAGGCATGGGTGCCGGCGGGCGATGTCATGGAGGCACGGTGATCCGGGTGCTACTGGTGTAAGGTCAGACGCTGGTGTCGGAAGGCCTCGAAACGCTGCTCAATCTGGCCGAGGGCATCCGCGTGGTCGCACGAGCGGCGGACGGAATTGAGGCAATTCAGCGAATGCAAAAGCATGATCTCGACCTGGTGCTGATGGACGTTCGCATGCCCGAGATGAGCGGCATTGAGGTTTTGCGCGAAATGAAGGCCAAGACCCTTCCGGTTCCGACCATCCTCTTTTGACATTCGACGATGATATCGCCTTGCTGGAAGGAATCCGCTCGGGCGCGAAGGGTTACCTGCTGAAGGATGTCTCGCGGGCAAAACTGACGGAAGCGATTCGGCTGGTGGCCGGCGGCGGACGCATGATTAGTCCCGTGGTCACCGAAAGGCTTCTGCAAGGAGCGAAAGCTGCGCCACTCCCACCCGACGACGGGGACGACGGGTATGACCCCGAAGGGCTGACCACACGCGAGCCGAAATCATTCGGCTGATGACGGGCGGATACAGCAATCGTGAGATAGCCGCTGCACTATGCATCTCGGAAGGGACTGTCAAGAATCACGTGTCGAATATCCTTTCCAAGTTCGGCGTCCGCGACCGCACCCGCGCAGTGCTCAAGGCGATAGAGAGGGGGCCTCATCTAGTTGCCGCACAAGGGGCCCTGAATCGAAATTGAGCCATGCGAATCTGCGAGTCAGGGCCACGGCAGCTGAAGCCGCAGCGGTCTTGTTGCAGAAAGTCGTGCGGACAACTCGGAACCTGACTTCAGGATTCGACATCTGTCGGACGTAGTCCGCGCCGAGCAGGCCGCCCAGCGGGGTCGCGGAAGGCTCGCCAGAGCCCGGACCCGAAGGCCCTTCCGGGCGGCTGCGGCGCGATAATAGCATGTTATGTTGCCGACAAGAAAGAACGCGAGGTTCGCCCGGATTAGCAGGCCATCGTCTCCTCACACCGTTCGCTCTTTATGGTTACCCCTTCACTTCGAACGACTGCATCGGTGAGGTTGTTACTCGAGGTGAGTCATGATCCAGACCGTTCTCGCGATCAACGGTGAAGACTGTACGATCGGCTCTGGCAACACAGCCGAAGAGTATGAGGCCATTGCGGTAACGCTTCTCCGGACGGCAGAGGCGATCCGCAATCGGGAAGAGGGCAGGCTGGAATTCATCGCCCAGAATGGCAAAGTACTGGCCTGGGTTGCTTTCGCGGCTAATCTTTCAGTTCGTGCGTGAATGGGATCAAGCACTAAGGCGCGCTCGAAACCCCACTCAGACATCAAGCTTTCACGCTCTTCTCGATTCTTCGTCTTTTCGGCTTCGGTGACTCGTGGTTCATACTTTTCCCGCAGTTCGCGAATGTCGCGATTTGCCTTCCTAATCGTCGAGCCAGTCTGCTACGGCTGTGATTCTGCGAATCTGTTTCAAGAAAAATGCAGTCGTGATGTTTATCCACTGTGAGAGCATATTGTAATTTTATGCTGCCGAGCAGGAGCATTGCCTGGAGAGATGGGCAAGATTGGGAATCGAAACGCGCCTAATCTGCACCCGAAGAAGCAATCATGCCGATCTGTATAGGCATAGCGTGCGACCGATGTGGGAGAGTGTATTTCGTCGCGCATCCCGATCAAGCCGGCCGAATACGGTTCGATCGTCACACCCTTGCTGCCCCGTACAAGCTTACTTGTGCGGCTTGCAGAGGGATCAGATACTTCGAGAAGCGAGAAGTGAAGGCCTATTCGGTATCTCAACGTGCTTTCGGGCGAGGGTACGCCGAACGAAGCGAGTATCAGGAAATCCCACTTAAGAACTGAATCGTCTGATCAAGCCATTCACGCAATTGAGGGCCTTCAAGGATGCCTGCCTGTTCTGATTCTGGAACAAAACAAAAATAGTTCTGAGCGACCGGCTCGTGGATAGCAGGATTGGGTAGGCGCTTCCCCCATAGCATGCGGCATCTGCATGCCCACTGCAGATTGGCAGACGCCGCATTTTTGCGAGTCACGCGCCTCTAGGCCCCTAGGTGGCCAGAGTCGGAAGGCAATAGTGAAACGGAAGAAGTGGACAGACCTCACGGATGAGCTGGAACTGCTGATTTCAGACTGTGAGGCAATGGTTGTCAGGCTGCAGAGGCTGGAAACCGCCGCCATTATGAACGTGGTCAAGTGGGGTCTGCAATCGGAAGTAGTGCAACTTGAGCATATGCGGGACGTCCTGCAGGAGGCAGTCGCGACCCTGAGCGAATCTGAAGTGCGCCGAACTGCTGGCTGACCACGAGTGACCTTCTCAGGGGTCGCGGGCTTGGCTTCGGCTGGCTCTTCCTCTTTGTGATGTTGGCATTAAACGAGTGCCGGGTGAACGGCGGAGTGATGCCGAACCTGACTCACCCGCCAACATTCCAAGGACAAGGGCCGAGCACAAACTGAAGCTGGATGTGTCCCGCCCTCCCCCAGAGTAGAACACATTCGGGACAGAGGGCTCGGCCAGAACGTTCAATTGGCGGTCATCATATCCCTTCCACCGTGCGTGTCAAGAAAATTTGACAAGGCCAAGCTCGGAGCTTCTTGGCGATTGATGAGTTTTTCAATGCTAATTAGGCTTTTGGCTCAAGGACTTGCCGTGCGGGGAACGCAGGAAGGGGTCGCAACGTGCAGTGTACGCCTTGTATTGAAGCGCGCCCAAAGGGGTTAAACCTTTATTACATGGTCACCAACGATCAAAGAGACAATCCCCACAGCTACCCATTTCGGGTTCCGCTCAACTGTTTTGGCGGCACAACCACGGCAGAGACTTCGGCTCTGATGTCGCTCGGGAAAGTCCTTGCTTGTCGCCTGTATGCAAACCGCAGCGGCGTTCCGTCAGAAGAGTCGCTGCGGATCGCGATTTCAAGCGCGAAACGGAGAGAGTGTTTTGACCGAATGCATTCGGCATGCGGCTTCCTTGGACGACGAGAAGCTACGAAACGCCGCGTCTAACTCGGACTGCAATACGTTTTACGGACGATTTCGCATCGACTCCCGGACCGGAATCCAAACGGAACACCGCGTGTTGCTTATCCGCTGGCAAGGAGACCACAAAATAGTGCTGCCTTCGCGGCCCAGGTAAAGCGGAACCTATGCCCACAGGG
>DASQIH010000291.1:0-11685 GCA_035631655.1 Terriglobales bacterium
GGCGCCGCCCCGCCGATCTCACCGGTCCCTACTTCCTGCGGTATTCGCTGGCTGACGGCACGCGCCCTTGGGAACCAGTCGGCGACGACCTCGACGAGGCGATCGCCGCCCGAGACCGCAAACAGGCTAATTTCGAAGCCCTGGACGCAAACATCCCGGTCGTTCACGACCAGGACGAATCTGGTCGGACGAAAATCACGGACGCTGTCTATCAGTGGTTCGCAGAGCTTCAGCTTTTTCAGGGCAAAGACCAACAAGGAAAGAGCGAGAAGACACTGCGGGCGTACAACTACCGCCTCGGATTCTTCCTCGACTTCACAGCGCAGCAGGACCTGCGATACCTCGACCAGATCGACCGCAAGCAGCTTCTACGGTACGTCAGATTCCTGCGAGACCACGAGAGCGACCTGGATGATCGCACGGTTCACAACATCTTTGAAACGCTGAACACGTTCCTGCGGACAAGGGACATCTTTACTGCCGGCAAGATTCTCGCCGCACTCGACTATGCTGAGAAGCCGCCGAAACCCTACACGAAGCAGGAACGCAAGAGTATGTTTGCCGTGATGGATGAAGAAGAGAAGCTGCTCTACGGTCCGTTCTTGAATTCTGGTCTGCGTGACGCCGAGATGCAGAACACCGAGTACGCTGATTTCCACTGGGAAAAGTGCACGCTGCATGTACAGCCGAAGCCGTGGCGCCACTTCCGTCTCAAGGGCAAGAAGAAAAAGAAATCCGCTAAGGACCGATTCATTCCGATTCCGGCGAAGCTCGTGTGGAAGATCAAGGACAGGATGCGAGAGCGGAATGCCCAGCCGCATGACCTGGTCTTTCCAAATGGAAACGGAAACCCCGATGGACATTTCCTGCGTAAGCTAAAGGCGATTGCGAAAAAAGCCGGTGTCGAAGTCGTCGAGCTTCATCGCTTCTGTAAGACCTACGCCGATACCCTGCACGAAGAGGGTGTCTCAGTTAACACCATCCGAATCCGCCTCGGTCACGAATCGCAGGACGTGACCCTAGCCTACCTCAAAGGCAAGGACGCCGAATCCGAAGAAGCGCAAGAGCACGCCAACAACAGCAGCCTGGCGCTGTACGCATAAAGACCACACAAATCAAGAGCGCGGGTACGGGAGATCTATGGCCACTGAGGCCAGGATCTCCCGTTTTCATGCTTAGCCCAATACTTTCCGGGTCGCGCGTGATACGCCAAGTACAAAAGTCGCTATAGCGTTAGTTGCGATCGATCGTGCGTCGGCGGGCTGCGTAGGCAGCTACCTTGAGCCGGTTTCCACACAATTGCATGCTGCACCAGCGCCGGGTTCCTTTCTTGCTTGTGTCATAGAAGTGCAACACGCACTGTCCACACTTGCGGACACGGTTGCGATCACCGTCAGCGAACAACATCGCTGCGCTGTGCGCCACGGGAGCAAACAAGTTTTCGGGCCGGCGCGGATCGAACCACAACTCTGTTATGGACGTACCGCCACTCACCTGTAGCCTCGTGAGCATGGGATGCTCTGCCATTAAGCGATTCAGTTCGCCTGTCGCCGCGCGATGAACTGTGCCACCGCGTTCCCAGGAGAGGATCTCCTTTCTCAGCCTTTCTCGCAGTTCCCGCATGGCTTCCACGACATGCTGGGCTTGAGCTGATGATTTCCACTGTTGCCGAAGACTGGCCGCCTCACGAGAACTAAGCAAGTCGGCGGCCTGAAACCAGCGCAAGACAGCGTCGAAATCAGGGAGCAACTCAACAGCTTCACCGTTCTGGACTGGACACGTGTTCAGAAAATCCAAAGCCAAGTGGTTGCCGAGGAAGAGGAACCCGTCCTTCCAGTCGGACTTTCGGGCTGGTTTTGGCATCGCCGTGCCCTCCGCAGAAAACATAATAACACCGATAATGAATCTCTTTATCGGTTAGCACATCTGATGCTGTGGACGCTTGGGTCGGTGCTGGACAGTTCCCGATCTCCAACGCTTCCCATCTCACAGGAGGCTCATTATGACCACATATCGACAAGCCGTCGTCGACGGCTCCAATATCTTCTATCGCGAGGACGGCCCGAAGGGTCGCCCTACAATCCTGCTGCTGCACGGCTTTCCGACGTCATCGCACATGTTTCGCAATCTCATTCCAGCCTTGGCTGACCGCTACCATTTGGTGGCGCCCGACCTTCCGGGCTTTGGCTTTTCCGACGCCCCGGACCGCAAAGGGTTTCGCTACAGCTTTCAAAACTTGGCCAAGGTCATCGACCGGTTCACACAAACCATCGGTATTGATCGATACGCAATCTACGTCTTCGACTATGGAGCTCCTGTCGGGCTTCGGCTCGCGGTGTCCCATCCCGAGAGGATCACTGCCATCATCTCGCAGAACGGCAACGCTTATGAGGAAGGTCTGAGCCAAGGGTGGAATCCGATCCAGAAATACTGGAAGGAGCCAACTGCGGAGAACCGCGCAGCCTTGCGCGAATTCCTGAAGCCGGAAGCCACCAAATGGCAATACATTCATGGCGTCCAGGACGCAACGCTGGTTGCGCCGGAAGCCTACGAACTTGACTCGGCGCTATTGGCACGACCTGGCAACGACGAGATTCAGCTAGACCTGTTTCTGGATTACGCCAGCAATGTCGCGCTCTATCCCCAGTTCCAGGAATATTTCCGGACAAAAAACGTGCCATTGCTCGCTGTTTGGGGAAAGAACGATCCATTTTTCCTGCCGCCAGGAGCCGAAGCATTCAAGCGTGACAATCCGAATGCGGAGGTGCAGTTCTACAACACCGGCCATTTTGCACTTGAAACGCACACTCAAGAAATTGCAAACGCCATTCGCGATTTTCTCGGCCGCAAGCTCGATGGCGTAGACGGGAGGAAGAAGTGAACAACGCAACAGTTCTCGCTCAAAAGCAGGCCCTTACGAACGCGCAAGCGATCTTTTGGGGTGGCCTGGTAGCTGGAATACTTGATGCTGTCGACGGCGTGATTGCTTTCGGCACGCAGGGTTTGAATCCCATTCAGGTCCTGCAATACATCGCGAGTGGCGCACTGGGACAATCTGCCTTCCAGGGCGGCCTTGCTACTGCTGCCCTCGGCGCGGCGTTTCATTTCGGTATCGCGTGGGTGGTTGCGGGGGTGTTCGTGTTGGCAACCCGGCGGTTAGAGATCTTGAAAACGCATGCTGTGCCCGCCGGACTGCTCTACGCTGCCGCAGTGTATTTCTTCATGAACTACCTTGTGCTTCCGCTATCGGCTGTGGCGGCCAGCACATTCCACCTCGGCCTCTTTCTTAACGGTGTGATTGGACACGCACTTTTTGTAGGTCTCCCAATCTCACTTTTTGCCCGGAGGGTACAATGACCCAAACCAATCTTCCAGTCGCTACGGTAGCCCTTGTGCATGCTGCGTGGGCGGATGCATCCAGTTGGAACAAGATCATCCCACCCCTCCAGCGCAGAGGACTGCAAAGCGTTGCCGTGCAGATCCCATTGAGCTCGCTGTCCGATGACGCTGCAACTCTACAACGATTCCTCAAGAGGGTAAGCGGACCGGTGGTATTGGTGGGTCACTCCTACGGGGGCGCGGTCATCACGGCTGCGGGTAGCGGGAACCCGAACATCAAAGCTCTCGTTTATATCGCGGCGATGGCTCCTGACGAAGGTGAGACTGTCGGCGAACTCCTGCATCGCGCTGCACCTCATGCGAGCGCTCCCACGCTTGTGCCTGACGAGGACGAGTTTCTCTGGATGTCAGCGAAGGGTTTCGCCGATGCGGTCGCTCACGAAAGTTCCGCAGACGAGGCTCTGCTGATGGCTGCAACGCAAAAGCCTATCGCGATTAAGTGCGTACAAGAGCAAATGACCAAACCGGCATGGAAAGAAAAGCCTTCTTGGTTTCTGGTGGCGGAACGAGATCGCATGATCGCTCCCGAGACTCAGCGATTCATGGCCCATCGCACAGGAGGCCACATCCTTGCGATGGAAGTGGACCACACTCCACTTGCCTCTGCGCCAGATCGAGTGGTCGCGATCATCACAGAGGCGGTCGATGCTGTCGCGCATGAGGCCGTTCTGGATCCGCAGAAAATTGGACGGCGCGCATGAAAATCGTCTCTGTTAATGTTGGGCTACCGCGTGAGGTCGTCTGGAAAGGCATGACCGTCCAGACGGCCATTTTCAAGGAACCCGTTGCTGGTGCAGTGGCCATTCGAGAATTGAACTTGGCTGGTGACCAGCAGGCAGATCTCACCGTACACGGTGGATCGGAGAAGGCGGTTTACGCTTATCCGGCCGAGCATTACGAGTACTGGCGGAAGCAGTTGTCGGATATCTCGTTTTTGTGGGGTGCCTTTGGTGAGAACCTCACAACTGCGGGGCTGTGGGAAGACACGCTATGCATTGGGGACCTCCTCAGGATCGGTTCTGCCGTTCTTCAGATCACCCAGCCCCGCATGCCCTGTTACAAACTCCAACTCAGGTTCAACCGCGACGACATGATTAAACGCTTCCTGGTGAGTGGCCGCAGTGGATTTTACTTATCGGTGATCGAACCAGGGAATGTCGGTGCGGGATCAAGGGTTGAGGTCTTGGACCGGGATCCCCATAGCGTCACAGTCGCCGACATAGTGAGCTTATACCTCGGCCAGAGACGCGATCCGGAACTACTCCAGCGAGCGACGAACGTCACTTCGTTGCCAGAGAATTGGAAAACTCAACTACTGCTGAGGGCACAAAACCAGGCCTAGCAATCCTTGGAGCCAGTGCATCTGGCGTGGTTTTCGAGTCGGCTGTGCAGAGTGCAGGAACATGCGAACAGCAGCAGCCTGGCGCTGTACGCATAAACCAGCTGCTCAAACTCAAAACACTACGTCGGGAGATCTCTGGCCGACCGAGCCGGGGTCTCCCGTTCTCGTTTTGAACGCACAGTTCGGGTTGTGCCGCCATTCGGGAGGAATCGCCAGCGCGAATGCCCCCTGGTTCACCAGCAGGTTACAACCATTCTCGCGGTTTGCCATCAACTTGCGAAGAAAGCCGCGACGCTGTCGCGCCGCAGGCCGGGCAACTGTGAAGCTCGACAACACTCGCTCCAAACACAGTATCAAGATCACGATCCGCTTCTGTTGACTCTGAGGGCAGCACTTTGTCTGCATGGTGGTTCACGTCAGCCCCGCAACGTGGGCATTTCAGTTCTTCGCGGGTGCGTATATTGTCTGTCATCGGCTACACCGGAACATTCTCACGTCCGTATCGGAGCGTTCGTGACATCCAGATCAGCTCCTTCAGGAACTTGTTAACACGCCGAAGGTAAGAAGGATCGAGCAGCTTTCCATTGGCGTCGAACGAATTCTGCACGCTAGAAAAGTTCACATCCCAAAATATCGTGACCAAACCAAGTTCTCGCATCACAGGCAGAAGATTTTGAATGACCCGGGTTCCGCCGAACGGTCCGGCCGAAACTCCGACGATCCCGACCGCTTTGTGTATGTACTCTTTCAGACAGCTATCGAGAACATGTTTCAGCAATCCACTGTAACCGTGGTTGTACTCGGGTGCGACGATCACAAGCCCGTCGGCACGATCTATCTTCGCAGAAAACGCGCCCTCTTTGATTGCCTCTCCAGCGTCGTTCGTGGGTAATGGAAGGCCGGCAATATCGATGAGATCGGTTTCGACTCCCGCCTGCTTCGAGACTTCTTCCCTAAGCAGTCGCGCCACGTGAGCACTCATTCGGCCCATGCGGGTGGTGCCGAGAATCACCGGGATGTAAAGAGGTCGAGGCTCCATCGGTTTCCCCTATGTGGCTGCACCTTGGCCGATCGCTTGTCTGACCGCTTGATTCAAAGTTGTTGCTCGCGAGAATGCCGCGTCTCGAGGTCTAATTCTCCAGCTTTGACAACAGAACAAATCTGCCCACTGGCGGCTTTGTCGCCGCGACCAGAAGGCCATGGTATCTGCGTGGGTTACATCCGTTAACCGTTCCGGACGCAAATGCCCCGAGCCCGTTCGTTTCGAGCCATTCCCGACGAAGCGCGGCATCGAGGTCAGTACAAATCTGTTCTCCGAATCGGATCATGACACGCCCTCCAGCGCACGCTCCGCAGTTACACCAGAAGTTGACAAGGACGAGTTGCTTTCACCCTCATCTGCGTGCGAGATAGTTGGAGCACGAAAGGTCTGGAACTGCACGAGATCTTTTGTGAACAGGAGATCAAGAGTCCAATCCAGCGCGACCCGGAGTTTTTTCTCGAATCGCGGTAGTTTGCTTAGATAAATCGTCCGCCACATCCACCACGCAATGAATCCCGAAAAATTGATTCCGAATATATTGGCCACCCCAGTGCGGCGTCCGATTGCGGCCAGTTGTCCGATAGTGGAAAAGGAAAATGGTTTAAGACTTCCGCCTCGGACATTCGCGATTAGATTCTTGGCGAGCGTCTTTCCTTCGCGCAAGGCATGCTGAGCGGTCGGCGGATGGTATTGCCCGGTCTTGGGGTCGGGGACGAGCGCGCAGTCGCCTAACGCCCAGACGCCAGGCCAATCCGGCACGCGCAACATTTCGTCCACCTTCAGACGTCCGCGTTCTTTTAGGCAGGGAAGCGAATCGAGCACCGGATTCGGCGACGTGCCGGCGGTCCAGATCAGAGCTTTACTTTTGATCTGTTCACCAGTGCTCAACTGAACGTCGCTCTCGGTCGCGCCGATGACACGGGTGTTTAAGCGAATCTCAACTCCTCGTTCGGCAAGTTTCTTCTCGGTGTACCGGCCCAGCTTTTCCCCGAGCTCGGGCAGGATTACATTGCCGGGATGCACGAGCACCACCCGCAGCATATCTTCACGAAGATTTGTGTAAAAGTGAACCGCCTCGCGAATGAAATCGTTTATTCCGGCTATGGTCTCGACACCGGCAAAGCCCCCGCCAGCAACGACAAAGGTAAGCAGTGGTCGCCGCAACGCCGCGGAGCATTCAGTGTCGGCCTCTTCAAGATGTGCAATCAAGCGATTCCGTAGGTGGATCGCATCTCCTAGGGATTTCATCGTCAATGCCCTTTGTTCCAGGCCGGGAAGATTGAAGAAGTTCGTGATCGAGCCGAGCCCGATAACCAAGTGATCGTAAGGAAGCTCGTGATGATGATGATCGAATCCGTGAGACACGGTCACGAGCTTGCGTTCGAGATTGATGGATTCAACTTCTCCCGCGAAAAAGCTGATCCGCCTCAGAAGCTTTCGCACGGGATTCACGATGTTGGTGAGATCCAGATCGCTGGCGGCAACTTCGTGCAACATGGGAGTGAACAGAAAGAAATTGTCCCGGTTCACCAGTGTGATCTCGACATCGGGATCGCGGGCCAAAGTGTCATCCAGGTGGATGGCCGCGTGCAGCCCGGCAAAGCCGCCGCCGAGAATGATGATCCGAGTTTTCTTTTGTTCAGCCACAGAAATCCTCCATCCAGCGCACCCTAAAGCTCAGCCACTTCACAAAAAACCTTGATCGAGCCGTTTGGGTTTGTGAGCTTCTTGAATAGCTCGGTGTAGTTTTCCAGTCCGCGAACAGGATCGGTGAGCAGTCGGCTGAGCCAGCCCGGATATTCGGCTTCGGCCTGCGACATATCGCGCACGCCCCCCTCAAAATATTCGCGATTGGCATTTACGGTCCCGACCATCACTTTGTTTCCAAGGACGAATTCCAGGTTAATGCGATCAGCCGGAACCTGAACCATGCGATCGCCGCCCGTCACGCTGGACAGAACGAGAACACCGTTCTTGCCCAGCGCCTGCATGCTTTCGAAAACCACGCCGGAGTTGCCGGTCGCTTCGAAAATCAGGTCAAACGGTCCGAATTGCTTCGCGCCCTCAATGATTGGTACTGCTTGCGAGATTAGGTATCGGGCGCCGAGTGCTTCGATGAGTTCGGCATTTAAATTCGGCTTCGGATTGCGAGCGAATGTGGTGACATCAATTCCGCGCAGGCGCAGGGCCAAAGTTGCTAGCAATCCAATTGTGCCAGCTCCCATTACAGCGGCGCGGCGAGGCCGCCATACCTTCAGCCGGCGCTGAATCTCATACGCTTGGTGGATGCCCTTTTCAACAACCGTGAAAGGTTCCAGCAGCACGCCAACGTGCTTCAATCCTTTCGGCACCTTCACAATGAACTCTGCGTCGTCGACGTAGTATTCAGTCAGAAATCCGTGGCGAAGGTTGATGCCCCGCTCGAAGTAGGTATCGTCGGTGGTCATGTCGTTCGTGCCGATCAGGTCATAGAGACTTCGCCCCGGGCGCCGAACTGTGGCGACCACATAATCTCCAGGCTTCAGCTCAGTCACATTCGGACCAACCGCTTCCACCCGGCCGAAACCTTCATGACCAATAACCAAGAAGTTGTATCCCGGAGGAGCTGCGCCATACTCCGCGGCATTGATTTCTTTGTCAGTGCCGTCCACTCCGACGCGAAGAACTCTGACCAGCACTCCCCGCCCATTGGGAACGTCGTCGAGGGATGGCTTGTTTAGGTCGGCCAGATGAACGCTGTTGGCTTTCCCGGGAAATACACTAATTGCTTTCATTTCTATCTCCGTTCAGATTGATACTCTTAGTCCGCGAAGGCGATTCCAGCAGCTCGTTCGCGTTTTCTGCGTTTGCTTGACTCGCCGCTTTGCTGCAGCATTTTGGTAACAAGACCGGTCCAGCCAGTCTGATGACTTGCGCCTACGCCCCTGCCGGTATCGCCGTGGAAGTACTCGTGAAAGAGAATGAGATCGTTCCAGTTGGGATCGGTCTGAAATTTCGGAATATCGCGATACACCGGCCGCTCGCCTTTGTCGTCGCGCAGGAAGATTTTAGATAGCCGGCGCGAGAGCTCGGCCGCGACTTCCCACAACGTGAGCATGTTTCCCGAGTGCGAAGGAAATTCGACTTTGAAGTCATCGCCGAGGTAGTGATGAAATTTCTGTAGCGACTCGACCAGCAAATAGTTCACCGGGAACCAGATCGGACCGCGCCAGTTGGAATTTCCTCCGAAAAGGCCGGTGCTCGATTCGGCGGGTTCATAGTTGACCCGATATTCCATTCCGTTGACCGCCAAGGTGTAGGGATGGTCCTTGTGATGGCGGGAAAGCGCTCGGATTCCGTAGGGTGACAGGAACTCGTTCTCATCAAGCATGAACTGAAGCACGCGGCGCAGCTGGTCGCGGCCGACAATAGAGAGCAATCTTCTTTCTGCTTTGCCGCGAGTCCGCATGCAGGCCACGTTGCCTACAAGGTCAGGTCGGTTGTCGATGAACCATTCAAGGCGGCGCTTGAATCCGGGCAAGCGATCGAGCAGTTCGGGTTCGAGTGTCTCAACGGCGAACAATGGGATCAGCCCGACCATGGAACGAATTCGCATGGGATGTTTGCGGCCATCCGGGAAGCGCAGCACGTCGTAGAAAAAACCGTCCATCTCGTCCCAGAGTCCAACACCATCGTTGCCGCGATGGTTCATGGCATGAGCGATGTAGATGAAGTGTTCCCAGAATTTGCTGGCCACGTCTTCGTAGGCAGGATCTTCGCTAGCAAGTTCCAGCGCGATGGCGAGCAGGTTGAGCGTGTACATAGCCATCCAGCTCGTCCCGTCCGACTGCTCGATGTAGCCGCCGGTCGGTAGCGGAGCGCTGCGATCGAAAACGCCAATGTTGTCGAGCCCGAGGAAGCCGCCCTGGAAAATGTTCATCCCGTCGGCATCTTTGCGGTTCACCCACCAGGTGAAATTCAGCAGCAATTTGTGGAACACGCGCTCCAAGAATGCGCGATCACCCTTGCCGTTGCGCTTCTTGTCAATCTTGTAAACCCGCCACGCGGCCCAGGCGTGGACCGGGGGATTCACATCGCCGAAGGCCCACTCGTAAGCCGGGAGCTGACCATTAGGGTGCATGTACCATTCGCGTAGCAACAAAACAAGCTGTTCTTTGGCAAATTCAGAATCCACCAGCGCCAACGGCACGCAGTGGAATGCCAGATCCCAGGCGGCATACCAGGGATACTCCCATTTGTCGGGCATGGAGATGACATCGGCGTTGTAGAGGTGCGGCCACTGGTTATTGCGACCGTTTTTCCGCTCAGCGGGAGGAGGCGGATTGCCCTGATCACCTTCAAGCCACTGTTTGATGGCGTAGTGGTAGAACTGCTTAGACCAAAGCATCCCGGCGAAGCCCTGACGCATGACGTTCTGCGCGTCCGCAGAGAGGTCCTTAGGAATGACCGTGCGGTAAAAGTCGTCGGCTTCGCTCTTCCGAAGAGCGAATAGGCGATCGAAGCCTTCAAATGCGGCTTCAGACACTCCAGAAAATTCGATATCCGTCAACCGCAGACGAACCGTCACTGTCGCACCGAAAGGAATCTGCAAAGCGTAGTGTGCCGCCGCCTTCGTTCCCATGGGCTCAGGGACAACAGCATCTTTCTTACCGTTCACTACGTAATCATTGATTCCGTCTTTCACGCATGCACAGCGGTTCTCGACTCCGAACAGGCGTTTGTGGTTGGTTTCGTTTTCGGTAAAAAGCAGTTCCGGCGAACCTTCGCAATAGAGCCACCGTTTGCCCAGGGTGGGATGGTCGAGTTCAATGCCCCCCTGAACCTGCCGCATATCCGGACGGGCCTCATCACCCGCCCACGACCATGTATTGCGAAACCAGACCGTCGGCAAAAGCCTAAGCGGGGCAGTTTGCGGCCCGCGGTTCGCGGCGGTGATCTTGATCAAGATGTCTTCAACATCCCCCTTCGCGTACTCAACTAAAACGTCGAAATAGCGATCATCCTTGAAGGCACCGGTATCGAGCAGTTCGAATTCCGGCTGGTCCTTTCCGCGGCGGCGGTTTTCTTCGAGTAATTGCGAGTAAGGGAACTCCGCCTGGGGGTACTTGTACAGATACTTCATGTACGAATGCGTGGGTGTGCTGTCGAGGTAGAAGTAGTATTCCTTGACATCCTCGCCGTGGTTGCCTTCGCCGTTGGTCAATCCGAAGAGCCGTTCCTTGAGAATCGGATCCTTGCCGTTCCACAAAGCCAGCGCGAAGCAGAGGTGCTGCTTGTCATCGGAAATGCCGGCGATGCCGTCTTCGCCCCAGCGGTAGGCACGTGAGCGGGCATGATCATGGGTAAAAAAATTCCAGGCATCACCGCCCTCGCTATAGTCCTCGCGAACCGTGCCCCACTGTCGTTCGCTGAGATAGGGACCCCACTTCTTCCAAGGGATACC
Organism: Terriglobales bacterium; assembly: GCA_035631655.1. Classification (GTDB taxonomy): domain Bacteria; phylum Acidobacteriota; class Terriglobia; order Terriglobales; family Acidobacteriaceae; genus Gp1-AA122. Next base: position 11,227 of record DASQIH010000291.1, read on the forward strand.
GCGCTCACGAGCTTCGTTCAGGCGCTTCTGCTCGGCAACCTCGACGGACGATAACGGCTGGTTCTCCTGAATTTTAGGAGTCATAGACATTCTCCTCGACCTCGCTGTCGATCGCCAACGCGAGGAAACAATGAATATTGCGCTCGGTTACTTCACGATTTCCCGGCCGTGGTCGCAACCAACTTTTCCGGCGTCTTCATATGACAGCAGCGAAAAAAATGGTAGCCCACGAGCCCAAACTCAGGCGTTGATCTCGCACACCCGCGGGTTTCGAACCCAAGTGGACATGACCCTTCAGCCGTCTAACTTCTCACCCAACTTCCACTTGGCATTGCTATATCCTGAAGGACAAAAGTTCAGTGACGCTAATCACTAGGAAATGTGACCAGTGCCACCGCCTCAAAGCTCAGCGAGCGGGGATTATAAAATTGGGTGGAGGTTCTTCGCCGTTCGTGTACG
>DASQIH010000292.1:0-15628 GCA_035631655.1 Terriglobales bacterium
GGAGCGGCGCTCAACGGGCAATTGCCCCGTGATCGCTCATGTCGCCAATTGTGGGATCCTTTACGAAGGGCCGCGCAGCAGGCGGGATCACCAGCATTACTACCGCACTGCTGGCGATTGCGAGGCCACTGCAGATGAGCATCACGAGGCGGAATCCAAATCCGAATGACTTCACGACGGCTGCCCGGATGGCTGCCGCATCAGCGGGGTCAAGGCTGGTCGGCAATTCCATGCCCGCTAGCTGGATGGCGTTCGATCGAACGTCGCGGACGATGTTCGGCGCGGTGTTCAGATTCGCCAGCGACTCCATCAATCTGTACTTGAAGGCACCGACCATCACCAGCCCCAGGACGGCGACGGCCAGAACTCCCGCGACTCTTGCCACCGCATTGTTGATCCCAGAGGCGGTTCCGGCACGATCTTGTGCGACCGAACTCATCACGACAGTGGTTAAAGGAGCCACGCTGACCGCCATACCGAAGCCGAGCACGATGAACGCAGGGAAAAACGTCGCCCAGTAGCTCGGCCCAGCGGAGGGCAGCGCGAGTAGAGCGAACCCGGCCGCGACGATCAGCGGCCCGACGAGCAACGGACGCCGGAAGCCATAGCGTGCGACCAGGCCGCCCGACCAGCGAGACAAAAAAAACATCAGAAGGATCGTTGGCAGCGCGGCGGCGCCCGTAGCGGTTGCCGAATACCCCAGTACCTGAATCAGATTCAGCGGGAAGAGGAAGAAAAAGATACCTAGCGCAGAATAGAGAAGCAGCGTCAGCAGGTTCGCTCCACTGAATACGCGGGACCGAAACAGCTGAAGCGGAACCAAAGGTGACTTGGCGACCCGTGATTCCACCCAATAGAAAGCGACCAGTGCAGCCGCACCCGTCATCAAGCCCCCCACAACCAGCGGATGACTCCAACCAAACGTACTGGATTCAAGAAGCCCAAACACAAGCCCGCCCACGGCTGCGGTTGCGGTCAGGGCACCCAACCAGTCCACATGCTTGCTCAGCCGGCTGCGACTTTCGGGAATTTGCCAAAGCGAAATTGCAACCACGGCCACCGCAAGCGGGACGTTGATGAAAAATATCCAGTGCCAGGAGGCATGCTCGATAAGCCAGCCTCCTAAGACTGGACCCGATGCAGTGGTGATGGCTGTGAATCCTGACCAGGTTCCTATGGCCTTACCACGGGATTTCTCGTCGAAACTTGCGCTGATGATCGCCAGACTCCCGGGCACAAGAAACGCCGCACCAACGCCCTGAATCGAACGTGCGATCACCAACTGCTCGATATTCTTTGAGAGACCGCAGGCGATCGAGGCGGAAGCGAAGAGTCCCACTCCGAGCAGGAAGATCAGCCGGCGCCCAAAAAAGTCGCCTAAGGCACCTCCCGCCAGAATCAACGCAGAAAGAAACAACCCGTACGACTCGACGACCCACTGCACGCCAACGACGGTGGCCTGCAGGCTGGATTGAAGCGCCGGCAGGGCGACATTGACCACCGTGCTATCAATGAATGCCATGCTCGACGCCAGAATGGTGGCCGCCAGAATCCAGGGCTGCGCTTGCGGCCCACATGGAGATGCAGGCTTCCCGGAGAGAACCACACCTTCATCACATGGCTGCTGCATTCCTGCTCAACTTCTCCCCCGCTGAATCTCACGATAACGGAAACACTCCACGAGGTGGTCGTTTACCATCCCGACGGCCTGCATGTGGGCGTAAACGACCGTCGAACCAACGAAACTGAATCCTCGATGCTTGAGGTCCCTGCTGAATGCATCGGATTCGGGTGAAGTCGGAGGAATCTGCCGCATAGACTTCCACCGGTTAAGCTTCGGCCGTCCGTTAACGAAACGCCAGCAATAGGAGTCGAAGCTTCCGAACTCTTCCTGGATTTTGAGGAACGCGCGTGCGTTCCGCACGGCGGCTTCGATCTTCATGCGGTTGCGAATGATCTCAGAATTTGATGTGAGCTTCTCGATTCGTTTCGTTGAGAATCGCGCGACCTTCTCGGGATCAAACCCATCGAAGGCGCGCTGATAACCTTCCCGCTTCTTCAGCACGATTGACCAGCTCAATCCGGCCTGTGCGGCTTCGAGGACGAGAAACTCAAAGTGCTTGCGGTCCTCATGGACGGGGACACCCCACTCGCGATCATGATATTGGAGCATCAGCGGATCATCGACGCGAACCCACGAACACCGTTTCACTGTTGCGGTTGCACTGCGCATGAAGACCGCCTTCCCAGTTATTCCTTCAGCACTTGGTGCACGAACGAAATCGCAATCGATCCTTCGCCCACAGCCGAGGCGACACGCTTTACATTGCCGCCGCGCACGTCTCCGGCAGCAAAAACGCCCGGCAAAGTTGTTTCCAGCAGATATGGCCGGCGGCCGAGGGGCCAGTGCGCGTCCTGCAGATCTTCCAACGACAAATCCGGGCCGGTCTTGATGAAGCCCTTGCCATCGAGCGCGACGCAGCCGTCGAGCCAATCTGTATTCGGGTCGGCTCCGGTCATGACGAAGACGTGCGCAATGCCCTTGTTTTCGGTTTTACTGGTCTGGTTATTTCTCCACGTGACTCGTTGCAGGTGTTCGCTGCCTTCAAGCTCAACAAGCTCAGTATGTGTGAGCAGGGTGATGTTGGGTGTTTCTTCGATCCGGCGAATTAGGTATTTCGACATCGTGTCCGCCAGGCCCGAGCCCCTGATAAGGATATAAACGTGTTTTGTGCTCTGGGAGAGAAATACCGCCGCCTGCCCTGAGGAATTTCCGCCGCCGACAACGATTACTTCTTCGCCGCTGCATAATTGCGCCTCGATAAATGTCGCGCCGTAATAGACCCCAGCGCCTTCAAAGCGGGACAGATTCTTGATCGGCAGCTTGCGGTATTTGGCTCCGGTAGCGATAACAACCGTTCGCGCCGGAATCCGGATACCTCCTTCTAACTCGACCATGTAAGGCCGGCGATCACACGTCAGGCGGGTGCCGGTCGTCAGTAGCATCTGTGCCCCGAACTTCTGCGCTTGCGTGTATGCCCGACCCGCCAGTTCATTCCCGGAAATCCCGGTTGGGAAACCGAGGTAGTTCTCGATCCTGGAACTGGCGCCAGCCTGTCCTCCGGGAGAGAAAGTCTCAAGCAGCAAAACGTCAAGGCCTTCCGAAGCTCCATACACGGCTGCCGCCAGACCGGCCGGCCCCGCACCCACGATCACGATATCGCGCACACGGGTTTCGTCCACCGCCTCGTTGAACCCAAGACAATTCGCAATCTCGCGATTCGTCGGATTGCGCAGAACGGTCTGGCCACGGCAAACGAGCACCGGGGTATCAGAGATGGCGACACCGAAGCGAGCGAGAACGTTTTCGACGTCAGCATCGCGTTCCAAGTCAATGTACGTGTATGGGTGTCCATTACGCGTCAGGAATTCTTTGATGCGCAGCGTGTCGGCCGAATGACTGGAACCTACCAGCGTGACATCTCCTTGACCCTGCGCCACCAGCTCAACCCGCCGCGCAATGAATGCCCGCATCACGATCTCGCTCAGCTCCGCGTCCGTCTGGACCAATGCCAGCAGGCTCGTGCGCGCGATTTCGACGACCTCGGAATTCTGGCGGGCACGAATACGCGCGAAAGCGCGGCGGCCGGACAGCGTGTTGATTTCGCCGGAGAATTGCCCCGGCCCGATTACGCGGATCAATATTTCCTGCGTGAATGAAGGCCGCACGACTTCGAGTTCACCCGACACAACGAGGAAAACTGGTATGTCGTTGCCTCCCAGTTCTACCAGCACCTCGCCCGCGCGCACCGACCGGAACGTCCCGTGAGAAGCGAGGCGCTCCATCTGGGCCTTGCTCAACGTCGGAAAAATCTGTTCGACACGCGACTTGGTCAGCGGGATTGGAACTGTCGATTCGGCCATGAGACATTTCCTTTGAGGAAGGCTCTTACAGTAGCAGGACCATGAACTGTGCAGCCCTTCGCCGTGCCGAAGGGCTGCACATAGTTTCTCGTCGGTCTGACCGTCCTACCGGGCACTATTATGCGGCGCCAACCGAGGCGGGCTTGGCTTTGACCAGCGGCACGTCGACCAGGTGCTCGCTCAGGAACCACACCTGCAGTTCATTGGTGCGCAACACTTCGCTGACGACCAGGTCGTTCGTGCCGTCATCGCCGAGCTCGGAGGCCCGACGCGCCAGCTTGCGGCTTTGGCGAATGATAACCTGGTGTGCGTCCAGCAATCGTGAGAGCTGCACCGGGACTTCTTCGCGACCCCGGGGTGGCCGTTCGATCTGCGTCGTCTCAGCCACATCCGCCGCCATGGCAATACTGACGCCACCTAGCAGTTGGATGCGCTCAGCAATCGAATCAACCAACCCAACCTGTTCGTTGAAATGCTTGTCGAACAGCAGATGCAGTTGGTAAAACGTCGGCCCCGCGACCTGCCAGTGCGACTTTTTGTACAAATCGCGCAACGTCATGGTGTCTGCGAGCAATTGATTAAGCTGCGCGGTCACTTCAAGCCGCACCGGCTCTTCAAGCTCTAGCGGAAGCAGATGATTGACGGTCCCGTAGGCCTGAATTTCGGCAGCGCGTTGATGGAGCCGCGGCTGAGAACTAATGTTTTTGGCGGTCTTGCTGGTTGTGTCATTCTTCGTCATATGGCCCTCCTTCGGGACTTGTGCCGCGGTCATATCTGCGGTACAGGCCTCTCACACTTCCCACAAGACAGATGCGCCTGAGCCGGTTTTGATTCGTTTTTCCTCGGCGCCTCCCTCAGCGCTGTTTCGATTGTTCGCCTCGCAGAACGAAACACGTTGAATTCGCTTTCGCGATCTGTGTGCCGCCAGCGTCATCGACGATCTCACATTCTAGATAGCCAATATTCTTTCCGCGGCTGACCACGCGGGCCTCGGCGCGCAGCTGTGCGGTCCAGACCGGGCGAAGAAAGTTCATCGTCAGATTGATCGTCGTGAAGGACTCATCGTCCTGCAACGTCGAAGCGAACGCCATGCCCATCGCCGCATCAGCCACGTCGCATAGCACACCGCCATGGAGCGTGCCCATGGGATTGGCATGCTGTGGCCCAGCTTCGAAAAAGGCGATAGCACGTCCGCGGCCTATTCCTTCCACATCAAAACCGATCAGCCTTGCAATCGGCGGCTTGTCATCAATCACTCGCTTGACGAGCGGATGCACATTCGGTGGTGGGCTCGATGAGTCGGCCTTTGCCATACTCGATACATTCTCCGGACGTGTCGATGGCTTGCCTGCTTCAACTCGCTCGGGGGCAGGATCTCACGCAACCAGGTCCTCAATTTTCACTGGCAGTTCGCGAACATAGACGCCGGTCGCATGATGAACCGCCGAAGTAATCGCGGCGGCAACGCCGGCGAGTCCGATCTCGCCTATTCCGCGGGCGCCGAGTTCGTTGATTTCCCTGTCTGGATAATCCAGGAAGTGCACCTCAATGGGAGGCGCGTCGGCGTTCACCGTCATCATGTAATCGGCGAGGTTGCTGTTGATGGGCGCGCCGTTCTGCGGATCGTAAGTCGTTTCTTCGAACAGCGCCATGCCGATGCCCATCACCACGGCGCCCTGGATTTGGTTGCGGCCGGCAAGAGGATTCAAGATTCTTCCGGCATCCATCACTGTCACAACGCGGCTGACACGCAAACGGGCGATCTCCGGTTGCCAGGTCACTTCGACAAAGTGACAGCCGAACGAGTGCTTGGAGAATTTCTGGTTCGGAGCAAAAGCGGTCTGTTCAGCCCTTCCATTGCCTGTGACCAGGCGTGCATTCGCCCCCCGGAGCACGTCGCCAAACGCAACACCTCGTGCAGGACCTTCAGTCTTTACGAACAAGCGGCCGCCTTCAAGCGCAAGATCGTCGGGCTTGTGCCCTAAAAATGGTGAGCCGGGAGTTGTGACGGCGATGATCAGCAGAGATGTGATCGCTTGGTCTGCGGCCTTGAACACGGCCGGGATCACCGAACTCGTAGCTAAGGACCCGCCCGAGATCGGACCATCTGGAAGCGCGCTGTCCCCCAGCTCAACATCAATCTTGTCCAGCGGCACACCGGTTTTCTGCGACGCAAGCTGCGCCAGGATCGTATACGTGCCGGTGCCAATGTCTTGCGTTGCGCAGGCAACGCGAACGGTTCCATCATCCAGCAGTTGCAGATTGGCCTCGGCTGCAAATGTTCCTGCGACCCATGCCGCGCCAGCCATTCCCCAACCTAAGGTCAAGTCATCGCGCTTCATTGAGCCAACCGCCGGATTGCGCTTCGACCATCCGAACTTCTCGGCCCCGAGATTCAGGCACTCCACGTAGTGTCGGGACGAGAACGGCAGCTTCAGCGACTCGTCGAGCTTCGGCTCGTTGAGAATGCGGAACTGGACGGGATCTATTTTGAGCCGCTCGGCCATCTCGTTCATTGCCGATTCGGTGGCATAGAGTCCGGGGACCGCGCCTGGGCCGCGCATGTCGGCCGTTGCGCCGATATTGCGTCTTGCCCGCCCGAAGCTCGCGCGCAAATTGGGAACGCTGTAATGGAAAGGCGTGGCTTCGGCGCAGTCCTCGTGATAAGCGTCGAGCATCGACATGTGGTAGACGTAATCGTGCTGCAGCGAAACGAGCTTGCCCTCGCGCGAGGCGCCGAGGCGAACACGCTGCTGAGTGCGCGCTCGATGCCCGACTGACTGGAACATCATTTTGCGGCTGATGACCAGCTTGACTGGTTTGCCCAACTGACGCGCCGCAGCGGCGGCAAGCGGGACATGCGTCCAGGGATAGAGTTTGCCGCCGAATCCCGAGCCCAGGAACTTTGAAATAACGCGAACGTTCTCCTTGGGCAAACCGAACATCTGCGCCAGGACGCTGCGCAGATTCACAACGCCCTGGGTCGAGTCATACAGCGTGAGCGTGGGACCATCCCACAGCGCCACGGTCGAGTGCAGTTCGAGAGGATTGTGTGTTTCGGCAGGAGTGACGTACGTTTCGTCCAGCTTGACGGCCGCGTTCTCGAGCGCAGCTGCGGCGTCTCCGCGGTGACTTTGCAGTCGCTCCATCGGCCCGTAAGCAGTGAAGACCACGTCAGGATCGTTGCCTGCTTCCAGGTGGGACTCAACATTAGGTTTCTCTTTGGAGTAGGTTGCGCGGACGGCATCGGCCGCAGCCTTGGCAGCTTCGAAGGTGTCGGCAACGGTCAGTGCGATGTATTGGCCCCAGTAACGGATGGTGTCATCTTCGAACGGTGGCCGCCGCTCAAGGCAGATGCGATCGAAGCCGGGCGCGGGAGTAGAGCGGAAGATCCTGCCGATGTTCGCGCGATGAAGGACCGCACGTACGCCTGGCATCTTCTCGGCCGCTGCAGTGTCCAGCGAGAGCAATTTGCCGTTCGCGATCGTCGCTTCCACGGGAACGGCGTACAGCATTTCCGGAAACTGGAAGTCGGAAGCGTATTTCGCCAGTCCAGTGACTTTGCGTGGACCGTCGATACGCGGCGTGTCGCGTCCAATGGGAGAAGAACTTGCCGGCGATTGCTGTGATGTTGCCATGAGTGGTCCTCGGAAATCAGCTTGCTGTGGCCGTTCGCAATGCGTGCGTCAGGCAGCGCTTGGCCAGCTCGATCTTGAATTTGTTCTCGCTTTGCGGTTTCGCGCCCCGTAGGGCGGCTTCGGCAGCCTGACGAAAGGTAGCGTCGTTGGCGGCTTTACCCGTCAGCGCAGCCTCGGCTTCTCGTGAGCGCCAAGGTTTTGTGGCAACACCACCGAGGGCAATGCGTGCACCGGTGATATTGCTCCTTGCGATCGAGAGCACCACTGCCGCCGACGTCAAAGCGAATTCGTACGATGCCCGATCTCGGAGTTTGAGATAGACCTGCTTGCTTCCAGCGACCGGCGGTGGCAGCGTGACATGCGTGATCAGGTCGCCCGGTTCGAGCACAGTTTCGCGGTACGGTGTGCTGCCGGGCAGAAGATGGAAATCGCCGAACGCCACTGCACGTTGGCCCTTCGGTCCCTGAATGTGTACCGTTGCTTCCAGCGCTGCCAGGGCCACGCACATGTCTGACGGATTGGTCGCGATGCAATGCTCGCTCGCGCCCAAAATCGCGAGCGTGCGATTGTGGCCGGTAATGGCGGGGCAGCCGCTGCCGGGCTCACGCTTGTTGCAGGCCATCGCAGTGTCGCGGAAGTAGATGCAACGCGTCCGCTGCAACAGGTTGCCGCCGACCGTGGCCATGTTGCGGATCTGTGCTGACGCGCCTTGCAGGATGGCCTGCGATAGCACCGAGTAATCTTTCTGCACCTTCGGGTGGTATGCCAAATCTGAGTTGCGAGCCATTGCCCCGATCTTCAGTCCACCATCAGGTGTCGCTTCGATCTTGTCGAGTGGCAGGCGGTTGATATCGAGCACGCGACTGGGAGTCTCGACGTTCAACTTCATCAGATCGATCAGCGTGGTGCCGCCGCCCAGGAAGCGTACGTCGGCACCCTGCTGCGCCGTTTTCGAGTGCGCAGCGGCTGCGATTGCCGCCGTCTGATCTGCTGGCCGGATAAATTCGAAAGGATTCATGGAGAAACTCCTCCGCTAAGCGCGCTTGCGAACTTGCTGGATCGCCGCAATGATATTGGTGTAGGCACCACAGCGACATATGTTGCCGCTCATCAGCTCCTTTACCGCAGCGTCATCGGGACCGCATGGCTCCTTCAGCAAGGCGACCGCGGACATGATCTGGCCCGAGGTGCAATAGCCGCATTGGTAGGCATCGTGGGTGTAGAACGCCGCCTGCATGGGATGCATTGCCTCGGGTGTACCCAGGCCTTCGATGGTTGTGATCTCATCACCATCGTGCATGACCGCGAAGTTGAGACATGAAAGCACGCGCCGGCCGTTCACATGCACTGTGCACGCGCCGCACTGCCCATGATCACAGCCTTTTTTCGTTCCAGTCAGTGCCACTGTCTCGCGAAGACAATCCAGCAGTGTTGTTCGCGGATCGATGCGTAGTTCGTGATCTTTGCCGTTTATGCGAAGCCTGATCGGCACCGCACCCTCGACGGCTGCACCATAGGCACTCGCCGTAGCAGGTGTAGCCTCTGCGGCGCTCATTTCCGCAGGTGCATACGCTGCAATCACGCCGGCGGCAACCGTGCTGCCGGTGGTTAAAAGAAATTGGCGACGATTTGGCCGTGGTGATTCAGGACATTGATCGTGATGCTCCACTGTGGTCTACCTCACTTGAAAGCCCGCAGGCCGCAGCCTTAGCTGCGAGGTTCGTGATCTGGTTCAGGGAATGTAGTGCCGAACATCGGCAAGCCGCTTTTTGATTCTTCCTGGGTGGCTTCGTCCTGCAGTACATCCCAATGCTCTGCCAGGCGGCCGTCTTCCAACCTCACGATGTCGGCAGCAATCAATGCTCGGCCCTGGCTGCGTCCGTTAAACCGCCCGTGCAGCATCACATAGTCGCCAGATGCGGTGATGAGTGCATTCTCATAGCGCAGCGTATCCGGCTGACTGCGGACGAGGTTGAACAGACCATCTCGCCCCGGCTTTAAGTGGGCACTGTGCTGGATATAGTTCTCTGACCAGAACTCGGCAGCTTTCGCGTAATCACGCTTGTTGAAGAGCGTATCGAATGCTTCGAGAACCAGTGCTTTGTTCTCTTCAGGGGATTTCATGCCCGTTTTCACGCGTTTCAAGGACGAGCCCACTAGCGTGCCGAGCACGTCGGGCCACCGCTTCTCAAAGTCGACCTCCCGTTGTAGTCCGCGCTCCACCAGAGCTTGGAACCGCTGCTGTGCTTCAGGCCAACTCAGCGCGGTCTCAAAGGAGGTGATGGCGTCGAGGAGCCGGTCGGAGGACGGCAACGAGACCTGGTTAATGAGATTTTTCGCAGCAGCGATGGCACGCCGGTCGAAGGATGCGATCCGGCGCGCAAGTGCGTCCACGAAGCCGTCCAGTTCGGCGTCTGGAAGTGCCCGGTTGACATATCCGTATCGTTCCGCGGTGTCGCCGTCGAAATCGTTCGCGCCGAGAACGATTTCGAGCGCGCGGCCGCGGCCGACCAGATGTGGAAGGCGCTCCGTACCGCCGCCGCCGGGATGCACTCCCACCCCGACTTCAGGTTGGCCGAGTCGCGTGTTCTCACGCGAGGCAAAGCGCATGTCACAGGCGAGGACGAACTCGCTGCTGACGCCCCGGACGCATCCCCGGATCTTCGCGATGCTGACCACCGGGGACTTGGTGAGACGCACGAATGTGTCCATCAGGATGGGAAGGCCAGAAGCCCCGACAGCTGTGGTGATGTTCCCCGTCTTGCCGGTCAAGTCAAAGTGGGCTAGATAGAAATCAGCACTTGCGCTCTCAAATACGACGACACGCACGCCTGGGCTGGTGTCCATTTGAACGAGCAGATTTTGGAGGCCTTCGAAAATAGTCGCGTCCACGATATTGAAAGGCGGATAGTCGAATACAACCCTCCAGTACGCGGGCGTTTCCTCGACCACGCGCACAGGCGCCGCTGGATCACTTATAGTCATTGGTTCACCGTTGGCAGACCTCGAAAGAACGCGCCGGCGAAGTGATCTTCTTCTCTTCATACGAACGCATGCGCGCGAGTGCAGGCTCGGAGATGCATAATTTCAAGAAGAGATTTCGTTCGAGCGCTAATCCTTGCGCCATCGGCGTCTCGGTGGCGTTGCGGACCAGACGCTTAATGTAAGCGAGCGATTCCAGCGTATGTAACGTCAACCGCCGTGCAATCTCCATCGCGCGATCGAGAGCTTTCCCGGCGACAGTTTCGTGTACCAACCCTTTCCTTTCGGCCTCACGTGGATTGAGTGGCTGGCCCATGAGAATGTGGATGAGTGCCGCTGGCATCCCGATGGTTCGCGGCAGCCTTTGCGTGCCCCCGGCGCCTGGAAGGAGGCCAAGCTCTGCCTCCGGCAACCCGATCAGGTAGTCACCATCCTCCGCGATACGGAGATCGCAAGCGAGAGCGAACTCGAAAGCACCGGCGAGCGCTGTGCCGGAAATAGCGGCGATTACCGGCTTTGGCATGCTCTCGCACAAGGCCATGGCCTTATCGAAGAAACCTCCATTGTAAGTGGCATTCTCCGGCCACTGGCGACCGGAAGCGCGCAGGGACTCTGCGATTTCGATTAGCGCCGGGATACTGAAATGACGATTGAAATAACCGGGTGCACCGCCAGTCACGATGACGACGCGAATGTTGGGATCGCCCGCGAATCCGTCCAGCGCCTCGGTGAGCATGTCGCCCATCTCAGCGTCGAAGTAGATGCGCTTTGCGCTGCCGAGAGTAACGACCGCAATTCCATCGGCTACTGAGGTCGACAGAACGTCGGCGCTCATCGGGTTCTCCTCGCTTGAGATCGTCGTGCTCTCACAGAAATCTCCCCACAGATCCAATCATGGCAGACGAGATCTTCGGTCCACTGCTGCCAATTGTTCCGTATCCCGGTAATGCGATTCTTCATTGTGTTCTCCTCGGACGACCACGTTCATCCGGGCCTCGCCGATATCGTGAGGATCGACGAGGCCTACTCTCGTACGTACGCTGCCGAGGGTTCATTAAGCCGCCGCGGTTGCCTCCTGCGCAGTTTTTATGGCTTTGCGGATTACATCGATCACGAGTTGCGGCTGCGACAGCATGGGCACATGGCTGCTGGCGACCTCGGTTGTGGTCGCGCCCATGCGCTTGGCGAAGAAGCGCTCCAAGTCAGGATGAACGGTGCGGTCGTTCTTGGCGACGATGTACCAGCTTGCTTTCGACCTCCAGGCTGTTCCCCCGACTTTTGCTTCGAACAGGTCTGGAGCGGGCACGCACTGGGTCGCCCAAACAAGCTTCTTTTCTTGCTCGGACAAGTCGCCTGCGAAAGAATCAATGCCCTCGGGAAGCAGCCAGATACGTCCGTCCGCGACTTCGATGTGCGAGAAGACGTCCGTCCTCGGGAAGTTGGACTGCTGCGTCTGGGACGTCTCATCGGCGTCCGGAGCAAGGGCAGCGATGTAGACCAGCCCGGCAACGCGGTCGTCGGTTCCGGCGCCGGTGATGACGCTTCCGCCGTAGGAATGGCCGACGAGGATAGCAGGACTGTTGACGCGTCCGAGCGTGCGTCTCACCGTGGCGATGTCGTCCGCGGTTGTATTGAGGCTGTATTGGGCAGCGATAACCTGGTGCCCTTCGGCCTGAAGCGTGGGGATCACCTTGCTGAAGCATGAGCCGTCAGCCCAGAGTCCGTGGCAGAACACGATGCTTGGCTTCGTTCCTTTCATTTTCGATCTCCTTTCTTGCTATGCTCGCGATGAAGTGAACTCGTTTCAGCCGGCCGCTGTGGCCAACAATGCTTCCACCTTCGCATCCAGGTCCTGAGCGACCTTGAGTGCTTCAGTATTCCCGTAGGGCTTGAGCAGACTCGCCATCCTGTCGTAAGAAAGATGAACGCCGTCGTGACGCTCATCGATCAGAACGGTCACCGGAGCATATGAACCGGCGTCCGGCACATGCTGAGCCATCTGCTTCATGATGAGTGGATTGCCGATGACGAAACGGACGATGCGAGGGGTGTCGCGCCCTGTTCCTTTGCGCACGACACCTCCGTGGTCGAATTGCACGAACAGCATCAGCCCTGCTCTGCTCACCGATCGTGCGACTATTTTTTCAAGTTCACCTAGGGAAGCCGCGTCATGGGCTGATTTCCAGAAATCAGCCATATCGGGGTGGCCAATGCCTGCGTCTATGCCCTCGACAACTTCTTCGAATGGCTTCGACGACACCAGGCTGAAGCGCTCAACTTCCACTTTCCGTACCATCATCGTCTCCTGCTTTACCCGGGGAAGCGGCGGGCCTGGAGCTCCCTTTCGATCCAGTTCTTGATATATCCCGGGCAATCCAACAGCAGAACGCCTCTTGCTTCGCAGCCTCCGAGGAAACGCACAACTTCCACGTCCGCCAGGTTCAATTCCTTTAAGTCCATTGCGATAGCCGGCGCACTCTGGTCGACCATGGTCTTCAGCTGAGCAAGATGCTCGGCCTTGACATGGCCGCTCAGCCGAATGACGGCTCGCTGTCCGTCGAAATCTCTCTCTATCCTGCAGGTCATGACTGACCCGTCGGGCGACTTCTGAGGATTGCTGGCAATCCTAACGCCATTCGTAATTCATTGATTTTCCTGCCTCGATCCAACTTTGTCGCGTGCCGTAGTCTCGGCATTTGCCGACAATTCGGCAGTCAGGATGACAGGAATTCGGCATGGCTTGGAAAACTAGGAGAGCCGGAAGCTAGGCAGTTTTGAAACGGAAGCGATTGATGCGAAGCTTCTTGATCTTGGACTCAAGCGTCTGCCGGGGCATTCCTAGCTTTGCCGCAGCGCCGGCCGGTCCGGAGATCTGGCCATTAGCTTCGCGGAGTGCCTGTTCGATCATGCTTCGTTCCCGTTGAGCAAGATCTTCGGCCAGAGGCACGCTCGACGAAGACGGAGGACGAGAGGTTCGCTTCAGCCAACTGGAATCGACGTGGAACGACTCGCTATCGCAAAGGATCACCGCGCGCTCGATCACGTTCTGAAGCTCGCGGACATTCCCCGGCCAGTCGTAACTCTGGAACAATTGCAACGTCTGCCTGCTGATACTCCGAATCCGCTTCCCGAGGACTTTGGCATATCGGTCGACCAGATACTCCAGCAATAGAGGAATATCGTCGGCCCGCTCGCGGAGAGACGGGACTTCTATGGGAAACACATTCAGACGGTAGAAAAGATCTTTTCGGAAGGCGCCTTCATCCACTGAGGCGGTCAAATCTCTGTTTGTCGCAGCCAACACCCGCACATCGACACGTATAGAGTGATTTCCGCCGACCCGTTCGAATTCCCGTTCCTGTAAGACGCGGAGGAGCGAGATCTGCGTCTCCTGCGGGAGCTCGCCGACCTCATCCAGAAAGATCGTGCCTCCATCAGCAGCCTCGAAGCGGCCGAGCCGCCGTTGTAACGCCCCCGTGAAAGCACCTTTTTCATGGCCGAAGAGTTCGGAAGCGATCAGCGAAGGTGGAATGGCGGCGCAATTCACGCGAATGAATGCCCGACTGGCGCGCCTAGATCGGCTGTGAATCGCCCTCGCGATCAACTCTTTGCCCGTGCCAGTTTCGCCCTGGATCAGTACTGTGGAATCAGTCGGCGCGACTCTAGAGACTTGATCCAGCACCTTGCGCAACGCAAGGGATGATCCGACAATCTCTTCGAACATTGAAGATCGCTCGATGTCTTCTCGCAGGGCGACGGCTTCGTTTCGCATGCGCTCTTCAACTTGCTTGCGTTCTTCGATGTCGGTGGCGGCAACGAACCACCGAACGACCTCTCCATCTGCATCCAGGACAGGCTTGTAGCGGAACATGAACCAGCGAAACTGGCCATCCGTCCGCCTTAAACGCTTTTCAACCTCGAATGGAATGCCCCTGGAGAGGCCCGCGGCTCTCTCGCTCTGAGTCCGCTCAAAATCGTCCGGATGAACATCTCTCTTGATGCGTTGTTGATCTCCAGCGCCCTTCATTTCATCGAGGGTGTAGCCGAGGAAGTCGAGCATTGTTCTATTGGCCTGGAGGAGTTTGCCCTGCTTGTCCAGCACGAGAATGTGCTGAGGCAGGAAGTCGATAAGCTCCCGCAGTTCCCGCTCGTCCTGCCGAAGCTTGTATTCCGCTTGCTTAAGGTCCTCAATGTCGGTAGCCGCCGCATACCAGCGTATGGCCCTTCCGCTTTCGAGCAACGGCATGTAGCGGATGAGGAACCACCGATACTTGCCGTCCCGCCCACGGCCGCGCTGCTCATTTTCGAACGGCGTGGTGCCGGCAAGCGCGTTCTGTCGCTCTTCACGCAGCCTCTCAATATCTTCAGGATGGAACACGCGTTCGCGAAAACTCTCGGCCCGAACTTCATCGAGCGAAAGGCCGGTGTATTCAAGCGAACGTTGGTTGGCAAAGATCGCCCTTCCGGAAGAGTCGAGCACGACAATCTGCTGAGGAATCAGATCTACGATCCGCCGCAGCTCTTCTTCATCCTGGTGAAGCTTGGGCTGCGCAATCGCGAGGTTACCGCGAACCGGCTCTGCCGGGTTTCCGGCTGCTACCATGAGGGACATTCTAGTGCCGTTCGAGTACGGAGCAAATCTCGGGCTTTGAAACCGATGCCGCAGGCCCAGCCCAGATCGTCTTGCGATAGCGAGGGGCCGACATCTGGCATTGATCTTTATTTGCCGGAGGTCCGCCGCGAAACTTCGTGGGACGTTTTGGGGCACAGGTCAGGGAAAACAGTTCGCGCCAAGCGGTTCGCGAATCAACGAATTCCAGGAAGGACTTGAACACCCGACGCCGACCGCTTTGCGGCTCTTTGCTTACCAAGAGCTGTTCCATGAGGCAACCGATCCACGGATCCTTGCTCATCTTTCTGAATGTGAAAGCTGTCGTCTTGTGGTTTCGGTGTCAAGAAATTCACGCGTCTGATTTTTGGCCAGCGTGCAGCAACTGTGCAGCAGGAGATTCCGCGGGCGTGGTAAGCTGTTCCAAGCAAACGCGGAGAGGTGGCCGAGTGGCTGAAGGCGGCGGTTTGCTAAA
>DASQIH010000293.1:0-28126 GCA_035631655.1 Terriglobales bacterium
GTCGCCGGTCCGGATGATTACATAGAGGTCGCCCGCGGGGCCGCCGCGTATCCCGGCGTTGCCTTTGCCCGCCAGGCGAATCCGTTGTCCATCACGCGTACCCGCCTTGATCCGGACCTCCAGAGGTTCGGTACGATCCACCGTCCCTTCGCCCCCGCACGTGGCGCAAGTGGTGATGTTCTTCCCGGTTCCCTGGCAGCGGGGGCAGGGCACATTGAACTTCATGCGTCCGCCGGTCTGGGTTACTTGTCCTGAACCTTTGCACTGGGGACATACTCCCGGGTTCTCGATATAACCCTTGCCCTGGCAGGTACTACAAACGTCGCGGCGCGTGATGTTCAGCCGTATGACCCCACCCCGAATTGCCGTCCAGAAGGGCACGTTGACCTGGTATTCGAGATCGGAACCAGGCTCGGGGCCTTCTTCGGCTACGGCGGCACCGCCCCGGCCGCCTCCGAACATGCTGGAGAAAACATCCCGAAAGCTACCGCTGCCACCCGATTTCTTGCCTCGACCTGCGCCTTCGAATAAGTCCGAGAAGTCAAAACCACCGAAATCGAAGTGGACCCCTTGCGTCCCACCTCCACCCTGAGCACCGGGAAAGCCGCCAAAGCCACCCGCGCCCGTCGGACCACCTCGGGCATAGGCTTCGGCCGCAGCCGGATCAATGTTGTCGGAGTAGAAACCGAGCTGGTCGTAAATCTTCCGCTTCTTGGGATCGCTGAGGACGTCATTGGCCTCGGAGATGGCCTTAAACTTTTCTTCCGCGCTCTTATCTCCTGGGTTTACGTCGGGATGGTACTTGCGGGCTAGCTTGCGGAAAGCCTTGCGGATGTCCTCGGCTGAAGCATTTTTCTTCACCCCAAGAATGCCGTAGTAGTCTTTTTGCGTCGTCGTTGCCATCGCAAAATTTTCTAAACGCCGTCATCCTGAGCGGAGTCGAAGCACCCCTTGCATGCCGGTACTATTGGCACCCATCAGGCAATTCTCACCGGTCCTTGATCGACTCACCAGCGAAAGCCAACTCAGCTCCCCACTTTTCTGTCAGATCTTGCCAACGAGGGTTCATCGACTCAACCAGCGCAATCTTCTTAGATCGCCTCCAGCCCTTCAGCTGTTTTTCGCAGCCAATCGCTTTCTGCACATCATCAAAGCTCTCAAAGTACGCGAGCCGATTGCAGCCATACTGGCTGGCGAACCCTTCGAACTCCCCACTCTTGTGCTCGCGCATGCGGCGCTCAAGATTATTGGCCATCCCAATCTAGAGGGTTCCAGTCGCGCTCGTCACGATGTAGACCCAATACTTATGCTCCATCGCCACAACTCCCTGCGTCCTGGCACCCACACTGACTGTCATCCTGAGCGAGGGCGTCAGCCCGAGTCGAAGGACCCCTTACTAGCTTGCGCAACTTTTTACCGTGGCCAGGCATTCTCACTGCGATCTGACTGGCGAGAATGCCTTACTACTTTCGTTGTAGTCCTGACAGCCAAGGGGTCCTTCGACTCCCGTTGGGCTCGCCAGGCCAGCCCAACCTCCGCTCAGGATGACAGATTTTCAAAGATCAAGCTTAATTGGAAATGCTGTGCTTGCCCTCTTCTGCCAACACGACCTTCTCTGACGCCGGCGCATCCACGTATACGGGGATGCGAAGCACTCCCTGGGGCCGGGGCGCAAACACATACCAGCGCCGCTCATCATCGACAAAAGCTAAAAAATATACTTGTCCATTTACTTCAAATTGCAATTCAGTTTCTCCTCGGGTCTACCACAAAGATCAAAAAAGCAAGCCACGCATCTCACGAATTCAATCCGTGCTTATCCGTGTTGATCCGTGGCCAAACATTGCCGAGCTTGGCTCGGCCGGACGGGTCCCCCCCCGATTATTTCTTGTCTTCGACGTCCACGTATTCGGCGTCGATGACGCCTTCGTCTTTCTTTTTGGTTTTACTATCGCCGCCCGACGCCGCTTCGGCTCCCGCGCTCGGGCCTGCGCCCGGCGCCGCTTGCGACTGAGCTGCCTTGTACATCTGCTCGGCCAGTTTGTGCGAGGCTTGGGTCAGACGCTCGCGCGCCTGGTCCATGGCTTGCTTGGTACCGGTCTCCAAGGCCTTCTTGGCATCGGCAATTGCGTTTTCAACATCTCCGCGCTCTGAACCGGAGATCTTGTCACCATGCTCGCGCAACATCTTCTCAACGCTGTAGACCATCGAGTCGAGCTGGTTGCGGGACTCGATTTCCTCGCGCTTGGCCTTGTCCTCGGCAGAGTGCGCGTCGGCTTCCTTGGCCATGCGTTCCACTTCTTCCTTGCTGAGACCCGAAGAAGACGTAATCGTGATCTTCTGGTCCTTCTGCGTGGCCATGTCTTTCGCAGTCACGTTGAGGATGCCGTTGGCATCGATGTCGAATGTGACCTCGATCTGCGGCAGGCCGCGCGGGGCCGGCGGAATTCCGGTCAGGTGAAACTTGCCCAGCGTGCGATTCTGCGCCGCCATAGGTCGTTCGCCCTGCAGGACGTGCACTTCAACCGAGGTCTGATTATCAGCGGCGGTTGAGAACGTCTCCGTCTTGCGGGTCGGAATGGTGGTGTTGCGCGGGATCATGGGCGTAGCTACACCTCCCAACGTCTCGATTGAGAGCGTCAGCGGAGTGACGTCAAGCAACAGCAGGTCTTTGACCTCGCCCTTGAGCACGCCGCCTTGGATCGCCGCACCGACCGCAACCACCTCGTCCGGGTTAACGCCTTTGTGTCCTTCCTTGCCGAATAGTTCTTTCACCAGCCCCTGGATGCGAGGCATACGGGTCTGGCCGCCGACCAGCACGACTTCGTTGATCTTGCTGGCATCAATCCCGGCGTCCCTCATGCACTGTTTGCACGGGCCGACCGAGCGCTGGATGATGTCTTCCACCATGGACTCCAGTTTGGCCCGGGTCAGCTTCTTGACGAGGTGCTTCGGCCCGCTGGCATCGGCCGTGATGAAAGGCAGGTTGATTTCGGTCTCCATGGTAGTCGAGAGCTCAATCTTGGCGCGCTCGGCTGCATCGCGTAGACGCTGCAGCGCCATCTCGTTCCCCTTGCCACGCAGGTCAAGGCCTTCATCCTTCTTGAACTCGTCTACCAGCCAGTCCACGATGCGCTGGTCGATGTTGTCACCACCCAAGTGCGTGTCTCCGTTAGTCGCCTTGACCTCGATAACACCTTCGCCGACTTCCAAAATCGAAATATCGAATGTGCCACCGCCAAAGTCATAAACCGCGATGGTCTCGTCCTTCTTCTTATCGAGGCCATAGGCAAGAGCCGCTGCCGTGGGCTCATTGATGATTCGTTTCACATCGAGTCCGGCAATTTTGCCGGCATCTTTGGTGGCCTGCCGCTGCGCGTCATTGAAGTACGCCGGAACTGTGATGACCGCCTCGGTCACCGGTTCCCCGAGATAATCTTCTGCCGCCTTCTTCAGCTTCTGGAGAATCATGGCGGAAACTTGCGGCGGCGTGTACTCCTTGCCCTGTGCCACCACGGCCACGTGGTCGCCCGACTGGACAACCTTGTAGGGCACCATCTTCATTTCTTCAGTGACTTCGTCAAAGCGCCGTCCCATGAAGCGCTTGATGGAATAAATGGTGTTCTCTGGGTTCGTAATAGCTTGGCGCTTGGCTACTTGCCCAACCAGCCGCTCGCCGGTTTTGGTGAAGCCGACGACCGAGGGAGTCGTCCGCCCACCTTCTTCATTGGGAATCACCTTCGGCTCGCCGCCTTCCATCACGGCCACGACGGAGTTGGTAGTCCCCAAGTCAATGCCGATAATCTTGCCCATAATCTGGGTCCTCCTAAGACTTATAAATACCTTAAAACAATATACTTATTATCGCGTATTCGGGATTGCGCTCAGGCTTATGATATGAGTTGAGTGAATCACTGTCAATGTTTTAGATGAGGGAAAGGGAGCTGCGGATGCGCAAGGAGCAGAAAGAATAAGAATCTGGGGGAGGGCGCGTAGGGGGGCAGGTCTCAGGTCACAGGTGTCCGCCGCCTGCGGTCCGGCGCGTCCTATTCCACTGTCACCGACTTCGCCAGATTCCTGGGTTGATCCACATCGCACCCGCGCCGCACCGCGATATGGTAGGCCAACAATTGCAAGGGAACGATTTCCAGGATTGCCGACAATTCCTCTGGAGCCGGCGGGATGTAGATCACGTGATCAGCGGCTTCGGCGATCTCATCATCACCTTCCGTCGCCAAGGCAATGACTTTGCCGGAGCGCGCCTTGACCTCCTTCAGATTAGAAATAGTCTTCTCGTAACGCACCATCGAGCCGCGATCCTTCGAATCGCGCGTGGCGATGATCACCACGGGAAGATTTTCGTCGATCAATGCATTGGGTCCGTGCTTCATCTCGCCCGCTGGATACCCCTCGGCGTGAATATAGGAAATTTCCTTCAGCTTCAGGGCGCCTTCCAGGGCGATGGGGTAATGGATGCCGCGACCCAGGAACAAGAAGTCTTGGGACCGGACATACTCCCGCGCCAAGTCCTCACAATCTTCTTCGTGGGTGAGCAAGTGCTCGAGCTTGCCGGGAATGCGCGTCATTTCCTGGACGGCTTCCTTAGCCTGCTCCACCGTAATGGCGCCTCGAAGCTGGGCAAGATAGAGCGCGAACAAATACAGGGCAGTCATCTGGGCCGTGAACGCTTTAGTTGAAGCCACGCCGATTTCCGGCCCGGCGTGGGTGTAGATCGTCCCCGCCGCCTCGCGGGTGATCATCGAGCCCACCACGTTGCAAATCGCCAGGGTTTTGGACCCCTTCGCCTTGGCCTCCCGCTGAGCGGCAATCGTGTCGGCGGTTTCGCCCGACTGGGAGATCAGCAGCGTAATCGTGTTCGGCTCAATGATGGGGTCGCGATAGCGCCATTCGCTGGCGTAGTCGACCTCCACCGGAACCCGCGCCAGGGTCTCGATCATGAACTTGCCCGCCTGGCCCGCATGCCAACTGGTCCCGCAGGCGGCGATGTTGATTTTCTTCACCGCCTTGAACTCTGCTTCTGAGATCTCCATCTCATCGAGGAACACCTGTCCGGTCTCTTGCGAGACGCGGCCCAGGGTGGTGTCGCGAACTGCCCTCGGCTGCTCGTAAATCTCTTTCAGCATGAAGTGCTTGAACCCGCCCTTTTCCGCCATGATCGGGTCCCAGGTCACGTGCTGAACTTGCCGTACGATGGGCTTGCCATCGAAATCGCTCAACTGCACCCCTTCGGGCGTAATGACCGCCAGATCACCGTCGGCCAGAAAGAACAGATCGCGGGTGTGATAGAGGATGGCGGGAACGTCGGAGGCCACGAAGTACTCGTCCTTGCCAAGTCCGATCACAGCCGGCGGCCCATTGCGAGCCGCCACGATCTTGTTGGGCTCATCCGCGGAGATAACTGCCAGAGCAAAGACGCCGCTCAGTTCTTTTACGGTTTTGCGAACCGCTTCTTCCAGCGCGGGATGATGACCATTCCCAGTTTTGAGGAAATACTTTTCGACCAGATGCGCAATGACCTCGGTATCCGTTTCGGTGGTGAACTTGTGACCCTCTTCAATTAGCTTCTTCTTCAGCAGGAGGTAGTTCTCGATGATGCCGTTATGCACAACCACCACGCGTCCAGTACAGTCGCGATGCGGATGAGCATTTTCCTCGGTGGGGCGTCCGTGAGTAGCCCAGCGGGTGTGGCCAATGCCGTAGGTGCCGTCGATGGGCTTGAGACGGATCACCTCTTCCAGGTTGCGTAGTTTGCCCTCCGCACGGCGCACTTGAAGGGCACCACCATTACCGGCTACCGCAATCCCGGCCGAGTCGTAGCCCCGGTACTCGAGGCGCTTCAACCCGTCGAGAATTACGGGTACAACCCGCTTCTTACCAACGTATCCCACTATCCCGCACATAATATGTACTCCTAAGGAAATGGCGGGCGACTGAACTCCTCTGACTTTCCACCCGGCTTGCCGATTCGCTGAGGGGCCCTAATCCTCCAGCGAAAAACGGAATTCCTCGATCACCGGATTGGTAAGCACCTCGCGAGCGATACGTTCAACCTCAGTCTGGGCTTCCGCCTTGGTCAAGCCGCCATCCAAGGTAATTTCGAAAAACTTACCTTGGCGCACGCCTTCCAATCCCTTGAAGCCCATCTTGTTCAGCGCCCCATGAATGGTTTTACCCTGGGGATCTAGGACACTCTTCTTGAGGGAAACGTACACGTAAGCTTTCATGAAAGCATCATTATACGTCAGAGAAGCCGCGCCTTATCGCAGCTTCACCTTGCTAACCCTCCCTATTCCAAATCGGCAATTTTGGCGTCCAGATCAGCGAGCGCGTTGGCAAGCAGTTGCCGGTGCCGCAGATTCTGCGTGGTCCTCAGCTGCTCCAACACGCGTTTGCGGGAGAGTATCAATCCCGCCCGCTTCTGCAGCCGTGCAATCTGTTCAGAGCTGAGACGAATGGACTGTGGGTGGAGGAACTGGAACGCTGCTGGCAGGTCGGCGGGGCAGGTCTGCGCGCCGCACGCGCGGTAAGCAAGGAATATCAGGACGCCTGCCGGGACATTCAGGAAATTTTGCTAGCCCCCTCGTCGGCCGGAAAAATCGCCAAGCTCCTGCTTTCTTGGGCTAATGGCCACAACAATCGCGACCCGGTCATGGGTGTCCGCTACTGACGCGCGAGGAGATCGCGCAGATGATCGGATCCTCGCGCGAAACTGTGACTCGTGTCCTAGGCGAGCTCAAGAGAAAACAGCTGATCAGTTTGGAAGGGTCAACTCTGATAATCCGGAATCGACCTGGGCTGGAGGCATTAGCCTCCTAAGCCCTCCCTCGAAAGGCGGCCGGCCACGAAGTCGGCCGCCGTTTCTTGTTTTGTCTCCCGAGCAGGCACGCGCTCGCGAAACGATGCGAGTGGAAGGATACGTTTGGTGGACACCTAAATACGACGTGTAAAGGGTATTGCCGTACTCGGCAGACCTCGATGCCTTACAGTCCAAACAACTCCCTCAGCCTCTTGGTCTGGGCCCGGCTGACGGGAATCTCGGTCTGCTTCTTGTCATCCATGCGCAACTGGTAGGAGCTCTTGAACCAAGGCACCACTTCCCGAATGCGATTGATATTCACGAGGTAAGAGCGGTGGGCCCGCCAAAACAGGTTGGAATCGAGGGAAGCCAGCAGTTCCTCTAAAGTTCGGCAATTCGATTGGCCTTCCAAGCCGTTTACGCCGGCCGTAACCACCGAAATCACGCCATCCTCAATGGATGCATAGCAGATATCCTTCTGGTCCACCAGGAACAGCCGCCCTGCGGCCTTCAGTAGGATCTTAGCCGCGGGAATCCTCTGCGACTCCAGCATGCGGACCAAGGTCTCCAATTTGTCGGCGGGAGTCCCGGTGGCGTCCAGCTTCTCGCGTGCTCTCTGCACGGATTGCGCCACCCGTTTCTTGTCGAACGGCTTCAGCAGGTAGTCAACCGCGTTTACCTCAAAAGCTTTGACAGCGTATTGATCAAAGGCCGTGGCAAAGACAATTTTGGGGAGAGGAACTTTCTTGTCGAGGAGCTTCTGGATGACGCCGAAACCGTCCAATCCCGGCATCTGGACATCCAGAAAAACCAGATCTGGATTGTACTCGCGGATGAGGTTGATCGCCTCCAGCCCATTCCTGCCCTGGGCCACAACATCGACATCACCCACATTTTTCAGCAGAAACGCCAGTTCGTCACGGGCCAGTTGCTCATCATCTACGATCACTGCCGATAAAGACATGTAGCTCCCAGTCTGGAATCAGGCTCTTAGAAAGTATAACGAGCGTTTTCAATGAGGGTCAACGCGCGCTCTGCATTTACCGATTGACTTTATTCGTTGGGTTTTCCGGTCTCGACGTGCTCTTCGTGCGCGGTTTCGTTACCAGTGGACGCTGGGGAACTGCCCTCTAGGGTCGCACCCGCGCCCGCTTCAGAGCTTTCATCGGCTGGGTACAAGTCGGCCTGAAAGGATTCGGCTACCAGCTTCTCGAATTCCTCCATACTCGGTAGTTCACTAACGTCTTTCAGCCCGAACCGCAGCAGGAATTCCTTGGTCGTTTTGTAAAGGATGGGGCGACCGATGACCACCTTGCGCCCCGCTGTCGTGATGAGCTTGCGATCGAGCAGCGTGGCGATCACGCCACTGGAATCTACGCCGCGGATTTCGCTGATCTCCGGTACTGTGACCGGCTGCTTGTAGGCGATGACTGCCAGAGTCTCCAGCGCCGGCAGCGATAGACGGATGGGCGGCTTCAAGCTCTTGGCGAAGGCGCGAACCACATCGTGCTGCTCCGGTTTTGTCGCCATGCGATAGCCGCCTGCCACCTGGCGTATCTCGATGCCATGATCGGCGGAAGCGTACTCTTCCACCAGTTCTTCCAGACCAGTGCGGACTTGCGACCTGAGCGCGGTGTCATTCTCCGGTGACTCCTGAACCAGGTGGACGATTTGATCGAGCGTGACGGGGCTCTCCGCCGCGTAGATAATGGCTTCGAGTTTGGCCTTGAGACTCATTGGGTGATGGTGTCGTCTTTATTGGACTTGTGCATTATTTTTCGCATTACCCGGCATTTCCGTGTCGGGCTCTCTCATCTCGCCTCTTCGGGCCTGAATCACCAGCAACTCGTGGCTTTATATGACCACTGGTTTCTGATCACTGATCACTGACCACTGACCACTGACCACTCTATTTCCAATCATCGCGCACAGCAGCCTGTTCGTTCATGATCTCATCGAAGTGCGCGTGCTTGCGGACGACGATTTCCCCGAACAGGCGATCCTGACGAACCTGGATGGCTTGCAGGCGCACCAGTTCGAGCAGAGCGAGAAACATGCACACCAGGGCGTTACGCGAATTCACGTTGTGCAGCAGTTGCATTAATCGCACTGGGCGTTCTTCCAAGGTTAGGCGCCGACGCAAGTAGTCGATCATCTGGCTGACGGTAACCGCTTCCTCGTCCACCTGGATGATGGGACGAGACTTGGCGCGATCGATGACTTTCTGGAAGGTCCTTACCAGGTCGATCACATCGGCAGCTATTTCCGGCTCGGTGCCCTCAGCATCCTTAAATTCTTTCAGAGCGGGATTCGACCAGACCGCTTCTTCGATCTGCTGCTTTTGTAACAACATCTGCGCTGCGGACTTGAACTTTTCGTGCTCGAGCAGGCGATTGACCAGCTCGGAGCGTGGATCCTCTTGTTCCTCAGGCGGCGCATCGGGATCGCGGGGCAGCAGCATCTTCGACTTGATGTGAATGAGAACCGAGGCCATGTAGATGAACTCGGCGGCCACGTTCACATCCAGCTCCCGCAATTTGCTTACGTAAGCCAGGTATTGCGCCGTGATCTTCGCAATGGGGATGTCGTAGATGTCAATGTCCTGCTTGCGAATGAGATCGAGGAGCAAATCCAGGGGACCGTCGTAGACGTCACCGACCGCAACCGCGAAAGGGAAGTCGGTTTGCTCGGCCTTGTTCATCTGAGGGCCAGCAGCCGGGCGGGTTTCTGGCGTGGGAGTTGCTATGCCCGGCATCTCAGAATTGGTCTTCGATTCTTCGCTCAAATCCTTCGCTCATCCCCTGCTCTGCAATGCTGACATTCCGTTACTTGGTGCCTTGGGCGTTCTACGCCTCATACTTCTGGGTCATACCCATAGCTTCGCGCACTTCGTTCATCGTGGCGTTGGCCACCTTGCGGGCGCGCGCCGAGCCCGCTTCCAGAATATCCCAGGCCAGCTTGGGATTGTCCTCGTATTTTTTGCGGCGCGCCTGCATAGGATTCAAGATGTTAACCAGGGCATCGGCAGCCCAGCTCTTGCACTCGATGCAGCCGATCCCGGCAGAGCGGCAACCAACATCCACCTTTTCAATCGCGGCCCGATCACTGAAGATTTTGTGAAGATCGCCAACCGGACAAACGTCCGGATTCCCTGGGTCCGTGCGGCGAACCCGTGCCGGGTCCGTCACCATCGTCTTCAGCTTCTGTCGAACCACGGGCTCCGGGTCGGTCAGCATGATGGTGTTGCCGTATGACTTCGACATCTTGCGCCCGTCGGTGCCGGGCAGCTTGGCGGCGGGCGTGAGCAGCGGCTGGGGTTCGGGAAATACTGGCCGGCGCTTGCCATAGAACATGTTGAAGCGGCGGCCGATCTCGCGCGTAAGTTCGACGTGTGGTACTTGGTCCTCGCCTACCGGCACAAAGTCGCCCTTATAAATGAGAATGTCGGCCGCCTGCAGCACGGGATAACCGAGGAAACCATAAGTGCCCAGGTCCTTCTCCGTAATGTTCTCGCGCTGCTCCTTGTAGGTGGGCACCCGCTCCAGCCAGCCCAGCGGCGTGATCATCGAGAACAGGAGGTGCAGTTCGGCATGCTGCGGCACGTGCGACTGGATGAACATGGTGCAGCGCTCCGGGTCTAGCCCGGCAGCCAGCCAATCCAGCAGTACCTCAACCGAGTTCTGTTCAATCTGCGAAGTATCGGCGTAATCGGTCGTCAGCGCGTGCCAGTCCGCCACAAAGAAAAAGCATTCGTACTGGTCCTGCATCCGCACCCAGTTGTCGAGAGCTCCGACATAGTTCCCCAGGTGCAGCTTGCCGGTGGCGCGCATTCCGCTGAGCACGCGTTTGCGGTGGTTGGAGCGTGAGGTCATCAAAAGCTCATCAAAATGGAATTGAAAACGCCGAGTACAGGATAAATGAGGCGTCCCAGCAGACTTCCGCCAAAGTAGACCAGCACCAGGAGGCCAAAGAAGCCAAGCCGGTCGTACACAGCGAGAGCCGAGCCGGATAGGCAATGACGGAGCACGTGGCTTCCATCCAAGGGCGGCACAGGGATCAGATTAAATACGCCAAGTACGACATTAATGATCATCAAGTCGTACAAAAGTAAGCTGAGAGGCACGAGAGCGGAATCCGTGCCAAGTCCCACTAAACCGAGAGCATAGGCATAGGGCAGAGTTTGGACAATGCGGTGCCCCTGCTGTGAGCTTAAAGAAATCAACAGCAAGAAGATGACCGCGGCCGAGGCTACCAGGAAGTTGCTCACCGGACCCGCCACCGACGTCAGGACATCATCCAGTACTGGGTTCCTGAAATTACGGGGATTTACCGGAGTTGGCTTCGCCCAGCCCAGCACGGGAATATGCGCAAACATTGCGATGGCGGGCAACAGGATCGTTCCAATCGGGTCAATGTGCTTAATGGGATTGAGAGTAATTCGGCCCAGCATGCTGGCCGTAGGGTCACCCCGGCGATTCGCCATCCAGGCATGCGCGGACTCGTGAATGCTGATCGCAAATAGAAACACGATCACCTGAAACACGAGGTCGACAGTGTGCAGCGTCATGAGCGAATGATTTCGATACTAACACGTAAGGTCCGTATTCCGAGTGCATTACGGGCGAGATCGGATCCGGCGACGGTTGCCGCCGTTCCGCAGCGAGATCTTTCGCTAGCTCTCCGAACAACTCGAACACGCGTTCCGGTTTCAAACCCGCGGATCAGCGAATGGAATAAGGACGGCCCTATGACTGTAGTTCAAAATTAGGGCGGTAGTTTGCGGCCGAGGCTCTGATTTATTTCTCGCGGGCTTCCTGAAATTGGGCATACAATTTGTCCACTTGTGGGGTGTGACATGAAGTCGCGTATTTTCACGCTTTTCCTGGTGGTGGGTCTCACGACGAGTCTTGCTGCTCAGAGTCGGCCGGGAAGCGGATCCGGGGGACGGAATTCTGGAGTCGGCAGCACGCCAAACCGTAACCCTACCCCGAACCTGCCCCCCAGTGCTCCCTTTCCAGTTGATACCCACGGCCCGGCATTCTTGTCCGGGAAGGTCGTGATCGATGATGGCACGCCTCTCACCGATGAAGCGCTCATCCAGAGTGTCTGCAAAGGAACCGTACGCGCTGAGGGATACACCGACCGGAAAGGCGGCTTCAGCGTCGACCTGAACCGCAGTGCGCGGCAAATGGTGGCCAGCGCCGAAGAAAATGATTCCGGTCTCTCTGCTGCGCTCACGGCACCGCGTACCGGCCCTAACGCCGGGATTGCGCTCCGTGACATGCGCGATTGCGAACTGGAGGCGGTCTTGCCAGGGTTCACCTCGCAACTGGTCGAACTGGCCAGCAAAGTCAGTGATTTTGGAAATGCGGATGTTGGGGTCATCGTGCTGCACCGAATGAAACAGGTGGAAGGCTTCACAATCAGCGCTACCACTGCCTTGGCTCCTGGAAAGGCTCGCAAGCATTACGACAAGGGCCGGGAAGACGAAAAAAAAGGCGACTGGAGCGCCGCCGGGGCCGAATTCAGCAAGGCCGTGGAAGTCTATCCGAAATACGCGGTGGCTTGGCTGGAACTCGGACGCATGCAGTTGCAGTTGAACGACTCTGCTTCGGCAAAAGTCTCCTTCCAGCAAGCGCTGGCTGCAGACTCAAAGTTCATCAGCCCGTACGAAGAACTGGCTCAGTTGGCGCTGAAGGAGAAGCAGTGGAAAGTGCTGGCGGACCAAACCGAACAGTTGCTCAAGCTCAATCCGGTGAGCTTTCCTCAGTACTTCTACTACAACGCGGTCGCCAATTATTACCTGAAAAGTTTTGACCAGGCGGAAAAAAGCGCGGCTCAGGGTCTGACAACAGATGTACGGCACCAGGTTCCGAAACTGGAGTACCTGTTGGGGATCATTCTCGCGCAGAAACGCGATTACAAGGCCGCAGCCGACCACATTCGCAATTACATTCGGCTGGTCCCCAATGCTGACGACCTCGCTATTGCGCAAAAACAGATCGCAGAACTAGACCGATTGTCGGCCAGCACCATGAGCCAGAACAAGTAAGATCGACTCGTAAGCACGCGCTGAAAATGGGCTACTGCTTCTCGTAGGCCTTCCGCAACTCCTCGGGTGCGATGGGCTTCACCTTGACTGGCTTGGCCGGCACACCCGCCACCACGTGATAGGGCTCCACGTTCTTGGATGCCACGCCCATCGAGCCTACCATCCCATGCTCCGCCACATGCACGCCGCTCAGCACAGTAGCGTGATACGTGATGCGCGCCCGCGGGCCAATTTCAGTTTTCTGGTTGGTCACGATCATGCCATCGTTCAAATCATGGGCATGCGAATAGACGTTGGCATAATCGGAAATCGAGCTTCCTTCGTGGATGATGATTTCGCCGCGGTCGTCCAACAGCACGTACTTGTGAATCACGCAGTTGTCTTCGACGGTCAGGTTGTAGCCGTAGGAGACTTCCACCCCGTGAAAAATCTTGACGTTCTTGCCGCAATGGTTGAACACATGACGAGCCAGCATGGCGCGGACGCGAAATCCCAGCCAGTGGTTTAGCCCAATGGGCGAGCGGTCGTACATCATCCAGAACCAGATCAGCGGCTTGCGCTCCGCATATTTGGCGGCATCCACGTCGCCGTAGTATTCCGGTTCCAGCGTCGCACTGCGGGGATCGAAAGAGTTCACCAGCGCCTGCGTTGCCAAGGGCGCGCCCGAGTCAGGCGGAGCATAGGGCCGGCCGAGATAAAGCTGATGCAGCGCATCGCGAACTACCTCGCTGCGGTGCTCGGGATTGCGATTCATGAACTCCTGATCCAGGGAATCGACCCACTCCAGGAAAGTCTTCTCGGCCGCCGGCATGGGACTCAGATTGCGGTATTCGTATCGCGGCATGGTGCGCGCCTCGTTGCTGGTTTGTCAGAGAAGCTAGAAACATAGCATATCGAACGAATAAAGCTGCGCGGTCTCCGACGGCGAGCATGCTTTATAATTCGCGCGCCCGCATGAAACCGAAGAAGAGAAACACGCCGCATCCCAAACCGGTAGACGCGCTGGTCTATCCGCGGTTCTCGGGCGTCCCTACCTTCATGCGTCTGCCGCATTTGCCCCGGGCCGAGGAGCTCGACATTGCACTGATCGGCATACCCTTTGATGGCGGAACCACCTACCGCAGTGGACCACGCTTCGGGCCGCGCAATATCCGGGTGCAGTCGGCGATGATTCGCCCCTGGAACCCGGTATTGAAGGTCAATCCCTTCGAGAAGTGGCGAATCGCCGATTTTGGAGACTTGTCCATTAATCCGCTTTCGATTGAGGACACCTACCAGCGGATCACGCAGCAATTAACCGCCGTTCTGCAGAGCGGAACCAGGACCGTCTGCGTGGGCGGCGATCACTCGATTCTCCTGCCGATTCTGCGCGCCATTCACAAACAGTTCGGACCTGTGGCCTTCGTGCAACTCGATGCCCATGGCGACACCTGGGGTGGATACTTCGGCAGCCCGCACTCTCACGGCACTCCCGTGAAATACGCGGTGGAAGAAGGGTTAATTGCCGGTGGTTTTGCGCTGCAAGTTGGATTGCGCGGGCAGGTGTATGGAGAAGGGGACTTCGACTTCGCCCGCAAGCACGGCATCAAGATCATCACTTCGGAAGAGCTCCATCAAGACGGATTGGGTCCGGTGCGGCGGCATTTGAAAAAGTTTGGCAAACGCCCGACCTATGTGACCTTCGACATTGACGTAGTCGATCCCGCATTTGCTCCCGGCACCGGTACGCCGCAGGTAGGTGGTTTGTCGAGTGCGCAAGCCTTGGAACTGGTGCGCAGCCTGCTAGGCTTGAACCTGGTGGGAGGCGATCTGGTCGAAGTCTCGCCGCCGTACGACAGCCAGGAAATCACGTCGCTGCTGGCGGCCAATCTCCTGTTCGAGATGCTTTGCCTGTTCTGATTTCACTGCGAGGATCGCCGGGGCCGTCGAGACCAAGAGCATCGGCCCCAACCCGCGCCAAAACTACCCCCCCGCCACAAATGAACGCGCGCACTGCGCCCGCCCCGCACCCGTTGTGAGTGCAGTGGCGATATTTCGCCAACCATGCCGGGCGGGCCTCCTATGGGAGGCTCGGTCCGCAGTTTCAGGCGACTTGGCGCATTGACGAAATGCTTCGAGGGGCTATCCTTCAGTAGTCCGGAAAACGGGAGTCCTGATGAAAGCTATTGTTTATCAGCGCTATGGCTCACCCGATGTTCTCAAGTGTGAAGAAATTGAAAGGCCGACCGCTGAAGACAATGAAGTCTTGATAAAAGTTCGCGCGGCTTCTGCCAATCCAGTTGACTGGCACCTCATGGAAGGCAAGCCGTACATCGGTCGCTTAGCGTTCGGGCTGCTCAAACCAAAGGACACACGACTAGGCCGTGATGTGGCCGGCCAGGTTGAAACGGTGGGCAAGGACGTAACCCAGTTCAAACCAGGCGACGAGGTGTTCGGAGCGTGCCCCGGGGCGTTTGCCGAGTATGCCTGTGCTTCGGAGTCGACATTGGCCACGAAGCCGGATAACGTGACGTTTGAGCAAGCGGCTTCTGTAGCTATTGCGGCACTTACTGCATTGCAGGGTCTTCGCGATAAGGGGCAGATTCAGCCGGGGCAGAAGGTCTTGATTAACGGCGCGGCGGGAGGCGTGGGAACGTTCGCTGTGCAGATCGCCAAGTCGTTCGGCGCCGATGTTACAGGCGTATGCAGTACGAGGAATGTGGACATGGTGCGATCGATCGGTGCGGATCGCGTCATTGATTACACCCGACAGGATTTCACCAAGAGTGGGCAACGCTACGATCTGATTTTCGATCTCGTGGCCAACCATTCGTTGTCAACATTCAGGCGCGTCTTGAATCCCAAAGGGATATACGTCGGGGCCGGAATAGGACCGGGCGGATCGATGATCGGTTTTCTCGCTCGCGCCGTGCTAATAGCGCCTGTGTTGTCGCGGTTCGTGAGCCACAAGTTCGTCATCTTTATTACGAAAATAACCAAACAGGACCTGACCGTCATGCGCGATCTCATGGAGGCCGGAAAGGTAACAGCGGTCATTGAAAGGCGTTACAGGTTGAGTGAGGTCGCGGAGGCTATCCGGTATCTGGCCACAGGGCACGCCCGAGCAAAACTAGTAATCGCGATTTCGCCGGCTACCGCCTAGTTTCCGGATCGCCGAGCGCAAACTCAATCTTCTGTGACGTCCCGCGCATCCCGCAAGTGCCTGGCCATCGTTTAAAGCTTACTCCTGCACCTTGGTGCCCTGCGACGCCGCCACCTGCCACTGGCCGTTTCGCTTGACCCAGGTATCGGTGAAGCGATACTTGCCGCTGATGTCCTGTCCCTTAAAGGTGCCCTTCAAGGTTGTGGCTCCGGTGGCGACAGCGGTGTTGCCGTAGACGTGGACTTTCAGATCGCTCACCTCCATGGACTGGAACTTCAGGTCGCCCGAACTCAGATCTCTCTTGTCTTGCACTTTGTCGGTCACGCGCCCGCTGGGGTCGGTGGACATGATGTCGTCTGCTTCATATTTATCTACCGCAACTGCGCCCTCCTTGATGGTCGCCTGTACCCAGTCCTGCTCAAGTTGTTTGATCTGATCCTCGGCACCGCTCGCCTTGGACGCCTGTTGACCGGCGGCTAGCGACAGCGAAAGCAAGCAGAGCAATGCAATCGCAAACATGTCCTTCATAGGTCCTCCTTAGGAGTGTGGATTGTACTTAGCCCCGCAGGGGCTGGCAACAACCGCTGGTGTTGAGAAGAGGCATCAACGCCCCGAACCATCAATGAGCGTTCTGGAGATGTTTCACCAACTATCCCGCGGTCACATGCCCGGCAGGGAAAGAACTGACTAGCTCCTCATCAATTCGCCGCCGCAGTTCGTCTCTCACTCGACGAAACAGGGTCAATTTTTCATCGTGCGAACCTTGAGCGGCGGCGGGGTCATCGAAGCTCCAATGGAGGAACTTGTAAGTGCGTGGGAAGATCGGGCACCGCTCTCGTGCGTTGTCACAGACCGTGATGACGTATGGGATCGCTTGACCTAAGAACTCGCGAACATCCTTCGACCGCTGCTTAGAAATGTCGATGCCTATCTCCCGCATGGCTTCGACGGCCAGCGGGTTCAACCCCTTCGGCCCAATGCCAGCGCTGAGCGGCTCGACCTGATCGCCCGCGACGTGGCGAAGGTATCCTTCAGCCATTTGACTGCGTGCTGAATTACCCGTACACAAGAATAGAACCTTGGGTTTCGATGGCGGCACGAGTTTAACCCCTGAACGAATTTCGACAACATACTAGCATACCTGTATGCATGTATGCGAATATAGAGAAATGAAGGAACTGCAGAAGTGTTTCAAGGGGCTGGCCGACCAGAATCGCTTGCGCATCATCAATCTTTTGCTTCACGGTGAACTCTGCGGGTGCGACGTTCAGTACGTGCTCAACAACTCGCAGCCCAACGTCTCGCGTCATCTCACATATCTGAAGAACGCTGGTCTAGTTCAGGATCGTCGCGACGGGTTTCGTATCTTCTATCGCTTAGCGGAGCCGCAGAAGGCAGTGCGAAGACAGTTGTTCGAGTTCTTGCGAGCTGCGTTCAAAGAAGACGGCGCATTGCGGCACGACATCGAGCGCCTGAAGCAAGCCATCAAGGGCGGGGCCTGCACCGTGGACGAATGGCGACCCTATGCCGCATTGACGAAGCTCAAGACCACTGCAGTACACGTCTAGGAAGGAATGAGTGATGAGCACGGCTGTTGAATCCATCTCCGGTCTCGGAGAACCCAAGCGGCTGAACTTCTTCGAGCGCTACCTGACTCTGTGGGTCGGGCTGTGCATGGTCGCTGGCATCGTATTCGGCAAGGCAGCTCCATCCGCCGTTGCGTCGCTTCGTGGCATCGAGTTTGGTCGTGGTAGCCAGGTGAACTTGCCTATCGCAGTGCTCATCTGGCTGATGATCGTGCCTATGATGATGAAAGTTGATTTCGCGTCTATCAGGCGCGTCGGTCAGAATCCCCGCGGTCTGCTGGTCACTCTCTTCGTGAACTGGCTGGTGAAACCATTCTCGATGGCTATGTTCGGGTGGCTATTCTTTCGCTACGTGTTCCAGGCTTGGATTTCCCCGGCTGATGCCAGCCAGTACATCGCGGGAACGATTATCCTCGCCGCCGCGCCTTGCACTGCGATGGTGTTTGTCTGGTCGCATCTCACCAGTGGCGACCCTGCTTACACTCTTGTGCAGGTCTCGGTGAACGACTTGATTATGCTGTTCCTCTTCGTGCCAATCGTGCGGTTTTTGGTGGCCGGAGCTTCGAGCCTGCACGTGCCGTTTCGGGTGTTGCTGTACTCCGTAATCGCTTTCATCGTGATTCCTCTACTCGTGGGCGGTGCCTTGCGTCGCTGGCTTATCAAGAGCCACGGTGTCGAGTGGTTTGAAAAAGAATTGCTGCCACGTTTTGCGCCAGTGACCATCAGCGCGCTGCTCGCCACCCTGGTGCTCATTTTTGCCTTCCAGGCCGATAACATCACGTCGCGGTACTTCCACGTCGCCCTGATCGCCGTGCCCATCCTGGTGCAGGTGTACTTCAACGCGGGCCTGGCGTACAGCCTGATGCGGCTATTGCGAATTCCTTATCGCGTCGCTGCGCCCGGTGCGCTGATCGGCGCAAGCAACTTCTTCGAGTTGGCGGTAGCTACTTCGATTGCGCTGTTCGGGCCCGGTTCAGGAGCGGCTCTTGCGACGGTTGTCGGTGTGCTGGTTGAAGTTCCTGTGATGCTATCGGTCTGTGGTGTCTGCAACCGAACTCGCGGGTGGTTTCCCGTAGAAGCTGTCGGCACCCAAGCGGTTTCGTCGACAGCTGTAGGGTAGTGGTTGTAAACCTTACTTGTTCTCACCTCAAAGCCCCAGTTCCGAATTGTTGAATTTGTCACTCGCGATAGTGACAACTGAACATGAGATGTCCTGCCTTTGAAACCTAAACTTTCTCTTCGGCCCTCCCCCCAGTCTCTTGGACCGAGGAACTAATGACCATAGCGGTCCCCGGCTCCCGACCGGTGCGCGTTCTTGTGGCTGATTCCACCCAGATGGCTTCTCAACTCCTTATCCGCGCTCTGCGCCGCAGGGCCGAATTCGTGGTCACCTCTTGCGCTCTGGAGCCCGATGCCGTCCTCCGTTATCTCAGTTCGCACGAGATGGATGTGGCCATTCTGACCGCCGATCACGGAGCCGACAGCGGACGCGAGCTGGCCGTCCTTCGTCGAGTCCACTTGGCTCACCCCGCCCTGGCCAAGATCTTGTTGGCCGAGTCCTACGATCGCGATCTGGTCATCAACGCGTTTCGTTCCGGTGCACGAGGTCTTTTCTCTTTCTCCGAAGCGTCCTTCCAGACTCTGGGCAAGTGCATCCGCAGCGTACACAGCGGCCAGGTATGGGCGAATGCCCAACAACTGCACTATCTGCTTGATGTTGTTACTCACGTGCCTTCGCTGCGGGCCGTGAATGCCTGTGGTCACAATCTGCTGACCGGACGCGAGGAGCAAGTGGTCGCCCTCGTGGCCGACGGCCTCAGCAATCGCGAAATCGTCCGTGAAGTGGGCCTGAGCCAGCACACTATCAAGAAATACCTTTTCCGGATCTTCGACAAAGTAGGGATTTCCAGCCGCGTTGAGCTCGTGCTCTTCGCCATAAACCACGGCGATTCCCGCCCGGCCGAATGGATGGCGGGCAGCTGCTAAACCCCCGCCGTACGGCTAATTACCTGCTCTACGCCTTGAAAGTCTCACGTTCTTTTTGCTATTGTTGGCCGCCTCG
The DNA here is from genome assembly GCA_035631655.1 of Terriglobales bacterium. Taxonomy (GTDB): domain Bacteria; phylum Acidobacteriota; class Terriglobia; order Terriglobales; family Acidobacteriaceae; genus Gp1-AA122. Next base: position 19,660 of record DASQIH010000293.1, read on the forward strand.
AAATTTGCCCGCCGTGGTCTTCTTGGTCCTGGGGGATACATGCAGAAGAATGTCACGATCAACATCAATGGGGAAGCGCACCGGCATCCCGTCGAACCTCGGCTCCTGCTGGTGCACTTCCTACGCGAAGTCGCCGGCCTGACCGGCACGCATATCGGTTGTGAAACCTCGCTGTGCGGCGCCTGCACCGTCCTGCTCGACGGCCGTGCCGTGAAGTCCTGCACCGTGCTCGCTGTCCAGGCTGATGGCCGCTCGGTCACAACTGTTGAGGGTCTGGCACAGGGCAACAAGCTGCACGCGCTTCAGGAAGGTTTCTGGGAGGAGCACGGCTTGCAATGCGGCTTCTGCACGCCCGGCATGCTGATGTGCTCCCATGACCTGCTGGCCAATCATCCCACTCCCACCAGCGCGGAGATCCGCGAAGCCATCAACGGGAATGTCTGCCGTTGCACGGGCTACCAGAACATCGTCAATGCGGTGAAGAATGCCTCCCGCAAGATGGCGAAGCGCGTCTCGGCACGCGCCGGGGCGAGGTGAGCCATGGCCCGCAACGGCAAAGCTAACAGCAAGGGAAACACGAAGCAGGCAGCGGTCTGGGTCGGCAAGAAGCTCAAGCGTAAGGAAGACCCGCGCCTCATCCAGGGCACCAGCCACTACACCGACGATCTCAAGCTTCCGCGCATGCTGTATTGCACGTTCGCCCGTTCGCCGATGGCGCACGCCGAAATTCGCGCCATCCGCACGGACGCTGCTCGAGCTCTGCCGGGCGTGATCGGTGTGTTTATCTCTGAGGACCTAACCGGCCTGGGTATGGTGCCGTGCGCCATCCAGATGCCCGGCTTGAACGTGCCACATCATCCGGTGCTGGCCACCGGACGCGTCCGCTACGTGGGTGAGCCCGTAGCGGCAGTCGTTGCCGAAGATCTCTACACGGCACGCGATGCCGCCGAACTGATCGAAGTGGACTATGAGCCGCTCCCGGTCGTCGTGAATATGGAGAAGGCTCTCGAGAAGGACAGTCCCGTAATTCATGAGCAATTCCGAACCAACCGCGCCTTCACGCATGCTCTGAAGAACGGTGACATTCAATCCGCTTTTAAAAAGGCGGACCGCGTGGTGAGACAACGCATGGTCAATCAGCGACTCGCTCCTATGGCCATGGAGGCGAGGGCTGTGCTCGCAGAATACTTGCCCGGCGAGAACCGGCTCACGGTCTGGTCAGCGACGCAGATACCCCATCTTCTCCGCACCCAGATTTCGGTGATGGTCGGCCTGCCCGAGACCGCGGTGCGCGTCATCGCTCCCGAAGTCGGCGGGGGATTCGGCAGCAAGCTGAATGTCTATCGCGAAGAAGGCCTGGTGCCGTGGCTGGCGATGAAGCTCGGACGTCCCGTCAAGTGGGCCGAAACGCGCCGCGAGAACATCACCTCCACCATTCATGGGCGCGACACCATCAACGATCTCGAACTTGCACTTAAGAAGGATGGCACCATCCTCGGCCTGCGTGTTCGTATCCTCGCGGACATGGGCGCCTACCATCAGCTCCTTACGCCACTGATCCCGCAACTCACCGCGCTGATGCAGGCGGGCTGCTACAAAATTCCCGCCATTGACATCGAGATTCAGGGCGTATTCACCAACAAAATGTCCACCGACGCCTATCGCGGTGCGGGACGTCCCGAGGCCACCTACAACATCGAGCGCATCATGGACGTCGCCGCTCATGAGCTGGGCATGGACCCGGCTCAGTTCCGCGTGAAGAATTTCCCCCAGCCCAAGGAGTTCCCATTCACCACGGTCACTGGCCTTGTGTACGACTCGGCCAAATACCAGGAGAGCATCAAGCGTGCTCTGCAACTGTCAGGCTACGAGACCCTACGCCGCCGCCAGAAAAGCGGCTGGAAAAACGGCAAATATTATGGAGTCGGCGTATCCACCTACGTGGAAATCTGCGCCATCGGCCCGTCCGCCGCAACACCCGCAGGCGGCTGGGAGAGCGGAACGGTCCGTATCGAGCCGACCGGCAAGGTCACCGTGCTGACCGGCGCCTCGCCTCACGGCCAAGGCGAAGAAACCACCTTCGCCCAGCTCATCGCCGACGAACTCGGCATCGATCCGGATGATGTAACTGTCCTGCATGGGGACACGCTCGCCGTTCCTTATGGTATTGGCACCTTTGGCAGTCGAGCCACAGCCGTGGGAGGAACCGCCGCCTACCTGGCGACGCAGAAGCTGAAAGCCAAGATGGTCACCCTTGCAGCCCACCTCTTGGGTGCCAAGTCCTCCGATGTCAGTATCGGCCGCGGACGCATCAGCGCCAAAGGCGGCAAAAAGTCCATTGCCTTTGGCGAACTGGTCATGGCGGCATACACCGCACGCAATATTCCTCCCGGATTCGAACCCGGCCTGGAGGCCACCCACTTCTTCGAACCGCCAAACTTCACGTTCCCCTTCGGGGCCCACATCGCCTCCGTGGAAGTGGACGGCGAGACCGGCGAAGTCAAGATTGACAAGTACGTCGCGGTAGACGATTGCGGAAACGTAATCAACCCCATGCTCGTGGACGGCCAGATCCACGGCGGCATCGCGCAAGGCATGGGCCAGGCTATGTGGGAAGAACTGATCTACAACGACGAAGGCCAGATCGTGACCGGTACGCTGCTGGACTATGCGCTCCCCAAGGCGCACCTGCTGCCCGAGTTCACGCTCGACCGCACCGTTACTCCAACACCCGTGAATCCGATGGGAGTCAAGGGAGTGGGGGAAGCCGGCACGATTGCCTCCACGCCATGCATGGTGAATGCCGTCTGTGACGCGCTCTCGCCGCTCGGAATCCGGCACATTGATATGCCCCTGAAACCCGAGCGCGTCTGGAGCGCCATGCAACAGGCGCGAGCATCAGCCCAAACCGAACCACAGCCCACTCACAAACCCGTGTCATCCCGAGCAACGCAAGGGACTTACGTTTCCAGGAAAGCATCCAGGAGCAACGCATGATTCCGGCCAATTTTGACTACGAATCTCCCCGCACTCTGAGCGAAGCCTTGGACCTGCTAGCCTCACGCGAGGACGCGAAGGTCCTTGCCGGTGGCCATACCCTGCTGCCGGCAATGAAGTTGCGCCTGGCCGCTCCGTCCGTTGTGGTTGACCTTGGCCGCATCGCTGGGCTGAATCACATTCGCGAATCCGGCGACCGCATTGTGATCGGCGCCATGACGCCTCATGCCGACATTGCCTCATCGAAAGTCCTGCATGCCTCCTGCCCGCTGCTGGCTCAAGCCGCCTCGCAAATCGGAGACATCCAGGTGCGCAACCGCGGCACCATCGGCGGATCTCTCGCTGCCGCGCATCCAGCCGCCGACTATCCCGCCGCCGTTCTCGCTCTTGATGCCGAGATCGTGACCGCGAGCCGGAGTGGAGAACGCGTCATTCCTGCAACCAAGTTCTTCACCGGGATGTTCACTACGGAGCTCCGTCCGGACGAGATCATCACCGAAGTCCGCGTCCCTCGCACCGAAGGTCAGAACGTGGCTTACAAGAAATTTCACCATCCGGCTTCCGGCTATGCGGTGGTTGGCGTAGCTGTACGCCTCAAAAAGTCTGGCACGAAGATCGACAGTGTCGCAGTCGGCATAACCGGTGTCGCGCATATCGCGTACCGCGCAACTGCAGTCGAGGATGCGCTAGGCGGAAAAACCACCGCAGCCATCGCGGAAGCCGCCGCCCATGCTGCCGAAGGAGTCGAGGTCCTGAGCGATTACTACGCTTCCGCCGAATACCGCCGCCACTTGGCAACGGTATTCACACGTCGAGCCCTGGAGCAAGCTATAGAGAAGTAGCGCCGGCGTCTCGCCGGCTGTCCGGAGGGCGTCCCGCCCTCCGGCTTTGCCGAACGCCCGGCTCTGTCTACAATAGAAAACTGCACACGAGGAACCTTGCCCGAACCCCGAACCAAACCACGCCGCTGGAATGTCATCCTCTCCGGCCTGCTGATTGCCACGCTGGCCGCCATCGTGATTTTCACCAACCGCGCCAATTTTCTGAACCCGGTGTCGGTGGTCGTAGTTGCCGCCATCGGATTAGTCGCGCTCATGTTGCAGCTTCGTTTTCGCTACCGTGAGGTGCCGGTGGTGCACGCTCCGGTATGGCTGAACGCGCTGGGTACGGCGTGCGCGATTGTGGCTTTCTTCGGTGATTTCCTACACATTCGTGGAGGAATCGCCGAAGTCATTGCGCTGATTGCTGTGGGTTGTTTCGCGGTGAGTGGCGGCGTCGTCCTCCACGACCTGCGCAAGCGGCGCGCCTTGCCGAAATGAGCTCCACGTCCATTTCTCTTCCAGATCAGTTCAACGCAGCATCCTACTTCATCGACCGGCACATCCAGGAAGGACGCGGCGAGAAAGTCGCCATCGAGTGCGAAGGCAGCCGCATCACCTACGGCCAGCTCTGTGAACGTGTGAACCGGCTCGGCAACGCGCTGCGCAAGCTGGGCGTGCGCATCGAAGAAAGAGTTTTCTTGCTGCTGCTGGATACCCCGGAATTTGCCTTCAGTTTTTTCGGAGCAATTAAGATTGGAGCCGTTCCGGTCCCCATTAATACCTTGCTCAAGCCCTCCGACTACGAATACCTGCTGAACAACTCCCGTGCCCGGATAGCGATCGTCAGCGAGCCGTTGTTCCCGCAGCTGCAGGCCATTGCAAAAGGGAATCTGCGCTACCTGGAAAAAATCGTTGTCGTGGCCGCCGAACCACCCCAAGGAACGATTCGTTTCGGAGAACTTATCGAGCGCAACTCGCCCGAGCTCGTCGCCGAGGCCATTCATAAGGATGACGCAGCCTTCTGGCTTTACTCCTCGGGTTCCACCGGGTTCCCCAAGGCCTGCGTGCATCTACAGCACGACATGGTGGTTGCTTCCGAGCGCTACGCAACGGGCATCCTCAACATGACCGAGCACGACCGCTGCTTCAGCGTGGCCAAACTGTTCTTCGCCTACGGCCTGGGCAACAGTCTTTACTTCCCACTAGCAATCGGAGGCACGAGCATTCTGATGCCCGGCCCGCCCAAGCCGCAGAACGTGTTCGAAGTCATAGAGCGCTATCGCCCCACGCTCTTTTTCTCGGTCCCATCGAACTATGCTGCGCTCCTTGCCCACCATCGAGAGCAGTCCGTTCGAGCGCCTGCCTCGGCAACCGCTGATATGGGAGCGGAACGTGTGGGGACGGGTTTCCGACCCGTCCAAGCCGGGCACAGCCCGGCTGTTTCCGACTTTGATCTCTCCTCGATTCGCTACGGCATCTCCGCCGGCGAGTCTCTGCCGGCCGCTCTCTTCCACCGTTTCAAAGAGCGTTTTGGAGTCGAGATCCTTGACGCCATCGGCTCCACCGAAGGCCTGCACATGTTTATCGCGAATCGTCCCGGCGCCATTCGTCCCGGCTCCAGCGGCCAGATCATGCCCGGGTACGACGCCAGGATCGTGGACGAGAACGATCAGCCGGTGCCTCCCGGCCAAATCGGTAACCTGCTGATCAAATCCGACGCCACCTGCGCCTGCTACTGGAACCAGCACGACAAGACGAAGGACACTATTCAGGGCCACTGGCTGCGCACCGGCGACAAGTACTACGAGGATGCTGACGGCTACTTCTGGTATGCCGGCCGCTCCGACGACATGCTCAAATGCAGCGGCGTCTGGGTAAGCCCAGTGGAAATTGAAAGCGTGCTGATCGAACATCCAGTCGTGCTCGAAGCCGCGGTAGTCGGCCGCGAAGACCGCGACCAGTTGCTGAAGCCCGTCGCCTGTGTGGTCTTGCGTGACGGCATCGCCGGCACGCCACAGCTCGCCCGCGAATTGGAGCAATTTGTGGTGAGCCGTCTGCCGGTCTTCAAGCGTCCCCGCTGGGTGGAATTCTTTCCCGAACTGCCCAAGACCGCCACCGGCAAACTGCAGCGCTTCAAGCTGCGCCAGGTGCTGGGCAAGGAGAATTGAAAACCCCAATCCAAAAGGGGGTAAATTGCCTGGGGGCCTGCCGTATTTCACGTCCTGCCCACAATTTGGGCCCACCCTCTAGTCGAGATACCAACCCTTGTTGTGTTTTTCCACACAGTGGAGTCTTCCCGACAGAAATTTGTACGAATTTAACTTGACTGTTATAAGCGGACAGATATGATGCAACGCAGTTCTGGCCGAACCTGCTGGCCGCATGTGTTTACCTTGGGGGAGGGCGACACATTCGTTTCATCGGTGTTCGGCCCAGTACGTACCTCAGTGTGGAGTGCAAAGCACGGAGGTCGTGTACTCGGGTGCCCTACCCGTTGTGTTTGTTGCGACGGGTGGGCACCGGCGCTGCATACCCTGACCGCAACTTCCAAGTAGAACCCTGCTACATCTCAGTCTGTGCGCCGCGCCGACGATCTGTAGTCTTCAACCTTCTTGTCATTCCGACCCGATTTCAGCCGGGGAGGAATCTGCTTTTCCCGCGGCTGGCCCAGATCTACCCTGACCAGAAGAATTCAGGTTGAAAACCGTGGTGCCACACTCGTCGCCGAGTGCCCTAGTTTCGCGTCCGCTTTGGGACGCTAACCTGGGTAAGAGATACCCTCCCGCTGTCCTCCACTGCCACCGTGCCAAAGCTGCGTGGAACGCCTTTAGAGAGGAGTGTGACAGTTAACTTCTCGGCTTACCCACCTTTGCGCAAAAAAGCGCACAAAGGTGGGCCACCCAGGATTATTTGGGGTTAGATGGGTAACCCGCAGCTTCGCACTGCCGGTTCCAAGAATGCTGTACATGGGGTGCTCAATTCGAAATTAGTGTCCATGCGCCTTGCAGGAGTCGAACTTGAAGGCTGCGATGCGCGTGCGCCAGTTGAAGCTGCTGGTGGTGGCGTAGTACTCGTTGGTGTACCAAAATGTGCAGTCGTCAGTGGGATCCACGGACATGCTGCTGTAATCTCCCCACCTCTTAAAAGAGCTGAACTGGGAACCAGTGCCATTGAACAGCACGAGCGGTCCTGCCATTGTGCTCAACGGGTCGGTCGCCGCCCGCCCCGTCAGGTAGAGACTTGGGAAGAGCCTGTTGCTCGAAGCGCTGAAACCGAGCGCGATGTCTCCCGCCTTGTCCATGGCGATACTGCCCAGCCAGTAATCGATACTGGGATCGACAAGCGTCTCCTGTTGGTAAACGACTGGCGTAAAGGGGTTGCGAATCTCGTACCAGCGCACGCCGGCTAAAGCCCCGCCCTTCACCGTGTGATTGGCCACGAGAGATTCATGGTCTCCGAAATTGCGATAGGCCAGCCGGAACATCAGCCGGTCAGAGAGGCCGTCCACTTTTTCTCCCGGAGGTGGCTCGGGAATGCATGCCAGAGTGGTAGCCCGCGCGCAAATCTCGCTAAACGGGGCGACGGGAATCAGAGTGGGGCCGGTGAAGGTCGAATTGCCCGGGTTGCTGAAATCCACGTGGAACGCGAACAGATTCAGATGGGTCGAGTCCCTGAGATCCACGAAGAAGTTAGGTTCCCCAGCCGGAGGCAGTGTACTGCCATCGAGATCGGCAGGCAAAAGGCTGGCCACGCTTGGCGCCTGTTGGAAACAAATCATGGTCGCGGGAGCCCCCGCGAGCATGGCGTTTCGGTTAAGAGCGCACGCTTCTGCACCCGCAAAACCTTTCGGCGCAAAGACAAAGACGTTGATGGAGTTGTAATAGGCATCCGGCCAGACGCTGAACTTCGGGTAATCGGGAAAATTCGCTCCGAAATCAAATTCGTAGCGGTTGTAACTTCCCGTGGCGTCGGAACTGGTCGAGACCGCAACACACTCTTCGTTCTGAGTGAAGTTGCTGTTGTACTGCAGCTGACTGACCAACCAGCGATTCGCCAGATGGTCAAACAAGACCACGGGGTCGCCGCCATCCCCGGCAAACTCGCAAGGTCCTCCAAAACCGGTCCAGAAGGTATGGATGAGCGCTGGTCCTAACTGCAGCGCGCCGGTGCCCTTGTCGTACACAGCAATCGTGACATTCACCATCTGCACGAACTGCGAAGTGCCGACTGCTCCATTGGTATCGGGGGGAACATAGGCAAACCCGAGCAGGTTACGAGTGTCCTGGGCGCTCTGGCCGTCGAAGCTGGAAACCACAGTCACCCCGGTGAGCGCGCCAGCCGCCTGCTGTGCCACGAGATCTGCATTCGCGCTGCTGATGGCCGCTCCAGTAGCTAGTGCTATTGGAGTTTGCCCGTCGGTCCCGGTCGTTGAGGACGACGAGTGAATTGCCATCTGCGACAGCGGGGGCGATGTGTCATGGCGGGAGGCTCGAATAACGTCGGGGCCGGACGCAAATGCTATCGACGCCACAAAACAAAATAGGTAGACGGCCAGTATTGCAACGATTCGAACCAGAGTCCTCGTTTTCATTGAGTCTCCTCTCTTTGCACGCTGAAAGAAATGGATTGCCTCCAATGCGGACGTCCGC
>DASQIH010000294.1:0-17736 GCA_035631655.1 Terriglobales bacterium
TTCTCTTCCTGCAACTTCTCGCTGCCCAGCAGCTCGACGAAAGCCTTGTCGGCGCCATCTCCTCTTTGCCAGCCGGTGCGGACGATACGCAGGTACCCGCCATTACGATCACCAAACCGCGGCGCTACCGTATCAAACAGCTTGGTGACTGCTTCGCGAGTCATCAGATAAGCGGCAGCTTGACGCCGTGCCGACAGGTCACCGCGCTTGCCCAGCGTGATCATCTTTTCCAGCTGCGGCCGCAAGGCCTTCGCCTTGGGTAAGGTAGTCTCGATCCGCTCTTCAACGATGAGCGAAGTCACTAGATTCCGCAGCAGCGAGCGGCGGTGCGCGGTGTTACGTCCCAGTTTCCAGCCTGATTCTTTGTGACGCATGTTAGAACCCCAGTTTGGTTTCGAGTCTCTAGTTTCAAGTTTCGAGTGGTCACGCACACCCGAAACTCGAAACGTGAAACTTGAAACTAGAAATTGTTCGTTTCGTTCTCGTCGCCGCCGGTGAAGGCCCCAATGGGCGTCGGAGCCTGCGGTCCGGGCACGGCGTTGCCGTGCTCGTCGATCTTCATGCCGAGACTCAATCCCATGGACGAGAGGATTTCCTTGATCTCGTTCAGCGACTTGCGGCCAAAATTCTTAGTCTTCAGCATCTCGGCTTCGGTCTTCTGCACCAGCTCGCCGATGGTCTGGATGTTGGCATTCTTCAGGCAGTTGTAACTGCGTACGGAAAGCTCCAGTTCCTCGACGGAACGGTTCAGATTTTCATTGCGAATCTCGGGCTTGCGCTCTTCCGAAGCCGCTGCCGTCTCGATTTCTTCTTCGAAGTTGATGAAGATGTTCATGTGATCCTTCAGCAACTTCGCCGCCAAGCCAAGCGAGTCCGCTGGCGTGATCGAACCGTTGGTCCAGATTTCCAGCGTCAGCTTGTCGTAGTCGGTAATCTGACCGAGACGCGCGGCTTCGACCGTGTAATTGCACTTGCGCACCGGCGAGTGCACCGAATCAATAGGAATGAACCCGATCCCCAGGTCCTCATCGAAGTTCTTGTCGGCCGAGACGTAACCGCGTCCACGCTTGAGGCGCATCTCCATATCGAGCTTGCCACCCTCGCTGACGGTCGCGATGTACACGTCCTTATCGAGGACTTCCACGTCCGCATCAGCCTCAATCATCCCCGAGGTGACCACGCCCGGCTGATCGGCACGCAGGTAAATCGCCTTCGGGGCATCTCCGGAAAGCTTGAACGGAATCTGCTTGAGGTTGAGGATGATGTCTGTCGCGTCTTCGACCACGCCTGGAATTGACTGGAACTCGTGCAACACGCCCTCGATCTTGACAGCGGTTACCGCCGCGCCTTCGATCGAGCTTAGCAGCACGCGCCGCAGCGCATTGCCGACGGTAGTTCCGAAGCCGCGCTCAAACGGCTGCGCCCAGAACATGCCATATTTATCGGTGAGTGATTCGGTATCGGTTGCTAGGCGTTTTGGTTTCTGAAAACCCTTCCAAAGCATTTGTTTTTCTCCTTCGGCCATGCTGCTCGATGTCGGCTCCCCGAACCGGCCCAGGCTCAGGTCAAGCGTCGACAAAGGCGATCTGGCACGAACCTAAAAGGCCGTCTTTGGTCGTTCGCTGTCGGTCTTTGGCTTGTTCTTGCCAACGACCAATGACCAGCGACTACTTGCTGTACAGTTCCACGATCAGCTGCTCATTCACCGGCAGCTGGATATCCTCGCGTTTGGGCAACGACAAAATTCGTCCTTTGTAATTGTCGCGATCAATCTCGAGCCAGTTCGGAACTGGCTGGTGGCTGGCAAACTCTTTCGCCACTTCCAAGGTCGGGAGCTTACGGCTGTTTTCGCGAATCGTGATTTCCTCGCCCTGGCTGACCTGGTACGAAGGAATGTTGACCTTCCTGCCATCCACCGCAACGTGGCCGTGACGCACCAACTGTCGCGCCTGGCGGCGAGAAACGGCCAAGCCGATGCGATAAACGACGTTGTCGAGACGCCGCTCCAGCTGCTGCAGCAGCATTTCGCCGGTCACGCCCTTGGTGCGGGCTGCCTTCTCAAAGTAGTTGCGGAACTGCCCTTCCTGGGTAAAGTAAATGCGCTTGGTCTTCTGCTTTTCGCGCAGCTGCAAGCCATATCCTACGACTTTGGCCTTGCGGTCTTTCCCATGCTGACCAGGGGCGAAGTTGCGCTTCTCGATAGGGCATTTATCGCTGAAGCACTTGGCGCCTTTGAGGAACAGCTTCATGCCCTCGCGGCGGCATAAACGACATACTGCATCTTTGTAACGTGCCAAGTTGTTTCTCCTTTAGATGACCGGTTTACAGGTTTGGCTTCACCCTTCGTCCCGGACGAAAAATCAGTGGCTAGCGGTCAGTGGTCAGGAGACCTTTCGCTAGTCACTATTCACTATCCACTTACACTCTTTACACTCTGCGCCGTTTCGGCGGCCGGCACCCATTATGCGGGATGGGCGTCGCATCCTTGATCGAGCGCACTTCAATGCCAGCTGCAGCCAGCGCACGGATGGCTGACTCGCGTCCCGAGCCCGGGCCACTGACCCTAACCTCGACGCTGCGCAGACCGTGGTCGCGCGCCATGTTGGCGGCGTTCATTGCTGCTTGCTGAGCGGCGAATGGCGTGCCCTTACGCGAGCCGCGAAAACCCAGCGAACCCGAGCTCTTCCACGAGATCACGTTACCCGCCTGGTCGGAAATGGTCACGATCGTGTTGTTGAAGGAAGCCTGGATATGCACAACCCCGTGGGGAACGTGCTTGCGTTCCTTCTTCTTGAACTTCTTAGTCTTGCCTTTTTTCTCCGGCGCCGCGGGGGCTCCGGTTGCTCCTGCTGCTGCTGGTTTTGCCATAAGTAGTGTCCAGTGGTCAGTGGCCAGTGGCCAGTTAAGGGGTTGTCAGCTGTTCTTGCTGACCACTGCCCACTGACCACTGCCCACTTCTTAAGTTTTTGCCGTCGCTTTCTTCTTCTGCGCCACGGTGCCCTTGCGCGGGCCTTTCCGGGTACGGGCATTGGTGTGCGTACGCTGTCCGCGGACCGGCAGATTGCGGCGATGCCGATATCCGCGATACGAGCCGATTTCGATCAGCCGCTTGATGTTCATCTGCACTTCTTTGCGCAGATCGCCTTCCACCATGCCCTCAGACTCGATGACCTGACGGATGCGGTTGACCTCGTCCTCGCTCAGGTCCTGGACCTTCTTCATCGGGTCCACATTAGCTTGGCCGAGAATGCGCGCAGCGCGCGGATTGCCGATGCCGTAGATATACGTCAGCCCGATATTCACGCGTTTCTGCCGCGGAAGATCGACGCCTGCAATACGTGCCATGTTGCTCCTCTATCCCTGACGTTGCTTGTGCTTGGAGTTGGTGCAGATCACCCGCACCACACCCTTGCGGTGGATGATCTTGCACTTGTCACAAATTTTCTTTACCGATGCTCGTACCTTCATATTATTTCCCAGTTTCCGGTTCTCCGTTCTCAGTATGTCGTCATCCTGAGCAGCCGAAAGGCTGCGAAGGATCTAACGTGCACCACAATTCATTTATAGCGGTACACGATTCGCCCGCGATTCAGGTCATAAGGCGAAAGCTCGACCGCAACCTTGTCACCTGGCAATATACGAATGAAGTTCTTGCGCATCTTGCCGGATACATGCGCGAGAACCTGGTGCTTGTTTTCCAGTTCTACCCGGAACATCGCATTGGGCAGCGGCTCGATCACCGTTGCCATGACCTCAATCGCGTCTTCTTTACTCATGCACTCCCTGAAATTAGCTCTCAGTCTGTCAGCTATCAGCTTCCAGCTACTTCGTCTTGACTGAAAGCTGACAGCTCTATTGCGTCAAAATCAGCGGCCCATTCTTCGTTACAGCTACGCAATGCTCAAAATGAGCGCTGTAGCTGCCGTCTTCCGTGACGGCGGTCCACTTGTCGCCCAACAACCGGGTGCCGGGCTTGCCGAAGTTGACCATCGGCTCAATCGCCAGCACCATACCTTCGCGCAACCTTGCACCGTGACCACGAGTTCCGAAATTCGGCACCTGAGGTTCTTCGTGTAAGCGAGTACCAATTCCATGGCCGACGAACTCCCGTACTACGCTGAAGCCGTTGGCTTCAACCAACTCCTGTACCGCCGCGCCAACATCGCCTACCGTGTTGCCAACCCGGGCTGCTGCAATCCCGCGATACAGCGAGGCTTCCGTAACTTCTAGCAGCTTCTTCAACTCCGGCGTGATCTCTTCGCCCACCGGCACGGTAATCGCGGCATCGCCGTAATATCCGTCGAGCACCACACCGCAATCGATCGAAACGATGTCGCCGGCCTTGAGCACCCGTTTTTCCGACGGGATGCCGTGAACGATCTCCTGGTTAATGGACGTGCACAGCACGCACGGATAATCGTAATAACCCTTGAAAGCAGGCTTGGCACCGGCTTCTTCAATCTGCTTTGCGGCAGCGCGCTCCAAATCCATCGTGGTCACGCCGGGGGCGACCAATCCGCGCACGTGCTCCAGTACCTGCCGAACGATGCGCCCACTGCGCCGCATCTTCTCAATTTCCGCCGATGATTTGCAGACGATCGCCATTCTTAGTAGCTACCGCCGACCGGATTTCACCTCGGCAGCGCTCATTTGCTCAATGGCTTGAATCATCTGCCCTGTCACTTCCTGAACTGGCGAATCCCCGTTAACCGTGACTAACCGTCCCTTATTCCAGTAATAATCCGTCAACGGTTTCGTCTGGCGCTCGTAAGCTGCCAGACGCTCCCGGATTACTTCCTCGCGGTCATCATTCCGCTGCACCAGCTTAAGACCATCAACATCACAGGTTTCATCAACACGGGGTGGCTGAAGGTAGATGTTGTAGATGTGCCCAGCGGGACAAGTACGGCGTCCGGTAAGTCGGCGTAGTAACTGATTATAGTCGACGTTAATCTGGATCACAATCGGCAACGCCTTGCCATTGTGCGAGTTGTCAATGAACTCACATTCCAGAAAGGCATCCAGCCATTCCGCCTGGCCCACGGTTCTCGGAAACCCGTCCAGGATGAATCCGCGCTCCGCATCCGGCTGCCCCAAACGCGAGGCAACCAGGTCGCAAACCAGCGTATCCGGCACCAACTCGCCACGCCCCATGATGGCCTTCGCCTTCACGCCGAGTTCGGTATCCCGGGCCACGTTATCCCGCAGGAGGTCTCCGGTCGAGATATGCGGAATCGCGTAGCGTTCCGCAATCATCTTCGCCTGGGTACCCTTGCCTGCCCCCGGCGGTCCCAAAAAGATAAGTGCCAACTTGCGCGAGCTTTCGTCCGTCATCGAACTGGCCCTCGGTTTCCCTAGCTCAGCTAGACTGATCGAACGGTACTGCAACACGCAGCGCTAGGCCCAGTTCCTGCGGCCGCGAATACGTCCGCTGCGCGGCGTAAATCCATCATAATGGCGCATGATCAGCTGCGCCTCGATCTGCGTCACCGTGTCCATCGCGACGCCGACCACGATGAGCAGCGAAGTGCCCCCGAAATAGAACGTCACACCCAATCCATTGAGGATCCATCCCGGCGCGTTCTCAAAGAACCTGCCCAGCGGGCCCCAGAGGTGGTGCAGGTGAATACCCGCGATCATCCACTCTGGAATAAAGGAGATGATGATCAGGTACAAGGCACCCACCAGGGTAATGCGCGTCAGGATCTCGTTGATATGATCCGAAGTGCGCCTCCCCGGACGTATGCCAGGAACGAATCCGCCATACTTTCGCATGTTATCGGCAACTTCGTTCGGGTTGAACACAATCGACACGTAAAAGTAAGCAAAGAAAATGATTCCGATTGCGTACAGGAACGTGTAGAGCGGCTCGCCCCACCGCAGCCATTCCAGGATAGGACCTATCACCTTGTTATGTTGGAACGCGAAGCCGGCGGTCTGCGGCAGAGTCAAAATAGACGATGCAAAGATGACCGGCATGACACCACCGCTGTTCACGCGCAGCGGCAAGTGGGTGGACTGTCCGCCCATTACTTTTCGACCAACCACACGTTTGGCGTACTGCACCGGTATTCGCCGTTCACTGCGTTCCACATACACGATGAACGCCACAATCAGGACCATCAGCGCGATCAAAAGCACCATCGCGGGAAACGTAAACGCGCCCCACGCATCGTTCTTAGCCTTGTCAATCAAGTCCGCCACGCCACGCGGAAGGCCTACCACGATGCCGGCAAAAATCAGCAGTGACATGCCATTGCCGACGCCGCGCTCGGTAATCTGCTCGCCCAGCCACATAATGAACGCGCTACCGGTGGTCAGCGTCAACATCGTCATCAGGATGAAGCCGATGCCAGGATTGATGACGAAGTCGCCGCCTTTTTCCAGGCTTATGGCGATACCCAACGACTGAACCGCGCTCAGCACAACCGTCAAATAGCGAGTCCACTGGGTAATTTTCTTGCGACCGAGTTCGCCTTCCTTCTGCAGCTTGGCCAAGGGTTCATAGACCACCGTCAACAACTGCAGAATGATGGACGCTGTGATGTAGGGCATGATGCCCAGCGCGAAGATGGTCAGCTTGCGCAACTGGCCGCCGCTGAACAGGTCCACGAAGCCCAGGAATGTGCCCCGGTTCTGCTGGAAGAACTGCTGCAACTTGTCGGCATTGATACCGGGCGTCGGGATGTGGCCGCCAAGGCGGTACACAGCCAGCATCGCCAGCGTAAACAGAATGCGCTTGCGAAGGTCCGGAATACGAAAGACGTTGGCCAGTTTCTCAAACATTTACTGCAACACCTCAACTTTGCCGCCGGCTTTGGTGATCTTCTCCTGGGCCGACTTGGAGAATTTGTGCGCCTGAACGGTGAGGGCGCTTTTCAACTCGCCGTCGCCGAGGACCTTGATGCGGTCCTTGCCCTTCACGACACCCGCTTTGCGCAGAACGTAGGGCGTGATCGTAGTCTCGCCCAGCCCCGCTAACTTTTCCAAATTAATGATGGTGTATTCGGTACGGAAGATGTTGGTGAATCCGCGCTTGGGCAGACGGCGATGCAACGGCATCTGGCCGCCTTCAAAACCGCGCATCATGCGCGAACCGCTGCGCGAGCGCTGTCCCTTGTGACCACGGGTGGACGTCTTGCCCATCCCCGAGCCCATGCCGCGTCCTACGCGCTTGCGCTTCTCACTCGCTCTCTTCGGTGCGTGAACGTTGGAAAGATTCATTATTGCCTCATCAGGTCCTACTGCTGAACGATCTCCACCAAGTGCGGCACCTTGGCCACCATGCCGCGAATTGCCGGCGTGTCCGGCCGCTCGATGACCTGGTAAAGCCGCGTAAAGCCCAGGCCTTTGACTACCTTCTTCTGTTTGGTCGGCGCGCAAATCGAAGAACGCACATACTTCAACTGGATCTTGCCGCCGCTGCTCTTATTCGATGTTTTGCGAGCCATGAATTCCTCTTTGTAGCGCCGGCCTCCGGCCGGCTGTCTGGCGGGCGTCCCGCCCTAAGGGCCGCCGAGACGGCGCGCTACTTACAACTCCTCGACGGTCTTGCCCCGCAGGGTTGCCACGTCTTCTTTGTTCTTAAGTCTCTTCAGCGCGTCGAAGGTTGCCTTGATCACGTTGTGCGGATTGGTAGTCCCAATCGACTTGGTCAGCACATTCTGAATGCCTGCCGAAGTCATAACCGCTCGCACCGCGCCTCCGGCAATCACGCCGGTGCCTTCCGGAGCCGGCTTGAGCAGGACCCGGCCCGACCCGTACCGTCCCAGCACCAGGTGCGGGATGGTAGTTTGGGTGAGGTTGATCCGCATCAGGTTCTTCTTGGCCGACTCAATTCCCTTGCGGATGGCCTGGGGAACTTCTTTCGCCTTCCCCGAGCCGTAGCCGACAACGGCCGCGGTGGGATCGCCGACCACCACCAGAGCTGCAAAGGAAAGATTCTTGCCACCCTTCACTACTTTGGTCACGCGGTTAATGGCAACGACCTGGTCCTTGAGCTGGTATTGCCCAGCATCGAGTTTCTTCAGTACTATTGGCATCCTTGACTCTCGTTTCAACTCTATTCTGTGTGGGGCCGGGTCTAAGACCCACTTCCACAGGGTCTGCTAAAACTGCAATCCGCCTTCACGCGCGGCATCGGCCAGCGCCTTGATGCGACCGTGGTATAGATAGCCACCGCGGTCGAACACAACCTGGGTGATTCCCTTGGCCTTGGCGCGCTCGGCAATGGCTTTCCCAGTCGCCTTAGCTGCGGCAACATTGCCGCCACTGCGCCGCTCGCCCTTCTTGCCTTCTGCCGAACTGGCTGAAACCAGCGTCTGGCCCTTCAGGTCGTCAATCACCTGAACATAAATGTGGTTCAGCGAGCGATACACGTTCAGCCGCGGCCGCTCGGCCGTGCCCAGCATCTTCTTGCGGATACGATCATGCACCCGCTGTCGTGTCGCGTTCTTTCCTGGTTTCGTGAGCATCTTCTTCTATTCCTCAATCCCGGGTTCTCATACCGGGTAGCGCTGGGTGCGTGACGCCACCGCTCTTGGTTCCATCAAGACTCAGGAGATCCCTCGCTCCGCTCGGGATGATCGCGGCGGGCTCGGACGCCCGCCCAACGCGATCACTTCGCTCCGGTCTTGCCAACTTTCTTCTTCAGCCGCTCACCCGCGTAGCGCACTCCCTTGTTCTTGTACGGATCCGGCGGACGTAGCGAGCGCATCTCCGCGGCAACCTGGCCAACTTTTTGCCGATCAATGCCGGTGATGCTGAGCTTGGTCTGCTTGGGGTCGACGGTCACGTCGATGCCAGAAGGCAACGGATATTCGATGGGATGCGAGTAGCCCAAGCTGAACACCACGGTGCTCTTGCCCTTCA
Source organism: Terriglobales bacterium (assembly GCA_035631655.1). Classification (GTDB taxonomy): domain Bacteria; phylum Acidobacteriota; class Terriglobia; order Terriglobales; family Acidobacteriaceae; genus Gp1-AA122. The sequence continues at coordinate 8,872 of DASQIH010000294.1, forward strand.
TCTCGGCGCGGTACCCGATGCCGACGATTTCCAGGTCCCGAGTCCACCCCTTGGTGACACCTTCGACGGCGTTGTTGACCAGGGCGCGAGCCAGTCCGTGCACCGCCGCCTGCGAATCGTTTTCGCGAATCGCGACCAGATGCCCGTCCTTCTGTTCCATCTTGATGCCGCGCGGGAGCGGCGTATCCAGCTTGCCCTTCGGTCCCTGCACGGCAACCACATTGCCTTCAATCTTAACCGTCACTCCCTTGGGGAGCGGTATCGGCTTTCTTCCAATTCGTGACATAAATTAGCTCTTAGCTCTTAAGCTTTTAGCTACCAAATCTGACAGAGTACTTCTCCGCCCACGCCTTCCTTGCGCGCCTGGCGTCCTGTCATCACGCCCCGAGGCGTAGTAAGGATGTTGATTCCCATGCCGCCCAAGACGCGCGGAATCTCGCTGCGACGCACGTAAACGCGACACCCCGGGCGCGACACGCGCTCCACGTTCGAAATGGCCGCCTCGTTGTTGGCGCCGTACTTAAGGTAGACGCGAAGGAGTTTGTGGCCTTCCTCTTCCGTGGCCTTGTAATTGGCGATGTACCCTTCCTCTTTGAGGATGCGGGCAATCTCCAGCTTCAGCTTGGAAGCTGGAATATCAACTTTCTGGTGCCGCGTAGAAGCCGCATTGCGGATTCTCGTCAGCATGTCTGCGACCGGATCGGTCAACCTCATCGTTTTGCTTCTCCTCGAGCCGCCCGTTCGCTCCGCCCGAAGCGGAGAACCTGCGGCAGCTTACTCGTGAGTCGCTGGTCTTTGGTCGTTGGCAAACCACAGACCACCAGCGACTGAATCCCTACCAGGACGACTTCGAAACTCCTGGAATTTCCCCGCGCAGCGCCAAACCGCGGAAACACAAGCGGCAAATGCCGAACTTGCGCAGATAGCCGCGCGGCCGCCCGCAAATCTTGCAACGGTTGTGCTTGCGCGTGGAAAACTTAGGTTTTCTAGCGTCCTTGACTCGTTTTGCTGTCGTCGCCATTTAGCTTTCAGCTCCCAGTTGCTTGATACAACGCAACATTTTGTCATTCCGACCGAAGGGGGAATCAGCTTTTCTGCCTGTGCCAAGCCGCAGATTCCTCGCTTCTCTCGGAATGACAATCCGAAACCTACGCCCGGAACGGCATTCCCAAATGCTTCAACAACGCCCGTGCCTGGTCGTCGCTGCGGGCAGTCGTCACAATCGTCACATTCATCCCCTTCAGCTTGTCTACCTTGGCATAGTCAATCTCCGGGTAGATTAACTGGTCGTGCAGGCCGAGTGTGTAATTGCCGCGGCCATCAAATGACTTTGTCGACACGCCACGAAAGTCGCGCACGCGGGGCAGGACGATGTTCACCAGTCGGTCGAAGAACTCGTACATACGGTCACCGCGCAGGGTAACCATGGCGCCAATCGGCATGCCGGCACGCACCTTGAAAGCAGCAATCGACTTCTTGGCCTTCGTGATGACCGGCCTCTGACCGGTGATCTGCCCCAATTCGTTGGCGGCGGGGTCGAGCACTTTCGCGTTCTGCGTAGCCTCGCCCACACCCATATTCACAACGATCTTGTTCAGGTGCGGCACCGCCATCGGGTTCTTCAACTCAAACTCTTTCATCAGCGCGGGAGCGACTTCCTTCTCAAACCGCACCTTGAGCCGCGGACGTTCCTTAGAGCTGTGCCGTGGCCGCCCCGAAGGCTTCTCTTCCGCTTGCGCCTGCTGCCCGCCCTTTTTGCCCTTCTGCTCTTTGTCCTTTGCCATGGCTCTAATTGCTTTCTCTCACGGTTTCGGAGTGGCTACCGGTTCGTGAGCTGATTCAACTCTATGTCTTATCGAGCGTATTCCCGCATTTCTTGCACACCCGCACTTTGCGGTCGCCGCGAACCTCGTGTCCGATGCGGACCGGGCCACAAGTCGGGCAAACCACCTGCACATTGGAAAGCGCAATCCGGCTCTCCTGCTCCGCGATTCCGCCCTTCACGTTGCGCTGCGGGTTGGGGCGGACGTGCTTCTTCACCATCATCACGTGCTCGACCAGGACTTTGCCATCCCCCGGAAATACACGCAGGACGCGTCCTTCCTTGCCCTTGTCACGACCGGTGATTACCTTCACCGTGTCGTTGCGCCGAATGTCTACTCTCTTATGTGCTGTCGTCGTCGTAGCCATTGATAAACCTTCTCAATTCTTTCTAATGGAGACGCGGCAAGCCGCGTCTCTACTGGCAGCCTTACAGAACTTCCGGCGCCAGCGAAACAATCTTCAAGAACTTCTTTTCGCGCAACTCGCGTGCAACCGGTCCAAAGACGCGCGTGCCCACCGGTTCGCCGGCTTCGTTGATCAGCACAGCCGCATTCTGGTCGAAGCGAATGTAAGTACCGTCCCGCCGCCGATGTTCCTTGCGCGTACGTACAATAACCGCTTTCACGACCTTGCCTTTCTGTACCTGCCCGTCGGGCGCCGCTTCCTTGACACTGGCCGTGATTACGTCACCCAGCCCGGCGCGCAGTCCGGTGGAGCCGCCGAGCGGCAGGATCATCTGCAGCTTGCGAGCGCCAGAGTTGTCGGCGACCTCGAGCATCGTTCTCATCATCACAGCCATAATCGAATCTCCCTCTGTCAGTGTGCCCGTTAGCTGGCAGCTTCGGTCGCATCCACGAGCGCCTCCGGCACCAATGCCGCCTTGCGAATTACGTCCTTCAGGCGCCAGCGCTTCAGCTTGGATAACGGCCGCGTCTCTTCCAGGCGAACAATGTCGCCCACACGCGCCGTGTTCTTTTCGTCGTGCGCGTAGAACTTCTTGTCGTGCGAGACCACGCGACCGTAGAAACCGTGACCTTTGGTCCGGGTTACCTTGACCACAATGGTCTTGTTCATCTTGTTGGAGACAACCTCTCCAACCACGGTCTTCTGCCGTCCGGCTTTTGCTGTCGTTTCGGCCATGGTTACTTCTTCTCCGATTTCTGGCCCGCAAGCTCTTGCTCGCGCATAATCGTCTTGATGCGAGCGATGTCTTTACGCAAGCCGCGAATCTTCTTCAGGCTCTCCGTCTGTCCCATGTTGAGCTGAAACTTCAGCTTGAAGAGCTGATCGGCCAGATCACGCTCCTGGTGCTTAAGCTCGGCGTCAGTTAAATTGCGAACTTTTTCTGGTTTCATGCTGCATTCTCTCTAGTGCGCACCCTCGCGCTTCACAAATGCCGTCCGCAGCGGCAGCTTGTGCGATGCCAGCCGCATGGCTTCCTGAGCGTCAGCGACAGTTACGCCTTCCATCTCAAACAGGATCTTGCCCGGACGGACTACCGCTACCCAATGGTCCGGCGCTCCCTTGCCTTTACCCATACGGGTTTCAGCCGGCTTCTTGGTGACCGGCTTGTCGGGGAACAGGCGAATCCAAACCTTGCCGCCGCGCTTTACAAAGCGTGTGATGGCGACACGGCTCGCCTCGATTTGGCGGTCGCTGATCCAACCCGGCTCCAGCACCTTCAGACCAAACGTGCCGAAGGCCAGCTCCGAACCGCGCCAGGCTTTGCCGGCCATGCGTCCGCGCTGCTGCTTGCGGTACTTAACTTTCTTTGGCATCAACATAAGCAGTTCTCAGTTGTCAGTTCCCAGTTCGCGGTTAGAACGCGCCGGCCGGTTGCTGCGCCTCGCGCTTTTTCTGCGTGAGAATTTCGCCACGATAAATCCAGCACTTCACGCCGATCACGCCGTACGTCGTCCGCGCCTCGGAGAAACCGTACTCAATATCCGCGCGCAGCGTGTGCAGCGGCAAACGTCCCTGCAGGTACCACTCGGAGCGCGCGATTTCGTTGCCGTTCAAGCGTCCGCTCACGCGCACCTTGATCCCCTTACATCCGAAGCGCAGCGCGGAATCCACGGCCTTGCGCATGGCGCGGCGGAAGCCCACGCGCTTTTCGAGCTGCAACGCAATCGACTCCGACACCAGCTGCGCATCGAGCTCCGGCTTGTGTACTTCCTGGATATCGATGTACACCTCGCGATTCGTGCGCTTTTGCAGCTCCTGCTTCAGCTTGTCGATTTCGGCGCCTTTGCGTCCGATGATGATTCCAGGCCGCGCTGTCTTGATGATGATGCGCAGCTTGTTGCCCGGGCGCTCGATCTCGATCGCGCTAACGCCCGCCGACTTGAGCTTGTCTTTCAGCTCATCCTTCAGCTTGACGTCTTCCAGCAACAGCTTGTCGTAATCACGCTCCACGAACCAGCGCGACTTCCACGGCTTGGTGTAGCCGAGCCGAAAACCATACGGATGGACTTTTTGTCCCATCGCAGCTCCTTAACCTTCCATGTGGGGCGGGCATTCCTGCCCGCGTCCTGACGTGAGTCGCGGACAAGAATGTCCGCACCACACGTTCTCTATCTTGCTCCAGCAGTTTTTTTCTTTCCTGCCGCCTTCTTTTTCGCCTTGGCCTTCGGCGCTGCCTTCGCCGCAGCCTTGGCCGATTTCTCTTCTTTGCCCACTACAGTCGCGACATCTTCTCGTCCGTTCTTTCCACGTTCTGCCAGCGCAATCTCGATATGCGAGATCCGACGCACGTAGCGATACGCGCGTCCCATGGGCGCCGGGCGGATGCGCTTCATGCGCGGACCATCATTCGCCACCGCGCGCTTGACGTAGAGATTGTCGACATCCACGTCTACGCCCTTCTCCGTGTTCAGGTAGTTCGCGTTCTCCACAGCCGACCGCAACAGCTTCTCGATGGTCGGCGCCACGCGCTTCTTGGTGAACATCAGCGTATTGAGCGCATCCTCGACCCGCCGGCCCTTGATCAGGTCCAGCACCAGCCGCGCCTTCTGCGGCGAGACGCGCATGAATCGTGCTTCGGCTCGAAATTCCATCGTCGCGTCTCCTTATGGCTTGGGCGCCGCTGCTCCCGCTGGGGCTGTCGGAGTTCCGCCGGCTGCTGGCACCGGTGCTCCCGGGCCGCCCGGTACACCACCAGGTCCGCCCGCCGGTCTGGCGGCCACTTCCGTCGCCGCCCTCATCGAGTGCCCTTTGAACTGGCGCGTGAAGCTGAACTCCCCCAGCTTGTGCCCGACCATGTTCTCGGTGACGTACACCGGTGTGAACTTCTTCCCGTTATGTACCGCGATGGTGTGTCCCACCATCTCCGGCACGATGGTTGAGCGCCGCGACCACGTGCGCAGCACCTTCTTCTCATTGCGTGCGTTCATGCCCTCTATCCGCGACATCAGGTAGGTGTCCACGAACGCGCCTTTTTTGGTTGAACGTGCCATAAATTCAGCTCTCAGCCTTTAGCTATTGGCTCCTAGCTACTAGCTACTAGCTACCGAGCAACGCTGTTATTTCGAACGGCGATTCACGATGAACGCATCCGTCCGCTTGTTGTTCCGCGTCTTATAGCCACGGGTCGGCTGACCCCATGGCGTTACCGGGTGGCGTCCACCGGAAGTCTTGCCTTCACCGCCACCATGCGGGTGATCGACCGGATTCATCGATACGCCACGGTTTACCGGACGACGTCCCAGCCACCGCGTCCGTCCCGCTTTTCCGATCGTGATATTTTCGTGATCGACATTGCCGACCTGTCCGATCGTTGCCATGCAATCCTGCAGGACCTTACGCGTTTCGCCGGAAGGCAGCTTGATCAGCGCGTAGGCGCCCTCTTTTGCGACCAACTGCGCCGCGCCACCCGCCGAGCGCACCATCTGCGCACCCTTGCCCGGACGGAGCTCAACGTTGTGCACCGTCGTGCCCGGCGGCACATTGCGCAAGGGAAGCGCGTTGCCCACGAGGATGTCGGCATCAGGCCCGCTGACGATCTTCTGTCCCACCTTCAGCCCATTCGGCTGCAGGATGTAGCGCTTCTCGCCGTCCGCATAGGCGAGCAATGCGATACGTGCCGAGCGGTTGGGATCGTACTCGATCGAAACCACGGTCGCCGGAATGCCGGTCTTGTCGCGCTTGAAGTCAATAATGCGCAGCTTGCGTTTGTGTCCGCCGCCACGATGCCACAGCGTGATGTCACCGCTATTGCGTCGTCCACCGGTGCGCTGCTTGGGCTCCACCAGCGGCTTGTACGGCTGCGTTGTCGTAATGTCATCGGAGACCAGCGTGGTCCGGTACCGCAGCGTCTGGGTTGTCGGTCTGTAAGTCTTGATGGCCATAAATAGCTCTTAGCTTCTAGCTCTTAGCTGCTAGCTTCAGTGTTAATCGTGTCCTTCTTGCCGACGACCAACGACCAATAGCCAACGACTAGAGGTTCTGCGCGTACTCCGGCATCTTCTCGCCGGACTTGAGGCGCACGTACGCTTTCTTCCAGTCGGGGCGGTAGCCGGCAAATCGTCCGCGCCGGCGTTCCTTACCCGGAAAGTTGGCGGTGCGCACTGAATCCACTTTCACTTTGAAGATGGCCTGCACCGCTTCTTTGATCTCCGTCTTGGTCGCCTTCGGCGCTACCTGGAAAACCAGTGTGGACTGCGTTTCCTTCACGCCAAGCCCCTTCTCAGTAATCACGGGACGGCGAATAATCTGATAAGGCGATTTCATTACGCCACCTCCGCCGCTTTCTCGTGACGCACCTGCTTGCGCGGCGCACGAGTCGCTTTCTTTTCGCCGTCTCCCTCCGCCGCCGCACGCCGCCGCTTGGAAACCGAATTCACCAGCGATGCTTGCAACTTCTGGATTGCGGGCTGGGAGAAGATCACCCGGTCATAGCGCAGCAGGTGATAAGGATGAACCTCATGCCCGCGCACCAGCTCGAGCCCATCAATATTGCGCGAACTGAGTTCGAGATTCCGGTTCTCCTTCTTCGCCTCTTCCACCAGGAGCGCCGTGGAATCCACCTTCAACGCGTCAAGGGCCGCGCGGAACTGCTTGGTCTTGGGCTCTTTCACATCGAACGCATTCACGACCACCAGCTTGCCGTCGTTGAACTTCGCTGCCAGGGCTGACCGCAGAGCCCCCAGCAATTTCTTGCGCGGGAAGGTGTAGTCGTATGAGCGCGGTTGAGGTCCGTGAACGGTGCCGCCGTGTCGCCACAGGGGTGAGCGAATCGAACCTACGCGAGCCCGGCCGGTGCCCTTCTGCTTCCAGAGCTTTTTGCCTGAACCTGAAACCAGCTTGCGGTTCTTGGTGGCATGTGTCCCGGCGCGCTGAGAAGCCCGGTAATGCTTGATCGCTTCCCAGAGCAGGTCCTCGTTGATCGCACCGAAAACTTCATCGGCCAGATCGAACGTCCCCACCTTCTCGCCGCTCAGATTGTGTATATCAATCGTTGCCATATCATTTCCGTGTGGCGCGGGCATTCCTACCCGCGGCCTTCGCTTAAACCTTTTTTGCAGCTCTCTTAGCAGCCTTCAATGGGTCAACCGTAGCCGCACCGCCGAATCCACGACGCTCTCTCGGCGGCTTCTTCGCCTTGTTGATGATCACGTAACCGCCATTCGGACCGGGCACGCTGCCTTCAACCACCAGCAGGTTTTCGTCCTTGTCCACGCCCAGGATGCGCAGGTTGCGCATGGTCACGCGATCCGTTCCCATGTGTCCCGACATCCGCATACCTTTGAACACGCGCGACGGAAACGCTGAAGATCCAATCGAACCCGGGATCTGGAACATCGAACCGTGCGACTTGGGACCGCCATAAAAGTGATGCCGCTTCACAACACCGGCAAACCCGCGTCCCTTGCTGGTTCCGATCACGTCCACAAAGCGCTCGCCTTCGAAGATGTCCACCAACACGCGATCGCCAGCTTTCACAGCGCCATCGCTCTCCGCCTTAGTCTCGTCGACTTCAATCGGAACTTCGCGCAGGAACTTTACGGGGGGCAGATTGTTCTTGGCGAAATGTCCCTTCATCGGCTTGGTTACGCGCGATTCCTTCACGAACTCCACCAGGCCAAGCTGCGCCGCCTCGTACCCATCTTTCGCGGCAGACTTCGACTGCGTCACCACGCATGGGCCCGCCTGCAAAACTGTCGCCGGACGCACATCGCCCTTGGAATCGAAGAGCTGCGTCATTCCAACTTTCTTTCCCAAAATTCCTGCTACCTTTGCCATATCTCTTCTCCGCTAATCCCAGCATGGCATTCAGCTCTTGGCTGGGGAGCTTCAGGTTTCTCACCTGAGCGGTTGCTTCTTTCTTAACTAGCCACTGGCCACTATCCACTAACCACTATTTGTGCGGCTCTTTCCCGAACGCCTTGATCTCCACATCCACGCCCGCCGGGAGATCGAGCTTCATCAGCGCGTCCACCGTCTGCGGCGTGGGCTCGAGAATGTCGAGCAGCCGCTTATGCGTGCGGATTTCGAACTGCTCGCGCGACTTCTTGTCCACGTGCGGGGACCGCAGCACGCAGTACTTGTTTTTCATCGTGGGCAGCGGAATCGGTCCCGCAATCTGCGCCCCGGTGCGCCGAGCTGTCTCGACGATCTCACCCGTGGACTGGTCCAGGATGCGGTAGTCGTACGCCTTCAGCCGAATGCGAATTCTCTCTTTTCCAATCACGTTTCTCTCGCTAACCCCTCCCGGCTGTTCCGGGAGGAAAGAACTGGCGGCATGCTGCAGGCCGCAGATTGTGTTTTGCTGGTGTGGAGGCGGGTCTCTGACCCGCCTGGCCGGGTCAAAGACCCGGCCCCACACAGCTTTGGTTACTTAATAATCTCGCTGATCGTGCCGGCGCCGACCGTGTGGCCGCCTTCGCGGATCGCGAACCGCAGGCCTTTCTCCATCGCCACCGGCGTGATCAGCTCAATCACCAGCTGTACGTTGTCTCCCGGCATCACCATCTCGGTACCCGAAGGCAGCTCGGCCACTCCGGTCACGTCCGTCGTTCGCAAATAGAATTGCGGACGATAGCC
>DASQIH010000295.1:0-15585 GCA_035631655.1 Terriglobales bacterium
GCGGCAGCGCACCGACGGCCCAGAATGTTTCACTGGGCAGCAGTGGGGCGGCCCTCACCTACACGGTGACGACTTCGGCGACGTGGTTGACGGCAACGCCGGCCAGCGGCAGCACGCCGGGAACCCTGAGCGTGTCGGTGAATCCGGCAAGCTTGACGGCCGGCACCTACAACGGCTCGGTGACGATCACCGCCACCGGTGCGGCCAACAGTCCGCAGACTCTGCCCATAACCCTGGTAATCAGCGGCGCGGGACCGGGCTCGCTGCAAGTAAGGCCCGGCAGTTTGTGGTTCAGTTCCTACGGAGAGGAATCGAGTCGACTATCCAAGACACTAGTCGTCAGCAGCAATGGCGCGCCACTGAGCTTCACGGCAACGGCATTTGGTGGCTCGTGGCTTTCAGCCAGCCCGTCCGGTGGAACCACACCCGCTTCGGTGACCGTCTCGGTCTTTCCGGAAGGCCTTCCCCGAGGCAGCTACACTGGCCAGATCAAGCTGTCGGGTCCTGGTGTCAGCAGCTTGAGTATCCCCGTCACTCTTTCCGTCTCGAGGGAAGAGGATGATGAGGAGAACGACGACAACTTGCATATCACCGCTCAGCCTTACACTTACGATCCCTCTAATACCGGTGCTGTATCCGCTGGGTGGGTACCTGGCGCTGGAGTACCGGGCAGCAGCAGCAGCAGTGATCCAGCCAACCAGGGCCTAGTCCTGGTCAACAACGCAAGCACGTCCAGCAAGGCTCGCGCGGGGGTCATTTTCCGAAACGTGCAAGGCATCACTCTGAGCGTTCTCGGCTTTGACATCCGTCAAGGTAGCCTGTGCACGGGCAAGGGCCCTTACTTCATCATCGTCACCAATGATGACGTGGTTCACACCATTGGCGGATGTCCAACTGCAAACTTGCAGGCAACGCCCGCAAATGGTTGGAGTCGGTTCCGCTTCGATCCGGCCCAAGCTTCCCCTCCCATCGCATCGGTCTCCATAGTGAAGTCAACGGCGCTCATGCTGGATGCCGGTCCGGAGGCCGGGGCTGGACTCCTGGTACTGGACAACCTCGACATTAACGGGACCACGATCGGCAACCAATAATCGAAAAGCGTCTCCATCCCCACAGCCGGCCTGTTCGCGTTAACAGCAGGCCGGTTTTGCTTGTAGCCTCCGTCTTGGAGGTAGATTGCATCATCCTCACTGAATGCTGCTTGCTCAGCCGAGCAAACGGCGTTCCTAGCCGGTGCTGAGGCGCCTGCCTTTTTCGCCGCGTTACATCTCTCAGCGAGAACATTTTTGCGAGGCACCCCGCGCCGCCCCCTCGCACGGCTACTCGCCCGCGCGCTCGCGCCCCCTCCCCACGCGCGTCGCCCCAAAGAACGTTACGAATGCAGTCTCGAGGATCACGCGCCAGGAAGTAATCTTCCTTTTACCTTCAGGAGTCTCCGAAAGAGAGCAGCCATAGCTTTTTGGATAGCTCTTGATTCAGCTTGTGTCCCAGGGTTGCTCCCCCACTCCGCGCACCGTTTTTCAAACGCTACCGTTGCCTCCCCGATGCGGGCGAACAGTTTCTTCGGATCAGACTCTCGGAGAGCTGCCGCATATGCCTTGTACCAACGATATTGACGTGGGCGTGCCATCCCGGGGCCTTTCGAAACCGAGATGAATCGGGATGTTGGAAATCGGGTCCCTATCAGGTTTTCATTCTTTGGTCCGCTTTGAGCCAGCCTTCAGGAGGGTCATAAGCGCATCCGCACCCTTCTTTGCTGGTCGTTGTTCGGAAGCCAAGTCAACTCCCCAGAACTGCTCCTGCGACTGCACGGCCTCCAGTCCAGCGTGAAATTCGTGCTTGCCAAGCTGCCGAGCCCATACAATGCGGAACTCCGCCTTCTGTGATCCCCGCGTTAGAGCAATGACTTCTCCGGGCTGCAACCGTTCTCGCATCCCGCCCAAACGAGCCCCTGAATAAGTGATGTCAATCGTGTGCGCAAGAGCCGTGCCACTGACGAGAGAGACTTTGACGGGCAGCACCATCTTCGTGCGCCGCTTGGCTCGTCGTTCTGGTGCGGTCTTTTTCACGTCCAGCTTCTCGATTGCTCCTAGAAGTCCAGACATTGTTCGATTCTCAGCGTGGAGTGACAGGCAGGTAGATGCAGGAAGAAAGGCGAAGTGGCCCGCACTCACCGTTGGAATTTTCTTCGTGTAAAAGGGTTGGCCCCAACCCCTCAGGCCCTGGGTCTGCGGACCAACCGACGGAATCTCCCACGCCCTCCCCAAAGCTGCGGGAAAATCGGCAGTCATCGTAGCCCGCTTCAACTCTGAATCCATCGGGCAGTCTCCGTACAAGGCTTGGGGGAAAAGCTGTATTTATTCGGGGCACTTGGGGCCTTGCTGACGGCGGCGCCCACGCCTCTCGCGCCCCTCGCACGGCCCTCTCGTCCACCCACGCGCTCGCCAGCTCACCGATCACACCGTACACGCGCAACCTCAACCCCACGCGCGCCCACTCGCCGCCCCCGCACGCTTCTCTCTCAACCTTGCATCCCACGCTCACGCGCTCAACCCGTGAACACTCGGTCTCCCGATCAACAGGCGCAGGATGGGTTGAACAATATATGGTGTAGGGTGGGGGTGTAGTAATTTGCCGTCAATGCGTATAACCCCCAGGTCCGATTGACACCCATTCTACCCAGCCCTAGACTGAAAAGTTGTGACCTGGGCCTTTGTGACCGCAATCACAGGGGTTCTGGCCATGGCGGGGTATTCTAAAAGGCCGCCACTCGCGGCTCCGAGGGCACATGGGCTGGCTACAAAATAAATTTGAGAAGAATTTCCTGATCACCACAGTGGACTACGTCTTCAACTGGGCCCGCAAGTCGGCGGCGCTCAGCTTCCCGCGCAGGAGCTTGTCGCGGTCGTGGAAGTATTCAGAGAGCTTGGTCGCGTCCCGCGAACTGCGGGTAAGAACTGGCAGGTCGCCGGAAGACGTCGGAAACAAGAGCTCACGTAGCAGTCTGTCAGCCTTGCTCGGGCGCACACGTTGACCACGAGTTCCGCCGAGGAGGTTGCGACCTGAATACCTGCGGGCCGTTCTTGTATCAAGGTGGTGCTTGCGCAACAGTGCGCTATATGAACCCTTCCCACCCCGCAGGTCGGAGAGCAGGGCAAGAGCCCGCTCGCGTGTGGCTTTCTCGCGCGCGGTTAAGCTTGAGTAGCGCGGTGCTGATGCGCCCCGCCTTGGGGAGTGATGCCCTTTCTTGTTGTTCCTAGGCATGGTTTCCTCCGTTTCAGCGATGCCATGGCCGTTACAGTGGCGGCACTCGCCATCTGCTATGAGAAGTAGCATTCCGGCTCGGCTCCAATTACCGTGTTGGTGACGCGGGATACGGATAATCGGCAAAAAAACATGGCAAGAAGCGCGAATCAGCGAAGAGAGAATGACGCTCAACGGCTTGCCCCGACTAAGGGTGCGCTACCGCACCGCCTCATTAGGCGATACTCAGGCTGTGTACGTCTTTTCTGGCTTTGAGACGTTCGCAATCCAGTTTGGGGATGGCAGTCCTGGTGTTGCCCGTCCTGTCAACGCGAATCGCACCTGCACCAACGTTCTGATCTACTCGAGGCTTGTTCCGGTTTATATTTCACTGCATGCGAGCAATCCTAGCGGGAGGTGGAACCGGCGGGCACGTCATTCCGGCGCTTGCTATCGGCCATTGTTTGAACGAACTGTATCGAGCCGAGGTGCTGTTCATTGGCACAGTGCGCGGCATTGAGAATCGGCTGGTTCCGAATGCCGGGTTCACACTGCGCCTGGTCCGGGTTGGCGCTCTAAAGAATGTGAGCCTCGCTACTCGTTTAAAAACTGCATTCGACCTACCCCGCGCAATCTTTGCATCTTCACGCATAATTTCGGAATTCCGGCCGGACGTCATGATCGGTGTGGGAGGATACGCGTCGGGCCCAGCGATGCTGGCAGCGGCATTGAGCAGCGTTCCTACTCTCGCTTTTGAGCCGAACGTGGTTCCCGGCTTCGCGAACCGGCTAGTTGCTCCCATGGTTTCGGCAGCAGCTGTCCATTTTGAAGAAACTGGGCGCTATTTTCGGCGCTTCCAGGTGACGGGGGTTCCGGTTCGGCACGCATTTTTCGAGATTGCGGAGAAGAGGACAGGCGAGCGCCGTCCTGCGCTACTGGTGTTCGGTGGAAGCCAAGGAGCGCACGCGATCAATCAGATCGTCATCGAGTCCCTGGCAGCGCTGCGGGCGCGCGTCCCGGAGTTGCACATCATCCATCAGACGGGCGAGCGCGACTATAATGACGCGCAGGCAGCTTATCTGGCGGCGGGCGGTTCTGCAGAACTCTATCCTTTCATTGACGATATGCCGGGGATGTTTGCGCGTTCCGACCTGCTGCTGTGCCGGTCGGGTGCGAGCACGGTGGCGGAAGTGATGGCGGCGGGTAAGCCGGCGATCTTCGTGCCCTTTCCCCGGGCCGCCGACGATCACCAGAAGCGCAATGCAGAACTGCTGGAGCGCGCGGGGGCGGCGGTAATGCTAGAAGAAACGAGCATGAGTAGTGGGCGCTTGGTAAAAAGTGTGGGCGCACTGCTCGAGGATCGAGCGCGCCTGCAAAGAATGTCGGCTGCGGCGCGGTCGCTGGCGCATCCCGAGGCAGCACGAGAAATCGCGGCTATGGCGGCGCGATTGGCAGGGGTGAGTTAGCTATCCGCTCTCAGCTTTCCGCCGTCAGTTGCGTTTGGCTGAAAGCCGAGAGCTGATAGCTGACAAGCTCGCGTTCTTATGTTTGCAAAAATTCAACGAATTCATTTTGTGGGGATCGGCGGCATCGGAATGAGCGGCATCGCCGAGGTGCTGCTCAACCTTGGGTACAAGGTCTCGGGTTCCGACCTGAAAACTTCACCCGTGACGCAACGACTGGCCAGCCTGGGTGCCGTTATTGTCGAGGGCCACAGCGCGGGAAACGTCACAGGCTCCGAAGTTGTGGTGACCAGTTCTGCGATTGCTCCGGACAATCCCGAGGTGACCGAGGCGCATCATCTGCGCATTCCCGTGATCCGGCGCGCGGAGATGTTGAGCGAGTTGATGCGCTTAAAGTATGGCATTGCTATCGCCGGCATGCATGGGAAGACCACCACGACTTCGATGGTGGCTGCGGTTCTGGCTGCCGGTGGGTTGGATCCGACGGTGGTGGTCGGTGGGCGGGTGGATGCCATGGGCTCCAACGCGCGCCTCGGGAAGTCCCAGTACCTGGTCGCGGAAGCCGATGAGAGCGACCGTTCGTTCCTGAAGCTTTCGCCAATTCTGGCGGTCGTGACCAACATCGACCGCGAGCACATGGATTGTTATCGCAATATGCGCGACGTGAAGCGGACATTTCTCGATTTCATGGATCGCGTGCCTTTTTACGGGATGGTAGTGGCCTGCAATGACGATCCGATTTTGCGCCGCGTATTGCCCCAACTGCAGAGACGAACGGTAACCTACGGGACTCGCCGAGGATCTGATTTTCGGCTTACGTTGGGAAGAAGCGAGGGGCCGGCGGTAGATCATCGGCCGGTGAGCCGATTCCACGTTCACTTTCATGACAGGGAGTTGGGCGAATTCAACCTGCACGTGCCCGGGGCGCACAATGTTCTAAATGCTACGGCGGCAATTGCCGTGGGAGTCGGGTTAGACATTTCCGTCGATCACATACGCGGCGCGCTGGACAGCTTCCGCGGGGTGGATCGGCGATTCCAGTTGCGCGGGCAGGAGGCGGGGGTGACAGTAATCGATGACTATGGACACCACCCTACAGAGATCAGAGCCACGCTGGCCGCCGCCCGGCAATGTGAATATGGAAAGATCCACGTTGTATTTCAGCCGCACCGCTACACCCGCACGCAATCGTTGATGGAGGACTTCGCCAACGCCTTTTCGGACGGGGATTCGGTGTTCGTGCTGGATATCTATGCCGCCAGCGAGCAGCCGATTGCGGGCATCACGGGAGAGGTGTTGGCCGGGCGAATACCACGCGCCCAGTATGTGCCTTCTTTCTCCGAGGCGGCTGAAGCCGTCGCTGGGGTGGCGCGGAGTGGGGACATGGTCCTTACGCTGGGCGCCGGCAGCGTTTCGCAGTTGGGGCCGATGATCCTGGAGAAGCTTAAGGCACGGCAGGCGACTGGGGCACGGTCGTAACCGGGGCAGGCCGGGCTTTCGCTCGGCCAACAGCCAATCCAAGCCTGTGCCTCCGTGGAAGATCACAGAACAAAAAGCCATTGTCCTCCGTATAAGCTTTCGTTGACGAAAATTGAGCCTGGCCGTCTAAGTGGGCAGAGGCGAGGAAAACAGTTATGGCATCCGCTAAGGCTTTGTATTGGATAGTGTTAGGTGTTCTGGTTGTGTCTTTCGGATCATCGAATACGGGCCGAAACTTGGCCTGCAAGGCCTCGACGGCCGTCGATCACCTGGTTAGCCGAAGCATGCCTTATGTTGGTGCGGTCGAGATGGCGCTGGGTCGAACCCAGGCTGGTTATGGACATTTGCAGGCGAACGCGGTGCGGGTGCAGGTTGAGCAAGCGCGGATGCAGGCTGCACAGGCTCGGTTGCAGGCGGAGATGGTGCGCGAGCAGTTGAAGCAGGCGGGGATGCTCAACGACGAGCGCTTCCTGGTCCTGAATCACAGGGTGGTGCCGGACGTCGTAGTCGACGGGCCAAATGTCAGAGTGAATGGCCAGGAGCGCGTGATTGTTTGCCCGCGGACCAGGGTGCACGTCACGATGCCAGACATCCCTGCTCCCCAGGTGAACGTCGTGCAGGATCCGATCTAGGCTGGCTTCATTGTTCCTGTCGCCCAACGGCTGCGCAGTTTGCAGCCATTGTTTTTTTGCCCGGCTATACGCCGACGCTACCTGTCCATCTGTGCAAAACGAGCCAAGTTTTCTCTATTCCCCACAATGCAAATGCAGTTATAGTGTATGGAACTGGCGATTCACTGACGACAATTGACCTGAGTTGATGGCGCGGAAAGGAAATCCGACCATCTACGAGGAGGAGTTGTATTCCGCAGACGGGGTGGTGCGTCCCGACTACGACGACGCACGCCTGTTCGACCTGGATGCGGATGAGGAGTCGCCGTTTCTGCGCGGTCAAAAGCGCGTCTCGGTTCGGCGTGGTTCGCTCCCGAAAAAAGCTGCCCATCGGTTGAAGTGGGCTGTGCTGGCGTTGGCTTTCATGGGCTTCGCGGGCATGGCTGCGGCGGGTCTCTACCGCTATGGCGAGCGCTCCTGGCGTTTTCGCCTTCAATCCAGCGACGACATCGAGATTACCGGCACTCATAACGTGACCCGCGCACAGGTCATGGAAGTTTTAGGCGGCGACATCGGACGCAACATCTTCTTCGTTCCGCTGGCCCAACGAAAGACGCAACTCGAGCAGATTCCATGGGTAGAGTCGGCCAGCGTGATGCGCTTCATTCCCAGGCGGCTCAAAGTCGAAATTCACGAACGCACGCCGGTGGTATTTGCGCGCGTCGGCTCCCACATCGCGCTGATTGATGCGGGAGGAACTTTGATGGAACTGCCTGCGAGCGGGAAGGAGAAATATTCATTTCCGGTGATCAGCGGAACCAATAGCGGAGAGCCGCACTCCACGCGCGCCGCACGCATGAAGATTTACAACGAACTGGTGCGGCAGTTGGATGCAGGCGGTGGGCACTATTCGCAGGACTTGAGTGAAGTCGACCTCTCCGACCCTGAAGATGTGAAAGTAGTGGCTAACGATCCGCAGGGCGCGGTGCTGGTCCATCTCGGATCCTCGAACTTTCTCGATCGCTACAAGGTTTATATGAGCCATGTGCGGGAGTGGCGGCGGCAGTTCGACAAGCTGGATTCAGTGGACCTGCGTTACGACCGGCAGATCATCGTCAATCCCGACCTGCGGGGGGTAGCGCGACCAGCCCCGCTTTCCGCAGC
Source organism: Terriglobales bacterium (assembly GCA_035631655.1). GTDB lineage: Bacteria > Acidobacteriota > Terriglobia > Terriglobales > Acidobacteriaceae > Gp1-AA122. The sequence continues at coordinate 7,961 of DASQIH010000295.1, forward strand.
GACCGTACGCGTGGCCGCGGCAGCGGGAGTGAAGCCGGCGGCACTCATTGCTCATAGCAACCCGGTGAAGATTGGGCAGGCGCCCGCGAAGCCGATTGTGAAGCCAGCCGTGAAAAGAAAGGCCGCCAGACGGCAGAGGGCGCGCCATGCCGCCAGGAAACCGCCGCTCAACAACGCTGCGGCGAGGAGCGTGGCTGTGGCGCCGAAGACCAATACGGCGATTTCAAAACCTGCGGTACAAACGCTGCCGACCGCGATGAAGTCAGCAGCGAGTGGGGCGAAAGCAAGAAAGAAGCCGAGCCCAGCAATTCCTAAGGAGCAGGGAAACCAATAGGCATGGCAAATCCGTACGAGCACCTGTTGACGACAATCGATGTGGGCAGTGCGAAAACGTGCGCGCTGGTCGTGGAGGTCACGGACAGCGGCTTGCGCTATCGCGGGCACGGAGTCGCGGAATCGCATGGCTCGCGCAAGGGGGTCATTGTCGAACTGGACAAGGCGGTGGCGGCGATTCAACAGGCGGTCGAACATGCCGAAGATGTGGCTGGGGCGCCGATCGAGCACGCGACCGTTGGCGTGGCGGGTGGACATGTGCGGGGGGTGAACAGCCAGGGCGGCATCAGTTTCGGGACGCGGGCGCGGGAGATTGCACGGGACGAAATCCGCCTGGCCGTGGATAAGGCGCGCGCGATTCCGTTGCCCGCCGACCGTGAGATGCTGCACCTGCTTCCGCAGGAGTTCATTCTCGACGATCAAAGTGGAATCCGGGATCCCTTGGGCATGATGGGCACGCGGCTGGAAGTGCGTGTACACATTGTGACCGCCGCTTCCAGCGCGACTCAGAATGTGGTCACGGCAGTGAACCGTGCAGGCGTTCACGTAGACGACACAGTGTTCGAGCCGTTGGCCTGTGCTGATTCGGTGCTGCGTTCGGATGAGCGCGAACTCGGCGTCTGCCTGGCGGATATAGGCGCTGGTTCCACGGACCTGATTATTTTTCAAGACGGCGCGGTTGCACACACGGGCGTGATTCCCGTGGGCGGCGATCATTTCACCAGCGATCTGTCGGTTGGTTTGTGTACCCCGGTTGCAGAAGCGGAAAAAATCAAACGCATATATGGCAACACGGTTGTGACGCTCATTCCCGAGGGCAATGAGGTGGAAGTGCCCTCGGTGGGAGATCGGCCTTCCCGGCTGGTTCAGCAAAGGATGGTCGGAGAAATTCTGGAGCCGCGAGCGCGTGAGTTGTTTGAGTTGATGCGCGACAACCTGCGGCATGCTGGCATGCTCGACATCTGCGTGGGCGGAATTGTATTGAGCGGCGGGGCGTCGCGGCTGGCCGGCATTCTGGATGTTGCCGAATCCGTGTTGCGGCATCCGGTGCGGCTGGCGTGGCCATTGCCGATTCCCAAGATGCCCGCCGTTCTGGCTGAGCCAGAATACGCGACTGTGCTGGGCATGGCTTTCTATGCTCATCGGGCGCGGATCGCCCGGGGGATACAGGACGAGCGGTGGAGCGCACGGTTGAAATCCATGTTTGCGCTGAAAGGGGCATAGGGGGAGTTTCGAGTGTCGGGTGGGACAGGGAGGCTGAGAAGCGTAGAGGAAAAGCAGATTCCTGGCTTCGCTCGGAATGACAAGGATGTGGAACGGAATGACAAGAGTGTGGACGGAATGAGAAGAGCATGGAAGGAATGACGAGCGTGTGGAACTCGCAATGACAAGAGAGAGAGACGATCCGGCAGGGCAGGTAACTAAATTCAGTGAACGGCGGTGGATATGAATAAGGATAAAGAAAACGGCATTCGCATCAGCTTCAACGAAGAGGCCCGCAACGACGCCAAGATCAAGGTCATCGGAGTGGGCGGGGGCGGCGGCAACGCGGTGAACCGCATGATTGATGCCGGCATGAAGGACATCGAGTTCGTAGTGGCCAATACCGATCTGCAGGCGCTACGCATGTCGCGGGCTGCGGTGAAGATCCAGTTGGGCACCAAGCTCACCAGTGGCCTGGGTGCGGGGGCGAATCCCGAAGTCGGGCGCAAGGCGGCGCTCGAGGATTCGGAGAAAATCATTGAAGCACTCGAAGGTGCCGACATGGTTTTTGTCACTGCCGGGCTGGGGGGTGGGACCGGAACTGGGGCAGCTCCCATCATTGCTTCTTTGGCCAGCGAGATGGGCACGCTCACCGTTGCGGTCGTCACCAAGCCGTTTAACTTCGAAGGCAAGCGGCGCATGCAACAGGCGGAACGCGGACTCTCGGACCTGATTGATTCGGTGGACACCACCATCGTCATCCCCAACGAGAAGCTGCTGGCCGTTGCGCAGGATGCCGGGTTCTTCGAGTCCTTCCGCGTGGCCGATGACATCTTGCGGCAAGGCGTGCAAGGGATCTCGGACATCATCACCATCCCGGGCATCATCAACCGCGATTTCGCCGACGTAAAGGCGATCATGCAGGGGATGGGTTACGCAGTGATGGGCACGGCAGCGGCCAGCGGTTCACGGCGGGCCATCGAAGCGGCGCAGCGCGCGATTGCATCGCCCTTGCTCGAAGCCGGGGCGATCGACGGGGCGCGGGGCATCCTGATCAACATCACCGGTTCGGCTTCGCTCAAGCTGACCGAAGTGAATGAGGCTTCCACCATCATTCAGAGCGCGGCGCATGAAGATGCCAACATCATTTTCGGGGCAGTGCTGGACGAGAAGATGAAAGACGCAGTGAAGATTACCGTGATCGCCACCGGGTTCAAAGATGCAGACATCGTGCGGCGGCGGCAGGAACAGGGGCGGTCTTCCTCATTCGTGTCGCGCGATCGCGGGCCCGAATTCGACGAACCGGAAGCGGAGCCAGCGCCGGAACCTCCTATGGTCATGGAACCGGCGGTGCAGACTACCCAGCTGGTGCCCTTGGACCCGGCGAGCGCCATGATGCCTCCTGCGATGCCGCAGGAGGACCTGGATGTTCCAGCATTTCTGCGGAAGCGCAATGATGTGATGTAACGAAGAGAAGAATTCACCGCCGAGATCGCCGGGAACGCCGAGCGAGACTTCGGCGCGCTCGGCGATGGGGCTCTCACTTCGGCGATTTCGCCTGGTTCTGCTCCATTCGCAGTACGCGGCGCTCCATTTGATCAATCAGCACTCGCCACATATCAATCTCTAGCTGAAATTGATGATTGAGGGGTGAGGTGTTATTGCCCACGAAGGCCAGGTTCGTTTGCATCTGGCTGAGGAGGGCGCGCATTCTCTGCAGATCCGTTTTCATGGCCTCAATTTCCGGTCGATCCGCGTTCGGCTCAGAAGTCCTCGTGGCAGCCTTGGATGGAGGCGGCGATTCGTGTTGTGCGGCGACGAGGGGTGCCCAGCACAGAGTCGTCACAAACAGAGCAAGAAAACAAAAGCGGCAAATGAGCATAGGTCCTCCAAAGGGGTGCAATCCTATCGGCGGATCAGGTAGCTGAGCTTCACGAAAAACTGCCGCCCATCATTAATAAAGCCATTGCTGCGGGCCAGACCCATGCCGTTTGGGTCGCACTGGAAGGAACCCGGGACGCGGTTGCAAAGGCCAGGGATGAGATTCTCCAGGTTGCTGTTATAGCCCACGTACACGGCCGTACCGGGATGCACCAGATAGGTGATCAGGAAGTCGAAGTTGAGATTCTTGGTGGTATTCAAGGAACTGTACTGGCCGTTAGCCAGCAGTCCGTTGTATTGAGTGATGACGCGCAGGGACAGGGCGGGAGTGAACTGGTAATTCCACTTCGAACGAATGATGTGATTGTTGAACACCGCATGATTAACAGTCCCATTGCGGACGCGGTCGAGAATGTAAGTGTTGTCGATTTGGAGGTGCGTAGTCGGTTTCAGGGTCATGGTTTGCGTGATGGCGGTTTCATCGCCGGTGATGGGCAGTTGACCACTGCGAACATCAATGAGCACGACACCGTCCCGGATGATTTGAGTATTGAAGGTCAGGGTTCGCCACGGGCTGCCCTTGAAGACAAAGCCGACGAGATCTTGAACAAACTTGCGATTGCCGGGCAAGCCGGGGAAATCCACTGGACGCAGGACATCGGTTTCATATGCGACGATTGGTGCGATAACCACGTTGGGCCGGAAGTCCCAGGCCCAATCGAAGTTGTAGACCTGCTGGACGGGGACACCGTTGTGGTCCCAACGATTGCGAACCTGCAACTCCGGGCCGTAGAGAATCAGGTGCCTGCCTTCCGGTCGCCAATAGAAATGGTAGTACTGGCTCACACTGCGGATGTCGGTCCGCGGAACAAAGCCGACTTCGGTGCGGAAATCCGGCGTGATGTCTTGTAACACCATCTCGTAGTAGAAGCGCCGTCCTTTGCCGTCGAGGGCAGCTTCGTGGTTCTGACCGAATAGATAGCCGAGATTCGGATCAGAGGTAGAACTCACCACGCCGCGATACCACGACGTCCAATTCTTGCCCAACCGGAAGCTGGCATCGAACCCGCCCACACGATTGAAGGAGCCATTGAATTCGCGGTCGGTGTAAATCGTCCCGATACTGTTCTGCTGGCCAAAATCATGGCTAACGCGACCAACTGCGAAATAAGCACGTTTGCCGCTGAGGGGACTAAAGTCGGGAACGGTTAGACCGGGAGAGCGGTCGTCGGCAACAAAGAAGCCGAGATTCCAGGGGCCTTGCTTGCCGGTAAGGCGACTGCCGAAGGTAGGCGCGGCAATGCGCCGGGTGAAGAGCAGCCGCGAGCGATCGAAAACTCCGCTGTTGGTGTCGCCGAAGAAGTTGGAATTCTCCAAGAAGAACGGACGCTTCTCGGGGAAAAAGACTTCGAAGCGCTGATTGACCGTGTTCTGCGGCTCGTCGGACTCGACTTGAGCGAAATCGGGGTTGATGGTTGTATCGAGCACAAGGCAGTCGCGGAACACTATCTTGGAGTCCAGGCCTGCCTTGCCTTGGGCATTGATCTGGTCGAAGCGCGGTTGTATGGGATCGCGAGTGTCCAATGCGCGGAAGTTACGGAAGGAGGCATAGGGGATGAACTGGAGGTTCCGGCCGGGCGAGACTTCCTCAAAGCCGGTAATGGTGCCTTCCTGGTTAAGCCGGCCCGAGATCCGGCTGGAGACGCGCGGCCAGAAATCCCCTTCATCATTGCGCGCGATGTAGCGCATGAAGGTGGCGCCCCACACCTGACCGTTGACGGGACGGAAGCGAAGGCTGCGGAAGGGAATCGACATCCAGATCAGAAAGCCTTGCTCGTTCACCTCAGCCCGAGAATCCCATACTGTGTCGAACGAGTAGTCGGCACCTCCATCTTCTGACCACAGGGCGTCGGCCTGCACGCCGCGCGGGTTCACGTCGAAGAGGAAGCCGTGGCGCTGGTCGTGGAAAGTATCGAGTGTGAGTTCCACGTAATCGTCGTCCGGCGGGGTAACGGCTTCACGCCTGGTCAAATGCCCGCGCATGGCGCCCAGGTTCTTGTCCCAACAGACCCAGATAACGTAGAGATTTGCCGAGTCGTAACCGAGGTAAACGTCAGTGCGCTGCGTGCCCGGCTGGCCGTCGGAGGGGTATTGCTGGATGAATCCGTCCACCTTGGCCAGCTGGGTTGCGCTGCCGTGCGGAGTCATGCTCTCGAAATCCCGCAGCAGCGGCGGAGTGAATACCCGCGGAATTTGGATGTTTCCCGCAGCAAACGCAGCCGGAGCACTTAGCAAGCAGAGAAGAAGGACGCAGCGCATCTTCAGGGACATGTGCATTCGGAACTTACGAATACAGATACGATGACTACCCCGAGAAGGTTTACGACACCAGGGTGCAGGCACAGAGTGTTTGACCCGCTAGGCCGCAAAAAGTGAGTCAGAGATTCTGGACGCAAGTTGGTCTTTTGGAAAGACGGTCCGTCTCGGTTGGGTAAGAAAAGATTTGCACAGCCTAGGGGTGCCTTCCGAGTAACCCGTCTGCAATTACCAAAGGGCCATGGTCATCCGGCAACGCAGGGGTAAGTGCTTGCATCTGATGGTACTTACGTATGTAGCTGTGCATTTTTGCGACGAGCAGTTTGTCCTTGCGAAAAAAACCGCAACTCTCTTACTATCGAAGAAGTTGCAGGCAGTCTGGTTGTGGCGACAACCGGAGTGGAAGCTGGCTTGCACTAATAATTCAGGTTAACTCCGGGGATAGGTGCAAGGGAGTGATGAAACGGTTCTCGTCGGTCTATTTCGCAGTGGTGTTGGCTGTGGTCTGGTTGCTGACTGCCAGCGGTTTCGCGGCGACGGTAAACACGCGGACGCTGACCAGCAAATCTAAAGAAAAATCCCTCAACGAAAATCAACGCGCAAGAAAAAAGATGACGCGCCTGGCTCGGAGCCGCGCGCCTCGCTCCCGCTACGCCAGTCGGCGTCACCGGCGTCATCGCTACTACGAGCGTTTCAATACCAGTTCTTTCGCCGATGAAATTACCGACGGCGATGAGACCCCGGGTGAAGATCCAGTCGTACGGGCCGCCGCAGTGGATGCGTTGGGCAACATGAACGGGACGGTGGTCGCGATCGAACCGACCAGCGGACGCATCCTGGCCATGGTTAATCAGAAGCTGGCGTTGTCCAGCGGCGCACAGCCGTGCTCGACCATCAAGCTGTCGGTAGCCCTGGCTGCACTCAGCGAAAACCTCATCACCAAAGATACCGAAATGCGGTTCGGCCGACGGAGCCGGATCAATCTGACGAATGCCTTGGCTCATTCCAACAACGCTTACTTCGAGGCGTTGGGACGCAAGCTGGGTTTTGAGAAGGTCAGCTATTACGCGCACCAGTATGGATTGGGCGAGCTCGCCGGCTATAACATTTCGGGCGAACATCTGGGTACCTATCCGGACGAGGAAATTCCATCGAAGCTGGGCGGCGTGGCCAAGATGTGCTCCTTCGGCGAAGGAATCTCGATGACGCCGCTGCAACTCGGGGCGTTGGTTTCAGCTATTGCGAATGGCGGAACCCTGTACTACTTGCAGCACCCAAATTCACCGGATGAGATTGCCAACTTCCAGCCGCGGGTAAAGCGTCGCTTGGACATTGGTCCCGTCATCCCGGAAATTTCGGATGGTATGGCCGGGGCAGTGCAGTACGGCACAGCACGCAGCGTGCGCTACAGCTTCAACGAAGAATCGATTCTCGGGAAGACGGGCACGTGCTCTCGCGCGGGTACTCGCTTCGGGTGGTTTGCGTCATACGCAAACACCAACGTGGGCAGGATCGTGACGGTGGTCTTCCTGCAAGGCGGACGGCCGACGTATGGTCCGAAAGCAGCCGAGATTGCCGGGCGCATGTACCGGAACCTTTACGATCACAGCTTCTTCGCCAACCGGCCGGTGCTGCCTACCAATACGGCGGGGACTCCGGCGGTGGGCGTGACACAGTAGAGCTTTCAGCTCTCAGAAAAAGAGGCCTCTCGCGAGTGAGGCCCTTTTTTTGTGTGCCGAGCAGGTTCGACAGCTTGAGGGGGAAAGTCCCTTTGACAACTTGATGGAAGTGAAGTCTAGCGAAGCGCAAGGGGGAGCAGCCGACAAGACTGAGAATCTAGCGAGGTGGAAATGCTCGCGCCGTCAATTGCCTGATTGGGATGGCAAGCATGT
>DASQIH010000296.1:0-4316 GCA_035631655.1 Terriglobales bacterium
GGGTTCCGCACCTGATCGCTCACCCGAAGGCGCATTTCAACTGGTCCGAATGCGTCCTGACTTTGCTTGTTACAGGGGCTGCTTGGGTGGTGGCTGATTTAAAGTCTTTTTGATTTAGGCCGTGTTTGCGCGCCGCTTCACCGGACAACCGCCGCCGGTGCTGTTTCAGGATTTCTTCGTGTATGGTCGGCAACCCTTACCTAACCGGTAAGGTAAGGTTTGCTCGTCATCCACCCAGCAAGAGTACTCGGTGGCTAAGATGAGCCGACCTGCCGTAATCTAGGTGCTTGGACTTCAGTGAAATTTGAGTTGTGCGGGCTGCAAATGCTCTCATTGCACTAGGTCTTTGTTTCGGTGTAGATTTCAGAGAACGCCTTCGTGGGGAAGCAACGTGCGGTCAATTGTGAAATACGTGGCGGTGATGTGCTTGTTGCTGACGTTCTGGTCGGCAATTGCTTTCGCTGCGCATCATCACTCCAATGGTACCGAAGCGGCCAAATGTACGGTCTGTGTGGCAGCCCATTCTGCGGCACCTAAAGCCACTGCCAGCCTGCTGAAGGCGAAGTTCACTCCCATATCTACTTTCCTACCTGAGCCTGTTTTTGCCGCACAAAGCTTCGTGGCATTCGCGCTCAGCGTTCGCCCACCTCCCGCGATCTAGCTGTTCAGAAGATCGATCTGTCGTTCGGAATCTGTGTTTCATTTCTTTGGGAGGAATTTATGCTGGCTTCATACGTGAAGTCGCGTGCTGCGGCTTTTCTATTCACGATTCTTCTGGCGCTATCTCTTGGCGCTCATGCTCAGTCCGGTAACTCTTCGTCGATTTCGGGCACCGTAGTTGATCCATCCGGGGCAGTAGTGACCAACGCAACAGTCGAGGTCCGTAATCCTGTTAGCGGCTTTTCTCGAAATGCGGTGACTGATGCCGCTGGAAAATTCGTCGTCCCAAACGTCCCATTCAATCCTTATCACGTGACGGTTACCGGCCACGGTTTTGCACCGTACTCTGGAGATGTTGATGTCCGTTCGAGTGTTCCCGTGAATCTCAACATCGCCCTGAAGGTGGGAGGTTCGGCGGAAAGCGTCACAGTGGAAGCAAACGGTGGAGATCTCATCGAGACCACGTCTACGTTTCACACGGACGTGGACCGCGGCCTGTTCGACAAATTACCCCTCGAAAGCCAGTCGTCATCGTTAAGCTCGCTCGTAACTTTGTCTTCTCCAGGAATTGCTGCAGATTCAAACGGTCTCTTCCATGGAATGGGAGACCATGCGGAGAATTCCTTCATGGTTGATGGGCAGCCGATCACGGATCAGCAAAGCAAGGTCTTTTCCAACCAGATTCCCCTCGATTCGATTGCATCGATGGAGGTCATCGCAGGTGCGCCCCCAGCTGAGTTCGGTGAAAAGACGAGTGTAGTGATTAACGCCACCACACGTTCAGGTCAGGGCCTCACGACACCGACCGGCAGCGTCACGACCAGCTACGGAAGTTTCGGGACATCGACGGTTGGCATCAACGTCGGCTACGGCAGCCCGAAGTGGGGCAACTTCGTCTCGGCAAGTGGTTTGAATACGGGACGATTCCTCGACCCGCCAGAGTTCACCGTTATCCACGCGAAGGGCAATGAAGAAAATATCTTTGACAGGATCGACTATCAGCTATCGAAAGCGGACTCGATCCAGCTAAATCTGGGCTTCACAAGGTCGTGGTTCCAAAATCCAAACAGCTTCGACAACGTTCTGCACACCGGCCAAACCGATCCCGCTGGCAACCCACTTAGCCCCACGGACCAGAGGTCCCAGATTAGAACCTTCAACATTGCACCATCCTGGACGCGATTGCTCAGCACCAACGCGGTCTTCACGTTCGGCGGCTTTGTCCGGCACGATCAATACAATTACTATCCAAGCCGAAATCTGTTCGACGACCTATCGCCTATCCAGCAGGAGTCGGTTGCTCAGGATCGAACGCTGACGAATGCGGGTCTAAGGACATCGCTGTCCTATGTGAAGGGCATCCACAATATCAAGCTGGGGGCCACGTACCAACAGACATTCCTCAACGAGAACGACAATTTAGGGATTGTGGACAATGGGCTGATTCCGTCGCTAACGGACGCGAACGGCAATCCATGCTTTGTGAATGGGGTTGCCTTAAACTCTCCCTGCTCGAATCTACTTCCATTTGACCTGACACGTGGAGGAGGGCTGTTTAGTTTTCGCGGCCACACGGACGTGAAGCAGCTCGCCCTATACATTCAAGATCAGATTACAAAAGGAAACTGGTCTTTCACTGTCGGTGTGCGAGGTGACTTCTACAACGGTTTGACGACGCACAAAGAAGCCGAGCCCCGCCTCGGCCTTGCCTATAACATCAAGCGAAGCAGCACCGTCCTCCGCCTCTCGTATGCGAGAGTGCTGGAAACGCCATTCAATGAGAATCTGATCGTCGCAAGCGTGGGATGCGACAGCCCTGTTTTGAACCCGCTGCTCGGATGTACGGCGTCAAACGCGACTCCCCTCGCCCCCGGTTGGCGCAACGAGTTCCACGCCGGTTTGCAGCAAGCTTTCGGGAAATATGTGGTCTTTTCGGGAGAGTACATTTGGAAATATACCCACAATGCTTACGATTTCAGCATTCTTGGGAACACGCCAATCTTCTTCCCGATCGCATGGGACAGATCCAAGATTCCTGGTTTCGCCGGGCGCGTCAGTGTCCCAGACCTTCATGGTTTTTCAGCGCTCATGGTCTTTTCAACCGTTTCGGCGCGGTTCTTCCTGCCACAAGTCAGCGGCGCCGGAGCGACTCCTTCCGCCCCGTCTGGAGTTTTCCGCATCGATCATGATGAGAAGTTTAACCAAACGACCCATCTCCAATATCAGCCTTGGAAGACAGGCCCGTGGATCGGATTCAACTGGCGGTACGATAGCGGCCTGGTGGCGGGTGCGGTTCCCTTTGCCTTAGGCCCGACTACGCCTGTCGATCTGACCGGGCTGACGGCAGACCAGCAGATGCAGGCCGGACTCTTTTGTGGCAATGTGTTCCCGACGTTGACTACGCCTCTCACGACTTGCGCGCCATCGCAGTATGGTTCCACGCGAGTCAGGATTCCGGCACCTGGAACGGAGAACGATGACCACAACCCTCCGCGTATTGCACCTCGCCATTTGTTCGACATCGCAGTGGGAGATGACAATGTTTTTCGGGGTGACAAGTACAAGTGGAGCCTTCGCTTGACAGCGATCAACGTAACGAACAAAGTTGCGCTTTATAACTTTTTGTCCACCTTCAGCGGAACACACTTCTTAACGCCACGGACGTACACGGCCGAGCTCGGTTTTCACTTCTAGTCCCCGTCCGTTAAGGAGGGCTCGCGGAATGCGCGACATTCCCATCGGACTGCTTAACGGCTCAAGAGCTTGTGACAAAGCCGCCCGAAGGCTGCTGGGGCAGCGTCGCGATTGCAGCGTTTTTGCTGCCCCGTGTCGAGCGACTCTGTCGGCGAAGAATTATCGCGAGGCGAACGCAACCAACTTGCAGGAAACGGGACGAGGGCTGAGCCAGCAAGCATGGGGCATCATTCCGAAGATCAAGCAGGTGGACGACGCGATCACATCGGACTGCCAGCAGTGGGCGTTCGAGGTACACCCGGAGATTTGCTTCTGGGCGCTCAACGAGCGTTGCCCGATGAGCTACAACAAGAAGACAAAGGAGGGTGGCGCAGAGAGAATCGCTCTTGTACATCGAGTTTTTCCAGAAATTGAACGACATCTCGCAAGCAGACCGCCTCGTGTCGGAGCGGACGATCTGCTGGATGCATCAGTACCCGCTTGGACGGCGCTGAGGTGGTATCGCAACGCAGCGGAATGTGTCTGCACGCCGGAACTTGATGACAGGGGATTATCAACCACGATTTACTATTAGCGGCGAGGTCGCGGGTGATAATAGCGTGCATGACTCCGGTCGCCGACAATCCGGTTGTTGTTCCAGAGCGCCAAATTGAGGAAGAGAGAAAGCCCAGCGAGTCGGAACCGCCACGCATCTGATGTCCGCTCTGCGGCTGGTCGCCCCGCAAGGAAGACAAGTGGTTCTGCACCTGCGGCAATGAATGGAATACGTTCGACACTGGTGGCGTCTGCCCGGTGGTCGCTGCATTCCCCATTGGTACGGCAGTCGTGATTGTTAGGTTGGGGCAAAACACAAAATGAAGCATCGGATTGTCCACACGCTTCAGAAATTCTTGCTTAACCCACCAATTAAGCTTGCGCTTGCGATTGGTTTGCCGCTGCCGGGATATGCGTTGCTCGAAACC
>DASQIH010000297.1:0-55594 GCA_035631655.1 Terriglobales bacterium
GCGACAGCGAGCATTTGTTGTTCGCCGCCTGACAGCGTGCCGGCCAGTTGCTTGCGCCGTTCTTTCAGACGTGGAAACAACTCAAACTGCTCTTCGATACCCGCCTTCAGCTTGGGGCGGACACGCGGGATGTAGGCGCCCAGCGCAAGATTTTCTTCCACGCTCATGTAGGGAAACAGTTGGCGTCCCTCGGGAACGTGGCTCACCCCCCGCATCACAATCTCGTGGGGCGGGAGTTTGGCAATGTCCTGCCCGTCGAAGTGCAGCTTCCGGTTTTTGCAGCGCAGCAGGCCGGAGATTACCCGCAAGGTCGTTGTCTTCCCTGCACCATTAGCGCCGATGAGCGTAACGATTTCTCCCGCCTTGACCTCGAGGGTGATATTGAAGAGCGCCTGAAAATCACCGTAGTTGGCGCGGACGTCCTCGAGTTGGAGGAGCGCATCGCTCACAGCGCGATCTCCTTGTACTTGGGTCCGAGGTAAGCTTCGATCACTTCGGGGCGGTGAACCACATCTTCGGGTTTTCCTTCGGCAATCAGCGTGCCGTGGTCAATCACGATCACGCGGTCCGCAATGCGCATGACGACCTGCATGACGTGTTCGATGCCGCCAATCGCCGAGATACCCCACTCCGGCAAGCGCTTGAGCAGCATGGCGAGTTTGATCGCTTCCGGGGTGGGGAGCCCGGCCACGACTTCGTCCAGCAGGATCAGCTTAGGGTGGGTCGCCAGGGCACGCGCAATTTCCAGCCGCTTCAACATCGGCAAACCCATGCCGCGCGCCGGTAAATGCAGAAACTTTTCCATTTGCAGAAATTTCAGGACTTGGGTGGCAGCTGCCTCCGCCTTGCTCGGACTCGACGTGCGCAGGAAGGCTCCCAACATAACGTTTTCCAGGACTGTGAGGTTACGCAGCGGCTTGACGATCTGGAAGGTACGCCCGATTCCGAGTTTTGCGGCCTGGTCGGGTGTCAATTTCGTGATGTCCTGGTCGTGGAAATAGATGGCGCCCGCGTCGGGATGAAAGACACCGGTGATCAAGTTGAATAAGGTGGTCTTGCCGGCACCGTTAGGGCCGACAATGAAGGTAATTTCCGCCGGGTTCACCGCAAACGAGATGTCGTTGATCGCCTTCAATCCGCCAAAGCGCTTGCTGACGTGTTTTGCTTCCAGTAGAGACATCTTCTGTTATGGACGAAAGGCAGTCCTCTCCGCTTCCTCTTCCGGCGTAACCGGCACGGGAGCGCCGAAGGGCGCTGCCGGCGCCTTCTTGAAGAACCGCAGCTTGTTGGTAACGGTGCCCACAATTCCTTCGGGCAGGAAGAGCACCACGACCACCACCAGCACCCCATATATAAGGAGGTGGGCTTCCTCAAAGACATTTTTGAAAATCTCGGAGGCGGTCTCCAGAACCATCGACCCGATCACCGGGCCGAACAACGTTCCGGCTCCGCCGAGCATGGGCACGATGGCGATCTCAACCGACATGTCGATCGACATCACCTGGTCAGGAACAATGAACAAAAAAAGGCTGGCGTAGAGCGCGCCTCCAATCGCCGTGATGGCAGCGCTGATCAGCAGGCTCCACAATTTGACGCGCGCAGTGTTGATGCCCACCGACATCGCGGTGTCTTCGTCCTCGCGGATCGCCATCAGGTAGTAGCCGAACTTTGAGCGCTCGATCCAGGCGGTCAAGACAAATGCCAGCGCGGTCAGCAGCACGCCGGAAATGTAGAAAGACTTGATGGAAGACTGCGTGAACAGCAGCGGGACTTGCGTGCCCACGTCGCCACCGGTCACGTCGGGCAGATTCTTGGCGATGAGCCGTAGTACCTCCGCAAAAGCGATCGTACAGAGCGCGAAGTACGGGCCCCGCAGGCGAAACGAGACGCTGCCGATTATCGCCGCAGAAATGACGGCCAGCACCACTCCCAGCAAGACCGCCAGCCACGGAGAGATGCCGAGCTTGGCCAGCAGCGCCAGTCCATAGGCGCCTACACCGAAGTAGGCCGCGTGGCCGAGAGACAGTTGCCCCGCATATCCGCCCACCAGGTTCCAGGCCAGACCCAAAGCAGCAAACAGAAATAAGCGAAAAAGAATCTGCAGCGTGTAATCCGAATGGATGAAAAGCGGAACCGTCAGCGACAGCAGGAAAAAGAGGGCCGCGAAAACAAATTGCAGGTTCTTCATGCCCGCTGGCTCCCAAAGATCCCGCTAGGCTTCAGCGAAAGCACGAGAATGAAAATGACGAAATCCACCGCCAGCGCCCATTCGTTGCCCCAGTAGAGACTGGTTAGGTTTTCCACTACCCCCAGCACCAGGCCGGCGATGGCGGCGCCCTGGATCGAGCCCATGCCACCGAGCACAACCATCACAAACGATTTGAGTTCAAACTGGCTTCCCACGGCCGGATAAAGGTAGAAGACGGGGAGCAGCAAGGCTCCGGCGATTCCCGCGGCGGCTGCGCCAATGCCAAAGGAAATCGCCTGCACTTGATTAACGTTGATTCCCATCAGCGGTGACGGATAAGGGTTCTGGGCAATCGCCCGCGCCGCGCGGCCAAACATCGTGTGGGTCACGACGAAATACAGCGCGACGGCTAACACCAGCGCAATCGCAAACGACACCAGCCAGGGGGCGTTCAACGAAATCTGCGAACCGATGCGGAAGTTTTTGGCTAAAAGCGGCAAGTTGATCTGATGGTAGTCCGCCCCGAATATCAACTGCACGCCGTCAGTGATGATCAATGCCAATCCCAAGGTCAGCAGGATGACCATGAAATCCACCTGCCCGGGAATCCGCCGCAGCAAGCCCATGTAAACGGCATAGCCGATGACAAATAACACGGCGCCGGACACCACAAAACCCATGTAGGGGTTGATGCCAGTCTTTTGAAAAAATATGTAGCTGGCGTACATGCCCAGCATGAGAAACGCGCCGTGCGTGAAGTTCACGATGCGCATGACCCCGAAGATCAGGGCCATGCCCATGCCAATCAGGGCATAGAGCGCGCCCGTCAAAAGGCCGTTGAGAACCGCCTGGAGCGAGGCATAAAACCAATTCACCGCCAACTCCTTGAGTTGCCCGGCTGCAAAGACTAGCGGGGCGTAGTGTCCGCTGATTTTACTCTTACGCTCTTCTCAGACATAGGAAAGAGGGTAATTAGCGGCACGCCTGAAGGAGGGCGCGGAATAGCTCCGAAAACAGATTCCTCGGCGCTGAAGCGCCTCGGAATGACAAGAGTTATTGAGCGCTCCCAAAAGCAGGCCGTGAAGCCGTGGCCTTCCCCGAATACTATTTAAGAAGACCGGCTCTACTTGCGCTGCGACCAAGGCGGGGTCGGGAGTATAGGTTTGGTCTCGGCGGCGTCGGGGGGCCAGACGACCTTGTATTGCCCACCCTTCACCTGGGTGACGAGCACGGGATGCGCGTTCTGACCGCGGGCATCAAATTTCACCGGGCCAAAGGGGGTGTCGGGTAAGTTCAACTGCCGCAGCGCATCACGGATCGGCTGTGGCTGTGCCGACTTGGCATTGTCAATAGCAGCTGCCGCCACGATCAGGGCAGCGTATGACTCCATTCCGTGATAGGCAGGATGGGAATTGGTTAACTTGAAATACTTCTGATCGAATTCGGACGAGCCCTTCCACCGGGCCGCGGGCAACCACTGCGAAACCGAGAATGTGTACTCCGCGTACTTGCCTGCTCCTTTATCGGGCGTGGGAAACTCGGCCGCGGCAAAGCCTGTGCCCGCCGAAGTGTAGTACTTAGGATTCAGATTGACCTGCTCGGCCTGGCGCATCAGCGTGCCGGCATCCAGCAAGTAAGAGGCGAAGTAGATAACCTCTGGATTCTTGCTCTTCACCCGCTGCAAGAGTGATTTGTAATCTGGAGAGCTGGCCTGGTAAGCCTCGCTATCAACCAGTTTGAGGCCGGCGGCCTGGGCCGCCGTGGTCATCGACTTGTTGTTCGATTGCCCGAAATTCGTGTTTTCATAAACAATCGCCAGCGTCTTGGGGTCACCGTTGTTCTTCAAGAAATCGAGCGTAGCGCTCGCGTAGGACCCCGAACCTGCGCAGATCCGGAAGACCCACTGCGAACCGGTTTCCATCACGTTGTCAGCAACCGCGGTGGGCATAATCAGCGGCACCTGCTTCTGGGTAACCACCGGCACAATGGCGCGTGTGCTCTCCGAAGAGTAAGCCCCGAGAATGACAGGAACATGATCCTGGTCCACCAGCTTGGAAACGCCCTGCACCGCCTGGTCGGGACGGCTCTGGTCATCGTAGTAGTCCAGTTCGACCTTCTTGCCCAGCAGACCACCCTTGGCGTTAATTTCCTCCAGCGCGATGGTGTAACCGTTCTTGTGAGCCTGGCCGAAAGCGGCATTGCTGCCAGTCAGGGAGGTCACCACTCCAATCCTGATAGTGTTGCCTTCGGCTCCCGGGCCTCCTTTGCAACCTACCCAGGTGATGACCATTGCCAAGATGATCAGCGAGACTACGAGATGAATTCGCCTCATTGCCGACTCCTTTGCGCGTTAGACGGCGGCTTAGCAAAATTTGATCTGTTGATGCGGCAAATCAGACACAGGCCCTTTTTCGCAGGAGGGAAGAGTACATCATAAAGAGCAGCTTTCGTGTGATGTTCGTCACAACCCAGCCGAAACATTCTTAGTGGCCCAGGAGAGACTCGGCAGACATGCCGCGCATGGAAGCGTCCACTAGTTGCACCATGTGGACCACTGGGACAGAGACACCTGCCGCCTTGAGCCCGGTACGCAGCTGAAGCAAACATCCCGGATTCCCGGAGGCCACAATGTCAGGCGTAGTCGCCAGCAGATTGCGGACCTTGCGCTCGCCCAATTCTTTTGCGGGTTCGGGCCGCACCAGATTGTAGATTCCCGCGGACCCGCAGCAGAGCGCCGCTTCCGCAGGCTCAAGAATCTGGAGTCCGGGTATTTTCCCCAGCACGGCACGAGGCTGGCTTCGCACCGACTGCGCGTGTTGCAGGTGGCAGGAATCGTGGTACGCAACTTTTAAAGGAATCGGGTGCCGTGCGGCCCGGGGTTCCAGTTCGGTCAGCACTTCGGAAATGTCGCGACACTTCGCGGAGAAAACCTTGGCCCGCTCAGAGTATTTCGGATCCTCCCGCAGGAGGTAACCGTACTCCTTCATGTTCGATCCGCAACCGGCCGCGTTGATGACAACTCTGTCCACTTGCGCGCCATCGAACGCCTCGATGGTACGCCGCGCATAGTCAAGCGCAGCCTGCTCTTCTCCAGCGTGGATCATGAGCGCTCCGCAGCAGCATTGATCCTTAGGAATCACGACCTCGCACCCCTCGGCGGCGAGAACCCGGGCTGTGGCGGCATTCACATCCGGAAAGAAAACACTTTGTACGCATCCCAGCAACAAACCCACGCGCAGGCGGTGATCACCCTGTGCCGGGAAGCGTTCGGGCAGCTCAGAGCCATTCGACTCCGGCAGAGCCGGCATCAATGCCTCCAATACCTCGAAGCTGTTGGGCAGCAGCTTGAGCACATGGCTTCGCCGCACCAGGGATTGCAATCCGGAACGTTGGTAAAGTCGCATCGGTCCGATCAGCCGACGAAGCCGGTCAGGCCGCGGAAAAAGGTCGAAAAGCATTCGGCGCAGAATTCCGTCGGTGACGGGCCGGGCAAAATTGCGCTCGATCTGGGCGCGTGTCGCTTCGATCAATTTGTCATACTCCACGCCAGAAGGACACGCCGTCATGCAAGCCATGCAGCCCAGGCAATTGTCCATGTGATGGACGAAAGTCGAGTCGAGGTCAACCTTGCCCTCGAGACCAAGTTTCATCAGGTAGATGCGGCCTCGAGGCGAGTCCATCTCCTCACCCCAAAGGGCATAGGTAGGACAAGTAGGCAGACAGAAGCCGCAGTGCACGCACGCGTTGACGAGGTCAGTCGAGGGCGGATGGTGCGCGTCAAACGCGCAGTGCGCTGCGCTGGGATTTGGGCTCGTCTGTTCTGCCATCAGATTCCGCCAATGAACCGGCCAGGATTCAGCGTTCGAGTGGGGTCGAATTGAGATTTGATACTTCGCATCAACGATAGTGCGTCACCCGGGCTGCCCCAGACGTCCATCTGCGATTTGATTTCGCGCGGGCAGCGCAACACCGCCAGCGAACCGCCGTTCTTCTCCGGGCTCTGCCGCAAATCCAGTAGGGCCCTGAGTAAGACCGAATTATCACTTCCCTCCATGCGGAGCAATCCCACACCCAAGGCTTGTCCGACCAGTTTCCATGACAAATGACCCGTGACTTCCCTCACCCGGTCCAGGAAGCCTGCGAGGATCGCCGGCAGCAGGGTGAATTTGCAGACAACCGAAGGTTCGGTTCCATTCCACAGCGTTGCCCGGGCATTCCAGACCTCTGCTGGAGGTGGGATGGCAGTAAGGCCGGAAGCAAGGCGCGCGACCTGCTCCGCTTGCGCATCGCACCCTGCGGCCGTTCCTTCAAAACGGATATCAATTTCGGGTCCAGGAGAATCTCCCGCACGCACCTGCAAACCGGTGGGTACCAGCTTAGAGTCCAGAATGGCGAGAACAAACGCGTTCATCGCTGCGGCGTTTTGCGCGGAAAAGCTCAGAGTCCGGTTTTCTCGCGGGATCGGATGCAGGCGGAAGATGGCTTGGGTAATGATTCCTAGAGTTCCTAACGATCCGGTAGCCAGCTTGGGCAGGTCGTAGCCGGCTACATTCTTCACCACCTTGCCACCGCTCTTAGCGAGAGTGCCATCGGGCAGCGCCAAAGTAATGCCGATGATCAAATCGCGCAAGGAACCGAAACGAAAGCGCAGAGGTCCGCTGTCATTGCTGGCCAGAATGCCGCCAATCGTAGCCCTGTCGGGCCAAAGCGGATCGAGCGCTAAGCGCTGACCGTGCTCGGCGAGGGTTTGCTGCAATTCACGGACGGTGCACCCAGCCCCCACCGTCGCCGTCATGTCGCCCCAGGCATGTTCCACCATTCGGTTTAAGCGGCGGGTCGAGAGCACCAGTTGTGCAGCGCGGGGAGGATTGCCCCATTCGATTTTGGTGCCACTGCCTCGGGGGATCACCTGCAAACCAGCATCCGTCGCGGTTTTCAGGACGCGAGCGATTTCGTCGGCGTCAGCGGGCTCGATGACCATCTGGGGCTGAACACCGTCGACAGAATCTTCGACCGTGGCCGCACGCATGTGTTCCGCGCCGACGATGTTGCGCAGATCGGCCCAGGCGGTTTCGATGCCAGCCAGCGAGGTTCCCGAAGATGAGTGCGTACCCATTGTGTTTAGAAGAACTGCGCTACGCCCGCTACTTCCAACGGATGCGGCTGATACGGTCCGGTTCTCTCGGCGCACAGGCGAGTACGCGGAAACACCTTGCCCGGATTCGAAAGCTGCTGGGGATCGAAAGCGCAACGCACCAGCTGCATGGTCTCCAGATCGGGTTCGGCGAACATCTCGGACATCATCATCTTCTTTTCTTCACCAACACCGTGTTCGCCGGTAATGGAGCCGCCACATTTAACGCAAAGCCGCAGGATATTGATCGAAAGCTCCATGGCGCGCTGTTCCTGCCCAGGAATGCGCCCGTCATACAGCACCAGAGGATGCAGATTGCCGTCGCCCGCATGGAAGACATTGGCAACCTTGAGCCCTTGCTCCGCACTCATGCGCTCGATCTCACTAAGAACCTTGGGGAGCGCCGTGCGTGGAATCACACCATCTTGCACAATGTAGTTCGGTGAAATGCGCCCCATGGCCGCGAAAGCAGCCTTGCGTCCTTTCCAAACCACAGCACGCTCAGCCTCGGTCTGGGCAACGCGAATTTCCCACGCGCCGCACTGCGTGCATATCTCACCCACTTGCTCCATCAAATGCTCGACTTCCGCTGCCGGTCCGTCGAGTTCGACTAAGAGTAGTCCGCCGCAATTGGGGTAGCCCGCGTGCACGGATGCTTCGGCAGCCTGGATCGAGAGGTTGTCCATCATCTCGATCGCCGCCGGCAGCATGCCGGCCCCGATGATTCCGCTTACCGCCGCTCCCGCTTCGTTGGTGGAATTAAAGGCCGCCAGCAGGGTCTGGATGACCTCGGGCTTCTTCACGATCCGCAACGCAACTTTCGTCGCGATGCCCAGCGTGCCTTCTGAGCCCACGAAGATTCCTGGCAAGTCGTATCCCGGACGATCCACCGCACGGCTGCCGAGATGAACCAGCGATCCATCGGGAAGAACCACCTCGAGAGCCAGCACATGAGTGGTCGTGAAGCCGTATTTCAAGCAGTGCGCGCCCCCGGAATTCTCCGCGACGTTGCCGCCAATACTGCACACCGACTGCGAAGACGGGTCAGGAGCATAGAAGTAGCCGTGAGGAGCAACGCGCGCCGTGACCTCGGCATTAATCACGCCAGGCTCAGCAACGACTCGTGCATTGGGGAGATCCACCTCGAGGATTCGGTTCATGCGCGCCAGGCTGATGACAACTCCGTTCTCGACCGGCAGCGCACCGCCGCTCAAGCCTGTACCCGATCCGCGCGCCACAAAGGGAATCTTTTCGCGATTGCAAATGCGAACGATGGCTTGAACTTCCTCAGTGGATTTGGGAAGCAAGACCGCAAGCGGCATGACCCGGAAATTGGTCAGCCCGTCACATTCATAGGTGTGCAGTTGGGAAGGCTCACTGATCAGGCCGCGACCGACGATAGCACGGAACTGATCGAGGATCTGCGCGTCCATGGGATTCGCCCTGGGAGTCCTTCGACTTGGTCTGTAGTCTGACGCGGCACCAGGACCGGGGTCAATGTTACACCATAGGACGTGCGCGGAGGCGAGTTGCCTCCGCGCCATTAAGCGATTACTTCACGAATGTCATTCCATGCGGTACCAGGGTTGGGACGACATAGGCGTACATCATCACAATCAGGCCCACAATTGCAGCCAGGGCAATCGAGTGCCAGACCACGAACCGGAAGATGATGCCTTCGTTCCCGACCTGATTGGTGGCTGAGGTCGCCACGACGATAGACTGCGCATCGACCATCTTGCCCATGACACCGCCGGCGCTATTGGCAGCGCACATCAGGATTGGATCCAGATTGAGTTGTTGAGCGGTGATGTGCTGCAGGCTGCCGAACAAGGCGTTCGACGAGGTATCGCTGCCCGTCAGCGCTACGCCCAGCCAACCCAGGAAGGTCCCGAAAAACGGGAAGAACCATCCCGTGCGGGTAAAAGCCAAGCCCAAGACGGCATCCATCCCCGAGTAGCGTGTGATGAATCCTAAGCCCAGCATGGCCGAAATTGCCACCACCGCGAGTCTCATCCGATACAGGGTATGCCCGAAGGTCTTCAGCAACCGACCCGGGCTCATGCCTAGGAGCACCCCCGCCACGATTGCCGCCAGAAAACAGCCACTACCGGTGGCAGTAAGCCAGTTGAAGTCGTACTTGGCCGCTTCCGGAGTCGGCTTCCGGACCACGGGCGCGGCACGTGTGACCGCGTTGTGCAAATAGGGCACGCTCCACACCGGCGTGGTCAGCTTGTTCATGGGTCCCTTGATGGAAGGAAGACCCCATAGGAGTACAAATACTGAGAGAATGGCGAAGGGCATCCAAGCCAGCGCGACCTGCCCTGCCGTGTAATGAACCGGAGAAGGTTCTGGCGTCGGAACCATGTCCTTCGTCTCCCATTCCTCTCCTATGTAGTCTTCCACCACTCCCGGCCGGGCGGCTGGATGGGTGGAACCGGGATAGTGGTGTCCCGGAGCAGGCGTGGCAGAAGCCGCTGCAGCAATCCGCTCAGCTTCCCGTTCTTCTTCTTCAAAGCGCCAGATATGTTTTGGCTGCCAGAAGCGTAGGAAGATGAGGGTCACCACCAGAGAGACCACGCCGGAAGCGATATCCACCAGGTTGCTGTCCACATGGTTTGACCAAAGATACTGGGTGGTGGCGAAAGAAATACCGACCACGAGGATCGCCGGCAGGACTTCGAATGTCTCCTTCCAACCCACCATGGCTCGTACCAGCCAGAACGGAACAATGACGGCGGTAAACGGCAGGATTCGTCCGATCATCGCGTTCAGATCCGATTCCGGCAACGCCGACACCAGCGCCAAGGTGTGCACGGGCGTTCCGATCGCGCCCCAGGCAACCGGGGCCGTGTTGGCAATGAGGTTCAGGGCAGCGGCGTGGAAGGGCTTGAATCCTAAGCCAATCATGAACGCACCGGCGATAGCCACCGGAGCGCCGAATCCCGCTGCTCCTTCGATGAAGGCGCCGAAGCAGAAGGCCACCAGTAGCAACTGAAGGCGGCGGTCGGCCGTGATACCGGCCACGGAATGTTTCATGATTTCGAATTTGCCGGTCTCCACCGAGATGTCATAGAGATAAACGGCAGCCACCACAATCCAGGCAATTTTAAGCAGCCCAAAAGCTACTCCATAGAAGAAGCTCATGCCGGCCAGCTTGGCGGGCATGTGGAAGACCCACACCGCCATAACCAGGGCGGTACCGGCGCCCGCCAGGGCACACAGGTGTGGTTTCACTCGCAATCCAGCCAACAGCGTGAACAGCACGATGATTGGTAGCGCCGCGATGAGAGTGGAGAGCCACCAATGGTTCAACGGATCGTAGACCTGCGTCCAAGGCATCGTTTCCTCCAGTGAGTTCCGGGGGGTGCGGGTTACAGGCTTCGTTCCAACCACAACAGCGCCGAGCGAGTTGCGGCTTCAAATCGTGTCAGCGCGAACTCAGAGGCGCACGTTAGAGTGCATGGTCTTATACCGCTAGCCCCTGATTTGTCAAGACGATTCCGGAAAAGACAGCCAGCGTTCGCTGGGAAACACGCGAGCTACTTGACTGCGCCCACGGTGAATCCGGCAATGAAACGGTCGAGAAAGACGTTATAGAGCAGAGCGATCGGCAAACTGGTAATCAGACAGGCGGCCATCAGCGACCCCCAGTAGTAAACGTCACCGCGAACCAGGAAAATGGGCACGCCGACGCCTACCATCTGATGGGCTTCGGAAGAAATGAACGTCAGCGCGTAGACGAACTCCTGGGTCACCAGCGTGAAGCTGAAGATCACCACCGTCAGGATGCCCGAAACCGAGATGGGCACCACCAGCCGGACAAATGCCCCAAAACGAGTCAACCCGTCCACCATGGCCGCATCTTCCAGTTCTCTAGGAATGGATTTGAAGAAGCCCATCAGCAGCCAGATCGAAAACGGCACGGTGAAGCTGGGATAGACCACGATCAGGGACCACAAACTGTCCTGCAGCCCCAGAATCGCTACCAGCCGCGCGAGTGGGATGAACAGCAGGGTTGGCGGCACCAGGTACGTCAGGAAAATGCCGATGCCGAGACGTTCGCCCCAGCGCCCCGTCAGTCGCGCTAGCGCATAGGCCGCGGGTACGGCCAACAGTAGCGTGATCAAAACCACCACAGCTCCGACAAACACGGTATTGCCCACCCAGCGCAAATAGAGCGTGTCATGAAAAAGCAGATGCAGATGTTCGAGGGTAGGCTTTTCATTGAACTTAAACGGGTTGTTCTGCAGGTTGTAAAGATCGTTGGTGGTTTTGAAGGTCGTGATCAACATCCAGTAAAACGGAAAGGCCAGCAGCACGGCAAAGGAGATCAGAACAAGGGCGTGCACCAAACTGCCAAAGATCCTGCGGGCAGTTCCGGCGACCATCAGCCAACCTCCGCGCGACTCGCGACCCGAAGCATGAAGTAAGCCACGGCTACCAGAATAGGTACCAGGAAGATTGAAATGGCAGCGCCCTCTGCCAGGTCGCTACCGAGAATTCCAGTAAAGAAGGCCAGCGAGGGCAGCACCTGGGTCGTGTCGTAGGGACCGCCACGCGTGAGGATGTACACCACCGTCATGTCGGTGAAGACGAAGATCACGCCGAACAGAATCGCGACATTCACGATGGGCAGGATCATGGGAATCGTGATCTGGAAAAGCGTGCGCCAGAACCCGGCGCCGTCCACTGCGGCGGCTTCGGGAATGTCACGCGGTATGGCAGTAAGGCCCGCCAGCAGGATCACCGTCGAGAAGGGCAAAAGTCGCCAGCTTTCCACGCCGATCACGGAAATCATCGCCAGCGTGGGTTCGCCCAGCCACATAGGTGCGTCGAACGGTTTCACCAGGTGCAGTGCGATCAGCACCCAGTTGATCACGCTATAGATTGAATCCAGGATCCACTTCCAGCCGATCGTGCCCAGGGAGACAGGCGCTACCCAAGGCAGAAGGATCAGGAATCGGATGAATCCGCGACCCGTGAACTTATCTTTGAGCGCGAGGGAAAGAATGGTCGAGCCCACCAGCACAACGACCTGCGTTCCTACCGTGAAAATAATCGAATCATAGAGAGAACGCCGAAATGTGGGGCTCTGCACCACGCTGCGAAAATTTGCCAGTCCCACATAGTGATAGCCGACACTGGCGATCTTCACGTCGCCCACACTGTAGATGAAGGCCAGGACAAAGGGCACTCCGACCACCGCCAGGACATAAATGATGGCCGGCAGGAACATCATCGCGCCGAGTTTACGATTGCTTATTGCCACTGGATCGCCTTGGGCGCAACTCGTTTTTCAGTGGTCCGGTCGAAAAACTTCAATTCTCCTTCCGGCACGATGAAATCGTAGACCGAGTTCGCTTCGTACTTCTCGGTCACGCCCGAGGGAATACGCGATACCGCAGCTTTGCCGGAGAAGCGGCCTCCCTCCAGTGCCCCGTACACGAGCCTTTCCGCGCCGAGATATTCGACGTACTCGACGTGGAAGCGCAGCGGAACCCGTTTGCCGACATCGGCCAGCAAAAAGTGCTCGGTCTTCATTTTGTTCGCGATCTCCTCGGAAGAGCCTGAGCGGGCGACCAAGCCGGAGGGAAGAAAACGTTCTGGGCGGAAGCCGATGATAACCTCGTTCGCCTCGAGAAGGTTCATTGGTGGCGAACCCAGGAAGGTGGCTACAAAGGTGTCGGCGGGTTCGTCGTATACCTCCTGAGGCGTGCCAATCTGGCGGACAAAGCCTTGATGGAGAACCACCACCCGATCACCCATCGCCATCGCCTCCACTTGGTCATGCGTGACGTAAATAGTGGTTGTGCCGACGCGCTTCTGGAATTGCTCCAATTCCTCACGAGCTGAGGCTCGTAGTTTCGCATCGAGATTGGAGAGAGGCTCATCCAGCAGGAAGACCGAGGGTTCGCGCACCATTGCGCGCGCCAGGGCGACGCGCTGCCGCTCGCCCCCGGAGAGTTCTCTGGGCTTGCGGTCGAGCAGGCGGCCTATGCCGAGCAGAGAAGTCGCCCAATCAACCTTTTGCTTATGCAGTTCCTTCTTAACCTTCTGGGCCTTCAAAGGGAAGACAATGTTCTGATAGACGGTCAGGTGCGGATAGAGCGCGTAGCTCTGGAAGACCATCGCGATGCGGCGATCGCGCGGCGGGAGATGATTCACTACGTTGCCGCCGATCAGGATTTCGCCCGACGTCGGCGTCTCCAGGCCCGCGATCATGCGCAACAGCGTGGTTTTGCCGGAGCCGGAGGGCCCGAGAAACACGAGGAACTCCCCCTCGCGCGTCTGCAGGTTGACATCATTCACCGCCCCGGGCTGGCCCTGTTTAAAAACCTTGGTGAGCTTTCTGGTTTCGACAATCGCCATTCTGTTCCCGGGTTATGCGGTTTTCCACTTATCAAAGATGCGTTTTACTTCCTTCTCGGCTGCGGCGGCCGCGTTTTCAGGAGTCTCCTGCTCGCGCGCCACCTTGGCAAACATAGTGGGAATTACGAACGTGTTGAAGACTTCGTCCACCGCTGCCGTGGCGTAGCCCGGATGCCCGACATTTGTCGCCCAGTCGAGTACGTCGGTTAGCACCTTGTACTTATCGGGGGGCGTTGCTCTCGGATCGTTGGAAATCTCCGCCTTAAGATTCGGCACCGTGCTCGGGAAACAGGGGAAGTTGTAGAACTGGCTCGCTGTGAAAGCATCGTGGAAGTGGTCAATGAAATCCACAAGGAACTGCTTGGCGCCTTCTATATTCTGGGCAAATTTCCAGATGACGTAGCAGGACATTACGTGTTCGGAGGCCAGGCGAGCCTTCGGCCCGGCAAGCGCCCGCGAGACCATGATGTCTTTGCCAATATCCATCTTCTTTGCTTCCGCTTCCCGCGTGATCGAGATGGCATTGTCCACAAACGAAACCTTGCCGGCAAGCATGGCGCGATTGTTCGAGGAGGGATCCCAGGTGAACACTTCGGGTGTTTCGGTGTCCTTGTACAGTTGCCGCATGTACTTCAAGGATTCGATGGTTTCTTTCGAATTGATGACCACGTTTCCGTTCTCATCCTGCTCGGAGGCGCCAAAGGACCACATGATGGCCCGCATCGCCATGCTGGTGTCGAGTTCCTGCGACAGGCCGAGACCGCAGGGGTTGCCCTGTTTCTTGCGAATCTTGCGCGCGCCGTCCAGCAACTGATCGTAATTATCGGGGCCATTCGGATAGCCGACATCCGACCACAAGTCCTTACGCCAGTTGCCCGGGTCGGGCACGTACGAATCCGCGAAAGCAAAATACTTCTTCGTCTTGGGATTGAGACTGGACTTCACCGCCAGATCAATCGGCTTGCCATGCTTGCTTTGGACCTCCTCATAGATCTCCCGATGATCGATGACCTGCTTTTCGTAAGCGGCGGGCGGCGAGAGGAACATGCAGAGATCATGGCCTTGTTGCGCGGAAACTTCGGCGGCCGCTCGCGCCGGAATTTCTGTCAGCGAGATATGGTCCACGATCACGTTGGTATTGTGCTTCTCCCCCCATTGCTTGGTAAAAACGGTGTCGAACCACTCCTTGTCGTAGGCAGGAACGAAGTGGCTCCATTGAAGGATCTTGAGCGTTTTCTCAGGGCCCTTTTGAAACAGGAATGCCGGGCCTATGCCGGCGGCCAGTGTGCCAGCGCCTGCGATTTTCACGAATTCCCGACGCGAAACTCCCTGACTCCTTTTCCTCGCCATGGCAGTATTCCTCCTAGAATTCAGCCTCTGATTTTGCGGTTACAGAATCGGGACGTATTGGGAACCCCGCGCAGCCGGCTCAAGACAGGACTGCGGGCGCGGTCGTGCAGGACCCACTCACCTGATTTGACGGCCAGCTATTCTATGCTTCTCTCTTCCTGTCCGCAAATCGAGAGCTTCAATACGAACTATCTGTCAATCGTGCGGCAAAATATCTTGGCACGACTCAATTTCAAAAAAGTGCAAAGCCTCAGGCCTCGATGAACTTCTTTCGATATTTCGGGTCGGGCATCGCGCAGACCTCGTGTTGGCCAAAGAGGGGGTAGCGGTTCGCCGCCACCACGTCGTACAGCTTGTTGCGCGCCGCCTTCGGTAAAATGTCAAAAAAAGCGGCGAGAACGCCCCAGGCTCCGCCCAGCTCACGCAGAACATAAGAAACAGCATCCGCTTTCGCCAACAGCGATTCGGCTGCTTGTTCGTAAGCTTGCAGGACATAAACTGTGTCCAATTTGTCTGCATTGATTCCGTGCCGGGTCAGCACCCGTGATGCAAACTGGCCTTGCAGAGGAGCAAAACGAAAGCGATCCGCTCGATCGCGCTTCAGGAGAAACTGGTTAAGTCGGTTACATAATCCACAAACGCCATCATAAAGAATGATGACATCGGTTGATAGGTCGTTCATGCCTAGTCTGACGTGTTCAGGCAGGACTTTCATCGAGCGACCAACTATCGATAGATGCAGAATTGATCTCGCGCGTTACTGTTTTTCCCATTCCGAAAAACTCTATAACCCCGGCGCGTGACCTTCGTCACAGCCCCCCCGCCAGCTAATTGTTAGGCTGCGAGGGAAAGGAAAGTTTCCCTGCCAATCCCAGGTGCGTGTTTCGCGTCCGGCCACAGTAAATACCCCACTGTGATGCTCGTCACAGTCCCATGTGACGCAGGTTGCCGACGCAAGGCACCCGGTAACGTCATGCTGGAGTGGCCAATTTCAGCCGTGCACGTCTGTGCCGGAAGGGGTCAAAGAGGAGCCACATGAAGCGCAAGTTCAAGACCATGGATGCCAACGAGGCGGTCGCCAACGTTGCCTACCGCGTCAACGAGGTCATCGCCATCTACCCGATCACTCCCTCCTCCGCGATGGGAGAGTGGGCCGACGAATGGGCTTCCCAGGGAGTCCCCAATATCTGGGGCACGGTACCCCAAGTCATTGAAATGCAAAGCGAGGGTGGAGCCGCCGGCGCGGTTCATGGCGCCCTGCAAACCGGCTCGCTCGCCACCACGTTCACAGCGTCCCAGGGATTGCTGTTGATGATCCCCAATATGAATAAAATCGCGGGTGAACTGACGCCCACCGCGTTCCACGTCTCGGCGCGCACCGTGGCGGCGCATGCTCTTTCGATTTTTGGTGACCACAGCGACGTCATGACTTGCAGAACCACCGGCTACGCCATGCTCTGCTCTAATTCCGTGCAGGAAGCCATGGACCTGGCCCTGATCGCCCATGCCGCTTCCCTGGAGGCGCGCATCCCGTTCCTGCATTTTTTCGACGGTTTCCGCACTTCGCACGAGGTCAACAAGATTGAGATGCTCACCGAAGACGACATGCGTGCTCTCATTAATATGGACCGCGTGCTAGAGCATCGCCAGCGGGCACTTTCTCCGGATCATCCGGTCATGCGCGGCACCGCTCAGAATCCAGACGTCTTTTTCCAGATTCGCGAAACCATCAACCCTTATTACGAAGCTTGTCCCGAAACCACCCAGCGCACCATGGACAAGTTCGCCCAGGTAGTGGGGCGGTCGTATCAGCTGTTTGATTACGTGGGCGCACCCGATGCTGAGCGCGTGCTGGTCATGATGGGTTCCGGCGCAGAAGCCGCACACGAGACCGTCGAGTATCTGAAGGCCCGCGGCGAGAAGATCGGACTGGTGAAGGTGCGGTTGTATCGGCCCTTCTCAGTGCAGCGCTTCGTTGAGGCTTTGCCCGGAACCGTTCGCAAGATTGCCGTTCTCGATCGCACGAAGGAGGCCGGCAGCGCCGGCGAGCCTCTCTATCTTGACGTGGTGAATGCCGTATTTGAAGGACTACAAAAAGGCTATGGCAAACTGAAAACCACGCCCGCCATTGTTGGCGGCCGGTACGGCTTGTCGTCGAAAGAATTCACACCGGCCATGGTGAAGGCAGTTTACGACAATCTGAAGGCTCCCCAGCCCAAAAGCCATTTCACTGTGGGCATCCGCGATGACGTCAGTCAGACCAGCCTCGATTACGATCCGGAGTTCTCCACCGAGCCAGCTAGCGTGGTGCGCGCCATGTTCTACGGGTTGGGCGCAGATGGCACGGTAGGCGCGAATAAGAATTCGATCAAAATCATCGGCGAAAATACCGACAACTACGCGCAGGGCTATTTCGTCTACGATTCCAAAAAGTCCGGCGCCATGACCGTGTCCCACCTGCGCTTCGGCCCGCAGCCGATTCGCTCGACCTACGTGGTTTCCAAGGCCAATTTCATCGCCTGCCACCAGTGGATCTTCCTGGAGCGCTACGACATGCTGAGTGCGCTCGTGCCCGGCGGCGTCTTCCTGCTCAACAGTCCCTTCGGGCCCGACGAACTGTGGGACAAGCTGCCGCGCGAGGTGCAACAGCAGCTGATCGCCAAGAAAGCCAAGTTCTACGTCATCGACGGCTACAGCGTCGCGCGGGATACCGGCATGGGCGCCCGTATGAATACGATTCTGCAGGTGTGCTTCTTTGCTATCTCCAAAGTTTTGGCCCGCGAAGAGGCCATCGAAGCCATCCGCAAGTCCATCCGCGACACCTACGGTCGCAAGGGAGAAGAGATCGTTCAGAAAAACTTGCGGGCGGTGGACGAAACCCTGGCCCACCTGTTCGAGGTGAAGGTTCCGACTCAGGCCGATAGCAAGAGCACTATGCCGCCACCGTTCTCTCCCGAAGCACCCAAGTTCGAGCGCGAGGTTCTGGGCACGATTTACGGCGGCCGCGGTGATGAGCTCCCGGTCAGCGTCTTCCCTGCCGACGGCACTTTCCCGGTAGGCACTGCGAAATGGGAGAAGCGCAATCTGGCTCTCGAAATTCCAGTTTGGGATACGAAGACCTGCATCCAGTGCGGCAAGTGCGCCATGGTCTGCCCTCATGCCGTGATCCGTATCAAGGTTTACGAATCGAAGGCCCTGCCCGGAGCGCCCAAGACCTTCAAGTCCACCGAGGCTCGCGACAAGGAGTGGGCAGGACTCAAGTACACCATCCAGGTTGCCCCGGAAGATTGCACCGGTTGCGGCATTTGCGTGGACATCTGCCCGGTCAAAAACAAGGCCGAAACGCGTCTGAAGGCGATCAACATGATGCCCCAGCCGCCCCTGCGCTTCCCCGAGCGCGAGAACTGGGAGTTCTTCCTCAAGATTCCTGAACTCGATCGCCGCCAGATCAAGACCGGCAACATTCGCCAGCAGCAGGTACAGGAGCCGCTGTTTGAATTCTCCGGAGCCTGCTCCGGCTGCGGCGAGACGCCTTACCTCAAACTGCTCACCCAGCTTTTCGGGGATCGCGCCCTGGTGGCGAACGCGACCGGTTGCTCCTCGATCTATGGCGGGAACCTGCCGACCACCCCTTGGACCAAGAACGCCGAGGGCCGAGGCCCAGCATGGTCCAACTCGCTGTTCGAAGACAATGCCGAGTTTGGTCTGGGATTTCGCATTTCCCTCGACAAACAGGCCGAGTTCGCCCGCGAATTGGTACAGCGGCTCTCCAGCACGCTCGGCGAGCAGCTAGCCACTGCAATAGTCACTGCTCCACAAAAAGATGAGTCTGACATCTACGAGCAGCGCCAGCGCGTTGAACTGCTTAAAGAAAGACTCAAAGGCATGAATTCGGTTGAGGCCAAGCAACTGCTCTCGGTGGCCGACACTCTGGTCAAGAAAAGCGTCTGGATCGTCGGTGGTGATGGTTGGGCCTATGACATCGGCTACGGCGGGCTCGATCACGTGCTAGCCAGCGGGCGCAACGTCAACCTGCTGGTCCTCGACACCGAGGTTTACTCCAACACTGGAGGCCAGGCGTCCAAGTCAACGCCCCGCGCCGCGGTTGCCAAATTCGCTGCGGGCGGCAAGCCTGGACCCAAGAAAGACCTTGGCCTGATGGCCATGAGCTACGGCTACGTCTACGTCGCCAGCGTGGCCATGGGCGCCAAGGACGAGCACACCCTTAAAGCTTTCCTTGAAGCCGAGGCCTACAACGGCCCGAGCATCATCGTTGCGTACTCACATTGCATCGCGCACGGCATCAACATGACGACGGCGATGTCAGACCAGAAGGTCGCCGTGGATTCCGGCCAGTGGTTGCTCTATCGCTACAATCCGGAACGTGCCGAAATGGGCGAAAATCCGCTTACTTTGGATACGCGTACGCCTACCAAACAGGTGCAGGAATTCCTGCAGCAGCAGACCCGCTTCCAGATGTTGACCAAGAGCAAACCCGAAGACGCGCGCCGCCTGTGGCAGCAGGCCCAGCACGACGCCGATGTACGCTACCGCATGTACGAGTATCTGGCTCAACGCAAGTTCGAAAAACCGCCCGAGCCGGAAAAGCTGGAAAAGAAAGAGAAGCCGGCGGAGAAGCATGAAGTCCACGCCGATTGAAATTAGTTCAGGCTTGTCATCCTGAGCGCAGCAAAAGATCTATGCATTACTGGCAGGAGCAACCATGACTGATCTGAGCACGACCTACCTCGGACTGAAACTTCAAAATCCGTTAGTGTCCTCGGCGTCGCCGCTGACGCAGGAGTTATCCAATATTCGGCGGCTGGAGGATGCGGGCGCCTCAGCTATCGTTCTCTCTTCCCTTTTTGAGGAGCAGATACGGCTGGAGAGCCAGGAAATCGATCACCACCTCTCTGCCATGACGGAGAGTTTTGCCGAGGCACTTACGTTTTTCCCACAGCCCGGAGAGTTTAATCTCGGTCCTGAGGAGTACCTCAAGCACATCCAAAAAGCGAAAGCCGCGGTGGATGTTCCCATCATCGCCAGTCTGAACGGGGCGACACTGGGCGGCTGGACCCGCTATGCCCGGCAGATCGAGCAAGCGGGCGCCGATGCTCTCGAGTGCAACATCTACTACATTCCCACGGACATGGATGTCTCCGGAGGCGTGGTGGAGCAGACTTACCTCGATATTCTCCACGCGGTGAAGTCCTCGGTTTCGATTCCGGTAGCGGTCAAGCTCAGCCCGTTCTTCAGCAACATGGCAAACATGGCCAGCCGGCTGGAGCAGGGCGGGGCGAACGGGTTGGTCTTGTTCAACCGCTTTTACCAGCCGGATATCGATCTCAATGAACTCGAGATCACGCCCAATGTGCTGCTCAGCACTCCGCAGGCCTTGCGGCTGCCGCTGACTTGGATTGGGATCCTCTTTGGGCGCGTGAAGATGAGCCTGGCGGCCACGAGCGGAGTTCACACCGCAGAAGATGTTCTGAAGATGCTCATGGTCGGCGCGGACGTGACCATGCTTTGCTCAGCCCTGTTCCGCAATGGCATTCACTATCTCACCGAAGTTAAACGGGACTTGGCACGCTGGATGGAAGATCACGAGTACGAATCGGTCAGCCAGATGCGCGGCAGCATGAGCCAGTTGCGCTGTTCCGACCCATCGGCTTTTGAGCGCGCCCAGTACATGCGCGCTATTAAGAGCTACCAACCCGTCTAAGACGACTGCGGCTTATCCAGAGGAGGGAGAGCCACCCAAAGCCTTCACCCCGCGTCGGGGAGCCGACTTTTGCTCCGTTTTTGTCTCCCTCCCCTGACAAGCAACGATTCCCTGCAACATACCTCTTGTCAGGAATGGATGATTGAAAAAGTGAATTTTGTTCCAGAATCAGAACAGGCCTTCATTGTGTTCACTACATGCCCTGCGATAAGGCGCTACAGTTGCGGGCCCTAGATGCCTTTCCACGCCAGCTCTGCTCAGATTTTTTGCTGATCCGGGTCCGATTCCGACCAGCCTTCCTGGCGGGCTCGCTCCAGAAGCCATTGCTGGAGTTCCTGCTGGAATGCCGGATGGATATCCACGAAGCTCAAGCCAGCCAGGCCGCCCGGACTGGTCCACGCAAGCTTGGCCTTTGCCTCTAAGGGAGAAGAAATTCCGGGCAATGGGAAGCTGACTTCGAACGTGGAACCATGCTTCAAGGTCACCGGCGACTTGACCGCGATTCCGCCGGAGCTGACATTAACGGTGCTCGCGGTCACCTCTTCGCCTTCCGTGTCCCTGACCAACACGGGCGTCTCGATAGTCACCCGGAAATATCGTTGCTGCTGGGCACTGATTCTGCCGAGAGAACTCCCTCCGCTTCCTTCCATCCCCACGGCGCGGTATTTATTTAGTTTGCGGCGAAGGGTGCGGCTGGAAATTCCCAACTGCAGGGCTGCCTTCGATTGATTGCCGGCGGCCTGCTCCAGCGCCTGGAAAATCATGCGTCGTTCCATGTCGTCCAGATTGCCAGTCGGAAATTGGCTAGAAGCGGCGTCCGGCATGCCACAGATGGCGGCCGGCAAATCGCGGGCGTGGAACTCCTGCTTCCCCGGCTTGGCATTCAGCGTGGTCTTGAAAATCACGTTCTTGAGTTCGCGAACATTTCCGGGCCACGGGTACCGCTTTAGGGCGTCGACAGCGTCTTCGCTGAAGTGCCCGGCAGGGCAATGCTTTTGCAGAAACAGTTCCGCAAGGGCGTCAATGTCCTCAATCCGCTCTCGCAGCGGTGGTACCTTCAAATGGAATTGCGTAAGGCGGTGATAAAGATCGCTGCGGAACCTGCCGGCGCTGACTTCTTCTTCCAGATTCCGGTTGGTAGCGGCGATCACCCGGACGTTCACGCCGACCTTTCGCCTGCCACCCAGGCGGTAATAAGGAACTCCATCGAGCACGCGCAATAACTTGGCTTGCACCTTTACGTCCAGCTCGCCGACTTCATCGAGGAAGATGGTGCCGTGGTCTGCTAATTCAAACAGTCCGGGCTTGGTGGAGTCGGCGCCGCTGAAGGCGCCTTTCTCGTAGCCGAACAGTTCGCTTTCAACCAAGTGTTCGGGGAGGGCTGCGCAGTTGACGTCCACAAAAGCCTTGTTGCAGCGCAGGGAGTGTTCGTGGATGGTGCGGGCGACGAGCTCTTTGCCGCTTCCGGTTTCGCCCGCGATCAGCACGGCGGCATCATGCCGGGCCACGCGTTCCACCATGGCCATCAGCTGCTGCATAACCGGGCTTCGCACTACCGCGGTCGTGCCATCGGTCAACTCCATTCGTGCCGCAGATTCCATGTGTTGGGGCCGGTTGCGGAGACGCCCATTCTGGGTCTTTAAACCCAAAAGGACGTGCCCCGGCATGGCTCTTGGTTAACACGTTTGCGCGGGCACAGGAAGGTTACTTCGGTTACCAAACCAGCTGGGGAGACTCGATGCGGTCTCCTAGAGTGAAGGATGAAGAGCGTGAAAGCTAAGAATCCTACGGTAAAGCGACTAGTTATCGCCGTTGATGGCCACGGACATGGCCTCGGTTGCACTGTTGCCCCAAACGGCGCTATTGCCCCAGACTGCGCTGTTGCCCCACACGGCGCTGAAGCCGGTATTGGTGCTGTTGCCCCAAACGGCACTATTGCCCCAGACCGCACTGTTGCCCCACACGGCCGAGTTTCCCCAGACCGCCGAATTGCCCCACACGGCGGAGTTCCCCCACACCGCAGAGGCGTCATAAACGAAACTTACAGTCTGTGAAGTCGAGTCGTAATACACAGCAGGAGACTTTGCAGATACCCCGCTGGGCACCACATCGGTGTTGTTAAGTGCGGCTTGGAGGTCAAGG
Organism: Terriglobales bacterium; assembly: GCA_035631655.1. GTDB lineage: Bacteria > Acidobacteriota > Terriglobia > Terriglobales > Acidobacteriaceae > Gp1-AA122. The sequence continues at coordinate 22,909 of DASQIH010000297.1, forward strand.
TAACCGGCACCGACCGTGAAGGCGTCGTAGTAATCGGTATAAGTTGTACCCGTCCGTGCGTCGGTGACGCTGCTGGAAAATGGAAAAATCTTGTAAGCGGTCTTCATCAGCCGCGCCTTCACCTGGTCGGGCGTGAGTTGCGGCTGGGCCTCCAGCAGGTCCGCTACCCCGCCGCTCACCACCCCTGCCGCCATGCTGGTGCCGCTCAAAACGTAATATTTATCCGAGTAGCCCGTCTTTCCCGTTTGGTACGACGCGAACAGCGGCCGGTTATTAGGATAGGTTTTCTCCAACGTCGCCCCGATTTGAAGCGAAGTCATCCCGTTGCCCGGCGCAACCACATCCGGCTTCAAAATATGATCAATGCCCGTCGGCCCTTTTGAGCTGTAACTGGCAATCAAGTCATCCGCGCGATCCGGCGTGCCCATTGTCCTCATCGCACCCACCGTGATGACGTATGGATCGTTGCCCGGAGCCGTGATGGTTCCGTACCCTTGCTCGCCGACCGAGTTGTCGCGGCCATAGTTTCCGGCGGCAACGACGACCACAATCCCAGCGTTCCACGCTGCTTCCACAGCCTGGCAGAGCGGGTCCTGCCTGTAGCTCTCGAAAATTGGACGCCCCAGCGACAGATTCAGGACGCGAATGTTGTAAGTGCTCTTTAGCTGAATGGCTTTGTTGATCGCGCCTATTACCGAGCTGTCACTGCCCTGCCCATTCTTGTCGAGGGCACGGAGGTTGACGAAAGTTACGTTCGGGGCAATACCCTTAATAACCACAAAACAGTTGCTGCAGGTGGAATCCTTGCCCGTGCCGCCAATGATGCCCGCGATGTGCGTGCCGTGGCCGTAGCCGTCGGCATTCCCGGCGTCCGCAGCAAAATCGGCCTGGTAGACAATCCGATTGTGGCCGCTTGAATCCTTCAGGTCATCGTGGTTGCTGATGCCGCTGTCCACTACGGCAACGCCAATTCCGGTTCCGTCGTAGCCCAAGCCCCAGGCATAAGGTGCATTGACAGCTGGGGCGGCGTTGCTCAGAAATGATTTTACCGGGCGATCGGGGGTGATGTAGGCCACATCGGGATCGGCGGCCAGATGGGTGAGAGCCCGGGCAGGCAGGTGAAAGGCTGCTCCCCGAATCGAATGCAGTTTCGTTATCGTCGTTCCACCGAGGCGGGCAACCTTGGTGTAATGCTGGTCAGTAGGGATGCGGCGGTACTGAACGATCACGTCCAGGTAGGTGGCAGCACTGACATGCGGGAGGTCGGGCGAAACCTTCTCGTGCCTTTGGGACGGACGCGCAGCTTGCGCGAACGCCAACTGCGCCGCCACCACCATCAGGACGGCAAACCCAGTCTTGAATGTAGGATGCTTCTTCTTGTTTCCGTAACATGAACCGGCGCTGCGGTTACTCATACCAGTCCTTTATCGCGGGGTTGCTAATTTTTCTGTGGTTTCTAACTGCCCCACACCGCCGAGGCACTACACGCCACGGCCAGCAGAGCTAGGAATGCGCCCGTCAGAAAAACATAGCCAATTAATCCGAATTTCCTCATGCTTTCCTTCATGCCCTACTCCCTATTCCAAAATTCTTCACGCTAAGAATCCTTTTCGCTACTGGTCACTGCCGTCATCATCGCCCAGACCATCCACGCTCAATGCCGAGGTGGCGTCTACGCTGCTGCCCCAGATAACAGAGTTACCCCAAATAACGCTATTCCCGGCCACGGTGCTGTTGCCCCAAACCACGGAGTTCCCCCAGATGACGGAATCCCCGCTCAGGACCGCATTGCCCCAGACCACGGAATTGCCCCAGATCACGGAGTTGCCCCAGATCACCGAGTTGCCCCAGATCACGGAGTTGCCAAACACTGCCGACAAGTCGGTTTGCAGAGAAATGGACCCATCGGGGTTCTGTACGGCCACCGGCGAGAACGCTGTCCCTTGCACGGGATCGCTGTTGCTCATTGCCGCCGGGATGTCCAGATAGCCCGCGCCCACCGTAAAGATGTCGTATTGCTCCGTGTAATACAGGAGCGTAGCCGGATCGAAGATGACCGACTGAGTCGGGAACGTCTTGTCCGCTGTCTTCATCAGCCGGGCTTTCACCGCATCGGGATTCAGGGTTCCGTTCTGCTGCAACATCAATGCGGCGGCGCCACTCACTACCGGTGTGGCCATGCTGGTGCCGCTCAGTACGAAATAACTTTTGGGACCAAAAAAAACGCCATACGTCAGAGGAAGCACTTCGTTCCCGGGCATCAACGTGTCCAGCGTGCTGCCGGAAACCAGCAATGACCGCATCTTGTTTCCGGGCGCCACCAGGTCGGGCTTCACGATGTGATCCAGCAGGCTGGGCCCCTTGGAACTATAAGTGGCGATTTGGTCATCCGACTTAAAAGGCGTGTTGTGGGTGTTCATCGCACCCACGGTGATCACATAGGGATCATTGCCAGGAGCGCCAATGGTACCGTAGCCGTTGGTGCCCTGCGAGTTGTCGCGGCCCCAGTTGCCGGCCGCTGCTGCCACCACCAGGCCGGCCTTCCACGCCGCTTCCACAGCCTGGCAGAGTGGGTCTTGCGTGAAACTCTCATACACCGGACGACCCAGGGACAGGTTCACAATGCGGATGTTGTAGGTGTCCTTCAGGGCGATCGCTCGCTGTAAGGCGGCGATTACGTAAGCATCCTGGCCGGCACCCGTGCTGTCCAGGACCTTCAGATTGATCAAGCTTACGTGCGGGGCCACACCATTAATTACGCCCCTCGACTGCCAGCCATTGCCGGCAATAATTCCAGCTACGTGTGTGCCGTGACCGTAGCCATCACTGGTGCCCGTTCCAGGAACGAAGCTCTCGCTGTATACCACGCGGGATAAGCCGGTGGCCGGATCGTGCAGGTCCGGATGATCACTGATGCCGCTGTCAATCACTGCGACACCGATGCCCGTCCCGTCCCAGCCGCCCCTCTGCTCGATGTCCGCACCCACGGTTTGTTCGGCAAAGTCAGCCGCGCCACTCACCGGGCGGTTGGGGGAAACGTAAAGAACGTCGGGATCGTTGGCCAGCCGGGCAATGGCGCTGAGCGGGAGATTGAACACTCCCGCTTTAACCAAGTCCAAATTCCGAATGTGCTTGCCCCCCCTGCTCGCCATTTTCTGGATATGCGCGGCAGTAACTTTCTGCGTGAACTGGACGATAACCTGGACCTTTTCGTTGGCCACAGGCGTGTTCAGGGCAGCCGCCGAGAGCTGGGTCAGTTCGGGAGAAAGATGGCTCTTCTTACCATGCGTACTTGCCACCGGTTTCGCGGCAAAACTCATGCTGGCCGACAACAACAGCACGATCAACACTGCCAGCCCCAACCTCCAACCGTCACCCTTGAACTGCCAGCTGCACGTCCTTCGTTGCTGACTCATAGTTAAGTGACTCCGCAAACAGCCCGACCGATTTGCTACGGAGGAGGTGGGGGGGCACCTTTTTCACTGCAGGCTCGGGTCCATGTCGCGGGAAAATCTAAGTCATTGAACCGAATGGCCTCCCGAGGAAGTTCGCTGTGGGCCAGGCGGACAATTTGTCCGCCTATAACTTGTGGGACAAGGAAAAATATTATGTAACTCGCGCCAAGCTAGCCACTTAGGCTGAAATCCTGCTGTTTCGGACAAGGTGTCCAGATCCCTCAAGGAGCTAAGTGGCTATGCATTGATAAGCACAACGCAGAGGTTACTAAAGTTCCCGCCTGACCCTACTAATCGTTTGGTTTCTTCCCACTTAGTTGGTATCAAGTTATGTACCAGACCCAGAGTTTGGAAACGAGGACAGGCTTGTCTAGCCGAGAACAGTCATGGCGCTACATGACACTGCGGGCACGCGGATTCATCACCGTTGTGACGGCAGCCGGTTTGTGCGTGCTGGGTTGGGCAGTGCTGCATTGGTCCAGCCCCGACCCGGTGAAGTTCTTTGCTTATCTCGTGGTGGCGCTCGTGGCCTCACGGCTCAAGGTTCACCTGCCCGGCATCACGGGCACAATGTCGGTCAATTTCCTATTCATTTTGCTGGGCGTGGTGCAGCTGAGTCTGCCGGAAACTCTGGCGATGGGCTGCGCGGCGATTATTGTGCAGTGTTTCTACCACGACCGCCCTCAATTGGTGCAGGTGGCGTTTAACGTATGCGGATCGGCCTGGGCAATCGGCGCCGCCTATCAGGTTTATTACCTGACCACGCTGCGCGCTCATGGTGGCAATCCTTCTCTGCAGTTGATTGCGGCAGCCTGCACTTATTTCGTCGCTAATACGGTCCCCGTCGCCACGGTCATTTCCCTTACGGAACACAAGTCGCTGCGCAAGATTTATTCCGAATGCTACTTCTGGTCCTTTCCGTATTACTTGATGGGTGCAGGTGTCGCGGGCCTGGTGAGCTACTTCAATCGCTGGGTGGAATGGCAGACTTCGCTCCTCATTCTGCCCGCCGTCTACCTCATCTATCGCTCCTACCGGCTCTATCTTGGAAAGCTCGAAAATGAAAAGAAGCATGTGGAAGATATGGCCAATCTCCACTTGCGCACCATCGAGGCGCTGGCGCTGGCTATCGAAGCCAAGGACCACACAACCCATGATCACCTGCAACGGGTGCGCGTCTACGCCATTGAAGTGGCCAAGGAACTTAAGCTCCCACCGGGTGAGACCGAGGCTCTACACGCGGCCGCGCTGTTGCATGACATCGGAAAGCTGGCTGTGCCCGAGCACATCATTTCCAAGCCTGGCCGCCTTACACCAGAAGAATTCGAGAAAATGAAGATTCACCCCGTGGTAGGGGCGGAAATTCTGGAGCGGGTGCGCTTCCCTTATCCCGTGGTTCCTATTGTTCGGGCCCACCATGAGAAGTGGGATGGCACCGGGTATCCTTTAGGCTTGCGCGGGGAAGAAATTCCGATCGGCGCCCGCATACTGTCGGCCGTGGATTTTCTTGACGCTCTGGCTTCCGATCGCCAGTACCGCCGCGCGATTCCCCTGCAGGAAGTCATGTCCCGGCTGAATCAAGAATCGGGCAAGTCATTTGATCCCAAAATAGTGGAAATTCTCGAGCGCCGCTACCTGGATATGGAAAAACTAGTGACGGGGCGCACTGGGCAGGTCGAGTGGTCGAAGCTTTCCACCGACGTTAAAGTTGAACGGGGACTGGCACCGGCCACTGGATTTGCCCACTCCGAGAAAAGACAGCAGTCCAATGAAGCCACCTTCCTGGCCTCCATTGCGGCCGCGCGGCAGGAAGCCCAAGCTCTATTTGAACTAAGTCAAGACTTAGGCGCTTCTCTCAGTTTGGGCGAAACCCTCTCCGTCTTTTCGGTGAAGCTCAAGCGCTTGGTTCCCTATGACTCTATCGCGATCTACATTCGCCACGATGATGAACTGGTCCCCGAACATGTCAGTGGTGATAACTTCCGCCTGTTTGCCTCCTTGCGCATTCCGGTAGGCGCAGGCGTCTCCGGCTGGGTCGCGCAAAATCGTAAGCCCATCATTAACGGCAACCCCATGGTCGAGCCCGGCTACTCAATCGAAGCTGGCAAGTACACCACGATGCGTTCCGCGCTGGCCGTGCCTCTGGAGGGTCTGGACGGCATTGTCGGCGTGCTGACGCTTTACAAGCTAGAAAAGGACGCGTTCTCGGCGGACCACCTGCGCATTATGCTGGCCGTCAGCTCCAAGATGGCGCTCTCCATTGAGAATGCGCTCAAGTACCAGCAGGCCGAAAGCTCAGCGACTACCGACTTTTTGACCGGACTGCCCAATGCCCGTTCCCTATTCCTGCAGCTCGATCGCGAGTTGGCTCGTTGCAAGCGCAGCAAGTCCACTCTGACGGTCATGGTCTGCGATATGGACGGCTTCAAGCAGATCAATGACCGCTTCGGACACCTGGAAGGTAACCGTGTGCTGAAGCTTTTTGCCCAGCGTTTGAAGGAAAGCTGCCGGGAGTATGACTACGTGGCCCGCATGGGCGGTGACGAATTCGTGGTTGTGGCTCCCGGCCTGACCGCCGACGCGGCGCGCATCAAGACTGTGACGTTGCGTGAAATGGCGAAGAAGGCCGGCTTCGAAGTCTGTCGCGAAGACATTCTCTCATTAAGCGTCGGGCAGGCGGTATATCCGCAAAACGGTCTCGATGCCGAGGAGCTGTTGGCGGAAGCCGATCGCCGCATGTATCTCGAGAAGCAGCGGCAACCCGGGCGCAAGAATCGCCGCTCCCAACCACGCCTGGTGTGCCGTGTGACTGTCACCCTGCAGCCCGAAGGCAGCACGGTTCCGATTCTCGGCAACCTGTCCAACATCAGCTTGACGGGGTGCTATATCGAGACCGGTGCGCTGCTGCAGTCCGACACCAAGGTCAGAATCTTTTTCTCGTCCGACGACAACAGCCTGCAGAACGAGGGTACGGTGGCGCGCAGCAATCCGGGGTCGGGCGTTGGCATTGTGTTTTCGGATTCGGAAGATCGTGCCAAGATGCACCGCATTCTCGAACACGTGGAAAATGCCACCAAGTTTTACGATCGCGAACTCGGCTACATCGCCAGAATGGTCACCTACTAGGTTTCGTAGTACCGGCGTTTCGCGCTCGCCGGTAGCTGCTCAGGAAGGCTTCGCCATTGCATCGCTTGGCAAAACACGTCGGCACCATTCTGATCACGGTGTGTCTCGGCGGTCTTCTGGGGGCCACCCTGGTTCGCTACGCCCCCGGATACGGAGTGGATGAGGAAGAACTGGATGCCCGCTTGAGTTCCGGCAGCATCCACGCGCTACGCCGCGCGAATGTTCCTGACGAAAATGTGTTCCTTTTCTACGGTCGCTTTCTGCAGCGGATGGTTCGCGGAGATCTGGGGACTTCTCGGACGCTCCGGCGTCCTGTGGCGCAACTGCTGCGCGAGCGTGGGCCGGATACTCTGAAGTCTGTCGGATTGGGAGTGCTGCTAGGCTGGATTCTGGGGCTGGCCTTGGCGATTCCGGTCGCGATGTCACGAGCTTGGCTCGTCGACACCTTTGCCAGTCTGATCGCAGGAATCTTGCTTTGCATTCCGGTCGCGGTGCTTGCGCTGTTATTTGTTCTGACACGTGCGCCGTCCCGGGTGGTGATCGCGCTCATCATTTTCCCGAAAGTCTTTCGCTATGCACGAAACTTACTGACGCGAAGTGCCGGTCTGCCTCATGTACTCACGGCGCGAGCCAAGGGTTTGGGCCATGTCCGCGTCTTTCTCTGGCACGTTTTGCCCACGGCAGGACCTCAGCTGTTCGCCTTGGCCGGCGTCTCGGTCAGCCTGGCTTTCGGGGCTTCCATCCCGGTCGAGGTTCTCTGCGATTTGCCGGGAATTGGCCAACTGGCCTGGAAGGCAGCCCTGGGACGCGACCTTTACCTGCTGATTAATCTGACCATGATTGTCACCGTCGTGACCATGATGGCGAACTCCGCCGGCGATCTGCTGGGCCATGCCTTGCGCAGGAGCGAAGCATGAAGTGGGCACGCCTGGCCGCGATCATCTTTCTGCTTGCAGTCGCACTGGCCTGCGTCTTCGCCGAGCGCCTCGCTCCTGCCGATTACGCACATCAGTTCCGCGATATTCCGGACGCCCCGGCCTCCCGCGCCCATCTATTAGGCACAGACGATTTGGGACGTGATCGCTTCTCGCGCGTTCTGTATGGAACGCGCATCTCGCTCCTGCTGGCCCCGGCCGCCGCATTGATCGCAAGTTTGTTGGCAGCGATTGTCGGAGGAACCGCCGGCTTCGTGGGTGGCGCGCTCGAGCGCGCGGTCATGTCAGGCACGGACCTGTTTCTATCTTTGCCATGGTTCTTCCTGCTGATCACGGTGCGGGCCCTGATGCCCTTGAACGTCTCGCCCATCACCTCGGTGATCATTACCTTTGCTCTTTTGGGGTGCCTAGGATGGGCGGCGGCTGCGCGCGTCGTATGTGCCGACGCTCGAGCATTGAAGAACTCTGATTTCGTGCTGCAGGCGCGGGCTTCGGGAAGCAGCGGGTATCGCCTGCTTCGTCGTCATCTGCTGCCCAACCTCAGGCCGGTTCTTTACGCCCAGTTCTGGATTTCGATTCCGGTTTTTATCTTGACCGAGGCCAATCTCGGAATCCTGGGCCTGGGCGTTTCCGAACCGCTGCCCTCCTGGGGCAGTTTGCTGCGGGAACTGGAAAGCTATTCCACGATTTCCTCGAATCGCTGGCAGTTTGTTCCCCTGCTCTTGTTTATTGTCGTGGTCAGTTGTTTTCACCTTGTCGTGCTGGATCGGGAGTTGCCGGAATGAGAAAACGTTGGTTCGCTTCCCTGTTCGTGACGGTCCTGGCCCTGAGCTCTGCTCTTGCCCAACCCGGAGCAGAATTGCGGTTTTGCCTCTGGTCCGAGCCAAAGACGTTTAATCCCCTGCTGGTCGAAGACGACTCCTCGGATACAGTCCGCTACTTGACGGGCGGGGTGCTCGTGCGTTTGAACCGTCGGACTCAGCAATTGGAGCCAGAACTCGCCACCGCCTGGAAGGTCAGCAAAGATGGCAGAACGATTACATTCGCGCTGCGCCAGAGCGTCAGGTTCTCCGATGGCACGCCATTTGCCGCCGAAGATGTGGCTTACACAGTCCAGCAGATGATGGATCCGAACCTCCACTCACCCACGGGCGATTCCTTCCGCTCGGGCGAAGGCAAGGTGGAAACCAAGGTTCTCTCTGCTGACAAGATTGCGATCACGTTCCCGGCCCCAATTGCCGGCCTGGATAGATTGTTCGACCAAGTTGCGATCATGTCGGCCAAGTCACCGAAGAAAGAAATGGCCGTGCTGGGGCCGTACTATGTTGCCGAGTACAAGGCCGGGTCTTACTTAATTCTACAACGCAACCCCAACTACTGGAAGCACGACTCCTCGGGACGGCAACTGCCCTACATCGATTCGGTTCGAATCGACATCCAGCAAAATCGCGATATCGAACTGCTGCGCCTGCTGCGGGGAGAAATTCACTTTGTCAATTCGCTGAACGCCGAGTATTTCGACAAAGTCATGGCGGAGAAGCCCGCCCTCGCCCACGATGCCGGGCCTTCCATGGATTCCGAGCAGATTTGGTTCAATCAGGTAGCCAGCGCTCCCCTCCCCGCTTATAAAAAGGCGTGGTTCCGCTCTACCAATTTTCGGCGCGCCATCTCCGAATCCATCAACCGCGGAGATCTGGCTCGCGTCGCCTTTCACGGACATGCTCGTCCGGCGGTAGGCCCTGTGTCTCCGGGCAATCAATTCTGGTTCAATGCCCGACTGCAACCGCATCCCTTCGATCAGCAGTCAGCTATGAAACGGCTCGAACAGGACGGCTTCCGTCTGCAAAACGGTACCTTGCGGGATAAGGATGGAAACGCAGTCGAGTTCTCCGTAATCACCAACGCCGGCAACAAGTATCGCGAGCGAATGGCTACCATGATCCAGCAGGACCTTGCGGGCATCGGCATCAAGTTGAATGTAGTCACACTCGACTTCCCTTCGCTTATCGAACGCATCACGCGGACTTTCAATTACGAAGCCTGCCTGCTGGGCGCGGTGAATGTCGGCCTTGATCCCAACGAACAGATGAACCTCTGGCTGAGTTCCGCTGAAAACCATCAGTGGAATCCGGGCCAGAAGAGCCCCGAGACCGCCTGGGAGGCGGAAATCGATCGTCTGATGCGCTCGCAAGCGTCTGAACTGAATGAGAAAAAGAGGAAGCAGTACTTTGATCGTGTCCAGGAAATCGCCTGGGAGCAGGAACCTTTCATTTACCTGGTAAACAAGAATGCTCTTTCGGCCGTGTCCCCTTCTGTGCAAAATGCTCACCCGGTAGTGCTGAGACCACAGGTGTTTTGGAACCTCGACCAGTTGAGGTTAAATTCGGAGATGGCAACCAAGTAATGCTTCGGTCACCTGAGGCAGAACCAGACCGGGAAGGCACAGCATTGGCCATGCCAACAAGCCTAGAAGAAGCCCCTGAGGTCCTTGTGGACACGGATTTCTTATTGAAGCTTCGCCTGAGCGGGGGCTACCCGGGAAAACCGGGTGTCTTGCAGCATCTCGCCCTGGATATCAATCCCGGAGAGATTGTGGGCCTGGTCGGGCACAGTGGTTGCGGCAAAAGTACTCTGGCGCTGGCAATCCTGAAGCTGCTTTATCTGAAAGGGGCGAAGGCCGAAGGCTACGTTCACTTTAACGGCCGCGATCTCATGGTGCTTCGCGAACGCGAGATGCGCAAGCTGCGCGGCAAAGAAATCGGGCTGGTCCTGCAAAGTCCGATGTCTTCCTTGAATCCTGCGCTCAAGATTCGAACGCAATTGAACGAAGCCTGGAAGGTTCACGCTCGGGGCACACGTGAGGAACGCCGGCTGGCAATTGCCGAAGCCATGAACAATGTAAGCCTGCCGGAAGAAAAGGATTTTCTGAAACGCTATCCATCGCAGCTGAGTGTTGGCCAGGCGCAACGTGTGCTGATTGCCATGGCCATCCTGCATCGGCCTTCCCTGCTGATCGCCGACGAACCGACCAGCGCCCTGGACCTGATTACTCAGGCAGAAATCCTGCAGTTGTTCGCCGGCGTCAGCCAGAAACTCGGCATGGGTATTCTGTACATCTCCCACGACTTGCTTTCGGTCGCCACCATCAGCCAGCGCGTAGCGGTGATGGACAATGGCTCCATCGTCGAATGCCGCCCCACCGAGGAGATCTTCCGTAATCCTGAACATCCTTACACTCGAAAGCTCGTTCGCTCGCTACCTGTCGCGCCGCAGACCTTTGCCGCCGCAGCGAGAGCCGCAACGTACTGAGGATCGCAGATTACACTGACGCTTCGGGCGACCACGTCCTTAGACGCAACCACGCAACGAATCACTTGTCATTCCGAGCGCCCCATTCTGGCGCGAGGAAACTGCTGTTTTGTGCGAGTGTTGAAAAGCAGATCCCTGGCTTCGCTCAGGACGACAATATTGAAAATCTCACTATATTGTGTGAGTCGCAATGGCGGTGGCAGGATTTCTTCTAAGTGGATTAGGGTTCGAGGTTGAGCGCCCGCTTGATGGTTCCGCGTTCTTTCTGGATTTTTTCCTGCAGCAGGTTGATGGCGTAAATCAGCTGCTCCGGGCGCGGCGGACACCCCGGCACATACACATCCACCGGAATCACCTGGTTCACGCTTTGCACCAGCGCGTAGTTATTGAACACTCCACCTGAGGTCGCGCACGCGCCCATAGAGATCACCCACTTCGGTTCTGGCATCTGTTCCCAAAGCTGGCGGATCACGGGAGCCATTTTTTGTGACACTCGCCCGGCAATAATAATGAGGTCGGATTGCCGGGGCGATGGCCGGAAGACCTCGGCGCCAAACCGTGCGATGTCAAAGCGCGCTGCTCCCATGGACATCATTTCGATCGCACAGCACGCCAGCCCGAAGGTCATCGGCCAGATCGAGTTCTTCCGCATCCAGTTGACGGTTTTGTCGAGCGTGGTAAGTACGACCCCTTCCGGCGCAGGGTTGCCGTAGGTCAATTCCTTGACCACCTTCTTTCCATCTTCGATTGTGACGTAATTGCCGAAACTGAGTTCGCGAGCCATCACTCTTATTTTAAACCACAGAAAACGAACCAGGTATTTTCGATTGCCGATTTCCAATTGCCAATTTCAAGAGCTCGTTCTGGTTTTTCAATCGGCAATTGGAAATTGGCAATTGGAAATCCCGTATCATGGGTTGAGCACGATCTTCCCGAACATCTCGCTTTTTTCCATGTATTCGTGCGCCGCGCGAACATCTTTCAAGGAGAACGTGCGGTCCACGACGGGTCTCAACTTGCCCCTAAAGACGTGCTTCAGCACTTCGTGCAACTCGCCCATCGTCCCCATGTATGAGCCCAGAAGGTTGAACTGCTTGGAATAGAGAAAGCGCAAGTCAATCTTCACATCCGGACCCGTAGTGGCACCGCATGTGACCAGCATTCCCCCCGGCTTGAGTGATTTGACGCTCTCATCCCAGGTAGATGCGCCGACGTGCTCGACCACGATGTCCACACCTTCCCGATTCGTAATCTTCTTCACTTCGTCGCCGATCTTCTGCTTGTAGTGGTTGACTACATGATCGGCGCCTAAGCCACGGGCCTTTTCCATCTTCTTTTCATTTCCGGCTGTAGCGATTACCGTTGCGTTGAACAGCTTGGCAATCTGAATCGCGGCAATGCCTACACCGGAGTTGGCACCCAGCACCAGCACCGTATTCCCAGGACGGATCGAGGCACGCCCGGTCAACATGTGAAATGCTGTCAGAAATACCAGGGGAACGCTGGCCGCTTCGTTGAATCCCAAGCTGTCCGGAATCGGAATGATGTTCACCTCGGGAACCGCCATCAGTTCACAATTACCACCGTCCACCAGATTGCCCAGCACGGTGTATTCGCGACACATGTTTTGGCGGCCCGCTGTGCACTGTGCGCAGTGATTGCAGAAGTGCATGGGAGCCAGCAGCACGCGTTGCCCGGCCTTGCACCCGGTTATATATTCGCCGACTTCAACAATTTCGCCAGCAATGTCGCTGCCGAGAATGTGTGGCAGAGGCGCCTTGGTCGTACCTTTTCGCACCCAGAGATCAAGGTGGTTCATGGCGCATGCTTTGACTCGCACCAGCACCTCGTCCTTGCGCAGAACGGGATCCGGAATGTCTTCGTATGGCAGCACCTCTGGTCCGCCGTATTGGTGAATGCGAACAGCTTTCATGAGCGCGCTCCTTGCAGAAACGTTTCCGGGACAGATGCAAACCTTTCAACCTAACACAAAGGCTTGTATTCCGCTCAACACGGTTGTCATCCTGAGCGAAGCGAAGGATCTATGCATTCCATTACTCCCGCTTGCAATCTTCATAGACGAAGAAAAAGGCCGAACCAGGTTCGGCCTCGCTTACCGTTTCGTTAAGCTTGCGAATTACTTCGGCGTCAAATCCATCGCCTCGACAATCCTCTTGAAGGGAATCTTGGCGGTCTCGTTCAATTCCTTGACCACTTCCGGATTCGCCGCCTCAAAGAAGCACATGCAGTGTGCCTCGCCGGGCACGAACGCGCTGCGGATGTAGCGCACTTTCTTGCCCTGGGCAGTCATCTTCTGGCTGAGCTCAATGGCGGCTTTCTGCGCTGCGGCCAATTGTTCCATTTTGATTCCAGGCAAATCACGGTCAACCATGTAGACAGGCACAAATACCTCCTCACCCCATGGGATGTTGGAAGCCTAGCCCCGCGATGGCGGATTTGCAAGATGAAGAGCGAATCCCCGCCTGCGTTGACTCCCCGGGCAAAAACCCCAATAATCAAGCAGGGATGGACATCTACGAGGAAATCGTCAAGTTGCGACAGCAGGGCCGGCGCGGGGCGGTGGCGACGATCGTGAGCGTTCGCGGCTCGATCCCGTCTTTCAAGACGGCCAAAATGCTGGTGCGCGATGATGGCTCGATATTCGGCACCATCGGCGGCGGCTGCGTCGAGGCTGATGTCTGGCAGGCGGCCCGCGAGGTCATGCAATCGGAGAAGCCTCGCACCCTGACCTTCAACTTGAATCAGGACCCAAAATACGACACCGGCCTGGTCTGTGGGGGCACGCTGGACATTTTTATCGAGCCGGTACTACCTCCAGCATTACTTTATATTTTCGGTGCAGGCCACGTCTCGGTAAACCTTTATAAGGTTGCCAAGAATGCCGGGTTCGACGTCTTAGTGGTTGACGATCGCGAGACCTATGCCAACCGTGACCGTTTTCCCCAAGCTAACGAGGTCATCGCCGAAGATTTCGATCAGGCCATGGCTCGGCTCACGCCGAACGAATCGTCCTATGTCGTAATTGTCACCCGCGGCCATCGCGACGACATGCGGGTGTTGCGCTGGGCCGTGCAGACCCAGGCCCGCTACGTTGGCATGATCGGTTCCAAGCGCAAGACTATTGCTATTTTCAAAGAACTTCAGAAAGAAGGCCTGCCGGCTCACCTGTTTGAGCGCGTACACGCGCCGGTGGGGCTCGACATAGGTGCGGTCACTCCGGAAGAAATTGCTGTGGCAATTACCGCCGAGTTGATCGCTATCCGGCGTCATGCGGAACGCGCCTTGCCGCACATGAGCTGGTTCCTCAGCCACAAACCGGAAGCTGAGTCTGACGCGAACGCCCCTGACTCGATTGCTTCCGCCTCCCAACCGATTGACGAGCAAGAATGACTCAGATTTCAGATTGTAGATTTCCCGTTTTAGAGTCTTTGCATTCAACAATCTAAACTCTGAAATCAAAAATCAGCGTTTCCCCATCCCTTTCTGCTATCTTCCTTGCATGAGCCGCTCACCCAGCCTGTGCGGAGTAATCCTTGCAGCAGGCGCCTCCACGCGCATGGGGACCGATAAAGCGCTCTTACCCTGGCCTCCACTAGCGCCCGGAGAGCCGGCTGTCGGCCAGACCTTCCTGTCCGCCGCTATCCGTTCTTTGTCGCTTGAGACCGACGCGGTGATCGTTGTTGCCGGAGAGAATGCCCCGAACCTGGCTCCCGTGGTCTATGCCAATGGTGCTTATCTGGTGAGAAATCCTGCCCCCGAGCGAGGCCAATTCAGCTCTCTTCAGATCGGACTTCAAGAGGTGCTGAACCGCGGGCGCGATTCCGCAATGATCACGCTGGTCGACCGGCCACCCGCACGCCTGGCTACTATTGAGAAACTGCGGACGGCATTTTCAGCTGCTCCGATCGAAGTCTGGGCGGTTGTTCCCGAGTACGCAGGGAAACATGGCCACCCCTATGTCGCTGCTCGGGAATTAATTGAAATTTTTCTCAAGGCGCCGCCTACAGCCAAGGCTCGAGAGATTGAGCACCAGCATCAGCAGCATCTTCAGTATCTGGTAGTGGACGATCCCTTTGTCACGATGAATGTCGACACGCCCCAGGACTGCGCTGCTCTGCAAAGTCAACCGGTTTTGCGCTAAGCCGCGCGAGGACAGATTAATCGGACTGAGAACTTTGACTGCTACTGGTCATCAGCTCACCCAACATTCCGCCGAGTTCATCAACTCGGTGCTCGACCTCAGACCCCGCATCGCCGCCTTCGATTGCGATGGCACGCTCTGGGCGGGCGACGCCGGCGAAGGCTTCTTCAGCTGGGAACTGGAGCAGGGACTGGTCTCGCCTGAAATTGTCGCCTGGGCCAGACCTCGCTATGCCGCTTATCGGGCGGGCCAAATCAGTGAAGACGATATGTGTGGCGAGATGGTTTCCATGCATAACGGATTAAGTGAAACCCTGGTGCAGACCGCTGCCAACCGTTACTTCGACCAAAACTTTGTCCGCCAGATCTTTCCCGAGATGCGCATCCTGGTGCAAAAACTCCAGGAGCAACGCTGTCAGGTCTGGGCTGTCTCCTCGACCAACGAATGGATGATCAAGGCCGCGATGCGTCATTTCGGCATCCCTGAAGACAAGATCCTGGCTGCCACAGTCGAGGTTCGCGACGGCATCATCACAGACCGTCTCATCCGTGTCCCCAGCGGTGACGCTAAGCCACGGGCAATTCGCGCCGCCATTTCGGAGCCTCTGGACATCGCCTGCGGCAACTCTAGATGGGACATCGCCATGCTCGCGATGGCTCGACACGGCTTTGCCGTCAATCCCAATCCAGAGCTGGAAGCTGCGGCGCGGCAGAATGACTGGCGTATCTATGTCCCCGACTCACTGGCGGATTAAGCAAAAAGGAAAGCGCCCCGCTGGAGAAAGGGCGCTTTAATGTTCTTGCTGAGATCCAAGGATCTACTTGGTAATGTTCACAATAGGATACTTGCCTTTGCCTGGTCCATCGGGTAGTTGCTGTAGAGTGACTGTAGGGTGCTTCACCGACACAGTCCCAAGCACTTTCGCCTTTCTTCGGCGGTGTAACATGCGTATTGCCGCTGCTATAACATTCAGCTTGGCTCTGCTGGTTTCCATCATGACTGGCCAGGATCGTTCCCACGCCCGCTCAATGGTCGTAACCCCTTATGGGATTGTGGCCACTACCCATGTGCAAGCCTCGCTGGCAGGCGCGCAAGTGCTGGCGCGCGGCGGTTCGGCCGTTGATGCAGCCATTGCTGCCAATGCTGTGCTGGGCGTCACCGAACCCATGATGAATGGCATGGGCGGCGACTTATTCGCTATCTACTGGGAGGCCAAGACTGGCAAGCTCTATGGGCTAAACGCCAGCGGCTGGGCGCCCGCGGGCCTGGCCATCGACTACCTGAAGGCTAAGGACCTCAAAGAGATGCCGTTGGAAGGGATCGATTCCGTCACAGTTCCTGGTGCTGTGGCAGGTTGGCAAGCGCTGCACGAACGTTTTGGGAAACTGGCTTGGAAGGATTTATTCCAGCCCGCAATCTTTTACGCGGACAACGGATATGCGTTACCCGAAATCATTCATGGCTATTGGGAGGGCAGCGCGCAAGCTTTGGCGCACGATCCGGAGAGTCGGCGCGTGTTTCTGCCCCACGGCAAAATACCTGGCGTGGGCGAAGTCTTCAAGAATCCCGATGTTGCAAAGGCGCTTCGCCTGGTGGCGCAGCGGGGAGCGAAAGCTTTCTATCAGGGAGAAATTGCGCGGGCTATTTTGAGCACCTCGCAGGCGCTGGGTGGCACGATGTCGGCGGCTGACCTCGCCCAGTTTTCCCCCGAGTGGGTTGAGCCGATCTCCACCACCTACCGCGGATGGATGGTCTACGAACTTCCTCCCAACGGCCAAGGAGTGGCCGCACTGGAAATGCTCAACCTTATGGAAGTCACGCCGGCTTCGCCGGATGGGCCGCTCAGCGTCGCCGAGCTGCACAAGAAGATCGAAGCCATGAAGCTCGCCTACGCTGATCTTGCCCGCTACAACGCGGATCCGCGCTTTGCCAAGGTGCCGGTGAAGGGATTGCTTTCGAAGGATTATGCGAAAGACCGAGCCAAGCTAATTGATCCAAATAAGGCCAACTGCCAGGTTGCAGCGGGCACGCCGCCGATGAGCGACACAACTTATCTCTCCGTCGTCGATCGAGAGGGCAACATCGTTTCCCTCATCCAGAGCAACTACGAAGGATTTGGCTCAGGGATCACGGTTAAGGGTATGGGTTTTGCTCTGCAGGACCGCGGCGCGCTGTTCTCCCTCGACCCCGCCAGCCCAAATGCATTGGCTCCCCGCAAGCGTCCATTCCACACGATCATTCCGGCATTCATGGAGCGGGGAACCCAGCACATCGGATTCGGCATCATGGGCGGTGCAAATCAGCCGCTCGCTCACGCACAGTTTGTCTCCAACGTGGCGGACTACGGTATGAACATACAGGCCGCCATGGAAAGCGCCCGCTTCACAGTCAGTCCGGAGGGTGGATGCAATATCCGGATCGAGTCACGAGTGGCGCCGGAAGTTCTGAAAAAGCTGAGCGCCATGGGACATCAACTGGAGATTCGCGGTGAGTACTCGACCACCATGGGACGCGGCCAGGCGGTGCTGCACGATTCCAATGCAAAGGTGAACTACGGCGCCTCCGATGCGCGCGCCGACGGATCGGCTGAACCGGAATTCCCGCCTGTTCCTTGGTAGAGATTAGCCGCGCCGCTTGAAGAACTGCACCGCGCGTTCGTGGGCTTCCGCAGCTTTCCGAGTCGAAAAGGTACCCAGGTTTCGCCGTCTCCCGCTTCTAGGATCTTTCTTACGCGAGTAAAGCCGGTACTGCCCAGACTTGAGCTTGCGAATCATTTCTTGAGCCTCTCCCCCATGGCCTTACTAAGATGCAGACCAGTCTGCGGAGGAGGTTCTGGGCTTTGGTCAACGCAATGCATGCTAGGAGCGAACGCTTGGTGCAGCGCCCAACTTCTGCAATATCGATTCCAGCAAGATCTCGTTCTTCTTCAATCCCAGCTTGAAATCATGATGGGCAGCCCGGGAAATCTCTCGCAACAATTCTCGCTGACGCTCTACGAGGATCTCGGTCACCAGTTCGCGTTCTTCAGGAGTCAGTATTAGTTCCATATCCCCTCCTAGCAGTCGAATCTGGAGTTTTCTACTACTAGTATGCTACCGCGCGCCGCTGCCGCCTAGTTTTTGCCGAAAAACAGCCAAGCCTATGCCCAAAAGAGCAAACAAAAAAGGCCATCTCTGTATGGGAGTTAGTGAAGAAAAGGGATTAGCTTTTCGGGCAGCGGTGAAACCTTGAGCTCGAATTAAATGAGGTATGTCGTCATCCTGAACCGGCGTTAGCCGGTGAAGAGCCTACCCTGAGCGATACCGAGCGAAGCGAGGTGAGTTGAGTTGAAGGGATCGCGCGGGCACGACCGGCGACGTGGATGGGTGGGTCTCAGCGGGCGGGAAGAATGTTCCCCAAATAAGAAGCGCCCCAGACCCTGTTTTGAGTCACGGGACGCCCGAACAGCCCTCCCCCAGAACTGCTCACCAGCTACCCTAAATGCTCACCCCAGACCTGTAAATTACACTTCCGTGCCATCAAAGTGGCACCAAGTGGCTAGCATCAGGGCCTGCCAGCGACACACAGGCCGGCGCCGAACTGGCGTCGCGCGAAGGCTCCAGGCAGTGGTTACCTCGGCGACGTTGGCCGCCTTCTGAACCCGTTCGGGACTTCTGTCAATCCAGCGTGCAGGCGAGTCTTGCCCTATTGTTTTCATGGGCCTGGAGCAACACCCGGCGAGGGTTCCGACCCCCGCCACCCATTACCCCCGTAATCAACGAAGGGGGGATTACCGTTGACTGCTTGCGTATCCGCCCTTAGAGTCGCCCCCAGGGGGAATTATGAAAGACATCCACGAGGTCTTGCGTCGCAAGCAAGCCCAATACGCAACGTTGACCAAGCAGATCGAGGCGCTGCAGGCCGCCGCCGAAAAACTCCGGGAAGTTGCTCCGCTACTGTCAGACGGCGAGGAAGAAGGCACCGCCGTGGTTCTTGAGGAAGGCGGGGAAGAATCCCGCGCCATGAGTGCTAAAGCCGGTTCCGCACCTGCCAGCGCTCAGCCTGCCGCCAAGGCCCCGGGCCGCGGAACCACTCCGCGTTGGCCGTAATCGCCTC
Source organism: Terriglobales bacterium (assembly GCA_035631655.1). GTDB lineage: Bacteria > Acidobacteriota > Terriglobia > Terriglobales > Acidobacteriaceae > Gp1-AA122. The sequence goes on from DASQIH010000297.1 coordinate 41,991, forward strand.
TGTCACGCCCACCGAGGGGCATATGCAATTTCAGGCATTGCTGGTTTTGACCGACAACAGCGCGGCCGAACTGCTCAGCCATGTGCTGGCAAACTTCCAAGTTGACCAGGATCTCTGCGCCGCACCTGGCGACGCAGCTCACCTGCTCGAAGAAAAGACCTTTGATATCGTGCTGGTGGATTTCGATGATTCCCATGCTGCCGCTCAGGTAATCGACAACGTACGCCACTCCTCCACCGCCAAGAATGCCGTCGCTGTCTGCCTTTTAAGTGATCCCTCCAAGGTGCGCAGCGTCTTCGGGATGGGGGCCAATTTTGTGCTCTACAAACCCGTCAACGGTGAGCACGCCAACGCCAGCCTGCGCTCTGCCATTGCATTGCTGAAGCGCGAGCGCCGCCGCAAGTTTCGCGTTCCAGTACAGCTGCCCGTTACCTTGAGCTGGCAGGACACGCCGGAAGTAGAAGGTATCATGCTCGATGTTAGTGAAGACGGCATGGACGTGCTTTCCGCTCAGCCGCTGCAGGGTTCACAAAACCTTGAGGTCCATTTTTCCCTGCCCGATCTGACTCAGCTTCACGCCCATGCCCAGGTCGTGTGGGCCAACAGCAATGGCCAAGCCGGCCTGCAGTTCGCGGATTTTTCCGAGGAGAGTCGCGAAACGCTGTCCGCCTGGCTGGGCGCCAATTCACCGGAACTACCCGCCGAAGCTGAGCCGCTGTCGCAGTGCAAGCTTTCCGATCTGAGCCTGGGCGCGTGCTATATCGAGACCGAGTCGCCCTTCCCCCGGCGAACCAAAATTGACCTTTGTTTGCGGGCGGCCAATCTGGAAGTGCGCGCCCGCGGCTTCGTCCGCGTGATGCATCCTGAGCATGGCATGGGGGTGGAGTTCGCTTCGCGAACCAGCGCAGAGCGCGCTGAGGTCGAGCATTTCATTGAGTTCCTGAGCAGTCAGCCGGACGTGATGCCGCAGTTGTCAGTAACACCCAAATCCATCGACTTCTCTCCCAATAGCGGGGACTCCTCCTCCGAGTACTACCAACTTGAGGACGAATTGATCCAGTTGCTGCGCCGCGAAGAAAACATGACGCAGGAAGAATTCCTCGCCGAATTGCACGCTCAGCGCCGTTCTCAAGCTCACGCTACTACCGCCTGAGTCCTAGTCCGTCTTGGCTGGATCTCCTTCGCAGCCTCATCGCCCGGTAATCACACCAATTCGTGACCCCAGTCCTAGCCAGGGAACACCAGAACCGATAAGAAGGAAAGTGGCGGGACCTCCGTTCCGCGATGTTCTGCGAGGAGGTGTGCCATGGAAGCGCTCAAAACCGCTCCCCGTCTCTCCCTAGCCAACATCCTGTTCACCACAGATTTTTCCGCGACCTCCGAGCGCGCCCTGCGCTTCGCATTGGCGATCGCTAACTGGTATGGCTCGGAAGTCTTCATCGTCCATGCTGTGAAGCCCGAGCCTCGCTACGCTGTGCCGTTGGACCACCTGCCGATTGAACTCGATCCGGCATGGCAGGAAGCTCAGCAGAACGTCACGCGCTTTGAGGCGGCTCATGCCTTCAAGGACATCGTTCACGAAACCGTCCTGGAGCACGGCGAGCCATGGCCCGTGGTTTCGAGCATCGTCGACAAGCAGAAGGTTGATCTGCTCGTTCTCGGTACGCATGGCCGGCTCGGCCTGAAAAAAATGGTGCTGGGCTCAGAAGCAGAGGTCATGTTCCGGCAAGCGGCGTGCCCGGTGCTGACGGTGGGCCCGCACGTGATTCCCATCGACGCTCACACCTGGAAACCGAAGAACATCATCTTCCCTACAGATTTCAGCGAAACTTCTCTGCATGCGCTTCCGTACGCGTTGTCGTTGGCAGAGGAAAGCGAGGCCAACCTCATCCTGCTGCATCTGACGGCGATGGTCCCTTTGGACGCGAAGGATGATCTGGAGGAAAAGATCCTGAAGCAACTGGGCGGCCTCCTGCCGCAGGAAGCGGAGGACTGGTGCAAGCCAGAATGTGTGCTGCTGTATGAATTCCCGGCGGAAGGTATCTTGCGACTCGCCCAGGAACGCTCGGCTGACCTGATTGTCATGGGAGTGCGAAAAGGGGCCGCAGCAGCAAGCCACATGCCGTGGGCCACCGCAACCGAGGTCGTGAGCCGGGCGCCTTGTCCTGTGTTAACCGTGCGGGGTTAGGGGTTAAAAACCGATCAGCGCTTCTCGGGCTTCCAGCGGTTGAGAAATCGTGCCAGGTCCTCCGGCGCCAACGCCCGGGCATGTTCGAATTCACCGTTCCTCTGGCTGTAGAGAAGTTTCCCATTGCTGTCCAGGACAGCGAGCCCAGGTATTCCTTTGGACATCGGCACTTCATACTGCTTCATCAAATCCTGGTTCTTATCACCCTCGCCCACATCCACGTGCACGACTTCATAATTCTTTTCCAGAAGTGGGGCTAGATCAGGCCGATGAAACGCCGTGTCGAGAACGTGGCAGTCGTAACACCAGTTGGCGCCGAAGACCAGCAGCACGTTCTTGCCATCTTTGGCAGCGTGCGCCAGCGCTTCTTTGATCTCTGCCTTGGCATCGACGCCAGCGGGATACAAATCCTTCTTAGTGGAAATAGGCTGTTCCAGCCGGGTGACGTCTCCGCGTTTAGCCGCAACGATGCGCCACTGCTCGCCTTGCTGGGCCCATAACTGCCCCTCAGAAACATAAACTGTACGAGCCGGCGATTTCGCGCCCGACTTCACCTCGGCCACGAAGATAACCTGATGCAGTCCAGTCTGCGGCGAGTTCGATTGATCGATCTTGAGATTAATTCCTTGCACCTTGAGTCCCCGCCAAAAGTTGATTTCCGCGTCAGCGGTGACCGGCGTTTCGGCCTTCCCTGCCCCAATCGTGGCGGGCGGATTCACGCTGTAGAGCATCTTCAGTGCCAGCATGTCTCCAGTGAGTATTGCGCTTCGCCACTGTTCAAGCGGTCCGAAAGGAGCTCCGTTAGAAGGAGCGGGAAGAAACTGCGCGGAAGCTGCCGATCCAAAAAATGCGGCACATAAGCCAAGCGCACAAAGGATTCTCCGTATAACCGACACGTGCATTCACGACTCCGACGATTCAAGTGTAGCCAGCCCTGAGTATATCGCAGCGCGTTGTGACCCCCTCAAAGCCGGTTTTGCTCTATGCTTTCTGTGGAAAGACCGAAGCCGGCTGGCATTTCAAACAAGGAGCCTTCTCCAGTTCCTCTTCCCCGAAAGACGATGACTATAGCCGCCGAAGAACACGCTCCCGAAGCGCCCTTGGCTCAGTTGCTTCCCCTACCCGCAATCATCATCGCGGCGGTCGCCTTTGCCGCACTCGTCCCGATGTTTTTCCTCGGCAACCCTTCGGGACACGATTTCGAGTTTCACCTCAACTCCTGGATGGAAATAGTCAGCCAGTGGAAACAAGGGATCCTTTATCCCCGCTGGGCGGTCATGGCTCACTATGGTTACGGTGAAGCGCGCTTTCTCTTTTATCCCCCTGCCTCCTGGATGCTGGGAGCACTGCTGGGATTGGTGCTCCCGTGGGCCCTGGTTGCACCGGCATTTATCTGGATCGCTCTGAGTGCATCCGGATTGTCAATGTTCTTTCTTGCGCGCCGGTGGCTCTCTGCGTACGACGCGGTCTTTGCTGCCGCTCTTTACGCGGTAAACCCTTACCACATCGTCATCGTGTACTGGCGTAGTGCCTTCGCCGAGTTGCTCGCCAGCGCATTGCTTCCGCTGCTGTTGCTGTTTGTTCTGCGCGCCGAGCAAGAGGGGGACAAGATGATTATTCCCCTTTCGCTGGTTGTAGCTGGCGCGTGGCTGACAAACGCTCCTGCAGCGGTCGTGGTGAGTTACTCGCTCGCGCTCTTGGTGGTCGTAGCAGCGATTGTTAGGCGTTCACCGAGGATCTTGCTTCACGGAGTCGCCGCAGTCGTTCTGGGGGCTGCGCTGGCCAGCTTCTACCTACTGCCTGCTGCCTACGAAGAGAAGTGGGTGAGCATCTCGCAAGTTCTTTCCCCCGGTGTACGGCCCCAAGACAACTTCCTGTTCACGACCCTGGCCGACCCCGATCACAATCGCTTTAACCTGCTTGTTTCCATTGTTGCCGTTAGCGAAATGGTGCTCTTGCTGGGGGCAGCGTTCCTCGCGAGACAATGGCGGCGTCAACCGCAACTCTGGTGGACCTTAGCAACTTGGGCTGCGACAGCCATCCTGCTGATGTTCTCCATCGCATTTTTCTTCTGGGAGCACCTGCCCAAGCTCCGCTTTGTGCAACTACCCTGGCGCTGGCTGCTTTCGCTCAATGTGGCGTTAGTCCTGTTTGTAACGCTGGGAATGCGGCGCTGGGTGACAAGATTGCTGTTATGTATTGTCATGTTGACTGTCATCGTGCTGGTTTGGCATAGGGTCCAGACCCCCTGGTGGGATAGTGCCGAAGACATTGCGGAAATGCGCGATAACTTCGAAGAGGGCCAGGGCTATGAAGGCACCGACGAATATGTGCCGGTGGGCGCCGACCCCTACGAGATCAAGCAGGATGCTCGCAAAGTTGCCGTCGAAGGCGGAGGGCAAGTTCGAATCCACGTGCAACAATGGTCGCCGGAAGCCAGGTTCTTTACTGCTGACGTGACGCAGCCTGCCCGGGCCGTATTGCGGCTCTTCAACTATCCCGCGTGGAGAGTGGAACTGAACGGCCGCGTTGTCCCGACTGAGACTCACGAAATTACCGGACAGATGATGCTTGCACTGCCACCGGGCGACAACCGCGTGCGGATCACGCTTGCCCGCACCTGGGATCGGACGCTGGGAGGAATAATCTCGGGAGTGACGGCTGTTTGCTTCATCGTTGTCGTCGCAACTGACAAGAGACGATCGAACTTTATGTCGTCATCCTGAGCGGGCTCGCGGCCCGCGAAGGGTCTGGCGTGCACTAGTTACGGGTAGTGCGCGCGAGATCCTTCGGGACCTAAGGGTCCTTCAGGATGACGACATGCAAATGGCAGGCCCTTTGCCCATCGGCTCTCGCTTTCCTAGAGCCCAGCGCCGAGAGCCGAACGCCGAATGTATGAAATACATCCTGATTGCCACTTCGAACCCGGGCAAGCTGCGCGACTTCGCGGGTGCAGCCAAGTCGTACGGGGCGGAAGTGAAAGGCGTACCTAGTTTTTCTTCCCTTCCGGGGGCAATCGAAGATGGCTTGACGTTTGAGGCCAATGCGCGCAAGAAAGCCGAGCACTACAGCCGGTTTGCGCCCGGCGAAATGGTCCTGGCAGATGATTCTGGCTTGGAAATAGACGCTCTGGGTGGCGCTCCAGGCGTGCACTCGGCCCGCTACGCCGCCCACGAGCCTCACCGCGCTGAGAACAACACCGATGATGAGGCAAACAATGCGCGCGTTCTCCGCGAACTGCAGGGCATTCCTGCAGACCGGAGACCGGGAAGATTCGTCTGTGTAATTGCGGCCGCTCGTGACGGCCAGACGATTGCCACCTTCCGTGGCGAGGCTGAAGGCATCATTCTGGACAAACCTCGCGGCTCCGGCGGTTTCGGTTATGACCCGCTTTTCTACTTTCCCGCGATCCGGAAAACGTTCGCTGAACTCGCGCCGGAAGAGAAGGCGCGCTACAGCCATCGCGGCGCGGCGTTCCGCAAATTTCTGTCGTGGTACGACGTGCAGAAATGAGAGCTGCGCCGAAGAAAAGTCTTTTAAAGAAGCTGGCAGTCCTGGTGGCAGTCTCACGCACCATCGGTGACCGCCGTCACATCATTGTGTTCCGCCGGGTTCTAAACTTTCTCTTTTCTTGACTTCATTTCTGTAGCACCAAGATAATAAAAGGTTCGGTCTTTGTCTGGGAACTCACAAGGAGCGTCCAGTGGCAACAATGGCCAGTCCAGCAGCTCCGGCCCAAGTGAAGGGCGGCGTCGCTCCCCTGCGAGCCGGGCAGGGTTATTCCTTCCTTTTGCGCCGGCTGCATTCATTGACCGGCATCATCCCGATCGGCGCTTTCCTGGTCGAGCATTTCTTTTCCAACTTGGTCGCCACCCAAGGCCCGGCTGCCTATACGAAGCAAGTCGCCCTTCTAGCCGGGCTGCCGTTCGTTTTCTTCCTGGAGTTGTTCTTTATTTGGATTCCCATCGCTTTCCACGGGCTCTACGGCTTTTACATCTGGTATCGAGGAGAGGCGAACGTCGGCGACTATCCCTGGGTGGGCAACTGGATGTATACAGCCCAGCGTTGGACGGGAGCGATTGCCTTCTTCTACATGGGTTATCACGTCTGGCACCTGCGTTTCTACGGAGTGCACATTCTTTCTGAACCTGCCGCCGCGTTTCCCAAGGTGCAGATGGAGTTTCAGAATCCGTGGATCGTTGCTTTTTACGCACTTGCCGTGGTGGCGGCTTCCTGGCACTTTGCTTATGGATTGTGGTTGTTCGCCGCCAAATGGGGCATTACCAACGGTGACAATGCGCGCCGCAAGTGGGGCTACATTTGTTTTGCCATTGCGGTGGTCTTTATCGCGGCGGGGGCGGCCACGATGTATACATTTTTGAAAACGCCGTTGCAGCCGCTGCCGAGCGCCGCGCAAACGGCTCGCATGCATTAATAACCGGGCTAAATCCCGGCAGATTGGAATTCAAGCGACATGGCATCAAATCCGAGAATCATCGTCATAGGCGGCGGGCTGGCAGGGCTGTCCGCCGCCATCAAGATCGCCGAAATGGGCGGGCAGGTGGACTTGTTCTCCATCGTACCCGTAAAGCGTTCTCACTCCGTATGTGCCCAGGGTGGCATCAATGCAGCCAAGAACCTTAAGGGCGAAGGTGACTCCACCTGGCAGCATTTCGACGATACCGTCTACGGCGGCGATTTCCTCGCCAACCAGCCGCCCGTAAGGCAGATGTGCGAGGCGGCGCCCGGAATTATTGATCTCCTCGATCGCATGGGCGTGCCCTTCAATCGCACTCCGGAGGGCCTGCTCGATTTCCGCCGCTTTGGTGGGACCCTCTACAACCGGACGGCATTTGCCGGAGCGACCACCGGGCAGCAACTTCTATATGCTCTCGACGAGCAGGTACGCCGCTACGAATCCGAAGGCAAGGTCACCAAGTACGAAGGCTGGGAATTCCTGTCGGCAGTCGTTGATTCCGCTCGTGTGTGCCGCGGCATATGCGCCATCGATTTACGCTCGATGGAAGTACGGACCTTCCCGGCCGACGCGATCATCGTCTGCACCGGCGGCATCGGCGCCATCTTCGGAAAATCTACTAACTCGGTGGTCTGCACGGGATCAGCCCAGTCGGCGCTTTATCAGCAAGGCGTCTACTATGCGAACGGCGAGTTCATTCAAGTTCATCCAACATCCATCCCCGGCGAGGACAAGCTGCGGTTAATGTCCGAGTCGGCCCGCGGCGAGGGTGGACGCGTCTGGGTTCCCAAGAAATCGGGTGACCAGCGCGATCCCAAATCCATCCCGGAAAGCGAGCGCTGGTACTTCCTGGAAGAGTGGTATCCCAAGTACGGCAACCTGGTACCGCGCGACGTCGCGACCCGCGCCATTCACAAAGTGGTTTACGAATATCACCTGGGCATCGATAGCAAGCCCATGGTCTACCTCGACCTCACGCACATTGACCGCAAAGTGCTCGACCGTAAGCTGGAAGGCATCCTGGAAATTTACGAGAAGTTTGTCGGCGACGATCCACGCGACACACCCATGAAGATCTTCCCTGGGATGCACTACACCATGGGCGGACTGTGGGTGGATTTCCGGCAAGCCACCAATATCCCAGGAATTTATTCTGCCGGCGAATGCGAGTACCAGTATCACGGCGCCAATCGGCTGGGAGCAAACTCACTTGTCTCGTGCATTTTTGGCGGATTCGTTGCCGGACCGGAAGCAGTAAAGTACGCCCGCAATTCCACCAGCGCCGCCAGCAACGGCTGCTTCGACGCCGAGCGCAAGCGCCAGGAAGAAATCAACGCCAAGCTGATCAAGGCGGACGGAAATGAGAATCCCTTCCTGCTCTGGCGCGAACTGGGCGACGTGATGACCAAGAACTGCACGGTCATCCGTTACAACAAAAATCTGCAAGAAACCGATGCCAAGCTCGTCGAATTGCTGGAGCGTTACCAGCACGTTAATTTGAGCGACCGCACCCAGTGGGCGAACACGTCCTTTGTATTCACACGCCAGCTCTACAACATGCTGCAACTGGCGCGAGTGATCACCCAGGGGGCGGCGATGCGCGACGAATCCCGTGGCGCGCACTACAAGCCAGACTTCCCGGAACGCGATGACAAGAACTGGCTCAAGACAACTAAGGCCAGCTTTGCGCCGGATGCAGACGAGCCCAAATTTGAATTCGAACCAGTCGACGTTTCGCTGATTCCACCGCGAACGAGGAAGTATTAAGTCGTAGCTTAAAACATGCACCTGGAACGGAATCTGAATTCGACGCTCAGCCTGCTCTACATCGCCAGCGGCGTGGTTCTGATCGTCGTGCCCTTGCTGGGCTTTCGACTATTTCCCTGGTTGGCGGTTGTAGTGCTCATTCTGTGCGGCGTGCTGGCAATTTTAAGCGGGTGTTTACATCATTGAACGATGTGCCAGGTGTTAGGAATTAACACCAACAAGAAGACCGATACTCATGGCTAACAATCAGAACGTCATAATTCGAATTAAGCGTCAGGCGAACCCGGAATCCCGGCCGTACTGGGAAGAATTCGAGCTCGCCTGGAAACCGGGGATGAACGTCACGTCATCCCTGATGGATATCGCCGCGAATCCGGTGACGCGCGACGGCAAGAAAACTACGCCCATCACCTACGACTCGAACTGCCTGGAAGAAGTGTGCGGCTCCTGCGCCATGCTCATCAACGGGCGCGCCCGTATGGCTTGTTCGGCGCTTATCGATCAACTGGAGCAGCCCATTAAGCTCGAGCCTTTCTCGAAATTTCCAGTGATCCGAGACCTGTCGGTAGATCGCAGTGTCCTATTTGAGAACCTGAAAGCCGTAAAAGCATGGGTGCCGATTGACGGAACCTATGATCTGGGTTCCGGCCCACGCCTGACCATGGAAGACCAGGAGCAGGCCTATCCACTCTCCCGGTGCATTTCCTGCTGCTGCTGCATGGAAGCCTGCCCGCAATTCAACGAAAGCACCGGATTCGTAGGCGCCGCCACTATTTCGCAAGTCCGCCTCTTCAATACCCATCCCACCGGAAAGGCTCTGAAGCGCGAACGACTGGCCGCCCTCATGGGAGATGGCGGCATCCAGGAGTGCGGCTACGCCCAGAACTGCGTCGAAGTTTGCCCCAAAGACATCCCCCTGACCCGCTCCATCGCGCAAGTCGGCGGCGAGGTAATCAAGCAAGCCATCGGCGATTTGTTTAGGAAGTGACCACGTTTGCGCGGCGTCTGAGCCGCGCGCGGTCATCCCGAGCGCCGCGAGGGATCTCGCCGACTGTAACCCCACTAATGTCGTCATCCTGAGCGGGCTCCGGGCCCGCGAAGGATCGCGCGCGCAGAATGACATGATTTGCGCTGCTGCTATGATCCTTCACTGGCTAACGCCGGTTCAGGATGACGACACGCGGGGGCAAATCGAACGGTTGCCTGCAGTCCAAGCCGGAAACGGTAATCCCCAATCCGTAATGGCACTAGCCGGATAACTTTGGTAACCCCTTCCACCGCAGTTTGAGTACTTGCTTTCTGCCTGCTCTGGTTTACAATCACAGCCTGCCCAACCCCCCAGGCAGTCCCCGGAATCGAGGCCGCTTCGTTGCACGTAAGGCTCCAACGCTCTCTGGCGCTACGGGCACTAGTGACTCTGGCCCTCTGTGGCCAAGTCTTTGCCATGCATCACAATGGAACGGTGACACGTTCCCCGAGCACGAAACGGCACGTCCGTCGCGTGCGCTGGAATCCCATGTTCCGGCCTTCCCATGATTCCCTGCTCCGGCAAAATGAGGAAATCGATCGCCTGGAGCTTCCCCGCATTGCCGACGACCAGGAATTGGAACAGCTGAAAGCCAGCGAAGCCCTGGTGCCGATCCGCGAGAGTGAAGCCCTGCGTTTCGATCCGCGCCTGGACCCGGCACGCCGCTATTGCCGGCCCTGGACCCGGGAATTCGTGGAAGACCTGAGCGAAGCCTACTTCCGTCAGTTTCACAGCCAGATCCAGGTTAACTCGGCGGTGCGCACTGTGAAGGTGCAACACAAGCTTCGCCGCCGTAACCGCAACGCTGCCCCGGAAAAAGGCGAGACCGCCTCCTCACATTTGGCGGGTGTAACTCTAGATCTGCAGCGTCGCGGCATGAGCAAGGCTCAGATTCGCTTTGTCGAGCGTTACCTCTTTTACTTGAAAGCACTCGGACTGGTAGAGCCGGAAGAAGAGCGCCGTCAGTGGGTTTTTCACGTGATGGTTTCCGACCACTATTCCGATTGGCGCCAGAGCCAGACTGTTTTTCCAACGGAACGCCCTGTGCAATCCGACACAGCTCTGAACCGCGCGGAGTAGTTCTTACTCTCCCTCTCGAATTTTTCATCTACCCCCTAGCCCATATACAATCTTTCCCTTGCGCCTGAAACTCAGGCGCTTCCGATCTCATGCTAAGACTCGACTCTCGCCTCTGCCTTACCCTGCTCGTGCTTACTTCTGCGATAGCCGGAGCTCAGAATAGTGCTCCGCAGGTCAGCCCACACGTTCACGCCCTCCATGACTCCGCCATTGTGGTGGACACGCACGCCGACACCCCGCAGCGCTTTCTCGACCGTGGCTTCGACATCGGCAGCACCGATCCCAACGATAAAGGCCAGATCAGCCTGGAGAAAGCCCGCGCCGGCAATCTGGGTGCCGAGTTCTTTTCCATCTGGGTGGATCCGCAGACCACGGAGCCGCCTAACTATGCCAAACGCGCATTCGATCTGATCGACTCGGTCTATGAGCAGGCTGCCCATCATCCCGACCGGATGATGATGGCCTTCTCCGTGGCCGACATCGAGCATGCACACCAGGAAAAGAAATTTGCCGCTTTGCTGGGAATCGAAGGCGGGCATGCCATCCAGGACGACTTGCGAGTGCTGCGTGATTTCTACCGGATTGGCGTACGCTATATGACCCTGAGCTGGTCGAATACGAACGATTGGGCCGATTCCTCAGGCGACATCAACGATCCCAAGGTCCAGCACCACAACGGGCTCACCGATTTCGGCAAGCAGGTTGTCCTGGAGATGAACCGCCTGGGCATGATGGTCGACATCTCCCACGTAGCTGACAAGACTTTCTGGGACGCGATTGCAACCAGTAAGGCCCCTGTCATCGCGTCCCACTCATCGGCGCGGGCTCTCACCGATGCCCCGCGAAACATGACCGACGAAATGTTAAAGGCGATGACCAAAAACAACGGCGTTGTGATGGTCAATTTCTTTTCCGGCTTTGACGATGAGGGCTTCTTCAGGGCAGCTATGGCTCAGTCCAAGGATCGTGAAGCAGCCGTACAAGACTTCCTCGCCAAAGAGAAAGCCGAGGGCAAGAAACCCGAGTACATGGACGCGGAAGCTATCGAAGAACAATGGCTGGCAAAAATCCAGCGTCCGCCGTTGAAATCGCTGATTGACCACATTGATCACATCGCCAAGGTCGCAGGGATTGATCACGTCGGCTTGGGCTCGGATTTCGATGGGGTCAGCGGCGCCCTCCCGCAAGGAATCAACTCCGCCGCCGATCTGCCCAAGATTACCCAGGCCCTGCTCGATCGCGGCTATAAAGATGAAGACATCCGGAAGATTCTTGGCGGCAACGTGCTGCGGGTCATGAGGGATGTCGAGCGTGTCAGCCAGCAAATGCAGGCTGCCGAGAGACGCAGCAAGTGAGCGGCTGTCGTACAATTCTTTTATCGCGACCAGCCATGGAGCAGCGTGATCCGCGTTCGTCCGTGCCCATCCGTGGCCGGAAACCCGTGTGTGAGGAGTGATTCGATGCGCAAGGTTCTTACCATAGTTTCATTCGTCTTGATTTCGATAACCCTCTGGTCCCAGACCGGAACAGCCAAACCTGCTTCACAGAAACCCGCAGCCAAGCCAGCCTCATCGGCAGAACCGGTCGCTGTGTTCGATACCACCGCCGGCAAAATGCGCTGCACGCTTTTCGAAAAACAAACGCCCGAGACGGTAGCCAACTTCATCGGCCTCGCCACCGGCACGAAGGACTGGAAGAATCCAGTCAGCGGCGCCACCAAGCATGGCGTTCCCCTCTACGACGGCACCATCTTCCACCGCGTCATCCCGAACTTCATGATTCAGGGCGGCGATCCGGCCGGCAACGGGTCTGGCGACCCCGGCTACAAGTTTCGCGATGAAATTGTGTCCGGGCTGACTTTTGATCGCCCTGGCCGTTTAGCGATGGCTAACTCTGGCCCCAGCACAAATGGCTCGCAATTTTTCATCACCGAGGTGCCCACGCCACACCTCAATGGCCGACACACGATCTTCGGCCAATGCGATCCTGCAACCGTGACTCTCGTGAAGCAGATCGCGCGTATGGCCAGCGACCCCCGCGACAACCGCCCGTTTCGACCGGTGAAGATCAATCACATCAGCATCGAACGTGGAGGAACGGCAACACCCAAATGAGTAGCCCCGGCGTCTCGCCGGCGGTTGCGAGGGCGTCCTCGCTCTCGCGTTTATTATTGAAGAAAGGACTCCTATGACCCGCCAGCCCGGTACTTACGCTGTTTTCGACACCACCGAAGGCCAGATCGTCTGCCGCCTGTTTGAAAAAGAAGCTCCCAAGACAGTCACCAACTTCATCGAACTCGCCGAAGGCAAGCGCGAGTGGACCCACCCTGGCACACGCAAGAAGAGCAAGGATCGTCTTTATGACCGCACGATCTTCCATCGCGTGATTCCCGACTTCATGATCCAGGGCGGCGATCCCGCGGGAAATGGCATGGGTGGACCCGGCTACCAGTTTGAAGACGAAACCAAAGGCTCGCCGCACAAGTTCGACAAGCCTGGCAAGCTCGCCATGGCGAATGCCGGTCCCAATACTAACGGTTCGCAGTTTTTTATTACGGTGGCGCCCACAACCTGGTTGACCGGCAAACATACGATCTTCGGCGAAGTGGTAGAAGGCCAGGACGTGGTCAACAAGATCACCGCCCTTCCGCGTAATCGGCAGGATCGCCCGATGAAGGATGTCACGCTGAAATCCGTGACCATCGAGCGCGCCTAGTTCAGGACCTGGATTAATCTGTGCTGAGCCCTGAACTAAATTAGTACTCGACGATGAGACCCTGAAATATCTGCTGCTCCTCGGCTGCGCGGTCGGCTTGTGGGTCTTCGCCCGTTGGGCGTCGGGTTTGGGCGGCTCCGATCCTTCGCTTTCGTATCCGCAAGTTCCGCAGCTGGACGCACCTGTGCCGCTAGACCCGCCACGGACCCGAAGTCCGCCCTATCCTTCCTGCCGCCCGATCTGCGGCTAGGTTCCATTCGCATCAGAGGCTTTTATTTCTCCAAGTTCGACGCCGTGCCCGGCCCGACTGATCAAGACCGCTTCATGTGGTGGGGACCGGTCTTAGCCCC
>DASQIH010000298.1:0-2184 GCA_035631655.1 Terriglobales bacterium
AAGCGATGGGGCCCGCAACTGAGCCGATTTGAATGGCTCCCGTCAAGTTGACCGCGAGCGTCCTTTCCCAATCAGCGAGGGAGATGCGAGTCGCCTGCCGCGTTGGTCCGACTCTTTTCTGCGAAGAAAGTTGCACCCGCACAATTCGCAAAACTTGGCGTCCGGGACCAGTGCCCCGAAGGGAACCCTGTGACCCGCTAACCCGGGCAGTCTTTGCCACTGTGCGATTGAAACGAGCCGACATCGCGCGGCCGAAGAATCAGGGTGCGCTCTCACAGATATGCCTTCCGGCGGTCACCACTCCCTATTGCATGATCGCGCGTAGCACCGATCGCTGGTCGAGATGCCGCAGCCCGGCATCGTCTGCCAGATCCAGCGCCTGGCGGAACTCATGGAGCGTGATGGAACGGTTGATCTCCGCATGATCGCTCGCGCTCACCTTGCCCGCAGGATAGTACTGCGGCATGACGTTGACGTAGGTCTCCGATCCAAGTTCCTGGGCGATCCACGTAAGAATCTCGCGCGTACCGGCGATCTCGCCTGGCATGACCAGGTGGCGGACGATCAGCCCGCGCAACGCCAGCCCGTGTTCATCGAGCACCAACTGGCCCACCTGACGGTGCATTTCCTTGATGGTGCGGCGCGCGAACCTCCGGATAGTTCGGCGCTCGAATATAGCGGCGGGCCATCTCTGGATCCCAGAACTTGAAGTCCGGCATATAGATGTCCGCTACGCCGTCCATCAGTTTCAGGGAGTCTAGCGAGTCGTATGCGCTGGTGTTATATGCCAGGGGCAGCCGCAGCCCGCCTTCCACCGCAATGAGTAACCCCTCCAGAATCTGCGGCACCACGTGCTCGGGGGTGACCAGGTTGATGTTGTGGCAGCCGCGGGCCTGGAGGTCGAGCATCATGGCGGCGAGCTTTTCCGGCCGCGTGATATCGCCCTCCAGCTTCCAACTGATATCGAAATTCTGGCAGAAGACACAGCGCAAGTTGCAGCCGCTGAAAAAGATCGTGCCTGAGCCGCGCGTGCCGCGCAGGCAGTCTTCCTCTCCGAAGTGCGGGAAATAACTGCCGACACGCACGTAGCGGCCGGAGCGGCAGACGGCAAATTTGTCCAGTAGGCGATCAACGTGACAATCACGGGGACAGAGCACACAGTCGGCGAGTTTGCTCAGTGCCCGCTCGACCCGGTGGGCGAGCTCACCTGCTCTCCAGAGCGATAGGTACGCGGGGCGGAACGAGGCTCGAGTTTGGACCCTGGCGGTCATCGCAATCCACAAATTTTAGGCTACGGCGGCAGGCGCTTCAATGCGACGTGATACACCCAGGTCGTTCAGACCAACATGCTCTTCCCGGAGATCCGTCTTACCGAACGCATAAGGGGTTTCGTTAAACTCCGCCTTGCTGCTTGAGGTTTTGATGCCGACTGGCCTCTTCTTTACATAGGGCAGACGGTGGGCAACGCCTTCCGCGGATTCAATTCGGGTCGTGCCACCGCGCAGATGATCCTGTGCCTCGCCAAAATTATGTCCGGCCCTGAAATCAACAGATTACACAACTTCCTCAACCGACCAATTTGCTATCACTGGTCTACATGTTCCGCTTTCTCCTCCTCTGGTTCGGAGCCATAGTCAGACTTTTTCGTTCACGGCAAGGCCTGCTAGTGGAGAACCTCGCACTTCGTCAGCAGGTCAGTGTGTTCAAGCGTCGAAACCGGCGGCCCAAACTGGCCGTCCTAGATAAGTTCTTCTGGGTCCTGGCCCGCCGGTTTTGGTCCGACTGGAAAAAATTCACTCCTTGTAGTCACCCCGGAAACCGTGGTGCGCTGGCATCACACAGGTTTTCGCTTGTACTGGAGCCTGATCTCGAAGGTAAGCAAGCGGGCTGGTAGAAGGAGGATCTCGAAAGAAGTGCGGGATCTGATCTTCCGGATGGTGGCGGAGAACCCAACCTGGGGGCTCCCCGCATCCACGGCGAACTGCTCATGCTTGGCTTCGATGCATCCGAGCGAAGCATCTCCCGCTGGATGAAGCGAGCGCCCAGAGATCCAGGACTGGCCCGGCGCTGGCAGGCCTTTGTTCGCAATCATCGCGACGCCATCGCAGCCATGGATTTCTTCACCGTCCCGACGGCCACGTTCCAGCTGCTGTACTGCTTCTTCATTATTAGCCACGATCGGCG
>DASQIH010000299.1:0-14640 GCA_035631655.1 Terriglobales bacterium
TGCATCAACATCGGCCATCGCTCGTCCGGTGTGCTCGACGCCATTGAAAACCAGGCCGAGCGCTTCCTGCATACTTGTATCCAGGTAACGCCCTATGAAAGTTATGTCCGTCTGGCAGAGCGGCTGAACGAACTCACGCCTGGGGATTTTCCCAAGAAGACTTTATTAGTCAGCAGCGGGGCCGAGGCAGTCGAGAATGCGGTTAAAGTTGCTCGCGCCTACACCAAACGTCCAGGAATCATTGCTTTCGAAGATGCTTTTCACGGACGCACGATGATGACACTGGCGCTGACCAGCAAGACCCATCCGTACAAAGCCGGTTTCCAGCCATTTCCCGGCGAGGTTTACCGAGTTCCGTTCGCGTACTGTTACCGATGCTCCTATTCCCTGAAATATCCAGCTTGCGATCTGTATTGCGCGCGCCATCTCGAAGACACTTTCAAGCGGGTGGTCGCTGCCGAGGGCGTAGCTGCGCTGATTGCCGAGCCGGTGCTGGGTGAGGGCGGATTTGTTGCGCCGCCCCAGGATTATTTCCGCGTTCTTTTGGAAGTCTGCCGCAAGCACAATGTCCTGTTCATCGCCGATGAAATCCAAACCGGCTTCGGCCGGACGGGCGCGCTGTTTGCCTGCGATCGATATGGCATCGAGCCCGACATCATCGTGACCGCGAAGTCGCTGGGCGGCGGCCTGCCGATTGCGGCAATTACCGGCCGTGCCGAAATCATGGACGCTCCCGGTCCGGGCGGCCTCGGCGGCACCTTTGCCGGCAATCCTCTCTCCTGCGAAGCTGCGCTGGCGGTGCTCGATTTATTTGAGGAAGAAAACCTGAACGAACGGGCCAACGAGCTGGGCAACCAGTTTCAGGAACGCGCACGCAGGTGGGAAATCCGCTGGCCCAAGATCGGCAATATCCGCGGCCTGGGTGCCATGCAGGCTCTTGAGTTGGTGCAATCGCGCGAGACAAGCGAGCCCGCCCCGGAGGATACTAAGAAGGTTACACAGTACTGTTACGAGCACGGTGTGATCACAATTTCAGCCGGCTCGTATGGCAACGTGATTCGGCTGCTGATGCCTCTGGTCATTACTGACGAGCAGATGCAGGAAGCGCTCGACGTGCTCGAAGCTGCTTTCCACGCGGTGTACGAGGCTAAACGGCCCGCTGCGCAAACCGTGTAGTGCAGCCCCGGAGAGGCGGCAAGCTGCGTCTCTGCTTAGAACATTTAGGTAGCGACAGGTTGCCCCGTCTCCGCCGTTGAGACATCGGATTGGCATCAAGCCACGTCTTGTGCCAGAACCAGGGATGATAGTTAGACCAGGTCCAAGATCAGGGCTCATGGTTAGACGTAGGCAAGGCGCCGCACAAAACAACCCCCGGGGGGTGTAGCGAGCATAGCCCAGCGCTTCAGCGCTGGGCTCCATGCAAGAATTTGGAACCAGTCCCGGAGGGACGACAGAGAGGACTCCTCCTATGACCGTTGCAGCACCATCAATTACCAAACTCCCCAATTACATTAATGGACATTGGACTGAATCGTCAGCCCGCGAGTGGCAGGACGTCATCAATCCCGCGACCGGCGAAATCCTCGCCCAAGTTCCGCTTTCCGGGCCGGCCGAGGTTGCTCGCGCGGTAGACGCAGCAGCAGCAGCTTTTCCGGAGTGGCGCCGAACGCCTCCGGAAGACCGTATTCAGCCGCTGTTCAAATTGAAGCAGTTGCTGGAAGAGCACGTCGACGACCTGGCGCGCATCATCACGCAGGAGAACGGGAAAACCTTCGGCGAAGCCAAAGGTGAGTTGCGCCGGGCCATCGAGAACGTCGAAGTCGCGTGCGGCATTCCGATCATGATGCAGGGCTACAACCTGGAAGACGTGGCCCGCGGCATTGATGAGATCATGATTCGCCAGCCACTTGGCGTCATTGCGGCAATCACCCCGTTTAATTTTCCGGGCATGATTCCGTTCTGGTTTCTTCCCTATGCCATTGCGACAGGGAACACCTTCGTCCTGAAGCCTTCTGAGCGCGTTCCGCTAACTATGAAACGCGCGTTCGAGTTAATCGATCAAATTGGTCTGCCCAAAGGGGTGGCGAACCTGGTGAATGGCAGCAAGCCGGCAGTCGATGCCTTGCTGGATCATCCGCAGATACGCGCTATCAGTTTTGTTGGTTCCACTCCTGTCGCCAAGTACGTTTATGCTCGCGCGGGAGCCAACGGCAAGCGTGCGCAGTGCCAAGGCGGGGCGAAAAACCACGTCATCATTCTCCCGGACGCCGACATGCAATCGGCGACACAGATCGTTAGTGACAGCGCGTTCGGCTGTGCCGGCCAGCGCTGCTTGGCCGTTTCAGTAGCGGTCACAATTGGGGACGCCCAAAAGACTTTCCGGGATTCAATCGCCGATGCCGCCTCGAAGTTGCGGGTCGGAAACGGCCTCGACGAAGGCGTGCAGATGGGTCCGGTGATCACGAAGCAGAGCAAGTCGCGAGTTGAATCCTTGATCGGCGTCGGCGAAAAGCAAGGCGCGAGAGTTCTGCTGGATGGTCGCAATCCAAAGATTCCGAAATACGAGGCAGGGAACTTTGTGAAGCCCACGATTCTCGACGGTCTGCCCGCGACCAGCGAGTTGGCTAACACGGAAATCTTCGGCCCGGTGCTGAGTTTGATTCATGCCGATGACATGGACGAGGCACTTGCGTTTCTGGACCGGAGTCCGTATGGGAACCAGGCTTCGCTGTTCACATCCAGCGGCTCAGCAGCTCGCCGGTTTCGCTACGAAGCGCCGGCGGGGAATATCGGAATCAACATTGGCGTAGCCGCTCCCATGGCGTATTTCCCATTCAGCGGCTGGAAGGACAGCTTTTTCGGCGTAATGCATGGACAGGGCCGCGATGCGGTCGAGTTCTACACCGAGAAAAAGGTTGTGATCGAGCGCTGGGCCAAAGAGCACTCGCGCAAATTTTAGAACGTGGCCACGGATTTCCGCGGTTGATCACGGATCCGATCCGTGCTCATCCGTGCAAATCCGTGGCGGTGTTTGAACCTAAGGGGAGCTAATGACGACTACTGCGACAGTACCCACGATGAGTGGTGAGGAGATGGTTGCCCTCGCCAAGAAGCACACCTTGTACGAATGGTCGGCTCAATCGAAGGTGGATCCTATCCCGGTGGCCCGTGCCAAGGGTATTTATTTCTGGACCCCAGAAGGGAAGCGCTTCATTGATTTCAACAGTCAGCTGATGAGCGTCAACATCGGCCACGGCGATGAGCGCGTGATTCAGGCCATCAGCGAGCAGGTGGCCACTCTGGCCTATGCCAATCCGTTCATGGCCACCGAAGTCCGCGCTCGGCTTGGCGCCAAGCTCGCCGAAATCACTCCCGGCGACATCGACACCTTTTTCTTCACGAACGGTGGCGCCGAAGCCACGGAAAATGCGATCAAGCTTGCTCGCTTCTTCACCGGACGACACAAGATCATCGCCCGCTACCGTTCCTACCACGGAGCTACGGCGGGCAGCATCAGCCTGACGGGCGACCCACGCCGCTGGGCGGCCGAGCCTGGGATTCCCGGCGTGGTGCGCGTCATGGATCCCTACCATGGCATCGAGCGCGGCTGGGAATCGGCCGAGTCGTCGCTGGCCACGATCGAGGAAACTATCCAACTCGAAGGTCCTCACACCATTGCTGCATTTATTTTGGAAACGGTTACAGGGACCAATGGAATCCTTGTGCCACCGGATGGTTACATTCAGGGCGTGCGCGATTTGTGCACGAAGTACGGTATCCTGATGATCGCCGACGAAGTCATGTGCGGCTTTGGCCGCACCGGTGAGTGGTTTGCCGTCGATCATTGGAAGGTTGTGCCGGACTTACTCTGCATGGCCAAGGGCCTGACCAGCAGCTACCTTCCGCTGGGGGCGGTGGGCATGCGCCACCACATTGCCCAGCACTTTCAAGACAAAGTTTTCTTTGGCGGGCTGACGTACAACAGCCATCCCATGGGCTGTGCTGCGGCTTTGGCCGTTATTCGCGTGTACGAAGAAGATGGCCTGATCGAGAACGCGAAGCGATTGGGCATTGTGCTGAAAGAACTCGGCGCTGATTTGCAGAAGCGCCACCCGTCGGTCGGAGCCGTGCGCTCGATCGGCCTGTTCGGCATTGTCGAACTGGTGCGCAACCGTCGCACACGTCAGCCCATGGCTCCTTTCAACGGTACGTCGGAGGAAATGGCTGCCTTGGGACGCTTCTTCCGCGAGCAGGGACTCTATACGCTGGTGCGGTGGAATACTTTTTACACCAATCCGCCGCTGTGTATTAACGAACCGCAACTGCGCGAGGCGTTCGCGATCGTTGACCGGGGACTGGAGATTACGGATAGGGCCGTGAAAGATTGACAAGGCACCGTTGGCCTTTGGCCATTGGCACAACAAAACATTGTCACCCTGAACGAAGGATCACTACGTTTCATGTGGAAGCGGGTCTTCGACCCGCCTGGACGGGTCCGAGACCCGTCCCCACACGCCTTCTCTTCGGAAATGCCTCACTCCTTCGGTTCGGGCGGCTGCGGCAGGTCAGGGATTTTCGCGATCACTGCGGGATCCAGCGGTTTCAGCTTGAGTTGCTCGGTCAGGAATGCAACCCGGTCGCGGCGAGCCTCGGCATTCAGCGCGTGCGGCGCATCGTATAGCTTGAAGCGCTTAGGTTCGCTCACGACGGCTGCATACTGTCGTGCTCGCTCAGGTGTCAGAAAGCTCTCCTGAGTTGCGTATTGCAGGAAAACGTAAGCCGGTGCCGCGTGCGAGACGTATTTGCCCTGATCCAGCCAGCCGTACTTTTTCATGAAAGCGTCGAAGCGTTCTGCTCCAACCTTGACTCGATAATCCTGAAGCTCCTTGGCCTTTAGAGTCACTTCGTCCGACATGCTTCCCGCCATCAGGACAAAAGCGCGAAAACGCTTGTCGATTCCACTAAGGAAGGCACCGGTCTCGGCGTTGTAACTGTGACCGACGTAGGCGAGCCGCGCAGGGTCCACATCGTTTCGAGCCAGCAATAAGTCGGCGCCGCGGCGCATGTCCAGAATCTGCTGCACGCGATCAGCAATCTGCTGCTCGTTCAGCGGCGTATGGTCCTCGACATGCCCGGGGCGCGCAATCGGGCCATCGGTCAGTAACGACACTATTCCCGCTGGGGCCAGGGCCACTGCCTCTCCCAGAAATTCTTTGCGGTTGAGGAAGTCCGATCCCGGCATATACCAGTGCCCCCAGATAATCGCGGCAAAAGGTCCGTTCCCGCTGGGCACAACCAAGTAAGCAGGCACGCGGCCGCCTTTCGGGCTGGCGTAGGAGATGTCGTGTATCGCGACGTCTCCCCGCTTTTCGAGCCCACCTTCCTTGATATCCAGGGGAGCGTTCTGATCGTAGTCAAATTGTTTTAGCAGTTCTGGATTCTGCGCGAAGCTCGCCACACTGGCAAAGAACAGCATCGCAGATAACAGGGTACGCATTATTTCTTTCCCAATGAACCTTGCCAGTATAGACGGCAGCGCGGGCAAGAGTGCCCGCGCCACACTCACTTGGCCAGGCGGTTGTACTTCCGCAATATTTCCTGCACTCGCTCGTGCGGCAGCGCGATAGCGGTATGGTTATTTATCCCGGTCATTGTCTGTGCCGCGACCAGCGCGTTGATGATCGACTCTTCCGTGGCTTGCACCGTCGCCAGAAAAATGGGGTCCAACTCCTCATTCGGCAGCATAGTGATCTGACGCAGTCCTTTAGTTGCCCCTGCACCGGGGTTGGCCGTGGAAAAAGCTATAAAGATATCTCCTGACCCGTCGCCTGAGAAGCTGCCGTTGCGTCCAAGCCCGAGCGACACTCGCCGTGCAACACGTTTCAGTTGCGTAGGAATCAGGGGTGCGTCGGTCGCGACTACGACGATGATCGAACCCGTGTCCCCCGACCAGACCTTGTTTCCAGGGATCTCACGGCCCACTGGAACACCGGCAATCCGCAATTCATCGCGCAGTCCATAATTGCATTGCACCAGCACGCCGACGGTATACGTTCCCTCTTTCCGATTGACGACCCGCGATGAGGTCCCAATGCCACCTTTGAACTCATGGCACACCATCCCGGTCCCGCCACCCACGTTGCCTTCCTCCACCCGGCCGCCTTGAGCGGTGTCGAGGGCATGGAAGACGTGCTCCGGTTTGACGTGAAAGCCGTTCACGTCGTTCAAGTAGCCGTCCCAGGTTTCCGCTACCACCGGCAAGGACCACCAGTAGCCTTGCTCATCAGGCGGCGCTTTCTTAACGCGCCAAGCAATCACCGCATCGCGCACCACGCCGACGCTGTGTGTATTTGTGATCATCACCGGGCCATCGAGAAATCCCGAATCCCCCACCCAGGTGGTGCCGGTCATCTCGCCATTGCCGTTGAGCGTGAACCAAGCCGCGAAGACTTGGTCGGTAAAATTCATGCCGCGAGGCAGAATGGCGGTAACACCGGTGCGCACCGGGCCCACGCCAACCTGTAGCTTGCCTTCTCCGGAGATTAGCGTAGTGTGGCCCACCACTACGCCTTTGATATCCGTGATGGCATTCAACGGTCCAGGTGTTCCGTCGAAGGGAATTCCGAGATCACGGGCCCTTGGTTTGGTCTGGCCATCGGCGAGCAAGATGACCGCGAAGAAAAAGGGCGCAGAAATCAGCAACCTTAAGCAAAGCTTTTTCATCCTTCTCTCCTTGACCCGATGCAGTATAAATAACCAACCTGGGCCTGGGGTTTACAATCATTTTGACGGAGGGCGGAATGGAGAACTGGAAGATGGCGGTGGTTGCAGGAACGATCGGTACTGGCGTGGTGCTGCTGCTGAGCGGAAAAAAAGCGGCCGGCATAGTGTTGGCAGGAGTGGGCGCGGCGGTTTTGGCGTCGGAGTATCCGGACAAATTGGAGGAATTCCGTGACCGCTTGCCGCGCTATGCTGACCAGGGCATGCGGATTCTGGACAATGTGTCGCGCGCGGGCGAGCGCATCGCCGAATTGCTGGAGAAACGCGGCCGGGCGGCCTTGGAAGAACTGAGCTACTGAGCTGATGTGGCGCGGACATTCCTGTCCGCGAATCACTGAACGACGCGGGCAAAAATGCCCGCGCCACACGGTTCAAGCCACACGGATGACACCCAACACAAAGAGGAAAATCCAGCTCGTCCTCGCCTTCGCTATCGTGCTAGCGGCGCTGAGAACCGGCTGGATCCTTTACAACCGCCACGCTCTCAACAAACCGCAACAGCCCCAGACGCAAGCAACACTTCCGCTGAACCCTGACTACTATGTCATTCCCAAGAAGCTGTATGCGTACGATCTGAAATCCGCGCGTCAGTTGGCCAAACAACCTGTGTGGGTGAAGGAGGGTTATCGGTACACCTATTACCCCTATAATCCTGCAACCCATCGCTCCGATTTCGCGCACGAAGCCGGCCTGCTGCAGCCCCTACAGAAGCTTGAGATTAAGAACGTAGTGCTCGATGTCTCCCCCGGTGCGAAAGATCAGCGCCAAGTCATGGCGGTATTTCAACAAGACGGAAAAAGCTACGCTTTCCCGGTCGGCGTGCAAAAGGACCACGATTACAGAATTTACGCTGATGAAATGCTCTATATCCAAGATCCCAAACAACTCTACAAGCACTGGCCCGCCGACGTTTGGGAGTCAATTGAGAAGCATCAGGTCAAGGCTGGTATGAACGAGTTGCAGGCCGATTTTGCCATCGGTATGGGTGTTCCCGAGAGGTCGGATGATCCCGAGGTGAAAACCGTAAATTATCCTAACGGTGGAAAGCCGCTGAGCATTACGTACCGAGGTGGCAGGGCCGTGGATATAAAGCCGGGGCCGTCGGCATAAGACTTTGCGTCAGACCGGGGGGACCTCCGTCCCTCCATCACTCGCGGAATCACTTTATTCTTGGCGATTCCGCCGTCGCCGCCTTGCCTTCTTCGCCGTGGATCACGCCATTATCTTCGGCGTAAAACGCGCGATGCTGATCGTCGTACTGTTTGGGAGTCATGGCCAATGTGAAGCTGTCCTTCTTACCGTGAAATTCAACGGTATAGTCGCCACGATCGGTGGACCGCGCCATGCGCTTGGTAAAGGTTCCGGTTCCGGCGAGCGCGGGCAGTGATTCCGCGAAGTGGTCATGTCGCTTCTTGTACTCACGCTGAGCCCGCAGCACGACGCGCATGTAGCCCAAGGCACTGGCTTCCGCCTCGGATCTTGCCGGATCACCCGGAAACTTGGGTTTGTAGGGGGTTGCCGAGGGGGAGGTCTGGGGCGGCGGCGCCTGGGTTTCCGGCGCCTGGCTCTGCGCAGAAGCGATGCAAGAGGTGCCCATCGCCACCACCAGGATCATGGTAATAATGCAATTTTTCATGAAAGCGGCCCTTTCTAATTGGATGCAGAAGTGGTTACTCCCGTAATCTACGATGCAGTACCAGGCTTTGCTTCCATTGCAATTGCAGCTATGCTAACCACAGATTACCTAAATAGGAAAGCTATGAAACCTGCAGTGGCCAGAAAACCGCTTATCCGTATCGCCGTGGTCGAGAGCGATCCGCTCCGTTTCGTGGGGTTTCGCGCCCTGTTCGATTCAGAGCCGGATTTCGAGTTAGTCTCCGCGACCCTACCCGAGATTACCGCCGAGCGCAACATCGATCTCGTGCTTCTGGGCAGCCGGGGAGGCCAGAACCTCTTCGACCAGATGGCGAGCCTTAAGGCCGCTCGTCCTGACCTGAAGATTATTGTCACCGGCGCCGGCATCGACGACGAAACGATTCTTAAGGCCATTGCCTCCGGCGCGAAGGGCTACGTGGACGAGGCCGCTGCGCCATCCGAATTTGTCCAGGCCATTCGCATCGTGCAACAAGGCTCGGTGTGGGCCCCTCGCCGCGTGCTCTCGATGTTTATTGAGCGCGTCACCTCCTCGCCGGGGCGCATCTTTCCGGCAGGCCGCGTGACCTTTACCGACCGCGAGAAAGAAGTGCTCGAGATGTTGGTCGCGGGCCGCTCTAATAAGGAGATCGGCGCCGCGCTCGGCATCGAAGAGCGAACGGTGAAGGCACACGTTGCCAAGCTCATGCGCAAGGTGGGCGTGCAGAACCGGATCGCGCTGTCGGTGCATGCCATTACTCATTCGCTGGTAACGGCGAAGTAAGCCGGCCTTAAATTGTGCCTGGTTGACGGTGAATATTCCCGTCTGTGTGTCTACCCTCCAACATCCTCATTCCCATCTATGTCGTCATTCTGCGCAGACGGAAGTCTGCGAAGGGTCTAGCGCGCAGTGCCGAAAAGCTACGTCCCTCGCGAGATCCTTTCAACTTCCCCTCGCTTCACTTGATGGCGCAGGGAAAGCGGGCGCAGGGGGCTCGGGATGACGCATTACGTCCTCCCGGCAGTTACTACGGGACAGTGACCTCAGTAATCTTGTAGCCAGCGGCTACCTGCCCCATACTCTCCTTACCTACCACAGAACCTGGGAGACGGGGTTGGGATCGGAGATTAGGGTCACCGGTTTCAGCCCCGATTTTTTATTTTTCCCGGAATTCCACAGCAGCAAATCCTTTACTATCAATAGCGCAAAAAGGACGCGGCCAACCAGAGTAGCCGGATCTGCGTCGAACTAACTAGCCCAGGAAATCTTCTGAATTCTTGAAAGCCGAGGACCGCATGAAGAGACGTCTGATGCTGTGTGTAATTGTGTCCATGACCATCGTGGCATTGGCCGCGCAGACCGAGAACAAGGCCGTTGAACGCGTCCAGGCTGCTGCCGACGTCTTGGACGAAATCCAGGGTGCCCCGGACAAAGGTATTCCGGCCGAGGTGCTAGGATCCGCCGATTGCGTGGCCGTCGTGCCTACGATGCTGAAGGGCGGATTTATCGTGGCCGCTCGTTATGGGCGTGGCGTGGCCAGCTGTCGGACCCCAAAGGGCTGGAGCGCTCCGGCATTTTTCACGGTGGAAGGCGGCAGTGTCGGGTTTCAGATTGGTGGCCAAGCTGTGGATCTGGTCATGCTGATCATGAACAAGGAAGGGATGAACAACCTGCTATCCAGCAAGTTCCAGCTGGGCGCAGATGCGTCAGTAGCGGCCGGCCCGGTCGGCCGTCACGCCGCTGCTGACACCGATTGGAAAATGCGTGCCCAGGTGCTCACCTATTCGCGAGCCCGCGGTGTGTTTGCCGGGGTGAGCCTGGACGGAGCCCGTATCAAGCAGGACAAGGACAGCACCCGGGATTTTTACGGACGCATGGTGCCGTTCAAGACCTCGCTGACCGGCGAGGTCGATGCGCCCAATACCGCCCATCCGTTTCTGGCCACCCTCGCCAAGTGGGCCCAAGAAGCAGCCAAGTAAGTACATAATTCGTAGCGCCGGCGTCTGGCCGGCAGTGCCAGCGGGCGTCCCACCCGCCGGTCACCGTCCCAAGAGGCAGCCCTCCCCAGGTTTGACAAGGATTTTTTCCAGGTGCTACCGTCACGGGTTCCTCTTAATGAATGCGCTATCGTCTAGAGTACGCGCTCGCGTGGCTGGTGATTCGCACGCTGGGCGCTCTGCCCCGTCCGCTGGCGCGGGCGGTGGGAATTGCACTCGGGCAGACGGTCTACCTGCTGCATTCCAAGCTGCGCCGCGTGGGCATGCGCAACCTGGAACTGGCTTTACCGGGAAAAACTCGGCGCGAGCGGCGCAAAATCCTGCGTGGGGAATTCACTTCCCTCGGCCGCCAAGTGGCCGAAGTCTGCCTTTTCCCACGCTATACGCGCGAGAATGTCGGGCAGGTAGTCGTCTATGACGG
Source organism: Terriglobales bacterium (assembly GCA_035631655.1). Taxonomy (GTDB): domain Bacteria; phylum Acidobacteriota; class Terriglobia; order Terriglobales; family Acidobacteriaceae; genus Gp1-AA122. The sequence goes on from DASQIH010000299.1 coordinate 10,832, forward strand.
CTTTGAAAATTTCGAACGCGCTCACCTTCGAGGCAAAGGCGTCCTCTACCTCACCGCGCATCTGGGTGCGTGGGAACTGTCGGCCTTTGCACACTCACTGCACGGATATCCACTACACGTTGTGATGCGCGGCATGGACAATCCCTACCTGGATCGCCTGGTTCAGCGTTACCGCACCATGCACGGCAACTCCGCCGTTGATAAAGATGATTTCGTGCGCGGCCTGCTCTCCGCGATGAAGGCCGGCGAAACCGTCGGGATTCTCATGGATACCAACATGACGCCGCCCCAGGGCGTATTTGTCGATTTTTTCGGTATTCCGGCTTGCACAGCCAGCGGGTTGGCCCGCATTGCTCTTCGCACCAATGCCGCCGTCGTGCCCGGCTTCACCATCTGGGATCCGGTGCTACGAAAATATCGGCTGCGTTTCGAACCAGCCTTGAAGCTCATTCGTAGTGACGACAATGAAGCCGACATCGTCGCCAATACAGCCATGTTCACGAAAGTGATTGAGGAGTACGTTCGGCGCTACCCTGATCAGTGGCTCTGGGTCCACCGGCGTTGGAAAACGCGGCCAGAAGGACAGCCGCCCCTCTACTAGCTGTGGTTATATCTTGTCATTCCGAGCGGCTCGAGCCGCGGGGGATCCCGGTTTTACCTGCCTGCTAGAACCAATCGCTGCGATAGGCGATCCACCAACTCAGAACGAAGATCGGAACTGTGGCCGCGACACCCCACCAGAACGGCAGGACGAAGTCCGCAATAAGACTGAGCACGATCGCAATCATCCAGAACATTCGACGCTGCATGGCTGCATTCTAGTCGGCAAAATGGTTTCTTCCGATGGTTTCCTAGAACCTAGGGCCAAGAGCCCAGCGCCGCTTTCTTTTCTCTCCCCGAATGTATAAAAAGGTGCAATGAAGCGCTCCCTGAAAGAGGTTGCCGAATTGGTGCGGGCCCGCCTCGTTGGCGACGGCTCGGTCGAGGTAACCGGCATCGCCAGCATTCAATCAGCATCCTCGGGCGATCTGGTTTTTGTCGAGGAAGAGAAAAGCTTACGCCAGGCGCTGCAATCCGGCGCCGCAGCCGTGATCGCGGGCAAATTTACCGGCGAACCAAGCTCCAAGCCGCTCCTGATCTGCGATCAGCCACGCTTGGTCTTCGCTCGCGCCGCACAATTCCTTTCTCCTCCGCAACGGTATAAACCGGGCGTAGAAAAAACGGCCATCGTTCACGCATCTGCGCGACTGCCGAAAGATGTGGCCGTAGAAGCGTATGCGGTCATCGAACAAGGAGTGACTATCGCTGCCGGCACCCGGATCGGAAGCGGGTCGTACATTGGAGCTCACGTCCAGATCGGCGAAAACTGCGACCTCGGTCCCCACGTGACGATCTATCCCGGGTCGCACCTGGGTAATCGCGTAATCGTGCATGCAGGGGCCGTGCTGGGCAGCGACGGATTCGGATATGTTCGCGACTTGACTACTGGTCGATACGAAAAATTCCCCCAGATAGGACGCCTGGAAGTCGAGGATGATGTCGAAATCGGAGCCAATTCCACCATTGATCGTGGAGCTCTCGACGTTACCTGCATCCGCCGTGGCACGAAGATTGATAACCTTGTGCATATCGGACACAATGTGCAGATCGGCGAAGACGTGGTAATCGCCGCACAGACCGGGCTCTCCGGCAGTGCTGTGCTGGAGGACGGAGTAATCGTCGGTGGCCAGGTGGGTATTGCCGACCATGTGCGTATCGAGTCGGGAGCCATTCTAGGCGCCCAGTGCGGTGTGCCGACAAAGAAGGTGATCCGCGGGAAGGGAATCGTTTTCTGGGGCACGCCGGCAAGGCCGATTCGAGAGTACTTAAGAGAATTGGCAGCGCTGGCCAGGTTGGCGAAGCGTTAGAGTGGATCGTGGCTAGTGGGCAGTGGCCAGAAAGAGAACGCCACTAACCACTATTCACTACCCACTGTATTTATGTCTATTATCGTCATTGGCGGACATTCTCGCAGCGTCGGCAAGACCAGTGTGGTTGCCGGCCTGATTGCTGCGCTGCCGGAATTTCACTGGACCGCCCTGAAAATCACGCAGTACGGTCACGGGATTTGTTCGGCCAACGGCAAAGCCTGCGACTGCGCGACCGACGATCATTCCTGGGCGATTTCGGAAGAGAGGGATCGTTCCGGGGAATCGGACACTTCCCGCTTTCTGGTCGCTGGCGCAGAACGTTCCCTTTGGGTGCGTACCCAACAGGGGCGGCTGGCGGAGGCGATGCCGTCGGTCCGTCAAAAAATCGCTGGCGCCCCGAACGTGATCATGGAGTCGAACAGCGTGCTCAAGTTCCTCCGGCCAGATCTGTATTTAACCGTGCTCGATCCTGCAACCGAGGATTTCAAGTCGTCGGCGCAGCTATTCCTGGACCGCGCCCATGCGCTGATTCTCCACGACACCGCCGATTCTCCCGCTTGGCAACATATTTCCTTGAAGCCGGTATCCGGCAGGCCTGTCTTTCACATTCGCCCACCGCAGTACGTCACGCCGGAGATCGTGAACTTTGTGAAGAGCAAGCTCCTAGCTAACAGCCCCTAGCTACTGCCCGGAGTACATTCCAATAATTCGCTCGATTGCTCGCCGGCATACCGCGCAGAACTGGTCATGGCGTGTGAACATGATGCAGTTCACTTCCGGCCGGTAGTAGCCCTTTGCCTCGTAGTTTGCTCCCTCAAAGGCACCCACCTTTCCGGCGTATTTCTCGGAGGCCAATAATGCGTCCTCGTGTTCCTTTTCTTGCCGGAACAGCTTGTTCATCTCGGCTTCAGGACCATTTTCCGCTCGTATCTTGCGGCGTAGTGCCTGGATGTCGCGCTCGTAGGCCTCAAACTCTTCCTTATGCCAGGGCGTCGGGATAGGAGTGCCCAGCGCCACCAGATCTTTCCACTTCAGTTCTTTCGCATCGAGCAGCGCGGTCACGTTGGGCTCCCACGGCTCAATGCGTTTGGCGGGGGGATTGTAAGCCACATCCGAGGTGTAGTATTCGTCGGCCAGCCCGGCAAAGTGATGCCCAAATTCATGAACAAAGACGTAGGGTGACCATTCGCTATCGGAAGCCACGGTTGCGTACAGATTGAAGATGCCGCCTCCGCCATAGGTGTCGCCATTCACTAGGATTTCAATGAACTCGTAAGGCGCGTAAGACGCGGCGTCACGCAAGGCCCGGTTATCAAAAGTCAGCACATAACGCTCGGAACCGAATGCGTCGTAGCTAGTGCCCAGGGGCGTGTGCCGGTGAATCCCAGTCGAGGGACGCGAGATCCCTGATTCTTGGGAGACCGGGCACAATCCCCAAACGTTGAAGTCCTGCCGATGTTCTTTGTACGGCGATGTTGCGAAGAGAATCTCAGTGAAACGGCGGGCATCTTTTTCGAACTTCGCTCGCTCGGCCGCCGTGTAGCCGTCTCCCATGATGAGCAGGTCCACTTTCTTAGCGGGTTCGCCCATCTTCTGAATCGTTAGCAATGGTCCCGGCGACGGCGGGTGCGAGTTGTCAATGAACATGTCCTTGGGATCGATGGTGATGGTCCAGACTTCCTGGAAAGCGCCTTCCCTGCGCTCTTTGAGAATGATTTTCACCGACGCGGTAGGAGCAGGGAAGCGCAACGACTCAGAAAATGTGCGCCGCAAGGCTTTGGCCTCATCGGTAGTTTTCCACTCCGCGTAAATCGAACTGAACCCGCGCGAATACAGAAGGCGATCACTCTTTCCATCGCGCACTTCGAATAGGTAGTTCCCCAGATTTGTGTCGTCGAT
>DASQIH010000300.1:0-8377 GCA_035631655.1 Terriglobales bacterium
CGGACCAACCTGATCATGCCGGAACCCTGCCCATTCCTGAGCCGAAAGCTCCCGGTCGTTTCGATAATTCGCCCGACCAACACAACGGGCATTGCCATGGGCGTGGTCAACTTCTTGACGGCCATGGGGCTATTCATCGGCCAATCGCCTCAGTTCTTTGAACTGCTCAAGCATCTGGCGGCAGATGCGGATGCTGCCAGACGCGGAGTTATGTGAGAGGAGGGCATATTATCAACGAGGCCCCAACTCTCAGCCGCTGCTGCCCCGACGCGTGCAGCGGCTTTTTACTGAGACTTTCCATCTTCATTGGCGATCCGATCCGGGTCGAAGCGGTTTAGTTTCCTTTCTTTGCTTTCCCAAACCAAGTCCTTCTGGAAGACCGAGATTGCGCGAGGCGGATGCTGACAACGTCAAGCGTTTGCGCGCGCCGTTTCGAGATGGGTTTTGGAAGGGCTACCTGGCAGAGATCAGCCGCAGGCATTAGGGGGCGGCGCTTAGCCGCCCCTATCGTGCCACAGAGTCTTAGTCTCCTCACTTCGGGCAGATCCTCCAGATCACGCCAGTTCCAGGGATTTGGACCAGCGGCCCGTTGGTCGCACCGACGTACTTGGCCGCGGGATCCGACTGGCCGAAGTCCCGCACCGCGCCGTAATCCACGACCCAGGCGCAGCCGTCAGGCCCCATCTTGACGTTCGTCGGTCGGTTGAATCCGCGAAGGCCCTCAACGAAGGCCTGTTCGAACGCGGTGTTGTGGGCAAACCTCTCGATCAGGAGAGCCAGGGGTTGTCCGGGCGTGCTGAAGTTGATCAGCTTGACTTCGTGCCCCACCTCCGGAGCGGGCGCCGTTGCATTGGCCGCGGAGAACCCGAAGTCTCCTTCCAAGGTGTACAGTGCAGCACCAGACCGGACGGGACCATGGGCAAACGAAACGGGCACGAAATCGATGCCGGTGAAGGATGAATCCGCCGCCTCTAAGGCCAGGGGCGACGTGATCGGCTGGGGTGGAAAGGCCAGCACGTCGTGAATCGGACGATCCTCGCTCAGAATTTGTGCGAGGCTGGCCAGCGTGCACATGCTGGGCGGGTTAGAGGGATCCGGGACACAAAGATCGTCTCCGGGTCCGCCAACAGGGTTGAAAACCGCCTGGCTCGACGGCAGGAATCCAAAGCGATCCGGCCAGCCATGGTAGTCGGGGGTCCCATCCGGATTCTGACGGGCCAACTGCAGCACATCCGGTGCTCCGTTCGATGGCCGAGAGCCACGCTCGTCCGGTCCGTCCTCGCCTACGAGCAGGCTTCCTTTCAGAGCGTGGTTCATAGGTGCGAAACGAATGGCGTACCCGTTACGGTATCCCCAGGAGAACGGTTCGATCGTGTTCGGGTCGTTGAGCTGCGCACGCAAAATGGCGCCATCGCACACACCAGTATGGCTCGCGCCTTCGAATGCTTTCACGGTGGCGCCGGGGCGTGTGACGCCAAACGGGGAATACCCGCTGGTCATGACACCGCCGCCCGCGTCGAAGACATTCTGACTGAGCACGATGTCCTGACACGGGATGTCGGCCTGATTCTGGCCGCCGCCGTTGTCGCGTCCGACCACGCCGCTGTTGGTGGTTGAACCCTGCGACCAGTAGATCCATCCGTCTTTGATCGCCAATTGTTCGGTGGGATGGTCTCCAGTTGGCAGATTGGTAACGAAGGGCGTAACGTGCCCGGTCATCGGATCAACCGTCACGATACGCGAGCTGTTGTTCTGCCCGTTGTGGGCGTGGGTCGCCTGGTTCGAATCGGTGGCAAACAGGCGTCCGCCTTGCAAGCCGTGCTCGAACGCCAAGTCGATCGCCGGACCTTCGGGCTGGAGGCCACCGCTCGCCGTGGGCTTGGCCAGCGGTCCGCGGATCAGCCCGCCGCTTTGATTGAACACCAAGATGTCCGGCGTGAACGGGTTCGTGGGATCGAGATCGCCGCTGCCAAACTGCGATTGGTCGTTGCACCGGCTGGGAAGACCGTGCCCGGACTCGAGCACATACACCTCAAACCCGTTCCCTTCGCCGCGCCTCAGGAAAGCGATACCGGTGGGGAAGTTCAGGCCTTTTGCAAAGACCGAAACCGTGAATTCGGCGGGCACGACGATGTCTTGCCCTTGGGCCGGATTGAACAGAGCGGTGTTACCCGAACAACCAGATATTGGGTTTGCCACCACCACCTGCGTCGCGGCTGGATAAGCCGACAACATCAGGCACAGGGCGCATACGACGACGCCCATCGTGAGGCGAAACGCGCAGAATTTCTCGAATTTTGGCTTGTCTCCCATGGTCGAAACTCCTTCTAGGTAAGGGGCTGGTTGGTGTCGGCATGAGCGGTCCTAGAGCCGGACCCACCGTGCCAAGAAGTTGACCGGTTACAGTTACAGTTAAAGAGCGGTTACTACCTCACAGCGGAGGCAAATCTTAGCCAGGATTTCCTTCTTTGGACTCCCAAGTGGCGGCCATTGTACACCCAGTTGCCTCGTTTCGCGTCAATCTGACGCGGTTTCCCACCCTGGCCGTCCCCAGCGGTCTCACAAGGCTGGATTGCCCCTCACCCCCTGAGCCTCGGCTTTAAAGAGTGGATTTGATTGGTGGAGGGATTTTTCTTGGGGGCATGGAGGAACATTATTTGTAATAGCTTGAATCCGATCTGAGCGAAGTGTCAGAAAGTTTGCAATGCTTGAACTGCAATAAATAGAAGAGCCACCCTTCGAGAGCGGCTACTGCCATTTCTTCTCGTAAAGCACTCTTGCCTCCAGCCACTGTGGGGACCCAAAGGATCCGCCACTCGCATGAGTGACAGCGATTGGCCACGTTCCGAGTGAAAGCTCCTTCTGGCGACACACGCGACAAAAGTCCAAGTCGTAAAAATGAAACTGAGAATCGAACGCAATAAGCGCAAATGAAATGTAATGGAAGTCGCTCTGGAGCAGCTTCTTGTTGTATTCAGCAATTAAAACCTGGTTGATGAAGTCCCTGACGGTCATGGTCTTAGTGCTCTTCATTTTACGGAAGAACGAGTGAAGCTTATCCATGACATGGATGAAGGCTTCGATGCGGTCTAGTGTGAAAATATGTTTCCCTTTCCATTTCGGCTTTGCACTCCGCAGATTCTCCGGAAAGAAGGCATGGGCGATTCCATTGCGCAAGGTGTTTAGACGTTCTACATCCGCAGCAACCGTTATTGGGAGCTTGCGGATCGACTTTACAAACCGTAATTTCTCCATCAGGCTTAGGCCTTCGACAACGTAGTAATTGAAGTTTCTGAAGTTTTGTGTCTTCCAGAGTTTTATGTAGTTTGCCCTAGCCCCGAAGAAGTAACGACAGAGGGCGTTGTTCAGGTACTCATCCATAAATGTGTACTGAAGGACTACTTCTCCTCGACTGAAATGGCGCCTCACCATTTCGAGCCGGGTCGTCCTGGAGGTCGGCACGTAATCTTGAATCTCGCGGTAGTTCAGGCGGAGCAGAGACGCGAATGAGACGCTTTTGTTTTAGGGTGTGACGGTCGGGCATTGCCCGAAGTACTTTTGTTCGACAAATTTCGGACCAGAAAGAAGATTACCTACTTGGGCTATGAAAGCGGCCATAGGCCAGCGTTGGAGAATGCCAATCGATTGCCGCTGGTAATTCGGGAGACTGCCACAAGGCGAATCTAGGACACCACCTTCAACCCCCTCGCTCTCCGCCTTCATTGCGGAAAGCTCAACCGGTTTACGGCTTCGCGGCGGAGTTGGGTGGAGGTGCCAATTGTCTACAGATCATGGTGATTCGTGGAGATCAGAGGGTCCCCACCCGCGGGCGGCTACACTCCCGGCTCGCCGCGAGCCAACTTGGACCCGCCGAGCCCTATTTTGCGGTGGCGTGCGCAGACTTGGAGCCGACGCGCGTGTCGGCGTCGCGCGCCTCTAAGGCGCGCTCCAGTTCTTCTGCCAGCTCGACGAGCTTTTTGGGATTCTGCTCTCGGCTCGCTTCTGCGGCGATCTCTTGCCAGGGCCGATTGGATTTCTCTGGGGGTAACATGCGCCACGACCTTCGCGAATAGCGAAAGTGTACCGCCAGCGATATATTCCGGATGTTAAGAAGTTGTAAAAAAATGCCTTTGTCCCCAATCGAACACATGCCGCAGGCCTAAGGCCTCAGGGCACCAGCTTGCGATTGAGCTGACCTACGGCCGACACCCGGTTCTAGGATTTCGCTCGGTCTCCGCACGGGAAAATTGTAGCGTTGAATAGGCGGACCCCCGAGGCACGAATGTGTCGCCAGAGCGAAACCAAAATAATCGGCGAAGGTTACTTTGGTGTCGGCAGATAGAACAGGCCGAGCACGGATGAAGCGGATGTGTCAGCCCTCCCCCAGAGTCAACACACGCGGGACAGCAGGCTCGGCCAGAGTTGGGCGGCATCATATCCCCTTCGTTCAACCTTTTTGAACCAGTTCGTACTCGCCCTCCTCTGCATACCCTCTTTTAAACACATCGTCTGAGACACGGTACGGGTGCATTCCTTCTTTTCTAAACTCTCTGGTTTCGGGACAGGGAGGATTGCAGGTGAACCGATACATTCCCTCAGCTATCCGGCCGAGTTGAATTACCGCGCGAGATAGCTACGAAGTGTACCTTGCCGTGCGCCTCGCGCATGACACCCATATGGATCGCCGGACTGAAACAAGGGAGTGCTTGGCAAATGCCTTTGTGAGTTGCAACGGTTATCATTCTGTTCTAATGAATTCGTCACACCCCATCCGCCACATTTCCGACACCGCCCTCTGGGTCGCCGTCTATCGCGCGCGGGAAAGCGAACGGGCCGATGCCGTCTTCCGCGACCCCTATGCGAGCAAGCTGGGGGGGAGATCGTGGCATGCAAATGGCTGCTGCTATGCCCTTTGCTCAGAAACATTCCTGGTCATACGTCGCCCGCACCTGGTTAGTCGACCAGGTCATCGAACGCGAGTTGCCGTGCGGCACGGACATGGTTATCAACCTGGCGGCCGGGCTCGATGCAAGACCGTACCGAATGCGGCTCCCCGCCTCGCTGCGCTGGATCGAGGTTGATCTCCCGGACATGCTGAACTACAAGCAGGAGGTTCTGGCCTCGGAAGTTCCGGGCTGCGCAGTCGAGCGTGTCGCTCTCGATCTCCGAGACGGCGCAGGCCGACGTGCGTTGTTTCAGCGCTTGGGAAGCGAGGCGAAACAGGTCCTCGTTTTGAGTGAAGGGCTCCTCGTTTACTTCTCAGATCAGGAAGTTTCAGAACTGGCCCGTGATCTCTCGGCCCCACCAACCTTCCGAGTTTGGGTGACCGACCTTATATCACCTGCGCTTCTGAAGATGCTGCAGAAGACGATCGGAGGTCCCCTCGATAAGGCCGGTTCGCCGCTGCAATTCGCGCCCCGCGAGGGCCCGGACTTTTTCGCAGCTTACGGCTGGAAGAGGGTTGAAGCACGGTCTGTCTTACACACTGCAGCGAAATTGAAACGGCTGTCTTTTGGCATGCGGCTGCTTTCGCTGTTACCCGATCCTGCTGGTCGCAAGCCTGCCAAGCCGTGGGGCGGTGTGTGCGTGTTTGAGAACAGCGCACGCGCATAGCCCTGGAGCAAGAAGTCAACGGCGTTCGTTTTTCGCGAAGCCGGCTTGGGTTGGCGAGTCACGAGTTTGTAGGCCATTCCGAGCCAGTCCCGTAGCACGCTACGGCTGACGCGAGAGAGGCCAACCAGTACGCCGGTGTAGTTGACGTAATGTGGTAGAGTTGCTTGCTGTTCCCGCGCCGAGGCAGGAGATCGAAGCGCCCTCCCCCAACGCTCATAATCCCAGACGGTCGTGGCGCTGACCCACTTCATGGGATTCGAACCCTCACTCCGTGGGATCATGCCTTCCGATGCTCTCTAACCTGGGAGAAGCTGACGGCCAACTCGACCCTAGACCGATCTGGCCGTTGTAATCGCCGAGCGGCTCACTGTCGAGCACGCCGAACACGCCATTCCCTCATCGCTGATTGCTTCTGAACTTTTCGGTCACGAGAAGGGCGCCTTCACTGGTGCAACACAAAGACGCCTTGGACGTTTTGAATCGGCAAATGGCGGGACAGTCTTTCTGGATGAGGTCGGCGACTTACCCCTAGAAGTCCAAGTCGCATTGTTGGGCGTCCTGCAAGAACGAGAAATTGAGCGCGTCGGTAGTGATAAGGCCATTCCTATCGACGTCAGAGTGGTAGCGGCCACTCACCGTGATCTGAATGCACTCGTGGCTGAAGGGAAGTTCCGGGAAGATCTCCTATACAGATTGAACGTAGTTCCTATAGAGATGCCGCCGATGCGGGAGCGCATGACGGATGTCCCTTTGCTTGCCGAGTACTTTCTTGAGCGTTTCGGCAAAAAGGCTGGAAAGACGTTTAGAACAATCGATAAGAAAAGTCTCAAACTGTTCCAGGCGTACGACTGGCCAGGGAACATTCGTGAACTACAAAATGTGATGGAGCGCGCTGTAATCCTCTGCGAGGGCGAAACTTTTTCTGTGGACGAGACATGGCTCGGACGGGAACTGCCCATTGCCCGTCGTCGAACGAGCACGCTTAATCGGGTCCTCGTTAAGCAAGAGAAGGAAATGATCGAAGCCGCACTGGCACAAAGCCAAGGCCGAGTCTCGGGACGGTCAGGTGCAGCGACCAAATTAGCTCTGCCGGCGCGAACGCTCGATTCGAGAATCAAGCGTTTCAAAATCAACAAATATCGATTCAAAGTGCCACGCGCGAGCTGAGTCGATTCGGCTGATTTCGACTTTCTGCCATACGGGCGTTGCAGTCACGATGTAGTCTGGGAGGCCACGGGCGACCAGATCTTCTTCGATGATAGGTCCCAACCACAAACTCATGGCCCCGTACAGGTGAAAGGGTTGGTCGCACAATTAGGCAGCGGTTCCGTGTCCGACATTCGGCAACCCGGAGCACCCCAATCAGCGATGAGTCGGCTTGTTAGAATCGATCGCAAAAACTCCTGGATCACGGGCAAACCTTCCATAATCCGGTTAAGGTAAGGTTAGCCGACAATCCGCCCAGTGACCTGATCCAGCATCGGAGTGCTATCGGCGACTGGAAGCGCCCAAAGGTCAATCGAACTTTTTCATCTGCGGCCAGGCGTCCTGCAAGTTCGATTTCAAGCCGCGGCACAGCCAAATTGTGAAGTGCTCGTCGCGACGAGAATATTCAGTACCGACGACTCCGGCCGGCTCCACACTAGCAAAGTGCTCACGGTCGCCTTGGCCGTCGCTGCCGAGTACGATGATGATGTCGCCCGTATTATCGCGCGGTCCCCAGATCCAGTAGTTATTGTGTTTGCCGATCGCACGAGGCAGGCCATAGTGCGGGCCGTAGAAATCGACGGCTGCCGCTTGCCCCCAGTCGTTACAAAAGATCGCGGTGTGCGCCCTCTGATCCGGCGGCAGGCTGTTATATACCTGCGCGACCTTCTGCACCATTTCGCTCCAACCAAATTCATCGGCGAAATACTGCGGCAGGGGACCGTTGTTCTGCCGCTCCGCCCGCGGCGGTGTGATGTGCACTGTGGCCTGATATCGTAAGTAGTTCTCCGGCGAAAGAACCGGGCAAACAAGCGGCGTGAGCAGCGCGCCGACAATGACCACGGCTACAACATACGCACTCCGCATCCAAGCGAAATTCGCGCGCGTAATGCGCTCGAAAGTCACCCCGCCCGCTGCGAACAACACGGGGTAGATCGGTGCGACGTAGTAGTTCTTGCCTTTCAGGGCGATGAACATCGCGAGTACGACCAAGAAAGTCCACCCCAGCATGCGGTAGCGTCGCCCTTCTTTGTCGAACAGCAGCCAAATGACGCCTCCAACCCACAGTGGGGCGAGGATCGGGTTCATGATCGCGGCTTGGTCTACGATAAACGCCACCGGGCCACGCACGATGTCGCGGTGCCCCATACGGATGTTGTGCATCAGCTGCAAAAAGGGGAAATCGTTGCGCAGCTGCCAGAGAAAGTTCGGCAGCGCGATCAAGCCGCACACCAGTACGCCAACCCATAGCCAACCCGACTTCAAAAAACGGCGCTCGGGAGTAAGGATTAGCCCCACCAGAACGCCAACCAGAAGGAACGCTATCGAGTATTTGGTTTCAAAACCAACGCCGGCTAGCAGCCCAAACCAAAACCACAGCCGTTGATCGTCGCGGTTGGTCGCCCGCAGTACGCACCACATGCACCCCATCCAGATCAGCGGCTCGAAGGCATTCATGGTGAGCCAGTGGTCCAGGATTAGATAGATCGGCACAACCATGACAGCAAGCGCGGCGAGCACCTGGGCGAAGCGGCCTCCACCCATCTCGCGCGCCAGC
>DASQIH010000301.1:0-17402 GCA_035631655.1 Terriglobales bacterium
ATGGAGGGACGCCATGACCAACCTCTTTCTTAACCTCTGGAGGGACGATCAGGGCCAAGACATCGCCGAGTATGCAGTGATGGTGGCTGTCATCCTCTTAATCGTGGTCGGCACCATTCGATTGATTGGCACCAAATCGAATACTGTCTTCTCCAACGTAGCCAGTGCGATCCAATAGAAGCGAGAGAACACTCTCGGAACCAAGCCCAATTCACACGAATCCAGTGTCGGATTAAGCCAACAGTGGACGGGATGGCGACCGACGCGGAAGAGCGATGAGGAGCGGGAACGGGGAGTCTAATTTATTTGCGACGATGACGAATCAGAAATGACCACTTTTCCCGACGCGGCTCTACTCACGTTCCTGCTCTTGCACGGAACGCCTTGAGGATTGCCTCTCTTATCGAAGGTTCCTTTTTCGTCGTGGTGATTTGTGTTCCTAAGGGATTGCTTTCGACCACGTCGAAATAACCTTCTTCGACATGGTGACGACCGCAACTGGGAACTGGGCAGACATGCCCACAAATCTTACCTCCAGGGTATTCGAGCGAAAATGGGATCATCTGCACGTTCTTGTGCCTGTCGCAGGAGGGCTGTGTCTGAAACATGGGGGAGTTCCTCCCAAGTGCACTCTATTTCGATTGGATACTCAGGTCAAGCGCACACTCTAGCGGCCAGGAGTTCCGCTTCTAGCTGGACGCGTGCATCGTCTTGTCGCTGAGCATCCGGTGTGCCCGGTAACTGATCGCACGCGGCCCTGAATATACTGGCCGGTTCGGTTGTCTGACGGTCGATGCCTCCTCGCGGGAAATCTGCGGGCTGGTTGGGAATCGGAGCCGGGCTGCCGCGTCGCCCATCCAGCGCAGCTCCCAGCACCGTCTCAGCTACTGTCCAACAGTGCCCTCCAGGGCACAGGCTCGGGCAAGGTGGCCACTTCGCGCGGCATGATCTCGACGATGTGCCGGATCGTGTCGGTGGGATCCTTAGGCCGCCGCGGCCGTTTCAGCCTGCGATAAATGAACAGCTGCAGTAAATCGAAGGCCAGGGTCCAAAGCAGCAGGAGAGCCATTAAAGCATTGGCGGTGTGGCGAAAGACGTGGCTGAGGTTCCAGTGCTGGATCCATTGATGGAAGGCGGTATTCTCGATGTGCCAACGGGAGCGGCTGATCTTTAGGGCCGTGCGGCGCGACACGGCGCGTGCTCGTTTCCCCACCATGGCAAAACACCAAGTGCTCGGTGCCTGCTCGGGTTTGGTCACCATGGCCTGGACCACCCGAACCTTTCCTGGGTAGGTGTTGAGAGTCTCAATCTCATCCGTGTCCCAGAACTCGATATGCTCTTTGCTTGCGGGATCATCGTAGATTTCGCAGGGGGCCTGACCCTGCCATAAGGCGAGTGCTTCCTGGAGAGGCTCGTTGTTTTCTTTTTTCAGGATGATAAAGGCGCCATAACTGCAGGCGTCGAGGTGAGTCATCCAGGGCCCATTGGCATTAGAGGGCATCGGTGACGATGGCATCGATAAAAGTTCCATACGTCTGACGCAGGCGTTCTAGAAGACGGTGTGCAGCCGTGAGTTCGCCTTCGTGGCCCGCGTGCTCGCGCCCAACGTATCGCGGCGCGCCTCTTCGTTGAGCACCGGCTCGATGGCTAATACGACGTCGAGCCCCGGCCCGAGAAGCAGGGCGACGACATAGCGGTGATAATACGGTGGCCCCTCTTCCACCTCACCCCCGGCACGTTTGACTTTGACCTGGCGTACTAAACATTCCGAGCAGTGGCGATCATAGGAGGCCAACGGTTCCCAGCCCTCGATGGCCACGCAGCGCAAGCCGCCGTAGGAGCCCTCGCGAAAAACCTTGTTGCGCTCCGCCTTGGCAACCACCTGGTGAAGCGCATCGCGCACGCCGGGCAGATGCAATTTGTCGAGCACGTTGGCCACCACGTCGGCGCTGAAGGCTTTCACCTCCGGCGTGGGCTGACGGCCGAGTAACTTTTGGAAATCGCTCTCCTTCAGATCGCCTTCCAGCGCGTTCAGGCTGGGGATGCGCAGCAGGGCGGTATGGAACAGGCTGTTGACCACATCCAAGGTGGAGATTTGTGGAGCCCGTCGCGAGTCGCTCTGGCCGGCCAACAGGGCCGCCAAATCAAAGCAGTTCCAGGCGTATTTTTCAAACTGCTGCAGTTTGCCGCTGGCGTTCAGCAGCCACACCGGGACTGCGGCCGGACGCAGTTGACGACGAAGGATTGCATCCTGCTCGGAACAGCAGCGTTTGTACTTGCGGTCGCTGCCACAAGGGCAACGAGCATTGCGCCCTAGGGCGGGTGGAAACGCGAGCCCTTCCGCCGGGTTGGACTCCGGGCGGGAATCGCTTCGCGTCAGGCCCACGTCAGTTTTGAGTAGAACGTCTCGTGGGGAAGTCTGGCGGCCGGCGCTTCACCGCTTCTTCCGCCTCTTAGGGGTGGATTGCCTTCGCCGCAGCGCCAGCAGTTGGGCGTTGGCGGCGAAGACTTCGGACACGGCGTCTTTGAACTCGCGTCCTTGCTGGACCAAAGGGCGGATCTGCTCCACCCATTCGTCTGGAATCCATTCCACGCGTTTTTTCCCGGCCACCATGAAAGTTAGTGACCAGAGAGGATGCCCTTTGTCTTTGGCGCAATGGCAGGTAGGTTGTCCGCAGTGGCGGTGAGTGAGGGCCAGCGAGCCGGGCAGAGCGTCGGGAGGAATCTGGAGGCGGTTCAGGAGGGCGTGCTTGCGCTGACGCAAGCGAGCGGCTGCATCGCTTTGGCGTCGTACCAGTCCACAATGCGTGTAATCATACACGCATAACGCTACAGATCTCAATGCTGTAAGGAGTTGGGGAATTTGCATAAGTTGATTCCCCCCGGGATCATCCGTGTTTACAGGGGGCTACGCACTTGGAGCGGAAGTCCTGTCTAGCGGCCGCGTCCGACAAGGTGCGGGATGGTGGTCTGACCCAATCCTAACCAAGATCAGGCGAGAATGGCGACGGGATGTATCCGAGCGAAAGAATCTCGGTCACGACCGCAGGTGAGAGGGCCACCATGGAATCAGCGGAGGACATCAGCGCCTACCGTCCTGTGGTACGCAGAAATTCCATCCGGATGGCGCAAACAACGGAGAAGTCTGGCTTTCCCGTCGATTCGATCATTCCCGCAATTGACAGAGGGATTGGCTTGTTTCTGGTTCTTCCGCTTCAAGGTTGCGGGTACAATCCGGTCGGCATGCTTCGACTCCGAACTTCTATTCTCACAAGACTCTCTGCCGTCGAGCTGTTCGGCGACCTGTTCCGATTCGTGAATGCGGTGGTGCACTCCCAGAGATCACTGGTGGCTGAGAACCTCTTCCTGCCGAAACAACTGGCGTTCTATCAAGAGCGTGAGGTAAGGCCACGTCGGCTGACGGACGCCGCCAGGCTCATGTTGGTGCTTTGGTCTCGAACGGTTTAGTTGGAAGGATGCTTTAATCATCGTCAAGCCAGAGACCCTGATCGGCTGGCATCGAAAGGGATTCCGCCTGTTCTGGCGCTGGAAGTCCAAGCCAGGAAGACCTCGACCTCCGCAGAACATCCGAGAACTGATTGTGCGCATGGCACAGCAGAATCCGACCTGGGGACAAATACGAGTTGCCTCCGAACTGTCTTTGAAGTTGGGAATCTACGTTTCGCCCAGGACGGTGCGGGCTTACCGGCCGTGGCAGCCCAGCAGCCAACCACGGAGAACATCCTCGCAGTGCCCGGCGCAGGTTCTTCTCCGTTTCGCCGATGTATTTGCTGACGGACTTGGCTGAAATCGATGCGGTACAGGTCCAACTGCAATTCGTCGGCAAGCACTTCCGCGGCCACCTCTCGTAACGTGAAGTTGCGCGAGAGCGTTATGATCGAGACCCTCGGTGGGCAGGGGCGCACACATATATATAAGGATGGACGGAAAGGTCTTCGGACTAGGCCGCCCGATCACAACGGTGATGCAACCCGAGGTCGATCATCGAAAAACACGCGACCAGAGGGGGGACCCTTTCCAGCCAGAAACGAGCCGGTACCCCGACCTGCCGGGGCCGGTCCTGCTGCGGCAAGGTGCCTAGCACCCGACCATCCTTCGTTGCGTTTTGCAACACCTGCCAGAAATTTGTACACTCTTAACTTGACGGTTATAAGGGCGGCGATATGAATGCCGCCGCGCAAGTCTGGCCGAGCCTCGTGTCCCGGCACGTGTTCACCGAGTGGGGGAGGGCGAACACATTCCGTCTCATCTGTGCTCGGCCGTCTCTTTGCCCTCTTGCGACTGGCCTTGTTGTGTTTTGCAACAAAACTGGAGCCTGCGCCAGAAATTTGTACTAACCTGTCAAGATGGACTGGAAGGACCCCCGACGACTGGTATTCACTGCTTCGGAAAAATGGACGGGGTGGTGCTGTGAAAGATGCTGTTGGAATATGCCTTTGCCGGCGCAGACAGAGGCGCGAACGCCCAGAAAACGCGCGCATCTGGTGAGTGTGGGATTCCAGCTGACCATTGTGGCCGGACACCTACAGTATTTTGGTTGGGCAATTCCGTGGGTATGGAGGCTCTGGGCGTTTGTTTGGATTGCGTGGTTCGTGAATTTTCAAAAGCTCCCGCAGCTATCGTGCAGGTACCGGCGCCAACGACCCTAGCAAGGTCGACCGAGCTCAAAGCAAGATTGATCAGATTCACTTGTGGTGTTCAATTTGAAATTTGTGCGGAACAATGTCGATGAGCACTTCCCCATGCTGGTGCCGATTTACCTGGGAAATGGCAGATGGATGGCTGCTCAGCCTGGGACGAGCCCGAATGTTGGGCAACACGAGTCTCGAGCAGAAAGTGCCGCTCAAGGCACCCAAGGAAAGACCAAAACGAGCAGTGATTAGCTACTACGACGACGTGCTGGCGAATAACTGGCAGAGCTGCGCAAAATAATGCGGGGAGCACTCGCGTGTTCCCCGCATGACTGATAGCCCGTTAAGATTACTTGCTGGATTCGCGTGATTTCGTTTCGGCGGACTCATTGCCGAGCGCCAGCGCAAACTTCTTGCCCGCGAACCGGATCTCGGTCACCGACTTGGTGCCGTCGGTGTTCTTGGTGGTGACTATTGCATCGCTGCCGGTTTTGTCGCTTAGCACAAGCACGCGTGCCGACGCCTTGGCCAGTACTTTCTTGCCCTGCGTGATGCTCAGTTCCACGTTAGGGCCAGTGCCTTCCCACTGCACCTCGTATTCGCCCGGGGCCAGTTGGCTACCATCCACCTGCCCTGAATCGAACACCTGCATAGAAGCTTTGTGATTTTCACTTCCCGCTAGCCCTTGAGCGGGCGGTGGAGAACCGCGCCGGCGAGGCCACAACGCTCACGAGCATCGGCTCAGTTTATTACGTGTTGGGCGAGAAGCAGAAGGCGCTGGATTCCTTCAACCAGGCGCTCGACCTTGAGCGAGCGGTGGGGTACCGCGCCGCCGAAGCCACAACGCTTGGCTACGTGGCTGCGGTTGAGCGCAATCGGGGCAATTTGCCCGAAGCTCGAGCCCGCATTGAGGCGGCACTCAAAATCGTCGAGTCGTTGCGCGCGAAGGTTGCCAGCCAGGAGCTACGGACTTCCTACTTTTCCACGGTCCAGAACTACTACGAATTCGACGTGGACATCCTGATGCGGCTTCACGCGCAGGATTCAATAAAAGGCTACGACAGGCTAGCGACCGGGGAAACCAGTCGTCAAACTTCATTGGCGTGATTGCCCGAGGCCGGAGTTGAGGGGCTGTTGGAGGCGGAATCATTGGAGTATAAAAGGGGAGAAGTTGACGGTTTTCCATGTCGGTTCGCGCCAAACAGCTAGTCCTTTGTACCAATGTCCGTTGCAGTCGCGGTGTCTTCACTGACGATGAATGCAAACCGTTCTGCCCGGACTGCGGCTCTCCCTACATAGAGCTCTGCCCCAATCCCGATTGCCGCGTGCGGATCTTGGATGTGTTGCAGGAGTCTGACCTGCAAACTTGTCCGCGGTGCGGTGAGAAATGGATGTACGATCCCAGCGATCCCGATCAGGAGTGCTGCAAATAGGGAAGCATCCGCCCCATGTCAGGCCGGGGTTGTGGGCTTGGGCCTGCGCTCTAGCCGGTGTGGCTCGGAGGAATTGTCAGGATCAATAGGAACCATGCCTCACCTCTTCAATGTCCGCGTTCATGCTGCATGGAGAGTCTGTTCAGGCGCTCTTCGTCGCGGTAATGGCCGAGAAAGCAGTCCAACGCTGCTCGACGTTCTTGCTGCCGCAGTGCGGGCACGCGATCCTTTCCTTATCATGCTCAGCAACGCTCAAAATTCTTGAAAAGATTTTCTTGCAGGCATGGCAGAAGAACTCGTAGTGGGGCATACAGACGTACCACGGGACGCGCTGAAGCGAATTCCAGTCCCGGGAGATGCGGGATTCAACGCGGAACACGGTCACGCATTCTGCTGGTTGAGGTCGCGGATTTTTCCGGAGGTTCGGCTCACAGATTTTGCGTAGTCGTGATGACGAATTTTGGCTTGAAAGAGCCTGCAAACCGCGTGGACGGCCGGCGGGTACATGCTCTGCGGCGTGCATAAAAAGAGGTGAGCCGGGCGGCCCACCTGTTCGATGGTGAATGGGCGGTTAGGCCGCTTTGCCGGCGGCGATCTTGTGGGTTGTGGAGCTCTGAACGTCGAACGTCCGTATTACGGGTTCGCTCTCGAGCAGGTGCTTGAGCATCTCGTGGATCTTGGGATACTGCTCCCGGCGGTATCGTTCGGCATCCTGTTTGCTGTTCCAAAAGCTCAGCCCCAAAACACGATTGGATTCGGTATCCGACGCCAGAACAGTCTCGTCCACAAATCCCGCCTGTTTTTTCAGAATGGGCACAGCCTTGTCGTTGATAGTCTCACAGAGCTCGCGTGCTTTGCCTGGCTTGGTGTTGAATTCTACGACTCTGGTATACATGGTTAAGCGCTCCTTTCTTTTAGCTAAGGAACTCTTAGCTAAGGAAGTGAAAGGAATGTCGCGCACGTATGCGACGTACGTTTTTACCCGCGTGGAATGGCAACAACGTACGCCCGTCCTTCGCGGGCGTCAATGCCCGAAAATGGTGCAACCGCGGCGACCAGGAGGAAATGGTTTACGCTGTCGCCTAGGTTGGCGTTTCGTCGTGTGTGCTCCGGGCACAGACGTGTTTCTCGAAGTTCTCTAGGGCAGCACGGCTAAGGCGAGCGCTGCAACGGTACTCTCCATGCGTGGCGTAGTGAGACCCCACTCACAATGAGAGCAGCACCAGCCGGTGAAATGTTCGTTTTCGATCCAGATCATGCGTTTTTGCATGCTTGTAGCCTTCTTGGATGGTCGGATTCGAGCAGAACTCCTTGAAGGCGAGGGGCAGCAAGGGAGATGAGGGAGTTCGAACGCAGAAAGTGAACCTGATGCCCCTCGCGGAAGACAATCTCCCATGAAATGGAAAAGGGGCAAAGTGACGAAAGGGGCAGGATAGTGCAGGCCGTTTCCTCCCCCAGAAGCTGTTGCTCTCACGCAACAGTTTTCAAACGATCAGGAGGATCTCATCCGTTCACCTGCCGCTGCTCATAGTGGTTGGAACGGAGGATCAGGACACCCCACCGTGGATGGCGAGGTCATTGCTGATGCGAGCCAATCAGCCGAAGCAGCTATATTTAGTTCCGGGTGCTGGACATAGCGACACGTGGCAAAAAGGTGGTACTGAACTCATTCGCCACGTCACCGAGTTCGTGTCGGCGCTTCCAAGCTAGTGCTGGACCCTGCGCTGACGCATGAGTATTTGCGGAAAGTGAAACAAGCCGAATCGACTTGGACGTAAGTCCAACAACTGCACAGGGAGGAGGACGCGCGTACGCAGTGCGGAGCAAGGAGACCCAGTGAGGACCTCGAACTGTGGGCGTATAATTTCATTAAATTCTAAATGCTAAGCGCTGGGCCACCAGCCACTTTCGGCGCTTACCTCCCCCAATGGCGAATCCCCATTTCGAACTCGGGCAAGAAATTCACGTCGTTAGGAATCACTGTGCGTCCTGTAGCGAGCTCGAATCGCAGATGCAGCACCCCATCAGGGTAAGAACCATCTTGGCCTATGGCGAAGCATTTACTTATCGCATTCAAGATGCAAGGGGTGCATTCTTCAACATCAATGAAGCGTGCCTGTGCAGCAGTCCCTCCGGCCACAGGTCCACGCCGTGTGAATTCTGCGGCCAGGCGATCATCTGATCGCAGCCAGGTCTGGCGTTTGCTGATTCCCGAACCGCTAGCTCCTAGTCCTAGCGCTGACAGAAGAGACTATTCGTTGCGTGGTATGGGAAGGCTTCAGGCGGCCGTTGACAATCGCCTGAGGGTCTCCCACTGTCCATGCGAGGCGTCGTCGATGGTGACCTCAGCGGGCCAGGTAAGCGACAGGTATGCCGGTGTACCGACGAGAAAGGCAAAACGTTCTCTTGGATCTGCTCGTAAAATTCGAGTGCTTCTCCGGGAAGATGTTTCCGCACGTCGAGCAATATCAAGTCATACACATTGGGTTGCCAGAAATCTTGCGGCTTGCAGGCTCCCGGCCTCATGGACTGCGACACCGCGACTCCGCAGGACAGTGCCCCGCACGTCCCGCGTAGCTTGGTTACGGTCGATGAGGAGAACCTTCTTCCTGTAAAGATTCGAACGATTTGGAGATTGGGAAACCAAAGCGCACCTCCAAGCAGCCGACAAGCCCTTATCGAATGTGGTCCGCTTTATCTAAATCGGAAACGGCGAGCACCATACTTGCCTTCCTCGAACGCTTGGCGCTCGTCTGATACCCGAGAATGATGTTGATGTCTTCTTGGGCGAGCTTACCGGCGAACCTCGCCAGCGCTCCAGGCGTATTGGGCAGTTCCACACGGAGCACATCTGCTTCGGTGTAAGGCAGCCGGGCATTCGCAAGCGCTTTTCTCGCCTTGTCGACGTTGTCAACGACCACATGGGTCGTGCCTGTCGTCCCTGACGTCATCGTAAGGCAACTCAGGATATTGACTTTTTCGTTGCCGAGGATCTTGGCGATACTTGCGAGCATGCCGGGCAGGTTCTCATGGGAAACTGTTAGTTGTTTTGCCCTCGGCAAGGCGGGAACTCCTGAATTCCGGGAATGAGGACGACAAAATTCTGCTCTTGCCAGAACAGGGAGTCAAGGTCCACCATCGTGACCCAAGAAGGAACTTCCATGACTGTTCAGGTCGGGGTCAGGGCGACAGGAGAAATAACGCACTATGAGCCCAAGTAGTCCTCGACATCTAACTGAGCAGGAGTTGAAGTGCCTGGAGCGATTCACGGTCTTTGAAATATCGCTGGAGCAGTTGCGGTCCTGCCTCCGGCACGTCATGCGCTTCGATTTCGACGCTGATGACCATGAGGGGAAGCGCTGGATGGAGAATAACTTCATTTGCTCAAGAGCCAGCAGTACTGATAACAAAGCGGCACATCGAAGATTCAATCACGAGGAAGAGGCTGCGCTCGGCGGTCATGTAGTCGAGGAATCCCGGCAGACTGTCTATTATGGTTGGTGATGACGAGGTTCTCATTGATGGAGTTATGTGGAAAGCGACATCCTTCCCAAGCTAGATAAACTGACGCTTAAAAATAAAGTTGGCATTGATTCATGGTCGAACGGGGTAGTTCTAAGCCCCCATTTAAGTGCTACTACCGGCACCATTCGTGCTACCCCCATCCGGGTAGTGGGTAGTGGTTCAGATTTTGACGCAAGGATGCAGAAGATTCTGGCGGGTGACACACAGTCAGCAATCCCCGGAAACGCGGTTACTCAGAACTCAGGGTTCACAACTGTGTCGGGTCGAACCGGTGACCTTTTGGCGCTGTGATACGCAGAGCCACTGTTTTCGAGCCTGTGAAGAAAACGCCCGCGCTAGCCGGCGAGAAGAGCATGGAAACTGGTTAGGATGGCGTCAGGCCTGGTTTGGCTTTGTTGCCCAACACTTCCTCCTTTGCTTGCAGCCAGTCATCCGTTGCGTTTCCATCCACCCCGCCACGTCGTTGATACAACTCATAAGCGCGCTGGCGGACTTGCTCTTCGATGTGGGCATCGGTCGGGTTCGGTCTGAGTGGGATAGGAGGGTTGGGGTGCTCCCGATGCGTGCACTTTCGCAACGTGTCATTGCGCGTGGCGGAAGTAGATGCAAGCCGGAGACCTCTAGCGGGAGGAGAAGCAATTGCTGAGATGCTGTTTTCGCACTCCGATAGTGCCAAGAGCTGCTTGATGATCTCTCCTTTTTCCCATTTTTCTGCCCTTTTGGGCTCACCTGCGCATGCTTTCGCCAATATAGCGAATACTGCCAGGGCAATCACAACTCCCATGAAGATGAAGACTATGCTAATCATCTACGCCGTTTCCTTGGCATGTGTGTCAAAGCAGTCGTTCAACACAGAAATTGTGCGCTTGCTGGAGCTGCAGGACGTAGGTTACGAAGGTGGCTGTCCCGAACCCGTCTCTACTGTGTCCTCCTCTATGTCCTGCGCACCTCGGTGGCACAGCAGCGTTTCAACCCCGAGGAAACCGTACTGGCCTACAAACGATTGGCAGCGGTCGAGCGAGCCTTCCGCAGTTTCAAGAGTGTCGACTTGGAAGTGCGCCCCATTCATCATCGACTCCCCGATCGGGTGCGCGCGCATGTGTTGCTCGCCCTACTCGCCTACTATGGGGAGTGGCACATGTGGCAGGCTTTGGCCCCCTTGCTGTTTGATGATGAGCAGCACGGTGCGCCGTGTACCTCGCCGGTAGCGCCGGCACAACGCTCCCACGCTGCGCAAGTCAAAGCCCAAAGCAAACGAACTGCGGACGATCTTCCGGTGCAAAGCTTTCAGGATTCGCTGACCGATCTGGCAACGATTGTGAAGAATCGAATGCGGGCATAGATTTGAGCTGCGGTTGAATCCGACAGACGGTCCAGCGGAGTCAACTTGGGCCGCTTTCTCACGGAACGTTGCAGCACGCCGATTTGGTGCCCTCTCAGACACATCGAGGTTTTCGGGAGGCACCGATTCCTCAGGTCGGAGGACTTCACCACCGATACCAGCGCCACGCCGCTTAGGTGGTCCTCACAAGCCGATGGCGCCGACGTTTGGCTTGCTTCTGCGAATACAGCTTCCCCTCAGGTCTTGTGAACCCAAGGCAAACTCTTCGCGCCGAGACCGAATTTCTTTGCGGCGACAAACTCCGCACTTGCACTCGCCGATTTGCGATTCAGAACACAGTGGCTTCGCTGCTTCAAGGTAGCTTCGATCAGTTTCCCAGGGGAGTTCGATATGCGGACGGGGTTTTCGGTAATGACAGGGCTAGAAAGCGTGGCCGTCGCGGCCAAACCGCCCTTCTTCTTGGCGTGTTCTTTGAGGAGTCACAACAGCTCGAGGCCGACCTTGGGGGCGTCCAGGATCCCTTTCACGGCTCCAACCAGAATGGCTGTTTCGCTAGGCCGAACCTAGCAGTCTTGTCCTCATCTGGAGCAGTTACGGCCTCAACGCAGAAACCGTCTATAGGCAACCGTCGCAACTCTCGCCCGACGTCGCTTGGCAAGGTCAGATTGAGCGCGAATTCGAAGTAGTCGGACATCGGCAGCCCAATAGCAAGGTTGCTACCAAACATACCACCAGATGGGCAAGATGGCCATCGCACGTCGCGCGCACTACCAGAGCCCCGGTCCACTTTATTATTGTTGAATCCCGCCCAATCTGTAGATGCTGGTAACTGCTACGAGAGCCACTCAATGTTGAGCACAGGAGTCAACTCAATGCCGTTGGGCGCAACACCCGATTGCCCGTGGACTCGATTGAAGAAGCCGATGCCGGTGATGCGCACGCGCCAGCTCCCGCGAGTATAGGCCGGCCCCGGCTTGAGTCTTTCCTCAACTTCCTTGCGCACCGCAGCGATCTGTTTCGCCCAGCGGCTCCCCGGGTCCACAAACCGGGGATCGACACAATTCGCGATCATGGTCCGGCCCGTCTCACCCTTGAGATCGAGGTGGTAGCTTCCGCTCATCTGCAACTTGCAGGCAACAATCACTGCCTCAACTTCATGGATCGTTCTCTCCACGCCTTCGGCCCGGCGATGCTGATAGGCGGGATAGATTTCGGTCGGAGTCTTCATATCTGCAGGACGGGGTTTCGCAGCAAGTTCCTCGACCGTAGTTCGGACGGGTGTCTCTTTCACGAGGGATGCATCGGGATCGGAGCCGGTCCGCACCTTCCAGCGAAATACCGGCGCCCGGGACTTCATCTGCGGCGCGCCGCCGCGGGCGGGAAGTACGGGCGTATCTGCGGGCCGCTTCGCCAGCTCTTTGATTTTGCCCTCGGGATCGGGCAAAAAACCTGCGCTCACCAGGAACTCCAGGTTCTTCTGAGCAGTCTCTCGTTTGCCGGTGGCGATTGCCTGCAGTACCAGGCTGGACTCGAACTTCTGGCGCTCGAGTTTCGAGCTGGTCTCGAATTTTTGCTGTTCCAGTTGCGAGTTGGCGACGAACTTCTCGCGCTCAAGCTTGAGATTGGCCCGCCCGGTAAGGTATACGGTGATGACCGTAACCAGCCCGGTAACAATCGCAACCAGTATCGGGACCCAAACATTAGCAGAGCTGCTCATCTCGCTCCCCCAGTCGTGCCCTTCACCCAATCATCAAATCTGCCTGATACACGCAATCGGTTCGTCAGCCTCTGAGAGGATCTCGACTTCAAGAGAGATTTCCAGGATGCAGGGACAACCGAATACCAGGCCGGACAGGAGCCGAGCACGGCCATCGTCGCAGCGAGCACGCCGACATTCACCCAGCGGCGAATCAGGCTGTAGACATAGAGTTGGTCGACGTTCCGGACATGTATGGCTGCAGAGCGATTAACTAATGACCTAAATAGCCCATCCGCATGAGTCGAGATTTCCTCTCCGACCTCAAAAACGGGAGGCATTGTTACACCCGTTTTCCCCCTGTGGGCTGCTTGAACCAAGTTCCATCTTGGCCACTCCCTAAGGGTTCGTGACCAGCACCAGCACAGCCGAGCGGGCATGCTTCACCAGCCCCCTTCGGTCTCGGAGCGTGTTAAAGTGCACACAAAAACAACCAGCAAATCCGAAGCCATTTAACCGGAGCCCCGGGTCACTCCTTATTTTTAAGGGTACCACTCCCCTCCTGTTTCTATCACCGTGCGCGGACAGTCTGTGCAAATGCCTTTGGGTATTTAACGCATCGAGAACGTTGGCCCGAACGCATGCAATTCTTGGATTGACTCAACCAACAGCGTGAGAATATCTATCTCCAAATCTCCTCTGTACAGGGGAGCGGAGCGGGAGCGTCAGGCGTTCGGGGGTTTCCGAAAAGACTTACTTGTCGCACACCAAATTTGCCTCACGATTCTGGATCGTCTTGGCTACCACGAGAGTCACAGCGTGAGAACTCGATTGGTAGGACTTGGAGTCGCGATGCCAGGCGTTTATTGTCGCGCTAGGTCTCCCTAAGTGCTCCCACCCCAAGTTGAAGCTATGCCACGCCTTCGGCCGCGTTCCAGGCTGGGCCGGCCTTCCTCTACCTGCAGGGTCTTTCCGCCCAAAGTCGTACCATTTAACTCTGAGACGGCTCTCTTGGCGTCCTTGTCGTTTCTCATTTCGACAAACGCAAATCCCCGTGAGTGTGCCGTGGCACGGTCGCCCATAATGTTGACGTGTAAGACCTGTCCGTAGGCCTCGAATAACACACTGATTTCGTCCGGTGAGGTCTCTGAAGCAAGATTCCTAACGAAGATGTTCTTCATAATAGTCGTTCCTTATCCGGCCTCTCGCAGGCAAAAGTTGAGGGTGTTCAAGAGGACGCTGAAGTCCGTCGCTTTGTCCAGAAACCCATTGAACATTCGTTTATCGGTTCCGGAGTCGCCAGGCGGCTGGAAAGCAATTGAACCTCCCCAATCGTCGACGATCCCGCAACGGTCATACGACGGGCTGCTGTCCAGAGATAAGCCCTATGCGGTCGACAAGGGTCTTAACCTCTGCACCCAGTCCTCAGGTACTTTGTCGTGGGCAATGACCTCGTCGACGCAAGTGGGAGATAGGTACGTTGGGGGCCCAACTTAGGAAACTGATCCGCTGACGTGGATGCTGGTGGCGAATCGTTCTCCAGAACGCCACTGCCTCTTTGGATCTCTGGCGCACGTCCAGCAATACCAAATCGAAGAAATCAGGTACCCAGAGCAACTCTGCTTCGGCGACATTTCTAGCCAAATGCACGTGAACCCCGTGGCTTCTCAGCACGTTGGCACGCAGATTCTGCATGGCTTCGTTGCCATCGATGATGAGAACGTTTTTCGTGGCCATTTGAAAGGAAATCGGCGATGGCTGGGGCACAGAACACCTCCAAGTTTTCTGGAGGCGGGCGTTTCGGAAAGCAGAGTTACCTTTTGAGAAGCGGGCGTCACCAGAAACATCTCAACGCTAACGGTACGAAGAGGGCGGACTTGGGCCGCCCCCAACCGAACGAGAAAACCTGCCAGCTTCAGGCTGCCACGCGAGCAGCGATCTTATGGAAGGTCGAGGTGCCGACCTCGAGGTTTCGAACCTCAGGAGTTCCGTCGACCACCTTCGCTAAGGTCTTCAGCACTTCTTGATAGGCTCCGCGGTGGTAAGCTTCCGCGTTCTCTTTCTGTTCCCACAGACTGATTGCGACCACTTCCGTTCCTGCGCCTGGGGCAAGGAACGTGATTTCGTCCTGGAAGCCTTGCTGTTTCCGAAGCAAGGGAATAATTTCCTTCTCAATCGTCTGGGTAAACTCCGCACGGGTATTGGGCTTCAGGTGCATCGAGACGTGACGAGCAAACATGTCAACCTCCGTGGATTGATGTGTATCTAAGAAGGGAGGACTTCAGATGGGCTGACTTAGTTCAGGAGACCTGAAAGAGTGAAAACAGGTACTCGCTCCGATACCAACCTAGTCTCCGGCGCGGCGATTGTCAAGCTGTCGAACTGCCGAATACTGCCGAATGCCGAACTGCTGAAACTGCCGAACCCGCGGGTGTGCAGTGACCTTTTCTTTGTGGGTCGGGACCACTAGGCGGTAGATTCCTGCTCCGATTCAGGAAAAAAAGGCCGGCTCAGGGTCGGCCGAACTCGCGCCTGTAACTCTCCCAGTCGTGCTTCAGATCGGCCAACATTCCCAAGAAAGGAGGGTCCGCGTGGAGTGGCTTGAAGTGCGGGTCATTGCGAAAGAGCGGATAGTTCGGCAAGCCCAGGCCGCTCGCCTTGCGCAGCAAATTCACTGCCTGAGCCGGCTTTTCGAGGACTGCGAAGGTCGCAGCGGCCATGTGCCATACGTGATGCGTGTGGACGAGCGGCCTCCCACACCGCAGAGCCCGATGGACGGTCTGCAAAGCCTTGCTCCGCTCTCCTCGCTTAGCCCAGAGCAGCGCCTGGCAACTGTTTAACATAGGATCTTCTGGGAAAATCTGGATGCTCGCTCGAATCTTTTTCTCCGCTCTCTCCAGATCGTTGCCATAGAGCGGAGCGGTTGGAGACCACAGGTTCCCCCAGACTCCGCCCGGATCAATGGCGAGAGCGCGGGCATGGTGCTTCTCGGCTTCTTCGTACTCACCTTTACAGAAGGCGGTCTGGCCAAGCATTGTGAGCGTTAAAGTATCATCCGGGTTGCCGGCGAGCACCTCGTCGAGGCCGCCTTTTGCTTCTTCCAATAAACCGACGTGATAGAAAATCAAACACTGCCAAGTACGCGCTCGGTGGTGGTGGGAATTCAGGCTGAGAGCGGCAGCCAGCGCCCGTAACGCCACCCGTGTTTCTCGTGCTAGAGCATCAACGGAGGAGAGTACTTTACTTCGGCGTCACCGAACATCCGACCGCCGAATGGGCCGCGCAGCAGGTGGTGGAGGCCGTTGCCATAGGTCGCATCGCGGTCGCGGACCAAGTACCGCTTGGCGCCCTGTTCGGCGAAGGGGATATACGCCTCACCTCGACCCTCGTCATGTGGCTGATCTACATCAGCTAGCTACTTTTGCGGCGTTTTTCTAGGGGAGGGCAAACTCCAGTGCTAGCGGCAGCACTGGCAGTCTTTGGGGCGCTCGATATGCCGCTGATTTACTTCTCGATTTGGTTTTTCCGGACCCAGCACCCGTCGCCCGTGCTTGGAGGCGGTGGTTCGATCGATCCGCGCATGCTACATGTCTGGTTGATCAACTGGGCTGCATTTCAGTGCTTCGGATTGCTTGTGTTCTGGTCGAGGTATCGCCTGGAAATCCTGCAAAGGCAAGTCGAGGATGCCCATGCGCTGGTCGACGTCAATGCCCGCTGACAGGTCTCCGACAAGAACAATTCCCAGAGTGATCGCGGTCGCAGCCGCCCGACCCGCCGATAACTGTTGCAACATCGCGATTGCACTGATTGACCGCGACCTTGGCTAGCCGAGCCCCGTCGGTAAGGACAGCCAAGATGACACTCTTCTTCAATCGCGAGTCGTGATGCAGGCAAACCGCGGGGACTCCGCTGCTAACGGTTAGTCGTGGTGCTCATGCTCGTGGTCGTCGTGATCCTCGTGATGGCGATGCCCCCGACCATGATCATGGTCGCGCCAATGGCCGTTGTCGTGGTCCTCGTGGTCCCAATGTCCTTCGTGCCATTGCCAGCCTTCGCGATAGTGGTCGTAGTGCGGATGCGTCCAGTATGCCCCTTCTAACGGAGGACGCTGCCAATGTCCCCGGATCCACTTGTAATGGTGACCCGCCGGTGTCCAATATCCTTCGATCCATACGAAGCCCGCGCCGGGAGGCGGCCCAGGCTCTTCATAAACGACCGCTGGTGGCAGGGTCCCGATGTACACCGAAATCTGCGCTGAACTCGGCGAGGCGATAGCGGCTGCGAGCAGTGCGCGAGGCATCCAGTTCCATCTCATCTGGAGTCTCCTTCTTGGAAATTCCTCCAACGACAAGTAGCCCAGAAAAGTATACCCACAACGGAAGTATGGGGCACAAACTTCCTGTTTGGCGCCAAGCTATCATCGCCTCCGAGCAGTGGTGGGGAACTGCCTCCCCATGCTTCTGCCAGAGTTCTGAGCGCCCCGTGTATCAATTCTTCACAAAATCCATTCTCCCGGCTGCCATCATCATCGCCAGTTTTCCAGCGGCGATTTTCTCTTTCTGGCCGGGGCATGCGCAGGCGCAGCCGGTGCCGGTTGCCGTGAATCCCGACGTGCATCGAGATCACGGCTGCTCCGGGCGAGCGCGTCGAGAGTTCCTTCAAGTTCTGGAACGGCACCGATGGCGACTTGCCGAATCATGTGGAGGCAGTGGACCGTCGCGGAAGCGTTTTGTTGCAGCGTGGTACGTGCTGAG
>DASQIH010000302.1:0-6712 GCA_035631655.1 Terriglobales bacterium
TGGCGCGCCCGGAGAGATTCGAACTCCCGACCTATTGCTCCGGAGGCAATCGCTCTATCCAGCTGAGCTACGGGCGCGCTGACAATTTTTAAGTTTACATCCTGGATACGACGCCAGCAACGCCGCACCGCTGCGGGCCACATAGGAGTGGCGGGTCGGAGACCCACCTCCACACAAGAGGCCTCCACACGAGAGCTTCAGACACAAAAAGCCGGAGCACACACGTGCGCCGGCCTCGTTCTGAAAAGCTCAAGCTGCGTAGCCGCAGGTTTTACCAGCGCCCGCCGCCGCGGCCACCGCGGTCCCGGCCTCGTCCACCACCACCTCCGCCGCCGGCACGCTCGGTCTTGGGACGAGCTTCGTTCACATTCAGCGTGCGCCCGCCCACTTGCGTGCCGTTCAGCGCGGCAATGGCTTTCTCACCATCTTCCGCATTAGTCATTTCGACGAAGCCGAACCCCCGGGAACGCCCAGTGTCGCGATCGGTCATAATGGCGACCCGGTCCACGGGTCCATACTGCTCAAACAGTTGGCGCAGTTCGTCTTCCCCCGTATTGAAATCCAGATTCCCAACGAAGATATTCTTCAAGCGATTGCCTCGGTCACTTAAGCTATTTGAATGCAGCTGTCTTCGGCGGGTACGCGACCGATTGCGAAGCGGGCGGCGTCTCGTGGTCGACCGGCGAACAGTTCAAACGCGGGCCAAGTATAGCAGGTTTAGCGCGCCCCGAAGCCAAACTAGCGAGCTTGGAGCCCCCTCACAGTCCCATTTTGGAAATGGTCTGCTTCAGCACCTGCGCCGAGCGGCGCAGTTTTTCTACCTCTTCGTTATCCAGTTCGAGGCGCAGCACCTGCTCGATACCCGAGCGGTTCACCACTGTCGGCAGGCTCAGGCAGATGTTGCTGATCCCGTAGTAGTTCTCGATCAGGCTGGAAACCGAAAGAACCGTGTTTTGATTGCGTAGGACGGCTTGCGTGATGCGCATCAGGCCAGCCGCCACCGCATAGTAGGTGGCGCCTTTCCTTTCAATGATGCGGTAAGCAGCATCGCGCGTCTGGTGAAAAATCTCCTCCATTGCTTTGGGATCGTAGTCTCGACCCTGCGCGGCGCAGAACTCTTTCAAGCGCATTCCCGCAATATTGGCCAGCGACCAAACCGGCACTTCGCTATCGCCGTGTTCTCCGATGATGTAAGCGTGTACGCTGCGCGCGTCTACCCCGAAGTGATGACTCAGGAGGTAGCGGAAACGCGCGGTGTCGAGAATCGTTCCGGAGCCAATCACATGCTTGGCCGGCAAAGCCGACAACTTCCACGCGGCGTATGTTAGGGCATCTACG
The DNA here is from genome assembly GCA_035631655.1 of Terriglobales bacterium. Classification (GTDB taxonomy): domain Bacteria; phylum Acidobacteriota; class Terriglobia; order Terriglobales; family Acidobacteriaceae; genus Gp1-AA122. The sequence continues at coordinate 1,339 of DASQIH010000302.1, forward strand.
GGATTGGTGGCGATGAGCAGGATCGCGCTCCGGGTACGCTGTACGATCTCCGGCACGATCTCCCGCCAGATCGCAGCATTCTTGTAGACGAGGTCGAGCCGCGTTTCGCCGGGTTTCTGGTTGGCGCCCGCGGCCAGTACGATGACTGTTGCATCCCCACAATCCGCAAAATCGCCCGCCCAGATTCTGGTGGGATGGGTGAACGGGAGGGCATGGTTGAGATCCATCGCCTCGCCTTCAGCCTTGGCGCGATTAATGTCAATGAGCACGATTTCCGCAGCCAGTCCGCTCAGCAGCAGGGCATAGGTGAAAGTGGCGCCCACGTTGCCTACGCCAACTACGGCGACTCGTGTGGGACATCCGAGATCAGTTGGCTTTGTCGTCATGATTCAGCTGAGTGAACTTGTCTTGCAGTTAGCATCCGTCCACCTTCCAGTACCCTTCTTTTTGATAACCCAGTTGCAGCAGGCGATTGCGCGGGTCATGGCGTTTGCTGCAACTCGGACAGACCAGAAATGCGCGGAGGTGGCTACCGTGCGCGTCATACCGCTCAGTAACCGCGAAGGTAGTTCCGCAACTGCACGGAACCAGGAACATCTTCAGATTCTGCTTGGACTTCTGCGGCATTCCGAGCCCTTTTCGCGCAGTATACAATCTACTCCAGCGATGCCCCTCGACGCGGTGAGACTGGTCCAGGTCGTTTCCTATTCAGGCGGCGCCGTTGCTGCTTTATCAGCAGTATGGGTCTATAAGAGCAACTCGCGCCGGGAACGCGCTCGTTGGGCGGAGAGTCTTTATTCCCGGTTTTACGAGAGAGAAGAACTGAAGCGCGTCCGCGACCTGCTCGATTGCGGTGCGGGAGACCCCCAGGTTTCACAACTGGTTGCCACGGAGTCGTCAGCTTGGACAGATTATTTGAACTTCTTCGAATTCGTGGCCTACTTGCAATCATCTAAACAACTGTCCAGGAAAGATGTAGAGGCTCTGTTCAGTTACTACCTGGAATGTTTGAAAAGGCATCCGGATGTGGCGGGATATTTCAGGAACAAGGAAAAAGGTTACGAATACCTGCGAAGGATATTGCTGAATGAGTAGCTCCAAGCGCGCCAGCAAGGCAAGGAAAAGATACCTGTTTTCATACGGCACCCTGCTGCACAGGCATGCTCCTCCCGAGATTGCGCCTACGGTGCGCCGTTTCCGACGAGTGGGCCGCGGATTCGTCCGTGGCAAGCTGTATGACTTGGGCGAGTACCCCGGCGCGATTCTTAGCCGCGGCGGCCCGATGGTGGTCGGACAGGTCTTCGAACTTCCCGATGATCCCGGTGTGCTGAACCGGCTCGACGATTACGAGGGCTTCGATCCCTCACGTCCGCAAGGCAGCCTGTTTGTGAGAAAGAGATGCCTGGTTCGGCTCAACAATGGGCACAAGCTTGCCTGCTGGATTTATACCTACAATCGCCCGCTGGGAGCGGCGCGCCCGCTGGCTGGCGGCAACTATTCTCGAGTGCGGAACCACAAACCTCGCTAGTCGCCTGCTTCTTCTACCACCGCCATAGCGCTCTTCTTTCTTTTGTTAGCCTGCAGAATTTTCTTGCGCAGCCGTAGCGATTTGGGTGTGACTTCTACGAATTCATCCTCCGCGATGAATTCAATAGCCTGCTCCAGGTTCAGTTGGCGGAAGGGAACCAGGCGGATGGCCTCGTCGGCCGTCGAGGCCCGCATGTTGGTGAGCTTCTTCTCGCGCACGACATTCACATCGAGATCGTTGTCTTTGGCGTTTTCCCCGATGATCATCCCCTCGTAAACGTCAACGCCCGGTCCGACGAACAGTTCTCCGCGCTCCTGCAAGTTCCAGAGCGCATAAGATGTCGTTACGCCGGGGCGGTCGGCAATCAGTGCTCCTGTCGGGCGGTGAGGGATTTCCCCTTGCCACTCGATGTAACCATCGAAAAGAGAATTCATCACGATCGTGCCACGCGTGTCGGTGAGCAACTGGCTGCGCAGGCCGATCAGGCCGCGACTGGGCACGCGAAAATCCATGCGCACTCGCCCGTAGCCGTGGTTATGCATGTTCACCACCTCGGCTTTGCGCGTGCCGAGTTGCTCCATGACCACACCGACGAATTCTTCGGGCACGTCGGCCGTCAGCTTCTCGACCGGTTCCATCAGCTTGCCGTCAATCCGCTTGGTCACGATTTCCGGCTTGCCCACCATCAGCTCATAACCCTCGCGGCGCATCATCTCGATCAGAATGGAAAGCTGGAGTTCGCCCCGCCCCATGACTTTGAAGGAATCCGTGCTAGCGGTCTCCTCTACGCGGATCGAGACATTAGTCAGCAGTTCTTTGTCGAGCCGCTCGCGCAGGTTCCGGGAAGTGACATAGGTTCCTTCCTGCCCCGAAAAAGGCGAGGTATTGACCGTGAACTGCATAGCAATCGTCGGCTCATCGATTGCGATGTTGGGGAGCGGTGCCGGGTTCTCGGCATGGGTAATAGTTTCGCCGATGGTGATTCCTTCCACTCCGGCCACCGCTACAATGTCCCCCAGTTCGGTTTCGGTGATGTCGGTGCGCTTGAGTCCGCTAAAGGAAAACAGCTTCGTGATCTTGGTCTTTTGAACCGACCCGTCCAGCTTGGCAATGCCCACCTCTTCGCCCGTTCGCAAGGTTCCGTTGAATACGCGCGCAATTGCAATGCGGCCCAGATAATCGCTGTAATCCAGGTTGGCCACCAGAATCTGCAACACTCCCGCGCGGTCGCCCTGGGGCAGCGGAATCCTGTTCACAATCGCATCGAACAGTGGTCGCAAGTCCTCGCCGGTGACTTTGATGTCCTGGGACGCGGTTCCCAGCTTGGCGTTGGTATAAAGCACCGGGAACTCGAGCTGGTCCTCATGAGCGTCGAGATCGATGAATAGGTCGTAAATTTCGTTCAGCACTTCCTGGGGACGCGCATCGGCGCGATCGATCTTATTAATCACAACAATGGGCGGCAGGTGAGCTTCGAGCGCCTTGCTGAGCACATAGCGAGTCTGCGGCAGAGGTCCCTCGCTCGCGTCCACCAGCAGCATCACTCCATCCACCATTTTTAACGCACGTTCGACTTCGCCGCCAAAGTCGCTGTGGCCGGGCGTGTCCACGATGTTGATCTTCACGTCGTGGTAGAAGATAGCCGTGTTCTTGGCCAGAATGGTAATGCCCCGCTCGCGTTCCAGTTCGTTGGAGTCCATTACGCGCTCGACCAGCTGCTCGTTGGCGCGGAACGTGCCGCTCTGGCGCAGCATGGCGTCTACCAGCGTCGTCTTGCCGTGGTCGACGTGCGCGATGATGGCGATATTGCGGATGCCGGCAGTCAATTCTTTTTTCCTGTAAAGCGTGGCTCGATGGGCTCCTCTACCACTTTACTATGTGTTGCGGGTTTGGGGGACTCTGAGGGAAGCTGAGAACATTCAAGTTGTAGAGACCTTGCAACCTGCATGTTTACTGAGCGGGGAGGCGGCGAAAGGGATGGTCTGATTACTGCGCGGGTCTTGCCCTGGCACTCTTCGCCTGCTCCCAATGTGGAGACTGGTACACAACCTTGCCGCCCACCATCGTCAACATCACCTCAGTCTTGCCGATGTCGCTCGGTTCGATCTTGAAAAGGTCCTGGGAAATTATGATCAGGTCGGCCACCTTGCCCGGTTCGAGCGAGCCTTCCGTCTTCTCGCGTTTTCCGGCGATGGCTGCTCCCAGAGTGTAAGCCTTGATTGCGTCTTCCAGGCTGATGCGTTCTTTCGGAACAAATCCTTCGGGTGGATTCCCGTCGTCGGTCTGGCGTGTGAGCGCATTTTGCACGCCCGGCCAGGGATTCAGCGTCACCACCGGCCAGTCGCTACCGAAAGCGAGCACGCCACCGGCACTCTCGATGCTATGCCAGGCCCACGCACGCTGCGCGCGCTCCGGACCTACGTTGCGTGCCCAGATCTTGAGCCTATCGTCGTCGGGATACGCATGCAGCGGCTGAAAACTGGCGATCACACCCCGCTTGCCAAATTGCGGAATGTCTTCCGCCGCGATGGTTTCGATGTGTTCCACGCGGTGCCGTGCATCCTTGGTGTGGTTGATCCTGGCGGCATCCTCGTAGGAATCGAGTGCCAGGCGAACGGCTTTGTCGCCGATAGCGTGAGTGAATATCTGAAAGCCGCCGCGATCCAGTCGGTTCACTGCTTGCTTGTACTTTGCCGGATCCCAGAATAGGGACCCGAGCTGCTTCGGATCGTCGCTGTAAGGCGTGAGCATGGCGGCGGTGTGCGACTCGATCACGCCGTCGAGAAAAAATTTTACCGCGCCAGCCGAGATCCATTCATCGTGGTACTTACGGCGCGCCGCTTCGATTTCTGCCAGCTGATTGGCAGTCAGAGTGGGCGGATCCAGCCGATAAGCAAGATACATCCTTACGGTTAACTCACCTCTTTTCCGCAGCTCATCGAAAAGATCAGCATTCTGCAAATCGCTGCTGCCGATGTTCACTCCACCGGCGCTGTGAACCCGAACGAGTCCGACCCGATTTGCTTCCCGTAGCCCCGCCCGAAGTGCTTGCAGCTTTTCTTCCCGGGTGGGCAGGGGAATGGCGCGGCGGATCACCGCGTCCGCAGCATCTTCCTGGATCGCACCGGTCGGCTCTCCGGTAGCAGCATCGCGAACGATCTTTCCGTTGGGAGGATCGGGCGTTTTGGCCATTATTCCTGCAAGCTGCAGCGCCTTGCTGTTGGCCCACCAGCTGTGGCCATCGAAGGCTTCAAGATAGACCGGGCGGTCCGGCAGAATCTCATCGAGATATTTCTTATCCGGCAACCCGGAAGGCGCGAAGACTGGGTACTGCCAGCCTCGGCCCAAGACCCAAGGCTCAGCTGGATGCTTCTGGGCATACTCCTTTACCATCTTCTGAATTTGCGCCACGGTCTTGGCTTGCTCCAGATTCACGCGCAGCAGGCTAAAGGATCCGTCCAGGAAATGAATGTGCGAATCCGTGAAACCCGGCAGTAGAAGATAACCCTTGGTGTCGAGGACCTTGGTCGCGGCCCCACGATATTTCTCGACGTCTTTGCCGACGCCTGCCGCAAGGATTTTTCCATCGCGAATCGCCAGCGCTTCTGCCCAAGGCTGCTTAGAGTTGACGGTATAAATCCTGGCGTTGACGACCAGCGTGTCAGCGGCGGGCCGATCCTGGGGAAGGGCAACGGCAGCGAGGAGAGACAAAGTCCCGATTACTGCTAGAACCCAGCCCACGCTCGTCCCTTTATTCAAGGTCAAGTTTTCTCTCCAGAACGGATCGTAGCGTATAGGCTAGAACGTTGGGGGTGTGTTGACCCACAACACCCAGGTTTCCTTGCC
>DASQIH010000303.1:0-29670 GCA_035631655.1 Terriglobales bacterium
TTGGCGTCCCCGACGGGATTTGAACCCGTGTTACCGCCGTGAAAGGGCGATGTCCTAGGCCGGGCTAGACGACGGGGACTCGTTGACTCGATTGAGTTTAACAGGTTCCTCGGCGCCTTGCCCGCTTTGTACCGCGGTACGACTGCGCTGCACGACGCCCGGGGATTTTCGTCTCATGACCTGATCTGATTGGCCGGTGTGGCCGAAGTTACCGCAGCTTGGCGTACTCGGCCTTGGCCTGTTTCAGGATGGGGATGTCGGGGTCAGCGTCTTTCCAGATGGCCAGGAGGTCTTGGTACGCAGCCCTTGCCTTGGTGTTGTCTCCCGACTGCACATAGGCCCGGCCTAGTTGCAAGTGAGCCAGTACGCCGATGGGCTCGTTCACTACCAGGCCAGGGTGGTCGAGAATCTTCTGAAACTCACCGGCAGCGGCGGTACCTTGATGTGCCGTTAAATACGCCTCGCCCCGCACATAAATGGGGTAGAGACAGAAATTCAAGATGTGAGTAGTGGCTCCCAGCTCGTAGGGCGCAGTTGGTTCGAGCGCCTGCATCGCCTTGCCAATATCGCCGCCATGAAGTGCAGCGGCTGCATGGATCGTTGGCAAATAGTTGAACTGCACAACCGTATCTTCTGAGAAATGCTTGCCAAGATCGTTGGCCAGCCGCGTGGCTTGCGTGGAATAACCTGCCAGCCCCAATGCAATGGCCGAAATAGCTTGCACATCTTTGCCGTTTGAGAGTGCGAGCGCAGCCTGCGCCTGTTGTTTCGCCAAAGCCATGTTGGCTACAAGTGCCTCGCGCACCGCAGCTTCCGCCTCGTAGCCCGCCGCCGTCTCCTTTTCATCGGCTCGCTGGGCCGACTCGGCTGCACGCCGTGTCAGTTCGCGCGCCTTGGCGAACTGCCCGCCATACGCAGCAGTGTCTGATTCGAAATCGAGCGCTCGGTCTTCGTATCCCGGCTTGCCCATCAGCGCAGCAGTCTCTCGCTCCATGCCTGCAGGATCATGCAGCAGAAAATCAAGCAAGTAGAGATTGGCGTGGAGCGTGAGAGGGTCGAGACCGTGGGCGTGCGCTTCCTGGGCAACGTTCTTGGCTTCATCAAGGCGGTTGAGGCTCATGTACGAGCCGAGGAGATTCTGGTAGGAAACCGCATCGGGATTCACCCTCAAGCCCTGTTGGGCCGCAGCCAAACCCTTGTCATACCTGCCCAGCTGGCCATAAATGCTGTTCAGATTGGTTGGCGGAACCTCGTCGCGCGGGTAGATCTGCGCCCACAACTCATAGGTTTTGCGGGCTGCCTCCACATTTCCTGAGACAAAGACCTCATAATGTGAGGCTATGTAAAACTTCTCACGCTCGCTCACTCGCTCCCTAAGTTCAAAGGCCTTGCGCGTACTCTCGGCTGCACGGGTGGTCTCGCTCAGGTCGTAGTAACAAGTCCCCAGCCGCGCATAAGCCATGGCGAAATTCGGATCGAGGCTGATGGCCCGCTGAAACAAAGGAATTGCGGCGACATAATCGGTCTTGACGTACTGTTGCTCTAAGGCGAGGCTGTACAGTCTCAGCGCCTCAAGGGATGGCGTAGTCACGTTTTCCGGTGGCACGTCATACTTCTGCACCGAGGCCAGCGATTCGCCCAGCTTGCTGCGGATTTCCGAAGCCACCTTCCCCAAGGCTTCGAGAACATGGTTCTTGTCGGAGGCCTGCGCATTCGAACTGGCCAGCGATTCTCCGTTGGCGCAGTTGAGCGCCGTCAGGGTGAGCAGGTATTGCGTACCGATCTCGGCAATCGAGCCATCCAGAACCGCCGCGCTGGCCGTGCGCTGACACACCTCGCGAGCCAGTTCATGGGTCAGGCGCGCGTCCTTCGGCTGAGCCATCAGCGACAGCGTCTGGGCGATGCGCTGGTCGGAGAGCAAATTCAGGAACGGAGACTGCTCCAGCTGCGAGGAAAGGCCTCGCCGGAGCGTGCCGTCGAAGACGGGATCGCCAGTGGTGTTGTCGAAATCGGCGAGAACGACGGTGTCTTTTTCGGTTAGTAGCTTGGTTTGATGCGAACGATAGTAAAGCCCACCCGCGATCAGCGCTGCGACCACCAGAATGGGAACAGCAATCTTCCAAAACCTCTTTCTTTGCGCGGCAGGTGCTTCGTGCACCGTCGCCGAGACCGAACTTGCCGCCGCGATGCGCCTGCTCTCGGTGTCCCGCTTGAACCGTTCCAAGTCGGTGCCAATTTCGGAGGCGTGCTGGTAACGCAGATTGCAATCCTTCTCCAAGCACTTGTTGATGATGTCTTCCAGCTTGGGCGGAATGTCGGGATTCAGGCGTATTGGCGGCACTGGGGAACGGTTGAGAATAGACTCGGCAATCACTCCTGAACTTTCGCCCCGAAAAGGCATTGTACCTGTAGCCATTTCGTAAAGCACCGCGCCAAACGAGAACAGGTCGGTACGCGAGTCCAATTCCTTTGCCCGTACCTGCTCCGGGGACATGTAGGCCACCGTTCCCAAAGCCGTCCCTGGGCTTGTCAGGTGCTGCTCGTCGATTGAAGCCGTCTGAGTAGCAGCTGCTGCGACTCTGCTAGAAGAAACGACGGTGGCGGTCACCTTAGCCAATCCGAAGTCCAGAATTTTCGCGTGTCCTCGGTCGGTCACGAAGATGTTCGCGGGCTTGATGTCCCGGTGGATGATTCCCTTCGAGTGTGCTGCGTCGAGAGCATCGGCAATCTCAATTCCGAGTGACAGTACCTTGTCCGATTCCATTGGACGGTTGCCGGTCAGGTGCTTCAGCGTCACACCGTTGAGAAACTCCATGACAATAAAAGCCTGCCCGTTCTGCTCGTCAATCTCGTGAATGGTGCAAATGTTGGGGTGGTTAAGAGCAGAAGCAGCTTTGGCCTCACGCTGGAAGCGAGTCAGAGCTTGGGGGTCTTTGCCTACGTCGTCGGGTAGGAACTTGAGTGCCACAAAGCGATCAAGTCGGGTGTCCTGAGCTTTGTACACCACACCCATCCCGCCGCCGCCCAATTTTTCAAGGATGCGGTAATGCGAGATGGTTTGGCCGACGAGTTGAGACCGGGTGGCCATTGGCGGGAATGTTAGGTCGGAAGCGTTGGAACGTCAATCGACTACAAAGATGGCTATTGCAGCCGGGCGTACTCCGCCTTCGCTTGTTTCAAGATGGGGCTGTCGGGGTCGGCGTCCTTCCAGAGGGCGAAGAAGTCCTGACACTTGGTGCGGGCCTTGGCTGTGTCGCCGGAAAGCGCGTATGCGCGAGCTAAACCCAAATGCACCAGTGCACCCAGAGGGGAGTTCAGCACAATGCCACGGTGGTCGAGAAGTTTCTGGAACTCTGCGGCTGCAGAGCTGCCGTTGCGCAGCGTCAGGAAGGCCTGCCCGCGCATATAGATCGGGTCCGGACTCGACAATTCGTAAGGAGCAGTCACCTGCAGCAGCTCGATTGCCTCGTCGGCCCTCTCGCGCTGCAGCGCCAGGGCAGCGCGGATCGTCGGCAGCCAACAGCGTTGCACGCGAGTGTCCAACGGAAAGCTTCTGCTGAGTTCGTCGGCCAATTTTTCCGCACGTGTGTCGCCTATCAGCGCGTGAGCCAATGTAGCATCCACCTGGACATCCCGGTTTGGAGCCAACCTCAGTGCCGCGTTGACATCCGCTCGCGATCGGCTCGTTTCTCCTAGATATGCTTCGTCCCTGCCCGCGCGCGAGTAGTAACCAGCCGCCGTCTCCTTGGCATCGTTACGTTCAGCAGAGTCTATCGCCCATTGCGTCAGCTGCCGTGCTTTTCCCAATCGACCATGGTAAGCCTCCGTCTCCGCCTGATCGCCTAACAGGACATCTTCGATCCCCGGTTTGCCGTTCGCCTGCGCAACGAGTCGCTCCATCTCTGCCGTATCGCCCTTAAGGAACGCCAACTGATAGCGGCCGTCAAGCAATTCTTCACTTTCGAGCTTGCGGTCCTCTGCCTGCCTGAACACCGCTCCTGCCTCATCCAAGCGATTGAGACTCATATAATAGAATGCGTGAAGTGCATAAATGATTTGATTGTTGGGCTCTAAACGCAAAGCCTCGCGGTTTTCCTCCAAAGCCTTCTCATACATCCCAAGCTCGGAATAAATTATTCCTTGGATATGGTATGGAATCCAGTCTCGGGTTGATAGCGAGATCGCGCCTCACATTGCGGGCAACGTCTGCTCTGCGTTTTAGTTACACCGCTAACCTGGGAGCCGAAGGAGCGGAACTTCTCATGTTGCCGCGACAGATCCACTAGGGAAGTTTGACAGGCCGACTGCCCTGAACTAAGCTTCTGCCGCCAGATAGCGCGGAAATGGTGACGCCTTGCTCAGACTGGAATAGGAGCACAGGAAAAGTGCCTAGGCGGGTGCGGCTCGGGGCCAGGATCAGCTGTGGGGCCTTGCTGCTAGTTTGGCCGCTATTGGCGCAAGAAGGGCCAGTCGACAAATTCCTTATCCGCATGGCGGGCATCCGGGTCGGTGCCGAAGAATATCGGATCAGCAAGGATGCCAGCGGCTACAAAGTGACCAGCAGAATACCGCTGTACGAGCTCACGTCCTCCCCTATGATTGCCATCCAGCAACAACAACTAGCTCCTGACTGGAGCTTGACGCAGTACACTTTGAAGTTGTCCACACCAGGTCAGCGGCGAACCGCTGAGGCTTGGCGTGATGGCGGCAAGGTCCAGATGCGCGTGACCTCGGGCGAAAATATCCGGAGCGATGCCACCCAACTCCGCCCCCGGACGATCGTGCTGGACAACTTCGTGGCTAGTCATTACCAGATCCTGCTCGACGCGATTGCAGACGGCGGGAAGGACGATCAGAATTGGTGGGTGCTTGTGCCCCAGAACTTGGTGGCGGTTCCGGGCAAGCTCACTGTCAACGGTCAAAGTGAAGGAGGCCTGTCTGGTAAACCGGTGCAAGTCCGCAGCTACACGCTTCATTTTGGAGAGATGGTAGTGCAGATATGGGCGGAGGCGGGAACGAATAAGCTCATGCGAGTCTTACAACCCGCACAAGGCCTCGAAATGATCCGCGAAGGTTTTGAGCTGACCTCCACGTGCCCAGGCACAGCGAAGCCGCAAGATTAGCGGACCCTATCCAGCCCCAGATATTCGACCTTCCATACGGGCTACACACCGAGGTGGCACCGTGAAACTCCGGATCATCGCCTTCGTCCTGCTAGCTGGAGCGGCGGTCCTGTCCAATAACGGTCCCGGCGCAGCAAAACAGCAGCGCGTGCAGACCCTGGTTCGAGAACATCTGGCGAGGGCGCAGATGCTGAAAGAAAAAAAGCTCTACGCTCAGTCTGAAAGGGAGATCCGTGCCGCATTGCGGCTTGCGTCAGAGGACGCGTCTTTGCATTTTGACCTGGCCTATCTTCTTATTCAGCAGAGAAAACTGGATGCAGCCATAGCCGAGTACCGCCAGGGACTGAGCCTTCAGCCGGAAAACGCCATCGCGCACAACAACCTTGGCGATGCGCTATACCTCAAGCGCGATATGAAGGCTGCGGTTGCCGAGTTTCGTGCAGCGGTACGCCTGCAGTCCGACTACGTTCCGGCGTATATCAATCTGGGCAAGGCGCTCTACAACGCCGGTGACCCAAAAGGAGCGATCCCGGCGTTGCGCGCGAGTCTCGCTCGAGAACCCAACAATCCCTCGGCCCATACGCTGTTGGCGAACGCGCTGTTCGACACCGGGGACCTCGACGGCGCACTCACCGAGTTTCGCGAGGCCGCACGCTTGCTGCCGGCAAGTGCGGAAGCACACCTGAACCTTGGCTGGATCTTGCTGAAGAAAAAGCAGACCGACCAGGCCATCGCTGAGCTTCGCGAGGCATTGAGGCTCGACCCCGATAATGAAAAGGCACGTGACAATCTGGGAAACGCTTTCTACGACAAGCAAGACTTGGGCAGAGCGATTGCCGAATACCGGGAAGCTGTGCGCCTGCGACCCGACGATGCTGTAGCGCGCACCAATCTCGGCAACGCTCTCGGAGACAGAGGAAATCTGGATGAGGCTATCGCCGAATTCCATAAGGCCTTGAGCTTCAAGCCCGACTATACCGTGGCACATTTTCTGTTAGGCCATGCACTTGAGTTCAAAGGAGACTTGGACGGAGCTATTGCTGAATATCGCGCGATCCTCCGGGTGCAGCCCTACAGTTCACTGGCGCATTACTACCAGGGAAATGTGTTCAAGAAGAAAGGCGATGTGGACACGGCTATCGCGGAGTACCGGGAATCGGTTCGCCTGCAACCCGACGCAGCCGATGCCCATTTCAATCTCGGCCTATCCCTGGAGAAGAAGCACGATCACCAAGGCGCGTTGGAGCAGTTTCGCATTGCACACGAACTTAGACCAGACGATGAGAAGTTCCGTTCCACCTACGAGGCACTCGTTCGGCAGGCAAAGCAATAGATTGCAAGGACATTAGGACAGCCATCCGCCTAATCCTTAATGCCCTCACCTTCCACAATCATGATATAGCGATCGATCGGCAGATTCATGAGACGTTGGGTAGCGCCGCTGGGCTGCGGCCACTTGATTTCCAGCCAGTCAATTCGGGGCCGATTGCCGATCCCGAGTACCTCCCGCGGATCGTGTGAGGAAAGGTAACTTCCTCCGCCCACCTTAAGCCGCATGCGCTTCAAGTCGCCAGCCTGCCAGGTGAGGAGCGCCCCGATCGCGTCGATGTTTGCCTTCTTACCTACCAGCCGAACTCCCAGCCAGTGATTGCTCTTGCCGGCATTGTTGCGCAGCAATACCGGTACACCATTATTGATAGCTACTAGCACATCCACCGCGCCATCGTTGTTGAAGTCACCGATCGCCATCCCGCGCGCCGACAGAGGCCGGGAGAAAATGGAGCCACTCTGCGAACTCACGTCTTCCAGGTGTTGTCCCGTGTTGCGGTACAGCAAAAGTGGCTCTTTGTAGAAGACGTTGGTGAGGATGGTCTCAATCTTGTCGTCGGGATGCCCGTTGGCCAACAGCAAGTCCAGGTTCCCGTCGTTATCGTAGTCGAAGAACTTGACCCCCCAGCCGCTCATCAGGCGAGTGGTTTGCCCGATCCCGGTGGACATAGCCATGTCATCAAACGATTCATCATGGCCGTTGCGATAGATGGAATACATTTCCTGGTCCACGTTGCTCACGAACAGATCCATCCATCCGTCCTGGTCGTAGTCGGCCGAATCCACGCCCATTCCGGAACGCTCGTGGCCGTCGGTGCTAAAACCTACTCCTGCCTGTAACGCGATCTCTTCGAATTTTCCTCGACGGTTGGCAAAAAGGAAGTTGGCAACTGTGTCATTGGCCACGAATAGATCCATCCAGCCATCATTATTAATGTCGGTGGCGACCACCCCCCAGGCTTTGCCCAACGAAAGGGCAATCCCGGATTGCTCGCTCAGATCCGTAAAGGTTCCGTCGCCATTGTTATGGAACAACCAGCTCGGCATGGGCTTGTAAACCCGCGGGGTGCAATAGTGGCGGGCGCCAGTCGCATGGATACCGCAGAACTGGTTTTTGGCCTTGTCAAAATCCGCGAAGCGGCAGACAAACAGGTCAAGCCGGCCGTCATTGTTGTAATCGAACCAGACGGCGCTCGAGGCCCAGCCGGGTGCGGCCACACCAGCCTTCGCCGTTACATCCGTGAAGGTACCATTGCCATTGTTGTGATAAAGAATGCTGCGGTCGTACTGGGTGATGTAAAGGTCCGGCCAGCCATCGCCGTCGTAGTCGCCCACTGCCGCCCCCATCCCGTAGCCTCCCCCGGCAACTCCGGCCGTACCAGTAACATCCGTGAAGGTGCCATCGCGGTTGTTGTGATAGAGAGCATTACGGAGCGGCGTCTGGGGTTCATAGAAGTCGCAGCGCCCGCTGTTCACAAGGTATATGTCCATCCAGCCATCATTGTCATAATCAAAGAAGGCGCAGCCTGCTCCGGTAGTCTCCGGAAGATACATCTCCGCTGACCGGCCGTTCGTATGGGTCCAAGTAATTCCGCTTACGCGGGGTAGAACCTCTTCGAAGGCGAATTCCGAATTCACGGGGGTGGAATCAAGGCGGACGCCAGCCGGCAACCTCGCCGGCAGAACAGCACCCACTAGTTTACCGCCGGGCAGACTAGCAAGGCCCAATAGCTTAAGGAATTGGCGCCGAGAACATGCCCGTGAGTTGACTTTGGACATGACCGGGCCTCCTCCACCTCTCACCAATAGCGTCCCGCTCGCCACAACAGCGTTAGCTTTTCAGTTCGCGTGCCAAGTCGCGAAACTGCCGAACAGCGGCGGATTATAGCAGCGTTAGAGGTACGAAGACAGGCTATCGGCATACTTTAAGCGACAACGCAACCAGGTGCCGCATCCGGTGACTTTTCCTGTCAGCGAGGCTAAAATTGCTTCGCTCCTGCGGATTGGGCCCACAATTCCAGCTAGAAGGGGACCGATGAAATTCCAGGGCGCATACCTCGCACTCCTCTTGATCGCGACAGGTTGGGCGCAGTCTCCTGGACAAGAAGATCGACCTCTGAGCCAAATCGAAATCCTGGAGATCGCCGCTGGCGGCATTTCCAGCGACTTCGCTGCGAGGCTGTTGGAGAAGAAAGGGCTTGATTTCGAGCCGACTGATGCATTTGTTCAAAAATTGCAAAGTGTGGGAGCCGGAGATGGTCTCCTAAGAGCCTTACCAGCTGCGAAGCGGAGCCGGCCACAGGGCACCGAGCCTACAGTAAACCTCGAAGCAATCTTACCGCTCCTAGTACTGGGAGCGGCGGAGCGCCAGCAGAATCGCTTTGCGGAAGCAGAAAAGGACTCCCGCGCTGCCCTAATGCTGGACCCCACCAGTTGGATCCTTCATCTTGCCCTGGGCAACCTGCTAACCAAACAAGCGAAGTGGGACTCCGCGGTTCTGGAATATCGTGAATCGCTGCGCCTGAATGCTGGTTTTGCTATCACTCACATTGCCCTTGGCCTGGCTCTCGGCAACAAAGGTGACGACGAGGGGGCCAGTGCTGAGTTTCAGGAAGCCGAACGCCTGGAGCCTGGCAATCCGGTCGCTCACTTCAACCTGGGAATCGCACTGGAGCAGACCGGCCATCTCGATGGGGCCATCCGTGAATATCGCAAAACGGTGAAGCTGAGACCCGATTTGGCCGCTGCCCACCTGAACCTCGGCAGAGTACTGGTGCGCAAAGGCGACGTCGAGAGTGGCATAGGCGAGTTCCGCGATGCTCTGCGGCTGGCTCCTGATCTGGCGGCGGCTCATTACGATCTGGGTCTCGCCTTCCATCAGAAGCGGGATCTTAATGAAGCCATCAGTGAGTTCCGCCAGGCGCTCCACCTGAGGTTCGAGGCAGCCGGAGTACATGCTAACCTTGGCCGCGCACTCGAGGAGAAAAAGGATGTCGAGGCGGCAATTGCTGAATACCGGACAGCGCTACAGCTAGACCCAGATGATGCTCAGATGCATACCAGCCTGGCCAACAACCTCATGTCGCGCAAGGATTTAGACGCAGCTATCCGCGAATATCGCGAGGCAGTGCGGCTGGAACCGGGCGTCGCGGCAGCCCACACCAACCTGGGCAGTGCCCTGTACGCTAAAGAAGATTTGGAGGGGGCGCTCACCCAATATCGAGAGGCGGTACGGCTCCAGCCGGACGACGCCGTGGCCCACTATCTGCTCGGACACGCTCTCGAACTCAAGGGCGATCTCGACGAGGCTCTTGCGGAGTTTCGGGAAGCAGTCAGTCTACAGCCCAATTATCCTGAAGCCCATTACCGGATCGGCAACGTCCTCAGGAAGAAAACGGATGAGGACGGAGCCATTGCAGAATATCGGAAGGCGATCCTGCTTGAGCCCTCGCTGGCACCGGCTCACTTCAACTTGGGCCTCGCTCTGGAAAAGAAGGGTGAGCGCGACGCTGCACTTGAACAGTTTCGCCTGGCGTCTCAACTCAAGCCCAACAACGAATCGTTTCGTTCTAATTACGAAATGCGCTTACACACGCTCAAAGACCACAAGCAATGAATTCGCATTCCCGCAACTCGCGGCGATTTTTCCTGGGTTCCTTCGGCCGCTGTGGCTTGCTGCTGGCAATGCGTGGTAGGTTCCCGACGCTCTTCCCCTTGATACGACCCGACTTCGAGTCGCCCGACCCGTTCAGCACTCCCGTGGCTCCCGGTTCTGCATTTGATGTGAATCTGGTGGACATTGCAGCCCAGGCAAGGCTCAACTCGATCACTGTCTGTGGTGAGGTCTCCCACAAACGCTGGCTCATTGAGACGATTGGTAGTGGCATCGCCTTCTTTGATTACGATCAGGATGGCTGGTTAGACATCTTCCAGGTTAACGGAACCACGCTTGCGGGTTTCCCGAAGGGGGAGGAGGCAAGCAACCACCTTTACCACAATAACCGCGACGGAACTTTCACCGATGTCACCACGAACGCCGGCTTGTTTCGCTCCGGCTGGGGCCAGGGAGTCTGTGCGGGGGACTATGACAACGACGGCTATGACGACCTTTTCGTCAGCTACTGGGGCCAGAATGTCCTATACCATAACAATGGCGATGGAACCTTTACGGACGTCACTGAGAAGGCCGGTCTGCTCCAACATGGACCGCGTGCGCGTTGGAATACCGGATGTTGTTTCGTGGACTACGATAAGGATGGCCGGCTGGATTTGTTTGTCTCCAACTACATGGACATGGACTTATCCACCATTCCTCCCGCCGGGGCCAGCAGTCGCTGCGCGTGGAAGGGACTTCCTGTCGTGTGCGGCCCGCATAACATGCCTTGGACCCGCAATTTCCTCTATCACAATAATGGCGATGGCACCTTCACCGACGTGTCGGAAAAGTCGGGCGTGCTGCGCACCGCAGGACACTACGGCTTCACCGCTCTCACGGGAGATTTCGACAACGATGGCTGGCCCGACATTTATGTAGCTTGCGACAGCGCTCCCAGCATCTTCTACCGCAACAACCGCGATGGGACCTTCGCGGACATTGCCCTTATGGCCCAGTGTGCTTATAACGCTGACGGGCGTGAACAGGCGGGCATGGGCGCTTCCGCGGGAGACTACAACTGCGATGGCTGGCTGGATATCATCAAGACCAATTTTTCTGACGATACCTCCACCCTTTACAAGAATGACGGCGACGGAAGCTTCACCGATGTGACCTACATCGCCGGCATGGGCACAAACATTCAGTATCTCGGCTGGGGCTGCGGATTCGTGGATCTCGACAACGATGGCTGGCAAGACGTGTTTATTGCGAACGGACATATCTATCCGGAGCTTCTCAAGGAAAACCTCAACACAGCCTACCGGCAGCCCAAACTGGTTTATCGCAATCTGCGCAACGGCCGTTTTGAGGACGTCTCGCGGCGCGCCGGGCCCGGCGTTTCCCTGGCTCGCTTGGCCAGGGGCGTCGCCTTCGGTGATTTTGACAACGATGGCGACATCGACATGGTGATCAACAACCTGGGTGATCCGCCTACACTTCTGCGCAACGACGTAAGCAACAGCAACCGGTGGTTAAAGGTCAAGACAGTGGGCACGCGCTCCAACCGTACTGGCATCGGTGCGCGTGTGCGTGTTGTGTGCGGCAAACATTCGCAGATTGACGAAGTCCGCAGTGGCGGCAGTTATGTTTCGCAAGGCGACCTCCGTCTTCACTTCGGCATGGGTTCGGCGGGCAAAGCCGACCGGGTAGAGGTCCGCTGGCCGAGTGGCCAGGTGGACGTCCTCAAGGACATAGAGACCAACCAACTCATCTGGGTAAGAGAGGGTGCAGGCATCCTCAGGGCGGAGCGCTTCCCTGCCAAGTCCTGACAGAGGTTAGTAATGGTTCTCTCTCGCCGTCGCTTCTTCGGATCGGCTTCTCTCCTGCTGGGCGCGCAGTTGATGGAATGGCTTGCTACCCCATTGTGGAAATGGAAAGGACCGCTCTCGCTGGCGCTCAGTGCCACCCCGCTCCCCAGGCGGAAATCGGCAGTCACGTTTGTGGACGTCGCGGAGCAAAGTGGTTTGACCGTACCCAACGTCTGGGGCGGAGTAGCGCACAAGAATTACATCATTGAGGCAAAGGGCAGCGGCATCGCTTTCTTCGATTATGATCAGGACGGCTGGCTCGACATCTACCTGACAAACGGCCTACGACTTGGGGACACCTATGCACCGGGCAAGGCACCCACCAATCATCTTTTCATGAACAACCGGGATGGCACATTCACCGATGTCACGGCACGCTCTGGCCTGGCCCGTAGCGGGTGGCAAACCGGAGTTTGCGTCGGCGACTACGATAATAACGGCTGGGATGACCTCTTTTGCTGCTGCTGGGGCCATAATATTCTATTCCGCAACAACGGGGACGGCACATTCACTGAGGTCACCAGGGAAGCCGGACTCCATGAAGACGCCCCCCGGTGGGGCTCGGGCTGTACATGGGTAGACTACGACCGCGACGGCAGCCTCGACCTGTTCGTAGCGAACTACGTCGCGCTCGATCTGGAGAAGGTTCCTACGCCCGGCCAGAACGGTCATTGTCAGTGGAAGGGCATCCCAGTGATGTGCGGGCCTCGCGGACTGCCGGGAGGGATGAATATCCTCTACCACAACAATGGAGGCGGAACGTTCACTAACGTTTCAGAAAAAGCCGGCATCCTGAAGCCCGGACCGCGCTACTCGATAACAGCTGTCTCTTGCGATCTCGATAATGACGGTTGGCCGGATATCTACGTCGCTGTCGATTCGCAACCCAGCATTCTGTTGCGCAACAATCATGACGGGACCTTCACAGACATTGCGGTCGCGGCGGGCTGCGCTTACAGCGAAGATGGCCGCGAGCAGGCTGGCATGGGTGTGGCTGTGGCGGATTACGACTGCGATGGCTGGTTCGACATCTTCAAGACCAATTTTTCTGATGATGCCAGCAATCTTTATCACAATAACGGTGACGGTACCTTCACCGACGTCAGTTTCATTTCCGGCCTCGGCGTGAATACGCAATACGTCGGCTGGGGCGCTGGATTTCTCGATTATGACAACGATGGCTGGCCAGACATTCTCCAGGTCAGTGGCCACGTGTACCCGGAGGTTGACAAATTCAATGTGGATGCCCACTTCAAGGTGCCCCGCGTCGTCTATCACAATCTGGGCAACGGAAAGTTCAAGGATGTCTCCGCGGAAATGGGTCCCGGGATCAGCGAGCGCTTCTCGAGCCGCGGCGCGGCCTTCGGCGACTACGACAATGACGGCGACATTGACGTTCTGGTGCTGAACATGAACGACCGGCCCTCACTCCTGCGCAACGATGGTGGCAACAAGAACAACTGGATCAAGATCAAGCTGATCGGCACGCAGTGTAACCGCACGGCAATCGGAGCACGAGTCCGCGTGGTCACGGGAAAGCAGGCCCAGATGTGTGAGGTCCTCAGCGGAACCAGCGTCATGTCTCAGAGTGATCTTCGTCTCCACTTTGGCCTGGGACAAAGCAAGCGAGCTGATCTGATTGAGGTCAAGTGGCCGACGACCCAACAGGTTGAAAGATTCACCAATGTCGAGGCCAACCGGATTCTCACCATCAAGGAGAAGGCTGGTATCGTCAAGACGGAAAAGAGATAGTCCATGGTCAGCAGCCCGTTGGGGCTTCCGTTGCTTTCGTTTGGTGAATTGACGCTCCTGGGGAGGCGGAGTATGGTTCGCCTTGTGGGAATGGCCCCTCACCCCAAAGCCAACTGGGCGTAGGTCAGTAGCGGGGTTCCGCCGCGTTATGGTCTTTCTCGTCTTCATTATCCTGGGAACTCTTCAGTTGGAGGTGCCTGGCGCGTCCCGAGTGAGCGCACAAGGCGCCGCCTTGTTGGCGCACGGACATAATGCGGAGGCAGCCGACAAATTCCGCAAGGCACTGGAGGCAGATCCCAACGATGTCCAGGCACTGATTGGCCTGAGCGGGATCCTGCGGAGCGAGGGTAATTTCTCCGAGTCGGCCACGCTATTACGACGCGCGGCAAAGATCCGCCCCCATGATGCCAGTATTCACAGCGAACTCGCCCACGCCCTGATCGGGATGGGCCACTTGTATGAGGCGCTGGCTGAAATCAAACTGGCTTGCTCCGGAGCTGGGCAAAATGCTGGCATGCGGCGCACTCTGGGCAACGTCCTGATGGCAATCGGAGACGACCAGCGGGCGGAGAAGGAGTTGAGGACGTCCTTACGCATGGATCCCAGGGATTCTGAGACACACAAGTCATTAGCGCGGTTGTTGGCGCGACACAAAAAGACCCAACAGGCCATGGAAGAGTACCGCACAGCCTTGCGCTTGGCCTCCGGCCGGCCTGATCTTCACTTCGAGTTGGGCGAAATGTACAGGGTGAACGGACAACTCCAGGTCGCTGCCAAAGAGTATCGAGCCGCGCTAGGACTAGCTCCCCAAAGTGCCATCTTCCATCAGGCTCTTGGCGTCCTGCTCTCACGTCTTGGCGACGGCGAGGGCGCGGAAACGGAACTCCAACGAGCGGTCCATTTGGACGCCACCTCGGGCGAGTCTCACCGGGAACTCGGCCTGCTTTTCAGCCGGCAAGGGAAACTGGATGAAGCCATCATCGAGTTGCGCGAGGCAACCAGGTTGCTGCCCAACGATCGGTCTGCGCATTATCTGCTGGGGCAGACGCTGCGAAAGGCAGGCCGTGCTGATGAAGCTGCCACTGAGTTTTCCCTTGTGCAGCAATACGATCGAACGACAAATGACTTGGAACAAGCCAAGATCGCCAACAACCTAGGAGCGAAACTTCTGGAGGCCGGGCATCCGGAAGAAGCCGCGGTCAAACTGCAGGAAGCAATTCAGCTTAATCCCTCGGATGCCCAGGCGCAATACAACTTTGGCGTTGCTCTCCTCCTGCAAAAGAAGGCAGACGAGGCTATTGAACAGTTCCGCACCGTTCTGCGGATGGAACCTGATTTACCCAATGCTCACCTTTATCTTGGGGATGCATTCTTGCTGAAGAACCAGGCAAAAGACGCAATTCCGTCCTTGGAGGAAGCTGTGCGGTTAACCCCCGACAACCCGCACTTTCACAACGCCTTGGGAGTAGCACTGGCAAAGACTGGCGAATTTAGCCGTGCCGCTGCAGAACTGCGAACCGCCCAACGCCTACAACCAGACAATCCGCAATACAACAAGAACCTGCAGTGCGTTTCACAGCACTTGCAGGGTTGTGGACTCACCCTGTAACAGATTCCCGCAGCCAACGGATTTGTAACATCAGACAATCGGCATGGGTCACCCGCTTTCCCTGCCACACCAAGGCACACACCGATCAAGCATGCAGGGTCCTGTGACTTGGCCAGTAGCTGCCGGAGGATTGACTTCCACGGCAGGGTCAGGATGACCCAATCCATCCTCAGGCCGTGCCTCCTTTTCCCTTTTTCTTCATCGGATCGGGCATTTGGTACACGCTTCCTTCAGCCCTCGCCTTGCCCATGGCGCCCTTGCGCTTCCCTAGCTCTTCATTTCGATCAGCTTGAACGGAGGACTTTTACCTCTGAGCTGTCGGTCAGGCTCGGCACACGAAAAATAAGGGAGAAACCTCGCGGTCCCTCCCTCCCACCACACGTCCGGGCACCCTAGTACTTGACGATGGTCAAATGGTTATTCTCCTCTGTCAGCACAGTTGCCGCTGTACCCGCATCATTGGGTAGGACGCCGGGATCGTTGTTATAGGTGAAGGCAACATAGGCGTTGCTTGCGCCGCCGGCTATCGCACGCCCGGCGACGCCAATATAGTCGCCTATAAATAGGTTCTGGAAGTTAAAGTCGCCGCTCGGGTCCACCGAGAGGATCGCAGTAAGGTTCGGCGGTGACGGCGTGTCCGAGCCCGGACTGATTTGTCGCATAGTGGCCCTATACTTGTGGCGATACAGCGGGTCATCGGCGCCAGTGTAGTAGGCGACGTTCACAATGCCCCTGGTTGCATCAGTACGAACCCACGGCATGATCTGATCACCTGCGCTGGCATCGAAGGTAAATGGGCCCTTCCAAGTAGGCGCCGCCGGGTTGCCGGTGGTATTCGCGAATGCGTACCTCAAGTCTGCATTGGGACAGACAAACTCGAAGGCGAGGGTGAAATTCGTCGGCGCCTGGTTACACCCGGCCCAGACGACATAAGTCCTCGTGCCTCTGGAGTCGTCTCGGTTGTCATGGGTGGGGTAGGTGGTGACGCGGAATAGATTGCTGGCCAACACCCCACCGAAGTCCAGCGGTCGCGCCTCAGTTGTGATGCGTTGCGCGGGACTGCAAGTCGGGAAATTGGGCGCGCCGTTCGGGGTGCATGAAACGTACTTGATATCAAACGTTTCGCTGAACGGGAAGGTGTTGAAGTTAAAGTTCACGCTCACGTAGGTGATGGAAATTCCTCCGTCGCGGCGCACATGGATGTTGGAGAACTGGTCCTGAGGGAAACCACCGCTTTCAGTGGTATCACTCACGATCTGGTAAGAGGAGCAGCTGACCAGGTTAGCGCTGCACGCTTCCAACCCGATCTCTGATGTGCCAGTGAACAAACTGAACTGGGTATCGGTGACGTAGACGTCCCCAGCTCCAGTGCCCGAGGGACGCTCGTCTACCGCCATATGCGGCTTGTCATTGAACAGGAACGAGCTGAACTCGTTCTGGGTGTTCACCATGACGTTGACCGGCAGGCAGGCTGTGCTGTTCCCTTCGTTCGTCGTGCCCAGAGCTTGACAGGGTGAACTCAGCGTCGCCGCAGTAGTCTTGAAGACTCCTACCGCCGTGTCGAAGAAACCAAACTGCAGGTCACCCACGTAGATATTCCCATTCGTGGGATTGGCCACGACAATCGGGTCTCCCGAGCCGAGCAGAACGTCGCCATCGTTGAGTGGGGAAGCTACTTGGGGTACGCCCATTTCATAAGACGGGGTACAATCCGTCGCGCCAGTCAAGTTGGCGACGTGGACAGTAACCCCGGTGACGCTACTGTTCAGCGCTCCGAAGAAACCACGATAGTCGTTGTGGCCTTCGACAATCACGTCCGAGCCCGCTTGTCCGGCATTGGGAATAAAGTCCACAGCTTCCTCATCCTGCGGGAGAGGAACGGTTAAGACGGCAGTTCCTCCGAAGAATGAGTCAAAAGAGGCGTAGAGATTGACGTTCGGATCGCCCGTTGCAGGTTCGAGGTTAAATTTCGTGCCAAACTGGACCCCACAGTTGCCTTGTCCCTGTCGGGTCTGAAGGTTGACAATTCGATTCGGCGAGGTGTTGCCTTGGGCCGAAACCGTCCCCCCGCCTAGCCGGAACAGCATTTGCGCGTTGTTCTGGTTTGATCCGGCCAGCACTTTCATGCCTTGCTTGGAGAGACCCCAGCGAATGACCTCCGAAGGCGACACGCCGAATTTGTCGAAGGGTTGAGGATTGTAATCAAATTTGTCTTTGGACAATCCTGGACCCGGGCTCGGACTTTGAGCCATTAACGCGGCCGCGAGAAGCGCCGCGAGCGCAAAGATTATGCACTGAAAGATTCGTCCTTTCATCCTTTTCTTGTCCTCCCTTCTTGTCTGCATTTACCTTACCCGTGCTTACCAGCTGGCCCGGGGCCTCACTTGGGCTGAGATTCGAATTGCTTGAGCAGAAGCACAGCACAATCACGGACCGATTCATCAGGATCCATGTCGGCTGCCTCCTGAATCAAAGTGCGGCCTCCTTTTTTGGAAGCGACTCTCTGGATGACCATCATTCGTACCAGCACGCTGGAGTCACGCAGTGCATCCCTCAAATAGCCGATTGCCTCATCTCCCCGGTGTTCGGCTAGCCTGGAAACCGCATATATTCTTACTTCCACGTTGCTGTCGAGGAGGGCATTACCCAGCGCTGATAAAACCGTTTTCACATCCACGTGTGGCGTGGCTTCAAGGAGCTGAAGAGCGTGCACCCGCACTTGGGGATTGCTATTTTGATTTCCTGTGGCTTCCACTAGCGCCGCCGTCGCGGCTTGGTAGTCCACAGGGAACCAACTGTTGAACGCGGTCGCCTGCACTGCAGCGTCAGGACTCACGATGGCGGCGCGCAATGTCTCTTCGTCCAAAAGCGGTGGTGCTTGCTCCGGTGTCGTGATGCTTGGTTTCTGCGGCCCGGGGGATGCTCTTGACGCTCCGGCCGTCTTGTCGCCTTGGGGAACATTACGCTGATCTCTATCGGCAGCGCGTCTCTCCATGACCACAACCAACAACGCGTGCGGATCGGAGGCGTCGCCGGATATGACGTAGTCCAGGTGCCCAAGCAACATCTGCAAGCCTTCCTTCAAGGGCACTGCTGAAAAACCCACCGAAACCCGTCCGTGGATTCCATCCAGACCCACAAATCGCACGCCTGTCTGATGTGAGACAGTGCCGAGGATCTTCACCAGAAAAGCGTTTCTTGCATTGACTGTGAGCCGCGCGTTTCGCCACTCGACCTGCATCGATCCCGGCCCGGAGCCCGCAGTGGCAAACGCCGCAAGCACAAAAACGGAAAGAACCCCACTCACGGGAGACCGCCAGGAGGCCATGGTCGCTGCCTTTTACGTGTTAGACAACCCGTCAAAAGCTATTTGTTTTTCAAACCAGGAGTTGTTTGGGATCCGCGTGAAGGACAGTTCCAGGTTTTCGAGGGCCGAGGTGAAAATCCGTAGACGTCCGGGAACCGTCACTCTTCCAGCAATGCCAAGCTCCCCACGAACTTGGCCACATCAGGCTCAATAATCCAAAAGACATTGTCGCCTGCAACCGGGAATGTGACAATCCTACGAAAGTGGGATTTCGTCCAGACGGAAGCGATACCAGGCTTTCGATGAGTGACTAGCACTGGAGGAGCTGTCAGGCGCATCATCGCTGGCCCCGTCCCCGCAAGGAAACAGCGCAATAAATAATGACAAAGCCCACTTTAGAGGGCCGCGCAGACTCTTTGTGCATGGGCCCGGGTGTGCGATCTTTGGCCCTCCTTTCGGTTGAGGGAGGGTTATTGTTCCAAAACAAGGACCGCTGGCGCTGTGTTGCCCGAGTCCAAGGGAATTGAGAGCAGCTTGGTCGGAGACACCGCATAAAAAGCGGCGTTCCCCGATACCGCAGAGGTCAACGTAATGCTAGCCCTGCCTTCGCTGGATGCAGCGTAGGTACCGGCCACAACTACGTTGCTGACCATACCCGAAGGAGTGCTCTGGTCCTCGGTCTCCGAGAAATTCCCGGAGCCATCCAGGCTGGCCACACCCGAGACATCCGGGACACTGACGACGGCTGGGCTGAGCGTGCCCACGGCAAAACGTCCCGAAAACGACCCATCGCTGAAGGGCGCGCCGCTTTGTGGTTCAAGCGACCCGGCTTTCACTGCACTTCCGGAAGTCTCCAGAAGCAAGGCCTGGTTTTGGTTTACCACGTAAAAGACGAACGATTCGGAGATAGTCGGTTGGACCTGCAGATCAAGAGTCCCCCGACCGTTCGGTGCGATGCTGTATGCTCCTGTGAACTTTAGTTTGGTAGAAACGTTGCCGGCATCATTCTCATCAAACAGACCCAGCGCACCACCGAGACCATCGGTGACCACCTGGCCCAGCGCGGCGCTAGATTCGGCGCTGGTGCTCTGGCCAGTCAGATTAAACACGGCGGGTCCTTTCAGTACAGTGAGGGAAAAAGGCCCGCCGGATTGGCTCAGAACCAGTCCGCTGCGAAACAGAGTGGGGAAATCGGTGCAAAGGAAAAACAGCTCGCTGGAGGAAACTACGTAGAAGCTGAAGTGCACCGCCGTGCCGAACAGCACGGCAGTCCCGCGTCCGTTTGAGGAAACACTGTAGGACCCGTTCCACGATGCGGTGGGGATAAGTGTGCCGGCATCGTTGACATCGATGGCGCCCTGGCTCAGATTGCCCGATCCATCAGCGTGAAATCTCCCGACCGCGCCCACGCGGGTGCCTACGCCATTACTGCCATTTAGCCCCAACGCGTAATCGCCGCCGATAGCGGGGGTAGAGAAGGCCCTGGAGTCTTGTTTCTTGATGATTCCCGAGCCTCGTGTTCCGCTGTTGTCGAATTCGATGAAGCGGCCGTTGCCTTGAGTGTCCAGGGCGAAGTGGAAAGTCGAATTACCCATTGCGCTGCTCACGGTGAAGATGCCGCGGCCGTCAGAACCGATCGAATAGATGCCTGTGAAGGTCGCATTTGTGGTCACGCTCGAATGGCGATTGATGTCTTCGATGCCGCTGGTGAGGTTGCCGTTTCCATCCGCCATGAAGCTGCCCGCGGCCGACATGCTGCCGCCTGCGTCAAAGCCATCGAACACGAAAGCATAGGAACCGTTCAGCGATGCATTGCTAGGCGGAGCATTTGGAAGACCGCCGGTGGTGGAAGTCGGCAAGCCTTTGCCACCGCCGCCGCAGCCTGAGAACAAAGTCAAGGCGGTTAACACGACCCCGAACGACAGATTCTTCATGATCGCGCCTCCTCCTTCGTAGTCGCCTGTCTTACGAAGGCCGGCGAAGTGGGCACGGTTTGTCTCAATTCAGTAACGCAGAGACGGACAGCGTGGCGGCACCCAGTATTCTAACTGCTCTTTACTTGCAAAACGTACAGGGAAGCAGGGCAGATTGCCGAGCCCCGCGGGGCGGGCAAGCGCGGTCATGTCCAGCGGTGATTGTGTTAGTATCTATCGCCGCTCTCCACCGTGCTTGCGGGGCCCGGGGGTTGTGATGCGACGATCGAGTCTCCGAAACCGGGTTTGGATCTTACTTCTGTGGGCGCTGCTGGGCATGCTGGCGGCGGCACAGTCACCGAGCGGTGCTTCCTCCCAAGCTCCGCCGCAGCCGGCTGGCTCCATGCCGGTGAATCAGCCTTCCAGCAAGGCGGAGCAGCCAAAAACCACGCCGCCCGAAAAAGTCGTGCTCAGGGTCGGTGATCAGGAAATCACCGCCGGGGAGCTCTACCGCGTAATTGGAGTCACGGCAGAGCAGGCCCTCCAGGTAGGCTCCAAGACGCGCCGTAGCTTGGGAGATCAATATACCTTGATGCTTTTGCTGGCCAACCAGGCAGTCAGAGATGGCTTGGATTCCACACCGGATTTCACTCAGCAACTTGCCTGGCTGCGCAACCAACAGCTAGCGCAAATGGAGTACAAGAAGCTCACCGACGGCATTAAAGTCACGCCAGAAGACATAAGCCAATACTACGCCTCGCATAAAAGCGAGTTCGAGCAAGGGGAACTTCGGCGGGTCTACGTTCACAAGAAAGCGCCAGGCGCAAAATCCGACGCGCCGGGGCTTCCCCCTCAGGAAGCCAGAGGGAGAGCCGAGGCTATTTCCAAGGAGTGGGCCGCCGGAAGAGACTTGAAGGAAATTGAAAAGGAAATTGGTGATCCCAAAGTAGCCTATTTCGACCAAGCCACCGAACTCGCTTTCCTGAAACAGCTGCCGGCGGAAATCCAGAACATGCTTGTGAAGCTAAATCCAGGCGAGGTTTCAGAGCCGATTGACACCCCCCAGGTCTATCTCGTGCTGCAGCTCGTAAGACGCGTCTTCCCGGACGCGAGGGACGTCTCCGAACAGATCAAGGATAAATTGCAGAAAGAGAGGACGGATGCCGCTCTGGCGGAACTCAAGCGCAAAACCAACATCTGGATAGACGAAGAGTACTTCAATTACAATCCGTCGCCTCCGCATCCTTCCACTGCAAAGCCTCGGTCCATCGGCGACGTCCCGCTTGACCAGAAGCATTGATATGCCCATTCTCCGCGGCGGAAGCCCTCTTGCGAGGGGTTTGGATTTGCTGGGGACAAGGATTTGCTGGCGCAGTATTCTTAGCAAATAAAATGTAACATATGAAATGTCCGGTTTAGGTTAATCTCCCGTGGCCGCGGGAGCTGTGGGAAAGGAGGAATCCCGCGGGGTTGTCGGGATTTCCAAGCGCGGTGGAAAAGTCTGCTTTTGTACTTTTCCACGGCTCGTCGTGCCGCCGTTGGCGTTAACTCGATCGCCACCGCTTGCGCGGTGTAATGCCCCAGCCGGTGCGGCCCGTGCGTTAGGCTGAGGGTGCCGTCCAAATGCTGGTGGACGGTCACCGCGCAGCCCGCAGCGTGGCTCGCCAGTCCACCCGCTCGATCTGCAGAACCAGATTCTGAAACTTCACGGTGTGGTCGCGGTCGACCGTGCGCTCATGCTGCAGCGCGAAGATGAGGTCCAGGTTCTTGCGCGGGCAGGCGACGAAGGCGCTGCTGCCGCGCTGCGCCGCTGCCACCTGAAAACGGCGGTTGAACTCGGCGATATAGTGTTCCCGTAGGAAACGGTTAGCATCCTCTAGCCGGGTGATGCCGCGCCGCCACTCCTGCGGCAAACGTCCTTGCCAAGGCGCGAAGTTGCGCTCCGAGCGCCTGCGCGCCTGGGGCGAGCAGGCCGGGATCATTTGCACCCCCAGCTCCCGCAGGGCGCGCCGCACTTGCGTCAACTGCTGGGCATCGACCTTGCCCGCGGCTTTCGGGGTGAGCCAGAAATGGCTGCCCCCGGTCACTGTAGAGGGCGCAGAACAAGCCCTGGCGCTCCACTACCTGCCGAGCGCCGCCAGCACCGTGCAGCTGGATTGTTCCTCCACCAGTTGCGCGTAGTAGATCTCACTGGTGGCATCGCCCAGGATAACGATCAGGTCATACCAGCGCTCGTCCTACAACCAGCGATGCCGGCTACCATCTACGTGCAACAGCATGCCCGGCAAGAGGCGCCGCGATCGGCGTTTGCGATGCACTGCCCGTTGGCGTCCCCGCGCCCCGAGTTTCCGCCCCCTGCAGCGTCTGTTTCACCCAGCTGTAGCTGAGCGCAATGCCGTGCTCGGCGCGCAGCTTCTCGTGAAATGCTGCACGTTGAAATCGAAATACTTCTCCCGATACAGCCCCAACCCTTGCTCCACGGTTTGGACCGGCACCCCTTTCGGGCTGGGCTGGTCTCGCCGTCGGTCGAACAGCCCGTCATAGCCGAACTGCTCGTAACGCTCGCGCCAGCGCCGCATCTGCCGATCACTGATGCCGATGATCGCGGCCGCTTGCCACCACGTGATCTTTTTCGCTAGGGCCCGCAAAATTACTTCCTGTACTTTCATCGCCCGCTCCATGGCGGTCTTCGAATTAGGAGTGCATGCTTGGCATGGTCTCCTACTCTCACCGCCTGAAAAGCGGACATTTCACGTGCTAAATCGACCGGACATATCATGTGCTAACGACAGGATTTGCTGGCGCGGTTGACAGAAACGCCGGAAGGGGTTACGGTTACGCTGCGGTTCGTTTCCCCGAGGGAACCCGTGAAGAGTCGCCGCGGCGCTCCCGTTCTGTTTGAAGCCAACGAAGGTCTGCAGGACTGCCTGGAATCTTATCCTCTGACCCGGCGTGAACGTGAAATTGTTTTTCTGCTGTTACAGGGCCTTAGTAACAGGGAGATCGCCGAGAAGTGCTTCATCGTTGAACAAACAGTGAAAGACCACCTCAAGCATGTATTCACTAAGTTGGGTGTGCATCAGCGCGCTGCCCTTATCTCGTGGGTTCTCAAATTTCCTCCCGCTCGAACCTCACATCATTCCACACTGAATAAGATTCGGGTTGAAAAGTGAACAGAGGGCCCAAGTTTCGGAACGCGACCCTGGGTGCAAGAGCCTTGCCAGAAGCCGGTCTGCGGTCCGGCTGAACGCTAGGCTAGAAAATGTCGACAGGCTAAAGAAATCCAGCAAGTTGTTAGGGGACGATAGGGATTACGCTTAGCGGGCCTGCATCTAATCAAATCACTCACTCCGGAACAAATGGAAGCACCACGGCCTGCACTCCGAGCGCGGTGAAAAGACCATCGAACACATCGTGCGCATGTTTGCAGGTCACGACCTCAATCACATTCAACAGGTCGAACGCATCCTCGCGTCGAAGGCGGGGTCGGTCTAACAAAAACGTCACTGGATGTGGGAGCCGAAGGAATCGCGCCCCCGATTGAGCGCGGCAAGGTGCTCCGCTCTCGCGTGCTGGAGTTCGCGCCTTCAGAATCTGCGTAGCACTTTGCCCGCTCTCAGAGCGCCCGGCACATTGTCGCAGCGGTCGCAAAGAAGCAACAGGAGTGCATTGGACATGAGCAGAATACATGTGGAATGCCTCGACTCAGACTCTTCTGATCGCTCGCTAGCTGGCGATACCCTCCTTCGACAAGAGCCAGAAGAAGATGATGATGATGAAAATGATGAAGACGAAGGGAACAACCACCACGAGGAAAAAGACGAGGAGGAAGACGATGACGAAGGGTATTCGGAGTGAATGAACCCTGGCCCTGGGGCGCGTAAAGCTGCATGTCGAAAAATCCAGAAATTCTCAACAACCAGAGTGCCAGCCGCTTCGAATTTACGATTTTGTTGTTCGGCTAACATCGCGCAGGCAATCTAATGGCGAGCGTTCTCGCGCTAACATTTTTTCTTCACTGTTGCCCTGTTGCCATGCCTGTCGTTCGCCAAAATTGTGTCCGGCTCTGAAATCAACAGCTTGCAAATTTTCCTCAACCGGCTGATCTGCTATAAATCTCCTCCGTGTTGCGGGTTTCCGGCTCTAGATTGGAGCTGCTCATTCGCATCGTCCGTTTCACGGCAGGTTTTGCTCCTCGAGAATCTGGCTCTGCGGAACCGACGCGCGAATGACCAGAAGAGCTTGTCAACTGCCCCGAGTCTCGGCAGCAAACTCAACGTCAACACGCGGATCTCGGTACAACTTCGGTACAACTTAGGGAGAGAAAGAACGGTGCGCTGGTTCCTAAGCGACACCAAATGAAACACTTGGAATTTTGACTTTCATAGTTCGGGACCAGGGGATCGGTGGCGGAACGAGTGAGCGTCCCCCTCTGAACACGCTAAAATGAGCATTCAAAACTGGACAACACTAGGGAACAACGTCGCCGAAATCTGCCTACTTGTGACTACGAAAATGTTTGGGAAATCGTTGAAACCATTGATTTCTGGGTTGCTGATCGACAATCAGTAGGTTGAAGGTTCGATTCCTTCGACGAAGCCAACGAAGAACAAACCCCCCACTAGACCTAACCGTGGTTTCTGGTATCTGCAAATTCGGCATCGCTTTATCACCATTAGGATCGACCTTCACGTTATTCGTAAAGTGATCGCCCCGTGAAGGCGATGACCTAGAGCCGTTCGAATTGAGGCTCGGGGGCTTTGTACCGCGGTACAAGAGGGGGTCTTCCTTGTGCTTCCTTGCAATACTTTATGACGCTAGGCCGTGCAGTTCCGGCAGATGGCGGATGAATTGATTGTTTTTTACCGAAGTGGCCTGTGGGAGAAGAAATAATCCGTACCTTCGCTCGGTAGCACTCGCTTTCAGCTGAGTGTAAACGGTAGGAGCTGGCGCGGAGACGATTTGCTTGACAAGGAAAATGTGCAGGCATATGTTCAGCGGCATGTTGGCCGGAACCGAGGTGCAAGTCCTTCCCGGTTACCCATAGAGTAGGCGTCGAATCCTCCGCATCCATCCGTGTAATCCGCGTTTGAGTGACGAGGACCGACTTTCAAGGGTTCCGCGTCGTTCGGCTTGCCGGCCATTTGAGGAGGAAACCATGTTGAGACGAATCGTGGGCCTGCTCGGTGTGGCGGTGGCGGTTTTTACTGCGCCGGCAGCTCTTTCGCAGGTGGAGCAGACGCAGCCGGTCTACACCTACGTAAGTCAATTCCAAGTCCCGCGGGCGAATTGGATGCAATTCGCCGAAGACACTGACAAGACGACCGTTCCCATCATGGAACGGCTCATGGCCGATGGGACCATCATTGGCTGGTCGACCTTTGAGACCCTCGTGCACACACCCGATGGTTTTACGCACGGCGCGGCGTGGTCGTCGAACTCCCTTGCCGGGATCACGCGTGTCCTTGACGAATTGCGGAAGGGCGGTCCACGGCCGGGGCAGATTGCGTCCACCAAGCACGAAGACTTGCTGATGCAGTCGACTATGCACCACGCCAGCAGCGTCACCGGAGGGTCTGGGTACCTGCGAGTAGTTTGCCAATTGGCGAAGCCCGGCAAGGCGGACGATTACGTCGCAGCACTCAAGAAATACTTGGGGCCGACGTTTGATGACCAATTCAAGAAAGGCGTCGCCACGGCCTACGGTATGGACGAACAGTATGTAAACAACGAGGCGCCTTCATTGCGTTGTCTAGTCATCACTTATCCCAATGCGGAAAGCATGGACAAATGGGCCACGGCGATCAACGCAGTCCTGGGCAAAATGAGCCAGGCGGACCGCGACGCTCTGGCAAGTACTACGGTGCCCGACAGCCGGCGCGACTTCATGGCGCGCCTAACGCACTACGCGCATAAATAGCGGTTTAGTTTCTGTTCGTTTGCCCGCACGGGGACTCAGCAGAGATACAGAAACTCGATTGCACGGATGCAACTGCGGATGGAGCAGGATTACTCCTGTGACGTGAAAAGGTCCTCGAAGGGTCTGCCGAAGCTCTGCACACCGAGGAAGATCTGCTGCACAGGATTGAGATGGACATTGCCAGGGGAACGAAGTTGCCCCGCGCACCAAAACAAATGCACACATGCCAAGTGCTGTGCAGAGGAAGGGCCAGTCGGAGGCATGGAGCGAGAAGACACTGATGCCTTGCGTGCTGAGATCCGGCATTGGAGTTTGTAAAGCAAAGTCGACATCGCACTAAAGCGGAATCATCGCCTGAACTGATCGCATCTGTGCAGAGAAACGCGTCAAATTTCAATGCAGCTTCACGTACTTCGCCTTTGCTTGCTTCAGGATGGGCCACTGCCCACTGGGGGAGGCCCATATAGCGCATAACCTGGGCGTAGCGTGGGTCGGAACGAATGCTGTCAAATCTCGGATCGCATTTCAGCCAAATCACCCAGTGAGAATGATCCTCAAGTGCCTTTTGCAGCCATTTGAAGGTCTGGTCTTTGTCTCTAAGGCCGACGTAAACGACCGCAACGTCAAATGGCGCGACGTACCGTTGCTTTGCCATCTCCTTCAACTCCGCAAGTGTGTGGAGCGCGTCGCTCCTGCGACCCGATGCCGCATAGGCATGACCGAGCGATCCCAGGATTACCGGATCGCCGCCGGAAAGACGGGCCGCATTCTGCCACGCTGTGATCGCCTCGGGATACATGGATTTTTGCTCATAGGCCAAGCCTATGTACCACAGTGCCGACACGAAGTTCGGGTCCATGTCCAGGGTTTTTCGCAGTTCGTTGATTGCCGGATCGTACTGGCGCCCGTAGTAGAAAGCTCTCCCCACGAGTGAGTTGATGATGAGCGAGGTTGGCTCCAGTTCGCGCGCGCGCTTGGTCTCTGCAAGGTAGTCATCCAACCGGCCCGTGGTCAGCAGGGAGGACCCATAGCGGTGGTGAACCGTTCCGTCATTCGGGCTGAGTTCCAGGGCGCGCTTGAATTCTCTCTCCGCTCCCGACCAGTCCCAATCGTAGTCCATCTTTACCCATGCCAGCGCAACGTGCGCGAGAGCGATTTCGTCATCGATGCGCAGCGCGAGCATCGCGGCTTCTTTCGCTCTGGGAACTGCCTCTCTCGGCGCACCCGCGCTGTAGAAACTGTACAGTGCGTAAGAGTCGGCCAATCCTGCCCAAGCGAGAGCGAAGCCGGGGGCTCTATCGACGGCCTGCTGGAAGTAATCGGCGGCGCGACGCAGCGTCTGCGCTGTCCTGCGGTTCCAATAGTATTGGCCTTTGAGATAAAGCTCGTAGGCTTCAGTGTTTTCCGTGGAAAGTTTTGCGAGCCGTGTCTTTTCTTCACCCGTCAGTCCCGGCCGCAGCTTCCTGGAGATCTCCTTGGAAATGTCCGCTTGCACTCCCAGGATCTCCGAAAGATTCCGGTTGTACTGCTCACCCCAGAGATGATGGTTATCACTGGCGTCGACCAATTCAACGGTGATGGAGAGATTCTCGCCACGCTGAACGATTCTGCCGGTGACCACCGCGCGACGCCGAGCTCTTTTCCGGCCTTTTGCGGGTCGGCTTCCTGCCGTCGATAGTGGGATACCGAACTCCACGACATCACCTTCACGTCGCGCAAGTGTGAAAGGTTATTGATGAGGCTTTCCGTGATGCCCTCGCTCAGATACTCGTTATTGGAATCACCATTGACATTGGTAAACGGCAAAACCGCAAGGGAATCTATCCGAGAACCCCGACCTTGGAAGAAAACGAGCCAGACCAGCATCGCAAGCACGGCTAGAATTCCGCCACCACTTGCTATTGCGGTCCAGTGTTTCCGCCACGGCCGACTAATCACGGAAGCAGGGGTAACTCTAACCGAGGCAGAACTTGCCGAATCGATATCACGCTTTAGTCGCTGGAGGTCAGCACGCAGTTCCGGAGCGCTTTGGTACCGTAGCTTGCAGTCCTTCTCTAGCGCTTTACTGATAATCCGTTCCAGCTCGGGCGATATATCGGGATTCAGGCGTGCTGGAGCAATTGGGGCACATTCCAGAATCGCGTGAAATATAACTGCACGGGTATCGCCCCGAAACAGCACTGTGCTTGTAGCCATTTCGTAAAGGACAGCACCGAACGAGAACAGGTCGGTTCGGGAGTCAAGCTCCTTATCCTTTCGCCTGCTCAGGAGACATGTACGCCACCGTTGTGCTACGCAAAAATTCGATCCGACGATCAAAGTCCCTGAAAATTCGAGCTTTTGAGCGACGTAGCTCGTGAGGCAGAAGCACAACGCATTCGGCTGGGTTGTGCCGATTTTCAATGGGCATCACAGCCCAACCCGCCTGTACAATCCAATCGGCCATGCCTCGATTTCGATTCCATTCCAAATGTCTCGCTGTGACCGGCTCAGAGCTGTTCGTTGACCTTGTCCGGTTCTTGAGAGTGGCCGCATGTTCCCGCGGCGCTCTGGTTGCCGAGAACCTGTTTCTCAGGAAGCAGTTGGCGTTCTATCAGGAACACAAAAGGAAGCCGCGTCGACTGACTGATGCGGCGAGGATTTCACTGGTGCTCCGGTCTCGGTGGTTCAACTGGAGAGAGGTTTTGACGATCGTCCAGCCGGACACCCTGATCCGGTGGCACCGCAAAGGGTTCCAGCTGTTCTGGTGCCGGAAGTCGAAACCAGGGAGGCCACGACTGCCGCGAGACATTCGCAGACTTATTGCTCAGATGGCGACGGAGAACCCAACCTGGGGCCAAGCGCGGGTCGCGTCGGAAACTATCTCTGAAACTGGGGATTTATGTCTCGCCACGGACGGTGCGGGCGTACTGGCCCTCACAACCAGGTCGGCAATGCCGAAGAACAGCGTCGCAGCACTGGCAGGCGTTCGTGCGTAACCACGCGCGAGCCATCATCGCTTGTGATTTTCTGGTCGCGGTGACGGTCCGGTTCCGGGTGCTCTACGTGCTCGTCGTTATGGAAGTTGGCAGACGCCAGATCCTTTGGTGCAATGTCACTTCGCACCCAACCGCCGCCTGGGCTCTGCAACAGTTCCGAGAAGCGATTCCCAGCGACCATTCTTACCAATTCCTGATTCATGATCGCGACTCGATTTTTTCTGCAGATTTGGATGATGAACTGAAGGCATTTGGTTTAAGAGTGCTGCGAACACC
>DASQIH010000304.1:0-4159 GCA_035631655.1 Terriglobales bacterium
ACGATAACGAGGGACACGTCGTCGGCGAGGGGACCGTGCCTCCACGCAGCTACGCCGTCAAGGATTGTCTTCTGCATATCCGCGAGTGTTAGCGTTGCCGATTGGAGGACTAAATCTTCCAGACCTTCGACGCCAAGCATATCGTCGAGACAGTTGAAAACCTCAACGAGTCCATCGGTGTACAGAATGAGGCGATCACCCGGTGATAGTTCAAATTCCGTGGACGGCTCGGACGGTGTAGTTTCGGAGAGGCAACCGAGGATACCGTTTCGCGACTCAAGCCGGCGGAGAGTGCCATTTGAGACGAGTATTGCTGGCGGCTGGCCGGCGGCAGAAAAACTTACTCGGCGTCCATCCTCGCTGAAACGGGCTGCGGCCATCGTGAAGAAAAAGCCGTCGACCGGGATTCGAGTATGTACGAAATGATGAAGCTCCCACAGCAAGGTTCCTGGGTCGGTTTTGCGTCCCAGTGCGTGCAGCGTTTCAGAATAGATGCGGTTAGCCATTAGGGCCGAACCGACGCCATGTCCGGAGACGTCGGATACGACGATACTTAGAGAATCATCGCCTTGCGGGAGGACTACGCCAAAGTCGCCGCCAATGGTGCGGGCTGGGCTGTAGTACGCCTCCACAGCGAGGTTTTTCCAAATTAGACTACGCGGTGCAAGGGATTGCTGCACATGTGCGGCGAGGGCGAGTTCGGCCTCCATTTCATCTTGCCGCTTTTGAAGGAGTGAATTCGACTCACGAAGCTGCTCCTCGATTCGCTTTTGTGCGCTGATGTCGGTCACGGTAAGCAACACGTAGTCCTGCTTGTCCGGACCCTGAATAACTCGGCCGCTAAAGATCGCTGGGATTTTGGCGCCGTCTTTCCGAGGCAAGTAGAACTCACTGCGGTGTCGGCCGTAACGGTGGCCCGATTCGTGTTGCCGTTTGATACGGGGAAGGTCTTCGCTGGGGAAAATCGCATCGGGCGTGCGGCCCTCTATTTCCTTACGCTCGTAGTTTCCCATGCGGACTAGCGCTTCGTTCGCAAAGATCACTCGAAGCTGATCATCAACGACGACTACACCTTCATTGAGTTCTTCGAGGATCGTTTTCATCTCACGAAGCCAATCGGGAGTTTCAATGTTGGTGCCTGGCATAGCTTTGCTCACTGACATAGTGGTTCCTTTTCAGGGGCTACCGGATGATTTGCGTAGCCCTGGTTCCGAGAATGGCGTGGGTCGCGGTCGACCAACCGCGTGATCGTGGCGAACAGAAGACAGACGGATACTCCACACATCAGCACGCCCGCCATGCTCTCAAGAGGCCCTAAGAGTCTCCACCTACTGGGAAGGGTCACGTCGCCGTAACCGACGGTGGCGTAACTGCTCGAGGAGAAGTAAAAGGCGAGTTCCCACGAAGGAAAGCATTGCAACCGGTAGAAACTTGCCCACAGAAGGATCACGAGCCCATGGAGAATAATGATTGCGATCGTCGATTTCACTACCAAGACGGCCGAGCGAACCGGACGAAATCCTTGGCCGTCCTTGGCAGTAGCACCCCGTAGCCACTCAACGAGCGCCGCAACCCCAGCACACTGCAAACAGAGTGTGAGGACTAACAGAAGAGCGGCGGCAGAGGCTTGAGGAATGAGTGTCATTTTCATTGCTTTCAGGTTGTTTGCGGAACGGTTTTAGCCGCTTCAAGAACTTCGTCATGCATGGCCGAGTCCTTCGCTTCCCAGCGAATGATCTTCAGGTCGAGCACGAATATGCTGTAAAGGACCGGCACTAAGAGCAGAGTGATAAAGGTAGCGACGCCAAGTCCACCGATCTGCGCGTAGCAAAGAGGCTGCCACAGCGGACCGCCTTCGAGAGCAAGCGGGAAAAGAGCCAGGATCGTTGCTCCCACTGTGATCATTACAGGGCGAATTCGCTGGATGCCCGCATCGGCCAGCGCTTGGACCAGTGGCTCGCCCTTTGCGTGCATTTCCTCGATGAAGTCGAACAGCACGATGACGTGGCTGACAATCACGCCTATCAGGCTGGCGATGCCGAGAAAAGCCATAAACCCGAACGGCGTATGCATGATCGCGAGGGCGATCAGAGAGCCGATCACGCCATAAGGAGCAGCAGCGAATACCAAAAGAGGTTTGACGGCGTTATTGAATTGAACCAGCAAGGCCAAGTAAATCCCAATCAAAGAAATCAGCAGAACAATTTTGAGATTTGCGAAGCCGTCTAATTGCTTGGCCCTTTCACCACCAATCCGCAGCTGATATCCAGGCGGAAGATTTTTCTGGAACTCCTGCAATTTCGGAATAATCGGATCGATTACTTCCGATGCGAGAACTCCAGGCTGTGGATAACACAAGATGGAAATGGTGCGAAAGTGTTCTCGCCGCGCGATACGACCGGTTTGCAGGAGGTGCTCCAAATTTGCGACGGACAGTAGAGGCACGCGGTTATTCGTCTGTGAGCTATACACATAAAGGTTCTTGATGTCGGCAAGCTGACCGCGCTCCTGCATGCGAAGGCGCGCCACAACAGGAATGTTCTTGTTCCCCTCCTTGAACACGCCTACTTGGGTTCCACTTATTGCCGCGCTTGACGCGCTTGCGACATCGGCGTTGGTGATGCCCACGACGTTCGCGCGGTCAGGGTCGATTTGAACCTGTAGCTGAAGATTGTCCGGAAACCAGTCATCCCGAAGAACGGAAATGCCCGGGGCCTGGGCCACGATCTCCTGGGCTTGGCGAGCGATCGTTCGCAACGTACGGATATCGTCAGCTTCGTTTTTCGCGTCCACGTCCGCCTGGCCGGAGATCATCAGCTCTACGGGATTCTCGACCGGGTTTGTTTGCAGCTGCCGCACAGTGATCCATGCGCCTGGGATCTGCTTTGCAAGGGCGTCCTGTATCGGACGTTTCAGCTTCGGAGTGGCTTCCTTGTCCGTTACTTCAACAATGATTTGCGCGTAGTTCGTTTGCGGCATTTCCGGGGAGACGGAAAACCAGAAACGCGGTCCGCCGCCGCCCGTAAAGGTTGTCAGCGACTTGAGAAGATGGCCACGCTCGTCCTTCGATCCAAGCTCGGGCGAAGTTTCGATCACTTTCCGAACCACTTCTTCAGCCTGGACTGCGGCATCGCTGGTTGCACTCAAAGGCGCGTCATTTGGCAGCCAAACGTCCAGATAAAACCAATACTGAACATCCTCAGGGAAGAATTGAGTCTTCAAGCGAGAACCGAAGAGTCCTCCACCGATGAGAAAAACAAGAGATCCGGCAAGAACAGCCCAACGATGTTTTATGGCTCTTTGGACAAGCCGGTTGTAGAAACCGTAGAAGCCTCGTTCGCGTCTTTCCTCGATGGTAGGTTCTGGCTTTGCCGGGGCACGTTGAATGTAATAGCCCAAGAACGGGACGAACGTCATTGCAACGAATAGCGCGGACAGTAGCGAGGCCGTCATGACGATCGGCAGACTCTTCAAGAACTCGCCGGTATTTCCGGTCAGCATCAGGAACGGCAGGTACGCAATGATGTTCGTAATCGTCGCGTAGAAAATCGCAGTCGCAAGCTTGGTTGGACCGAGCCAGGAAGCAATCTTGCGGGGCGAGCCTTCCGCCAGTTCGCGCTTGATGCCGTCTCCCGCCACCACCGGCACGTCCACGAGAAGCCCCAAAGCGATGATGAGTGTTGCAATCGAAACCTGCTGAAGATCAATTCCCAGCACATAAACGATTCCGAATGTCATCGCCAGCGTAATTGGTATGGCTAGTGCCATGATCAGCGCGAGGCGCCATTCCCAGAAGCCGAGCAGCGCAATAATCACGACGAGGCCTATGGCTTCCAGGAGTGCCCGGATAAAAAGATGGATGTTCTCCTTAACCTGCAGGGGTTGATCCGACGTGTGCGCCAAAATGAGATCCGCAGGAAGAATTTGATGAAGCTGCGATAGCTTCGAGTTCACCGACTCACCGAAGCTCGCGATTTGCTTTTTGTCGCGCATGTAGACTGCCAACGTAACGGCGCGACTGCGCTGCCAACGCCCACTCTTGTCCTGCCAGGTGTAGTAGTTCAGATATTGTGCAGGGGCTTGATAGCCGCGGCTGATCTGGACGAGATCTCGCAGATACACCGGGGCACCTTCTGGTGTGGTCGAAACCGCGAGATCA
>DASQIH010000305.1:0-33238 GCA_035631655.1 Terriglobales bacterium
CCTCGGAGAACGCGGTGAAGACCCAAGTCTGGGTAGCGCTGTCGACCTACTTGCTGGTCGCCATCCTGAAAAAGCGCCTTGGCCTCGACTTGAACTTGCACAAAATTCTCCAAATTCTCAGCATCTCTCTTTTCGAAAAAATCCCGCTTTTAGAGGGTTTTCTCGAGTTCGAACGTCAACTTCCGGAATCAGATGCTTGCATTCAATTGCAAATGTTCGACTTATAACCGGACACTACTGATCGGAATTAGTCAATTCTTAGCACCCCCGCCGCCTCAATTCGGCTGTGCTTCAAGTCCTGCAAGCCTTGGTTTGCTTGTTCGAGTGGGTAGGTTCGGATCTCCGTCTTGAGGTTGGCGTCGGCGGCCAGTTGCAAGAATTCGCGGCAATCCTGGCGGGTGGAGTTGGCGACGCTGCGGACTACCTTTTCGTGGTAAAGGAGAGAGTAATCCAATTCGGGGATGGGACTCATCGTAATACCTGCCAACGCTAATGTCCCTCCTTTGCGCAGGACCCGCAGGGCGTCGCGAACCAGTGCGCCGGCGGGGGCGAAAATGATGGCTGCGTCAAGTGGGCCGGGGGGATTTTCGTCGGCGCCGCCCACCCAGGCTGCCCCTAGTTTCTTAGCTAATTCACGGTGAGCAGCCGCACGGGTGAAGACATAGACCTCGCAGCCTTCATACCGGGCCAGTTGAATTACCAGGTGGGCGGAGGCACCAAAACCATAGAGTCCCAAGCGCTCTCCGCGTCGAATAGTGCTCAGGCGATACGAACGATACCCAATGATGCCGGCGCAGAGGAGCGGGGCGGCATTTTCGTCTGAGAAAGAACTGGGCAGCGGATGCGCAAAATCTTCGGAGATGACGGTGGCCTCAGCATATCCTCCATTGACGTGATAGCCAGTGAAACGTCCGTTGTCGCAAAGGTTTTCCAATCCCTGAAGACAATACCGGCAGGTACCGTCGGTCGAGTAGAGCCAGGGTATTCCGACTCGATCGCCTTCCTTCAATTGGCGAACGCTGCGGCCGATGGCATCCACCACACCGACGATCTGATGCCCGGGCACAACCGGGAGTTTGGGAAGCGGGAGATCGCCCTCGACTGTGTGCAGATCCGTGTGGCAGAGCCCGCAGCAGTGCACGCGAATGCGAAGTTCATGAGCGCCGGGCGACGGCGTTGGAATTTCGCGCTGCGCGAGCGGCGACTCTTCGGCAGGCCGCGGCTTTTCCAGCACCATGGCGCGCATGCTGCAATTGTATTGGAAAAGCTGCGGAGCTTCGCTCCGCTGGACAGCCGAGGGCGGCTGTCCCTACGTCGGCTCTTCCCGTTCGACCAGTTTGTAGCGGTTCAGTACGTCCTGCTGCGAGATCACACCTTCCAGGCGGCGGAAGTCAGCTCGATGCACGACAGGCAGCAGAGGAGCCTCATGGACGTGGCGAAGCGCCACTTCGAGCGGCAGGTCGGGATGCAAGTACGGTAGGCGCTGTGATGGAAGGGCGGTGCCGAGCGATAATTCGCCCTTCCCCTCGCCTTTGAGTCTGCTGACCATGTCGCGGCTGACTGTGGTCCAGCCGCTTGGGCTGAGGCGGACCAGGAAAATGTTTTCCGAGGAATGCTGGATGCGCTGGTAGGCATGTGCAACCGTCTCGTCGGCATCGAGCACCGGACCGCTGGGGGGATGCATTGCGTCCTCCACGCGGAGAATCGCTTCTTCGCGTTGCTCTTCGAGCGATGGAAGCTCTAATCCGTCCTGGCGAGTCAGAAGATCGAAGATGGGTGTGGGCTGAAGGGATCGCGAAACCACGTAGGCCAATGCGTTGCCCACAATCACTGGAACAATGATGGAGTAATTCCCGCTTACCTCTAGCACCATGAACACCGAAGTCATGGGCGCGCGCAAGAACCCGGCGAACAGGACGCCCATCCCCACCAGACAGTACGTTCCCACCGAGCCCGTCAAGTGCGGGAACACGATTCGCTCCACATCGCCTACCGCACCACCCAGCATGGCTCCTATGAACAGGGTGGGGGCAAACATTCCGCCCGGCGTGCCGCTGACAAAAGAAAGTGTAGTGGCCAGGATCTTGAGGCCGGCGAGGATGGCCAGCATTTTCCAGGCGAACTGGTTGTGCATGGCTTCGTCGATGTATTCGTAACCGGCGCCCATGACTTGGGGAAAACCCAAATAACCGATCAATCCGATCAGCAGGCCTGCAATACCGGGCTGCAAGTACTGCGTCCAGCGCGGCATGGCCTTCAGACGTGGGCGCAAGAATCCAATGCTGCGGGAGAATACGAGAGCCGCGAAACCACCAACAATTCCCAACACGGCGTAGGCCAGCAACTCCCGGGGACGAATCAGTTGCACGGCGGGAATCCGGAACATGGGCTCAGAGCCCAGGAACCAGCGCATCACCACCACGCTGGAAACAGCCGACAGAACAACCGATCCCAAAATGCCGGCACTCCAGCGGCCGATGACTTCTTCAATCACGAAGAGGACGGCGGAGATGGGAGCGTTGAACGCGGCAGCCAAACCAGCAGCCGCTCCCACTGGAGCGAGAAGGCGCAGTTTCTCCCGCGACAGCTTCAGACGACGTCCCAAGGCAGAGGCCAGGCTGGCGCCGATTTGCAATGAGGGGTCCTCGGGTCCAAGCGAATGCCCGGCGCCGATGGCTAAAGCTGATGTAATGAATTTTCCGACGGCAGTGCGGAATGGGATGTATCCGTTGTAGATGTAAAGCGCCGCCTTGGTTTGGTTAACTCCGCTGCCGCGTACCGTCGGAAACACATGGAGTACCAGGACCGCGACAACGATTCCAGCGAGCGAAGGCGCGAGAATGACGCGGAGGCCCGACGGGACAAGGCTCGGTCCGAGTAGCCGTAGGCGGGTCCAGTCAATGGCCAGCCGAAAGCAGACGACGGCAAGAGCGGAGAAAATTCCTATAAAGACGGAAAGAATGAGAAAAAAACGTTCTTCGCGAAAAGCAAATTCGAAAGGCCAGAGCATCAGACTGCGGCGCGGCGCCGAAGCCAGTTCGGGCGAAACAGCTACTTCGGAATTGACTGGAGTAAGTGGCGGACTCACTGTTCCGCTCCCTCGCGATTGCGGCCGATCAGCAGCAGCGCCTCATCGAGCGCGCTGGGAGATCCGCACTCCTTAGTTTCTTCCTCCGTGTCGAAAACGAAGTCCATGACGTTTTCCTGGAAATCCGGATCGTCCAGGGCTCTGCTGCGAACCTTAGGCTTCAGGTGCATTTCCTGGGCGTAGAGTTTCTGGAAAGAGCTCTCGGCCCCGGCAGAACTCGTGGACTCACCGTGCGCTTGCATGCAGGCATTGAGGCGCAGGCTTGCGGCCTGAAAAGCGGTGTGTACCCTGTGTTTGCGCTCCGCCAGGGAAAGCTTGCGTCGGAAGGGGTTGTTCTCAATGATCAACCCAGCGGTTTCCAACATCCTGGCTGATTCCTCATCTTTGTGGTTGGCGGCAACGGCAGGCTCCAGGTAGCGCAAGGCGGTTCGATAACGTCCGAGATCGAAGGCAGCTTCCCCGGCTCCGGCCGCGGCTTGTACGTTCTTGCGATCGAGCTGCAAAACTTGCCGGAACTGGCCAAGCGCGTTTTCGTAATCCTGAATTTGGAGAAAAAGGTCCGCGACCTTGAGATGGAGCTGTGGGTCGGGAGGCAGTCCAGCCTCCATAGCGATCAGTTCCGACTGGGCCTGCGTGCGGGCATTTTGCTTAAGCAGAAATTGGATCAGTTCGAAGCGGGCCGTGCGCCGATTCTGATCGGGATCACGATCCCAGATACCATAGATGGCATTGTGGTAGTAGCGCAGCGCCTGGCTGGTGAGTTGGCGATGTGCGGCTAAGCGCGCAAGTTGCAAATTTACCATTCCATTCTGCGGTTGACGTTCCCACAAGTTGACGAGATAAGACTCAGCTTCATCGAACCGGCCTTCGGCTTCCAACGACTGAGCGAGACTGAATTGATACCAGAAATTGTCGCGATCAAAAGCCAGCGCAGAACGGAAGTCCTCGATGGCCGCAGCTGCCCGGCCGGATTGCAAAGCACGCTCGCCTTGCTGGTACATGTGCTCAGCGAGGGAAGCCTGCCAGTGGTGGAAACGCGTGGTGAGGCCCAAAACCGCCGCGAATGCTGCAATAGCAATGGCCGATAGTGTCACAGTAACCAGTACTTCGCGCGGGCCGGTAGGTTTCGAAATTGGTGGTGCCGTGACCATTAGGTCGTAGGACGAGGCAAATGCCCCTTAGACATCCTAACGTAAGATGCAATCCGGCGAGGAGTCCAGCCCTTGGCTTCCGTATACAAGGGCTAGGGATCTGCCTGTGTGGGGGGCTCTGCCCTTTCTAGGCCAAGTGGCACGACCAGGTAAGAGGTCCTGTTACCAGCTTGCGCGGGTCAAAGACCCGCTCCCACACGGCCACCTTGCCACACAGTCCCTTTTCGACGTTTCCCCCTTCCACAAGCCCGCTCCAAGAACTCTTGTTATCCCGATAGCCTCG
This sequence comes from Terriglobales bacterium, assembly GCA_035631655.1. Lineage (GTDB taxonomy): Bacteria > Acidobacteriota > Terriglobia > Terriglobales > Acidobacteriaceae > Gp1-AA122. The sequence goes on from DASQIH010000305.1 coordinate 4,523, forward strand.
CCAGCTAGAAATTTTATTGCCACCGGCATGGGTTAATATACCTGCCGCATGAACCGCGAATACCGGAAGGGTTACAGCCGGGAACTGGGCCGCGATATGGAGCTGCTGGTGTTTGGCCATGCCGGGATGCCGCTGCTCGTCTTCCCCACCTCCATGGGCAGGTTTTTCGACTACGAGGACCGGGGAATGATTGCGGCATTGACACCAAAGATCGAGCGCGGCGAGCTGCAGGTGTTCTGCGCGGACAGCGTGGATTCGGAGAGCTGGTACAACAAGGGTGTGCATCCGCGCGTGCGAGTGATGCGCCATCTGCAATATGAGCGCTACCTCTTGCATGAGCTGCTGCCTTACCTTCGCTCGCGAAGCCAGAGTACGCAATTGGTGGTGACCGGCTGCAGCTTTGGTGGATATCATGCGCTGAATTTTTCATTCAAACATCCCGATGTCGCAACGCAATGCGTCAGCATGGGTGGAGCGTTTGATGTCCATCAGTTTCTGGACGGGTATTACGATGACGACTGCTACTTCAACTGCCCGCCCGATTACATGGCGAACATCAGTGATGACTGGTTTCTCAACCGCTGTCGGCGCATGCGGATTGTGCTCGCCACCGGCGAGTGGGACATGTGCATGGACCAGAATGTGAAGATGTCCCACATCCTTAACACAAAGGGCATTCCCCATTGGCTGGATGTCTGGGGCGATCACACCGGGCACGACTGGCCCTGGTGGCAGAGAATGGCGGTGAAGTATCTTTAGTGGCCAGTGGCTAGCGGCTAGTCAGAGGAACTGGGCCCAGAAATGATTTTCGGAATCGTGCACTTGACCCCGTCCGATTCGTCTCGAGCACGCTATGAATGTCACATTAGTTAAAGCACTAGTTGGGTTGGTGCCAGCTTGCATGCTGTTGGCAGGGTCGGTGGTCATGTTCTCCACGGGGAAGGACTGTGTGCTCTCTCCTCCAGTTACTTGGCGCAGGTTGCCTGGTTGTGGTGGTTCTTGCTCACGTCTCTGAAGCGCTTCACCTGCTCCCTTGGATGCGTTGGGGGCTCGAGCATAGCGTGGGCCATTATCTCGATTTCTGGAGTGCTGTTCTCGGTGGGACGCTTTTTCCCACAGGATATTTGTTTCATGCGCTGACAGAGCGCCATGCCTAACGCTGAGGCTGGCTCCAATTGGGGAAGGTCAATGATTTCGGGTTGCTCAGCAGCCCGCTAGCCCGTCCGATCAGGAGCTTCTGTATGGAAAAGAAGATCGGAATCATTTTCGGAATGGAGAACACCTTTCCGCCAGCCCTCGTGGACCGGATCAACGGCAGGAAACTGGACGGAGTGAAGGCGGAATTCGTAAAGCTGGGCGGGGTGAAGATGGCCGCTCCCAGCGGTTACCGCGTAATCATTGACCGCATTTCTCACGATATCGCGTTCTATCGCGCCTACCTTAAAAATGCCGCTTTGAACGGTACGATTGTTATCAACAATCCCTTCTGGTGGACGGCGGATGACAAGTTCTTTAACTATGCCCTGGCCACCAAGTTGGGGGTCGCCATTCCGCCAACTGTCATTCTTCCTCACAACCAGCATCCTCCCGGAACGACCGATCAGTCGATGCGCAACCTTATTTATCCCTTGAATTGGGAGGAGGTCTTTGACTACGTTGGCTTCCCGGCTTTTCTGAAACCTTACGCGGGCGGTGGATGGAAGCACGTCTACAAAGTTCACTCGCCGGAAGAGTTCTTTCAGTACTACAACCAGACTGGTGACCTGTGCATGACTCTGCAAGGCGGCGTGGAGTTCAAAGAATACTTCCGCTGCTACGTGGTCGGACAAGAAGATGTGCACGTGATGGTGTACGATCCTCGGGCCCCGCATCATGAGCGGTACGTGAAGAGTCCCTCGCCGATTGAGCCTAAGCTATACGAACGTGTGGTTACGGATTCCCTGACCCTCTGCCGGGCACTCGGCTATGACCTGAATACGGTCGAGTTCGCGGTGCAGGATGGGATTCCCTACGCCATCGACTTCATGAACCCGGCTCCTGACGCTGACGTAAATTCAGTGGGACCTGAAAATTTTGAGTGGATCGTCAACGCGGTGGCGACGTTGGCGATTGAGAAGGCGCTTAGTGATGAGAACCCGGCACAAGAATTGCGCTGGGCGGCTTTCTTGGCGGGTCCGAATGCGCCTGAGAAAGCCAGGCCGACCCGAAAAAGAGCACAAGCGACTTGAAGCTGCAATTAGTCGACAAGATTGCCGCGCATCTGGGAGTTATGCGAGGTTTTTGGGTGGCGCAGGCCTTCAGGGCTTCCTGCATAAGAGCACAAATATGCGGCTTTAGCGGCTGAGGTTATACTTGTCCATCCTGGGGCGTTCCATGTGAGTGGGAGACCCCACGCCTGCGGCTGCGCAGCGAAGTCTGGCGTTCACCGGTTTGAGTATGGAACCTACCTTCACCATCGGAATAGAAGAGGAATACCAGACCGTCGATCCGGTCTCGCGCGACCTGCGCTCCCACATCCATGCCGAAATGATCGAAAAGGGCAAGATGCTGCTGCAGGAGCAGGTTAAGGCAGAGATGCACCAGTCGGTGGTGGAGGTCGGCACGCGGGTTTGCACCAATATCAAAGACGCGAAACAAGAGGTCAGGAAGCTGCGTCGTGACATGGTCAAATTGGCCAAGGAAAACGGCCTGCGACTGGCTTCCTCAGCCACGCATCCTTTCGCAGATTGGCGCGTACAGGAGATTACCCCGGACGAGCGCTATAAGAATATTGTCGAAGACATGCAATTGGTAGCACGGGCCAACCTGATCTTCGGATTGCACGTGCACATCGGAGTGGAGGACCGCGAGACGGCCATCCACATGATGAATCATGCCCGTTATTTTCTGCCGCACATCTTGGCGCTCTCGACCAACTCTCCTTTCTGGCTGGGGATGAACACCGGCTTGAAGTCCTACCGCTGCAAAGTGTTCGATAAATTTCCGCGGACCAACATTCCCGATTACTTTCCCTCCTGGGGCGAGTACGAAAACTTCATCAATCTTCTGATCAAGACGCGCTGCATCGATAATGCGAAGAAAATCTGGTGGGACATCCGGCCGCATCCCTTCTTCAACACGCTGGAATTTCGGGTGTGCGACATTCCCATGCGGGTAGACGAAACTATCGCTCTGGCCGCATTAATTCAGGCCACCGTCGCTAAACTCTACAAGTTGTATGCGGCGAACCAGGGTTTCCGCCTATATCGCCGCGCCCTGATCATGGAAAACAAGTGGCGGGCGTCACGTTATGGACTGGATGGCAAGCTGATTGATTTCGGCAAGCAGAAAGAAGTGCCGGTACGCGACTTAATCCACGAGTATCTGGATTTCGTGGAAGACGTGGTGGACGAGCTGGACTCGCGGGAAGAATTGAACTATATCCATACGATTCTGGAAATGGGCAGCGGGGCTGACCGCCAGACGCGTGTCTTTGAAGAAACCGGCGACTTGAAGAGAGTAGTTGATTACATCATGGCGGAGACGGAGCTGGGGCTTGGTGAGACGGCAGCTTCGGCAACCTCCAGAAAAGTAGGGTAATGAAAGCTCCCGTCAGTCAATCAAACCAGCTCAGCAATATTCCTGTCGATCCTGAACTCATCCCTGGGGCGCGCAACGCGATACAAGTCTGCTTGCGGGTGAAGGCAGGTGAGAAAGTTACCGTCATCACCGACGAGGCCACCCGGGAGATCGCGGCAGCCCTGGTGCGGGAAGTAGAAGCGGTTGGAACTCCCTATCGTGCGTGGATCCTGGAGGATCTGGCTCCACGACCTCTGTCCAGCCTGCCGCGGGAAATTCTGGAGGACCTGGAAAGCAGTCAGGTGAGTATCTTCGCGGTTCAGCCGCAGACCAACGAGTTGAAGTCGCGCATGGAGATGACGGATGTTGTCAACCGTCAGAAGATTCGCCATGCGCACATGGTCAATATCAATCGGCAAATCATGCTGGAGGGAATGCGGGCGGACTTCCTGAAGGTGGATCGGATCAGCGCCAAAGTGGTTGAACTGGTCCGCCGCGCCACTGTAATTCGTGCCAGAACGACAGCGGGAACGGATTTGATAGCGAGCCTTAACCCGAATTACCGCTGGCTAAAAACCAGCGGCATCATCAGCCCGGATAAATGGGGGAACTTGCCCGGAGGCGAGGTGTTTACTACCCCGGGCGAGGTAAACGGCACGTTCGTGGTCGACGGAGTGGTGGGAGATTATTTATGCGCCAAGTTTGGCGATCTGAGAGAAAATCCGCTCACCCTTCGCGTGCAGGGAAACCGGCTTATGGAAGCTCACTCCAACAACCATGATCTGGAGGATGACTTCTGGCGTTATACGCATACGGACGAGAATAGCGATCGCGTGGGCGAGTTTGCCATCGGTACGAATATCGAGCTGAAGGATGTGATCGGGCAGATTTTGCAGGATGAGAAGTATCCCGGCGTGCATATTGCCTTCGGCAATCCCTACGGTGCCCATACCGGCGCCGAGTGGTATTCCTCCACCCACATCGACGTCGTGGGGCGGAAGTTCGACATCTGGGTAGACGATCAGCAAATTATGTGCAGCGGAAAGTTTCTGCTGGAAGCGTAGACAACCTGTCGGTAAGTCGCGCGACAGTCGGCGATTCGCCGACCTTACATATGGTCCCCGCCCTTCGGCAACACTTTAACGCCGGCTATTCCGCCGAGAAGTACCGTGCGCTCCTCAAGCTTCTGGAAGTCGAGTGCGGTACACCTGTGAAGTTTCGCGTCTCGGAGACCCCTTGCTTCTTTCCTGAGTCGCTTCTGAATCAGATATGCGATGCAGGAAAGGAGCTGGTCCGGCAGTTGGTCGAGAACCCCGAGTACCATTCAAAGTCCAGCGAGTCGATCCCGCCGGAATTCAACGTTCCTAACGAAGCGACCCATCCCATGTTCATCCAAGTGGATTTTGGCCTGGTGCGGGACGCAGGCGGGAAGTTGCAGCCGAAACTGGTCGAGCTACAAGCCTTCCCTTCCCTTTACGGGTATCAGACCGTTCTGGCCGAGAGTTATATCGAGGCTTTCGGCCTGGATAGCTCGCTGAAATACTTGTTGAGCGGGATAGACAAGAAGTCGTATTTGCAACTGCTACGGCGGGCTGTGGTCGCCGAGCACGACCCGGAAAACGTGATCTTGATGGAAATCGATCCGTTGCATCAGAAGACGTTGCCGGACTTTCTGGTCACCGAGAAGATGCTGGGCATCAGCACCGTTTGCATTACCCACATAAAGAAGCAAGGTCGGCAGCTCTACTACGAAAGCAAGGGAAAGCGCATCCCGATCCGCCGCATCTACAACCGCGCGATCGTGGATGAGTTGCAGCGCAAGGGAGCCAAACTGGCTTTCGATTTTTGCGCTGATCTCGATGTGGAATGGGCCGGGCACCCCAACTGGTATTTCCGCATCAGCAAGTATTCGATTCCTTACTTGCAGCATGAATCTGTGCCCAGCACGTGGTTCCTCGACCAGTTGACCCATCTCCCTGATGATCTTGAGAACTATGCCCTCAAGCCTCTGTACTCGTTTGCCGGTCTGGGAGTGGTGATTGGGCCGACGAAAGAAGAATTGGCGGCGATCCCGAAAGAAAAACGCTCACAGTATATTCTTCAGGAGCGATTGCATTTCGAGCCGGTCATTGAGACTCCTCACGGCAAGACCAAGGCTGAGATTAGGGTCATGTATATCTGGCTGGAGCAGATGTCACCTGTTATGACGATCATCCGCATGGGTCGGGGCCTGCAGATGGGCGTCGACCATAATCGCGATATGGAATGGGTCGGCTCATCGGCAGGGCTGTATCGCTGAAACTGCCCCGTCACGGCGCTTACCCAGTTGACCCGGCGACGGCACGGGCCTAACATTGCCCCGAAAGCTACGGGAGTTCCCGGTGATTGGCGAGACCGTTTCTCACTATCGCATCGTGGGAAAACTCGGTGGCGGCGGCATGGGTGTCGTCTATGAAGCCGAGGATGTGCGCCTGGGCCGTCATGTAGCTCTCAAGTTCATTCCTGATCAGTACGTCAACGATCGCAAGTCCCTGGAACGATTCGAGCGGGAAGCCCGGGCCGCCTCGCAGCTCAACCATCCCAATATCTGCATCATCCATGACATCGATGACAACAAGGGGCATCCCTTCATTGTCATGGAGAAGCTGGAGGGCGAGAGCCTGAAACAGCGCATCCGCGGCAAGCCGCTGGACTTGGACGAGGTGCTCGAGGTCGGGGTGCAGATTGCCGACGCGCTCATCGCGTCCCACGCCAAGGGAATCATTCATCGCGACATCAAGCCCGCCAACATATTTCTCACCACGAATGGTCAGTCCAAGATCCTGGACTTCGGGCTTGCCAAATTGTCGCGCGACTCGAACATTACGACGGATAGCGGCGTAGCCGAGGAGTCGCTGACCGCAGTGGGGCTACTGCCCGGTACCGCCGTGTACATGTCGCCGGAGCAGGCGCGAGGCGAGGAACTAGACGCGCGCAGCGACATTTTCTCCTTCGGAGTCGTTCTCTACGAGATGGCAACGGGCAAGAAGCCGTTCTCGGGCACCAACATCGTGACCACGCTCGACTCAGTAATGAACAAGAAGCCGGCCGCTCCCCACCTGATAAACGCCAGCCTGCCGATCGAACTCGAAAACATCATTGGTCGGGCCATGGAGAAAGACCGCACCAAGCGCTATGGCAGTGCTTCGGACATACGGGCAGACCTGCAGCGATTGAAAAAAGAAAGCGAATCGGGGCTGACCAAGACAGCGCGTCTTCCCGTGTTTCTCTCGACCAATACGTTTCAGAGGACGAGCAGACTACAAACTTATCTATTGGTGGCGACCAGCTGCCTCCTAATCACCGTGTTGGCAGCGGTTGGAACGTGGTGGTTCAAGCATCGTAGCTCGGCTTTTGGCGCCAATAAAAAGAGCATTGCGGTGCTGCCCCTGCAGAACCTCAATGCCGACCCCAGCGTGGATTACCTGCGCTTTGCGCTGGCCGATGAGATTGCGAATGTACTGACCAACAGCCGCGCCCTGGACGTTCGCCCCTCCGCCATAACCAGAAAATACAATGGCGCCGATCTGGATCCGCAGCAGGTCGGCCGCGAACTGCACGTCGGCAACGTTCTTACCGGACACTTCGTGCGGCAGCAAAAGCAGCTGCTGGTTACGTTGGAAGCGGTCGAAGTGAACAGCGATCGCGTACTCTGGCAGACCACCTTGACGGCCGCCGCTAATGAACTCATTTCCTTCCAGGCACAGCTTGATACCCAGGTGCGCCAAGGTCTACTGCCGCTCCTGGGAGCTGAAAGAGGCTACATCGAGGCGGCAAGCCGACCGAGAAATCCCGAAGCCTATGAGCTCTATTTGCGCAGCATGGCAGCATCCCACGATCCGGGCCCCAATAAACAAGCCATTGCGTTGCTGGAGCGGGCGACCACGCTGGACCCGAATTACGCTCCCGCATGGGAAGAGCTGGGGCTACGTTACTACTACGACTCAACCTTCTCCGATGGTGGAGAAGAAATGTTCCAGCAATCCAATACCGCCTACGAGCAGGCGCTTGGCCTTGATCCCAATCGGATCGTTGCCGCCGGACAGTTGATCGTCCACCGCGTGGAAAGGGGAGAACTACCCAAAGCCTATGCGCAGGCCCAGGAACTGGTGCATCGCCGGCCTGAAAGTTCTCAAGCTCACTTCACGTTGAGCTATGTCCTGAGGTACGCAGGCAAGCTTGAAGAGGCTGCACGTGAATGTGACGCCGCGTTGGCAATTGATCCCGGCAATTCCCTGTTTCGTTCTTGTGCTTGGGTCTTCCTGGAACTGGGAAAGACGGAACGGGTACCTGACTACGAGCGCTTGGACGCAGGCTCAGAGTATGCCGGCTTTGTGACCCTGAACCGGCTTCTCCGAGAAGGCAAGCTAGACGAAGCACAGCAGGCGGTCAAAAGAGTGCCGGTCAATCCGCGCGATCACCGGGAATTCCTGGAGGCATGCCTGCAGCCAAGTTCAGGCATAGATGTGGATAAGCTCGCCACAAAGACCGAGACCGCGGTCTTGGCCGAGCCTGATCCCGAGAAGTGGTACCAACATGGCGCCATCATGGCATTCTGTGGCAAGAAAGACATCGCTCTGCAGATGATCGGCCGCGCCATTCAACAGAACTATTGTTCCTACTCCGCCTTGCAATCCGACCCGCTGCTCGCAAAGCTCCACAGTGTGCCGCAGTTCGATAAGTTGCTCACGGCCGCGGATAATTGCCAAAAGGCAGCGGCAGCGACCAGTTATTTCGGAACATTGAGTGTGCGATAGCCTCGCACCGCCTGTAATGGCGGGCTTTCCATTGACTACCCTGAGTCGTTCGTGAGAGTTTCCTATTTTCGCACTCCCAACCTTGCCTTATAGTTATCGTTATCTTGTGGCATGGATGCATCAAGATGAAAGACGGACCGCAAGGCCCGGCAGCCGCCCGTTGGCGGCAACGCAAGTTCGAAGTGCTCCGTCGTTTCTCCATCCCGGATCAGCTTCTGCCCGGCTCGCTCACCATGAGTCGTACTCGTTGTGGGAAACCCTCTTGCCATTGCGCCAAGGGAGAAGGGCACGAAGCTTGGATTTTGACTTTCATGTCTCGGGGCAAGCGGCGGGTGGAACGCATCCCGCGAGCCTGGGTGGAGCAGGTGCAACGACGGGTAGAGGCAGGACGGGAGTTTCAAGAGGCGGTGAAGGAAGTGCTCACGGCCAACGCCGAGTTGCTCATCCTAACCCGCAAACAGCAGCGTAAACGAAACCGGTGAACACACCCACCCCGCGAAAACTGTTTCGCTATGTGACCCGGTGCTTGGGTCTGCGTCGTTACCTAACCGAGCCGGGTAGAGTGCAACCCCAGATTTCGGCTCGCGTCCTGCTGTGGTCCTTGCTCATGGGCCGAGTACTGCGCCAGCCCAGTTTTCATGCCGTAGAACAGTTAGTTAGTTCGTTCTGCGGCCTGCCGTGCTTTGGCTGTGTATCAATCCTTCAGCGATGATGCCCTGAGTTATTTCACCGCGCGCTTGGATCCGGCTCACACCCGAGCTGCTATGGTGGCCATCCTGCGTCGGGCCAAACGCAACAAGGCCTTCCAAAACTCTCGTTTCCTCGGATTGGCGATTGATGGAACCACGGCCGGGCGGAGCAGTAGCCCAGGTTGTGCTCTGTGTCGTCCCCGGCGTAATGCTAAAAAGGAAGTGATCGGCTACGGCCATCAACTGGCCTGCATCAATGTGGTGGGCACCGGTTTGTCCCTCCCCTTTGATGCCGAACCTTATGGACCTGGCGACAGTGCGTACGCCGCCGGACAACGTCTCCTGGCGTGCGGTAAGCCAGTTGAGTACCCGCTTCGCCGATTACCTGGTGGTCGATGGTGGCTATGCCACGGCCCCCTCTAGTGCTCTTCAATAGCCATTCCATCCGCAACCCTATTCCGACCTCATCTCCACCGTCTTTGGCGGCCTTCACACGTTTCTCGCATTGGAAGTTCCAAAACCGCTGGGCAGCAACGCCTGACGTTCCACAGATGTGAGTTGTCTGTTAAGCTGGCTTTCCCCTGAACCTCAGTATGAATTCTTGAAAGCACTCCGGTAAACTATCGAAACTGGTACCCTGGAAAAATATTGCGTCTCACCTTTGACAAAACCAATCCCGTTGACATGACAAGGTCGGACCGCTGGCTGAAAACCAGATTTCGCGGCTTTTCCAACTGTGGCCTACGGCGGTTCCTCCATTGTTTGCTTGCCGTCGCACTGATTCCGGCCCTGGCCCAAAATGCAGGCGACAAGGTCAGCCCGGTTGATCCGCTTCCCCAGGACACCGCTGTAGCTGGTCTCAAGCAAATGCTGCTGCGCCTGCGCACTACAGCACGTCTCTTGCACACCACCGCCCATCCCGACGACGAAGACGGCGGCATGCTCACCCTGGAATCGCGCGGCAAAGGCGTAACTGCGGAACTGCTCACGCTGAACCGCGGCGAGGGTGGACAAAATAAGGTCGGCAGCAATCTGTTCGATGTTTTAGGCGTTCTGCGCACGTTGGAGTTAACCGCATCTGACCGCTACTACGGAGTGGAGCAACGCTTTACTCACGTTGCAGACTTTGGATTCTCCAAAACTGCCGATGAGACGTTTCAGAAATGGCAAGGTCACGATATTGCGTTGAGCGACATGGTGCGCGTGATCCGCACGTTTCGCCCGGATGTGATCGTCTCGCGCTTCGGAGGCAGCGACCGTGATGGTCACGGCAATCACCAAGCATCCGGAATTCTTTCTCGCGAGGCGTTTCGCGCCGCTGCCGATCCGAATCGCTTTCCCGACCAGGTCAGTGAAGGTCTACTGCCTTGGCAGGCCAAGAAGTTGTATATCGATAATGTCTGCCCATTCCGCAGCAATGTATGTCCAGACAAGGACTACACCGTCAAGCTGAGCACGGGCGAACCAAACCCGGCGCTGGGGATGACCTACATTCAATTCGCGATGGAAGGGTTGAGGCACCAGCTTTCGCAGGGTGCGGGTGGCTGGTCGGTGGATGCGGGCCCGCATTACGCGTTTTACCGGTTGGTGGATTCGGTCCTGCCGCCGACCGTGGACAGAGATGGGCATGAAAAAGACTTTTTCGATGGCATTGATACGACCCTGCCTGCACTGGCTGACCGGTTAGGAGAGGAAAAAAAGAAGGTACTGTTCTTGAACCCAGCACTGACGAATCTGCAAAGGCTAATCGAGCAAGCGAGCGCAACCACCGATAGCGATCGGCCCCGCACGGCTGATGCACTCCTCACCGGTCTTCAAAATACGACCAAGGTCATTGAGGAAATCGACAAATCGTCTCTCTCTCGCGAAGCTAAGAATGGTCTCCTCGCAGACTTGAACACAAAGAAAGAGCAGTTCGATGAAGCAGCAAATCTTGCAGCCGGCATTCAAATGGAGGTCAGTGCCGATGTCCCCATTGCGCCGGACGCGGAGGATGCCTTCATGGCGGTGCCTGGGCAGCGATTCGCAGTCACGGCAAAGGTCATTGCTGGACACGGAGCTGTTGTGAAGAGAATCGAACTCGACGTGCCACCGGGTTGGACGGCCAAGCAGCTCAGCGCAGCGCAACCAAACCAGGTGACAAAATTTCAGGTCACGGTATCACCTGACGCGCAATACACCAGGCCGTATTGGCATCGTGAGGAGCCAGAGATCGACAGTATCAACACGGTGGACAATCCGCGCGATGCCACTCTCCCCTTTCCACCCGCTCCCGTGCAGGCACATGCGATCTATGCCGTGAACGGACGCGAAGGGATTGCGCACGCAGTTTGCATGGTGAAATACAAAGAACCGGATGGAACCGAAGCCAAGCGCGCACTTGCGGTCGCGCCTCCGTTTTCTATTGCTCTAGAGCCAGCGACAGCTGTCATCCCCACCTCGCATACCGGAAAGACTGAAATCACGATCGGAGTTCGAAGTAACGCCGCTACTTCCGAAGACGCACAGCTCCGCCTGGAGTTGCCAAAATCGTGGAGCACGGAACCGGCAATGCAGAGAATTACGTTCGACCATCCAGAAGAGTCCAAGGATGTTCATTTTCAGGTGTTGCCGTCAGATCTGCACGAAGGCCATTACCGACTCAAGGCACGTTTGGATTACCAGGGCAAGTCGTATGACCTGGGCTACACCGTAGTCACACGCCCTGATCTCGATACGTTTTATTACTACCAGCCCGCGATTCAGCGCCTCAGCATCGTGGACGTCAAAGTGCCTAAGGACCTGAAGGTCGGATACATCATGGGCGCGGGCGACGACATTCCCCTAGTGCTCAAGCAACTGGACTTGGACGTGACCTTAATTCCGGCCGAGAAGCTCGCCACGGAGGACCTCAGCCGCTACGGCACCATCGTGCTCGGCATTCGCGCTTATGACACAGAGAAAGATGTGGCAGGCAATAACAAGAAACTACTCGACTACGTGTCCGCCGGTGGCACTCTGGTCGTGCAATACAACACAGGGGTTGCCGACTTCAATAGCGGGCATTTCACGCCGTATCCGGCACAACTGAGCCGCGCCCGCGCTTCCGTGGAAGAGGTGCCGGTGGATATTCTGGCACCCGATGACAGCATCTTCCATTATCCCAACCAGATCACGCCGAAGGATTTTGACGGATGGGTACAGGAGCGCGGGCTGTACTTCATGGACCAGTGGGATGAGCACTTCAAGCCGCTGCTCGCCTGCCACGATCCTGGAGAAGAGCCTCAGAAGGGCGGGTTGCTGCGCGCGCAGTACGGCAAAGGAACGTACATCTACACCGGTTACGCATTCTTCCGGCAGCTTCCGGTCGGCGTCCCAGGAGCGATCCGGTTGTATGTGAATTTACTGAGCGCTGGCCACGAAAAATTAGGTTCTCGGCTCTAGGTAAGAAATCAAGATCGGAAACCCGAGAGCCTAGCGCCCAGAGCCTAGAACCAAATGCAATGGAACCTGATCCCCATCCCGACAACCCATCCTCTCCCGAATTGATCCGTGGTATCGGACTGGGCAGTGCTACTGCGCTCAACATGATCGACATGATCGGGATCGGGCCCTTCATCACCATCCCTTTGATGGTGAGCGCGGTGGGCGGGCCGCAGGCCATGCTGGGATGGATTTTGGGCGCTGTGTTCGCGATGTGCGACGGGCTGGTTTGGGCAGAATTGGGTGCCGCAATGCCCGGATCGGGCGGGTCGTACCGCTTTCTCAATGAAATTTATGGGCCCAAAACGCTTGGGCGACTGATCTCCTTCCTCTTTATCTGGCAGCTCTCCTTCAGCGCACCCATGTCCGTTGCCAGCGGGTGCATCGGGTTAGCGCAATATGCGGCGTACTTCTGGCCGGGTCTCGACCGCGTTTACGCTGAGCATAAGCTCAGCCTCGGAGTGCCGCTCCTGGGCGCGCTGCAACTGAACTGGCTGGTTTCGGCAGGAACCTTCGTGGCGATTGCCGGCTGCCTGATTGCGATTTTCCTCCTGTATCGCCGGATCACCAGCATTGGTATGGTCTCCAAACTGATGTGGCTGGTCGTGATGGGGACGATGGCCTGGATCATCTTCTCCGGCCTGACCCATTTCAACGCGGCGCGAGCCTTCAGCTTTCCGCCTGGCGCCTTCCATCTGTCGCGGCAGTTTCTCTGGGGCATGGGGTCGTCCATGCTGTATGCGGCTTACCTGTACTGGGGCTATTACAACGTTTGCTTTATTGGAGGAGAAGTCAAGGAGCCGGGAAAAACAATTCCCCGTGCTCTCCTGCTGTCCATTTTCCTCGTTGCCTGTCTATATATCGTGATGAACATCAGCGTGCTCGGCGTTATGCCCTGGCAAGAGCTGGACCAGGCCGCCAAATCGAACAGCGGGATGTACACAATCTCCATCTTCATGCAGCGGATTTATGGCCCGTGGGCAGGCTACCTGGTGACCGTGCTGCTCATGTTTGCGGCGTTTTCATCGGTATTTTCACTCATGCTGGGCTATTCCCGCGTTCCCTACGCCGCCGCGCTGGACGGTAATTATTTTCGGGTGTTCGGACACGTGCACCCGAAAGGACGGTTCCCTCACGTTTCGCTGGTGACCCTGGGGTTGGTGGCTACGGCGTTCTGTTTTTTTAGTCTGGCGGACGTAATTGCCGCGCTGGTAGTCATTCGTATCACATTACAGTTTCTTGTGCAGGCAATTGGAGTTATTGTTTTGCGGATTCGCCGGCCGGATATGCCCCGTCCCTTCCGCATGTGGCTTTATCCACTTCCCGCGCTGCTCGCTTCAGCGGGCTTCGTATTTGTGCTCTTCTCGCGTGTTAATTCGATGAAACAAATCCGCTATGCTCTGATTATCCTGGCGACGGGGCTGGTGATCTACTTTATTCGTGCTTGGCGTACCCACGAGTGGCCGTTCGCGGGCGCGGTTGCCACCTTGGCCGAAGGAGCGCCGACCCGCTGATGGCGGAAACGATCAAAATGCGCGTCCCGGAGCCCCTGCCACATGCCTCGGCCCTGGCTCCCCTGCGAGAACCGCTTTTCCGGTCGCTCTGGATCGCCGCTGTCATTTCCTATACCGGTACGTGGATGCAGAATGTCGGCGCGGGATGGTTGATGACCACACTCACCATGTCGCCGTTCAAAGTGGGCATGGTGCAGGCTGCCGCGACCCTTCCCGTGTTCCTGGTCATCCTTCCCGCCGGCGCTCTGGCCGACATGGTGGACCGGCGGCGGCTCCTGTTGTTCGCTCAGACCTGGATGGTGCTCGCTTCCGCCACGCTGGGCGTGCTGACGCTCTTCCAAGTTGTCACTCCTTGGGTGTTGTTGTTATTCACGTTTTTGCTGGGGCTGGGTGCGGTCATGAACGACCCGGCTTGGCAGGCAATCACGCCGGAAGTGGTTTCCACCGAACAACACGCTGCCGCCGTGGCGTTGAATTCAGCCGGATTTAACGTGGCTCGGGCGGTAGGCCCGGCGGTTGGTGGAATTGTCGTTGCCAGTGCGGGTTGTGGAATCACTTTCCTTTTAAACGCGGTCTCTTTTCTCGGCGTGATCCTTTTTCTCTACCACTGGAAACGGCGTGGGCACGAGCGGGTCGAGACGGGTCGCGTTTTTGATGCGATCAAGAGCGGATTCAGCTATGTTCGCAAATCTTCCGTCGTGAAGTCGGTACTAATTCGCACCGGGGCTTTCAGCCTGGCGGCCAGCGCCATTTGGGCGCTGTTGCCGATCATCGCACGGCCACACGGAGCGACCGGATACGGAATTCTGGTCGGGTCTTTCGGAACTGGGGCTCTGGCGGGGGCCGCCGTGCTGCCGCGACTCCGGCGACAGCTCTCCGTGGATGGCGTGGTCGCATTCGCCATCCTCGTCTTTGCCGCCGTCAGCTTCGTGGCAGGACGGGTGCACGAGTTCGGGCCTTTGTGCGCGGTTTTATTCTTGGGGGGAACGGCGTGGATTGGCATCCTGGCCTGCCTGAACACGGCGGCGCAGACCATGAGTCCCGATTGGGTGCGGGCACGGGCGTTGTCCATGTATTTGCTGGTCTTGCAGGGAGGAATGGCGTTAGGGAGCGCCGCCTGGGGGGCGTTGGCGACAAGGATTGGAGTGCCAGGAGCTTTGCTTTGCTCCGCGATTGCCTTGTTGGTGGGACTTAGCACCATTCGACGCCACCGGCTGTCGGCGCGGGACGTCGCACTTGCGCCCTCTGTGGTGAGGGACTAGGACGTCGTAATCCCTAACTGATGAAAGGACGCGCCTCCGCGCCGGTCCAACTGTACCCTGTGCAAAGATCTCATCTGGCACTTCCGTGCCACGCTTCGCCCCTTGATTCGTAGTCTTGTCTCAATTCGGTGCGGTTACAATGATGCCGTCACAAGGAGAGCTCGATGACGAAGATTACTCGCTTGTTTCCTGTTCTGTTCTTGTTGATGATTGCTTCCCTAGGTTTCGCTCAAGCTTCCAAACCGGCTGGTGAAAAACCTACGATTGCCGACGTTTTGGATCGTTCGGTGTCTAATCTGGAAAATGATTTTGTTCCGGCGGCCGATGCCATGCCGGAAGACAAGTATACGTTTGCTCCGACCAACGGTGAGTTCAAAGGGGTACGCACCTTTGCCCAACAGGTAAAACATGTGGCCGCGGCTAACTACATGATTGGAGCTGCCGTCTTAGGTGAGAAACCGCCCGTGGAACTGGGCGGAGAGAACGGACCGGATTCGATGACCGCCAAAGGAGCGATCGTAAAGTTCACGAAAGACTCTTTCGCATACGCTCATAAGGCGGTCGCCACGGTTAACGATAAAAATTTGACCCTCCCTATCAAGAGTCCGTTTGGGGATGGCACCACCACGCGCCTGAGTATGGCCAGTTCCATTGTGTGGCACGGCTTTGATCATTACGGCCAGAAGGTGGAATACCTGCGTATGAATGGAATTATTCCACCGGCTAGCCGGACGTAGGAATTCAGGTATTAGGAGTTAGGTATCAGGTCGCAGCTGGCAGGGAGGCGGAAAGCTGCGGACTCCCGACTACTAACGACTAGCTGCTAATTACGAGCCGTTCCCCCAGGCAGCTTTAGGAACTTTGATGAGACGTGACAGGTTACTTGCGCTAAGCGTCATCTTGCTGACCGTGGCCTCGTCGTTCGCCGAGCCTGGCTCCCGCGGCGATGGCATTGGACAACCGATTTACACGGTTCAGCCGATTCAAGGGCTTTCCCTGCAGCCTGCAGACTCCACAATCATTACGGTTCCGACCTGGAGTAATCAATTCAACTACAAGTTACCCGGCGGAAAAACGCGGACGTTTCGCTACACTATGGTAGGTACGAGCCCATGGGCGGGTTCGGCTACTACCACCGTTCCCGTCGAAATCATTCCCATCGCCCTCATCTTCCCCAATGGCGCCAGCCTGGATGGAGCCAGCCGCGTGGCAGCCACCCTGGCATCTCCAATCTTCCAGCCATTCGCCTCGCAAACGGGGTTTACGCAATTCGGCGATGCGGTGTCACGCGCCTCGTTCTATAGCGTGGTGCAGAAGACCAGCCCGGATTGGCACGTGCTGCTGAGCCATCCCGCCGTGCTGCCGACGTTGAATATTACCGTGCCGCCAGAGTTTGGTTTCGAATTTACGGGATCGGTTTCGGGAGTCCCGATCGGGCTCGTAAATATGGAATGGTTCGGCAAGCAGTTGCGCTCCCTGCTTCTGATGCTTAATGCCGATCCTCATTCCCTGCCCATTTTCTTGACCTACAATGCCTTCCTTTTCGCCGGAACTCCGGACCAATGTTGTGTGATTGGACTGCACAGCGCCTTGGCTTCGCCCGGGCCAGGAAACACACAAAACATCAACACATTCATCTGGGCTACTCACAACGATGCGCGGATTTTCTCGGTGCCGCTGGAGGACATCACGGCTCTCAGCCACGAGGTGGCGGAGTGGTACAGCGATCCCTTAATGAGCAACATCGTGCCCGCGTGGGTGCAGCCAGGATCCTCGGCCTGTTTCTCCAATATCCTTGAGGTCGGCGACGCGATTGAAACCTTCCCCAACCTTTCGTTCCGGGTTCTGATGAATGGAAGCGAATACCATCCACAAGACGTCGCGCTCTTCTCCTGGTTTGCCCGACAATCACCCTCGATTGGCCTGAAGGGTCGGTATTCCTACAAAGGCGGCAAGCTGCTGGCGCCGGCTCCGCACTGCTGAACTCCCTTGTGAAGTACTCTCCTGTGTCTTCTTTTTTTTCCGCGTTCTCAGCTCCTAGTGATGGGAGCGGCCATGTGCCTTTTTCCAGCCTTGCTGCTCGCTGGCGCCCTTTTCGGCGATTGCGGTCAGGAACAATTCTGCAGGCAGATCATGATCGTTAAGGTACGACGCGATCGCAGCTTTGCTCTTCTTCACGGGATGCTTTGGATCGAGGAATGCTAGAACCGAGGGGCCCGCGCCGCTGAGGGCTACTCCGAGCACCCCCGCCTTGCCCACCAGTTGTTGCATCGCGGGAAGCAGCGGGCATAAGCGCGCGCGATAAGGTTGGTGAATCCTGTCTTGTAGGGCCGAAGCGAGAAGTTCGTGGCGTCCCTGAACCAACGCAGCTAGCAAGAGCATGGAGTTCTGAACATTCGAAACTGCGTCGGACCGGGAATAGTGATCGGGCAGCACCCGGCGAGCTTCTTCGGTGGGGAGCGGCTGGCTCGGGACAACAAGCAGCAAAGGCCAGCTCCCTTTGGGCGCAATCTTCACCACTTGTACTTCCCGTTCCGAGGACATGCAGGCCACAGCAAGCCCGCCGATCCAGCAGGCAGCGGCATTGTCGGGATGATGCTCGCGGTAGGACGCTTCGCCGACGATCCGGTTGTTGGTCCAGTCCAATTTTCCAAAGTGGACGGCCAGGGCGATGCCAGCCAACCGGGCAGCAGCGGATGATCCGCAGCCCTTGCCGATGGGCATTTCATTCGCAATCTGCAGAGCTAGAGGAGTGACTGCCTTTCCTTGCTCTTCGAGCACTTCGCGATAAGTGATGAGGATGAGATGCTTCTCGAGCCCGCCGCATATTTCAGCATCGCGGCCGCTAGCTTTGATCGAGAATGATAGAGCTGCGTGAGCCCGGACGTTCAGGTATAGACCGAAAGCCAGGGCGGCGGCATCGAAGGCCGGGCCAAGATTGGCCGAGGTCGCGGGAAGCACTAGTTCCAGAGCCGAATTTGCGGTTGTCCTCAATCTAAGGGCAGCGCTGCATCATTACTTATCTAGTTTGTTTCCGCTTCTTCAAGCGCTTTCACTACTGCCTCTACGGTTGCGTCCAGCACTACCGGAGCGCGCTGATGGGCCGCTAGAATCTTCGCGTCCTGCTCATATTGCGTTCCCGAAAACAGATCGCCACGATGAAACTTCAGGGTGAACTCGGGGTCTTTCAGCAAGTGTCCGGTCAGGATCAGGACAACGCTTTCGCCGCGCTTAACGAACCCTTGTCTTACCAGTTTTTTTAGCCCTGCCAACGTGACTGCCGACGCGGGCTCGCAACCGATGCCGTCGGCGCCAATCTCGGCTTTGGCCTGCGCGATTTCGAGTTCGCTGACCTGCTCCGCGGCGCCACCCGTCACTTCCAGAATTCGCAGCGCCTTCTTCCAGGAGGCAGGATTGCCTATGCGAATCGCAGTCGCCATCGTCTCGGCCTGCACCGGCGTCAGTTGCTTAGTGCGTTCGCGGATCATCCGAACCAGTGGGTTCGCTCCTTCTGCTTGAATGATCGAAACCTTCGGCAGTCGCGAGATCAGACCTAAATCCTTCATTTCGAGAAAGGCTTTCCCGAGCGCCGAGGAATTCCCCAGATTTCCGCCCGGCACAATCACGTGATCAGGGACCTGCCAGTCGAAATGCTCCAGGAGTTCTATAGCTGCAGTTTTTTGACCCTCCAGACGGTAGGGGTTCACGGAGTTGAGCAAGTATACCGGCATGCGCTGCACGACTTCGTTCAGAATGCGCATGCAGCCGTCGAAATCGGTGCGGAGCTGACAGGTTACAGCCGCATAATCGAGCGCCTGAGAGAGTTTCCCCCACGAAATCTTGCCTTCCGGGATGAGCACCAGGCTGCGCCTGCCGCCACGCGCAGCGTAGGCCGCCATTGATGCTGAAGTGTTGCCGGTCGAGGCGCAGGCTACCCAGTGAAAACCTTCCTGCTTGGCGAATGAGGCAGCGACAGTCATGCCGGTGTCCTTAAAAGATCCGGTCGGATTCATTCCCTGATGCTTGGCGAACAATTGGTCGACGCCGGCAACGCGAGCGCAGGAAGGAAGGTCGTAGACAGGAGTGTTGCCCTCGCGCAGGGTAATGACGGAAGAAGCATCCGTCACACTGGGCAGAAGTTCACGAAATCGCCAGACGCCACTCTGATCGATGGGCAGCAAAGACTTTCGTCGGAGTCGCCAGAGCGACTTCAAAGCAGCTACGTCCAGTCCGGCCGGACGGAGCTTGCCTTCTACGTTCCAGCCTGGATAAAAGACCTCCAGCAGATCGCCACAGTCGCTACAGCGGAAGTTCTGACCGGCGCGGTCACAGACTTTGGCGCATGCGACGCAGCGCAAATGGGATGCCGCTTCGACCTTGGATTGGAACGCCGATTGGTTTGTCATTTCATGTGCCGTCCCTGACGGGACTCACACCATTTATAAAGCGCAGCCAGCGCTGACGCGCTGGGCTAACGAATTTCACCGCTACGCGGCTGATGATTGACTTTACTTCATCCGAACGGGACGCGCAAAAGCTGGATTCCTCGCCCGTGGCGCTTCGGAATGACAAAGTAGCAGGGGGCCAGGGAGTGATAACAACGAGGGACGTTGGCGGCCGCAGCCTTAGACGCGGACAGGAATGTCCGCGCCACATGTTATTTCTCACCGCAGGTAGCTATCGTCCTTGTTCATCCAGTCGGCGCGGGGGGGACTGAAGACGTCAAGGTCGAGGGTGTCGGCCAGAGCTTCGGCTCGGTGCGGCATGTTCGGCGGAATGGTTAGAACCTCGCCGGCGTTTACCACGATCTCTTTCCCGTCAATCCAGAATTTCAGTGCCCCTTCGAGGATATAGGTGACCTGCTCGTTGAGGTGGCTGTGTTCAGGCACAATGCAACCCTTCTTCATTATGACGCGGGCGACCATGATGTCGCGTCCGACCACAAATTGCCGTCCCAGCAGCGGATTGAGAGCCTCAATCTCCACCGTATTCCACGGAATGTGCTTCAATTCCGCTTTGGGCCGTGCCTTAGCAATTCCCTGTTGCTGAAACACGCTGCTCTCCCCGGCAACCGCAATCCGGGTTTTCTTTTTCGATGCATGTTTTTTGGCTTTTGCTGTTGGCATATCAGTGTACCTTTCCTTCGTAAAGGCTGGTCGCCGTATCGTGCAAATAAGCTTTGGCCATTTCGAGCGCCTTCGCTTCGCTTACCTCACCCATGGAAATCATCTCAGCCAATGCGGCCGCCACTCCAGTTCGCGCTGACTGCACTCCCAGCCAATAGCTCTCTTCCGCACCGAGAGCATCATTGTACGGGAAAGCGTCGGTCCCGAAGGTGATCTTATCGGGGAAAGTCTCCAGCCACTGCTTCAGGGAATGCTTGAATTCCGAGGGGTATTCGACGATCTCCATCAGCGACGATTCCAGGTAGACATTCTTCACCGCCGCCAGCCAGATTGCCTCGCGCTCATAGGGATATCCGCCGTGAATCATCACAAACGTAGTGCTCGCATACCGCGGATCGCGCAGGATGTTCTCCAGATTCATGATGCCGCTTTCGGTCAGACTGAAGTAGTCGCCGATCCCTACCGCGGAGTGAATGTGCACGGGAAGATGAAGGCGCCCGCCTTCCCGGATTAAGTAACGAAACAAGTAATCCTGAAAGGTCTTGTATTCCTCGGCAGCGGGCACGCCGCCGCCAACATACTTCTTGTATATGGCTTCCGCCTGCTCGCGCGAAGGATCGCCGAACTTGGTCGAACGGAAATACGCCACTTCGAACTTCATAGCAATTCCGCCCTTTTTCTGATTGTCTTCGAGCGTGCGGCTCACAAAAGACAGATATGAGGCCAAATCTGGGGGGAGCTTGGAAATGCTTTCCTGTTGCATCCAGCGGTGCAGCATTTTCTCCTGCAGGGGGATATAGACCTCTTCGTCGGGATTGCGCGAGCGCTGCTGGCTGTTGTCGAAGGGCCACATGAAGGCGTCGGCGAAGAAAACCCACAAAAAGCGTTTGGGATCGAGATAGTCGGCCATCATGGCGCGGTTGGCTACGGAGCGCTCGATGTTCAACTTGTCGAGGATATTCGAAAAATATGCGGTGCCTTGTGCTTTCTTTAATTCAGCCTTTTTCTGAACGAGCCAGCGCGCGTGCTCGGGCGAGAGATCGTTATACGGGTATCCGAACAAAGCTTTGGCAGCCGCGGCCAGCTCTGGATTGGAATCGCGCTCACGCAATGCAGCGCTTCCGGGAGGCGCAGCCATGGCGTCAACGTCGGGATCGTCAGGAAAACCAGGGTGGGCGTGGTGGTCGAAGATGCTTATTTTTTCGATCTCCGGAAGCAGGTGCTGATAGATCTGCTGGACATCGGGACCCGGAAACGTGCGAGCCTGGGCGAAAGACAATGTGGGCAGGACCCATGAGGCAAGCGAAGGCAGGAAATAAATCCGAACTCTCATGTAGTTCGTTCTCCCAAGATGCAGTAGAAAATCAGTTCAGCGCAGACGCAGGCTGCCCTCGCGGCCGCTTCGCCGCTTGCGGCTTCGAAGTCGTTTGCCGAAATTAACTTTAAAGGGGTATCCATTTGACTCAGCCGGGCACAATATGTAGTGTTTGGCTCTATGGAGGATTACCCACGCACGATCACCGAGTTCGAATCTCGGTTTTCAACCGAGGCCGGCTGTCGGGAGTACTTGGTCCGATTGCGCTGGCCCGAGGGATTCCGGTGCCCGAGATGTGGGGGTGCAAAGGCGAGTTTAGTCCGTGGCACTTTGTTCCAGTGCTCAGCTTGTAGACATCAGGCCTCGGTAACGGCAGGGACGATTTTCCAAGACATACGCGCGCCGTTGACCATGTGGTTTCGGGCTATGTGGTATGTGACCAGCCAGAAGAACGGGGCAAGCGCATTGGGGATACAACGGATGTTTGGCTTAGGGAGTTACCAGACTGCCTGGCTCTGGTTGCAAAAGTTGCGGCGTGCAATGGTCAGGCCGGGCCGTGGCCGATTGACAGGATGGGTGGAAGTGGACGAGACCTATTTCGGCGGTTTGGAAGAAGGTAAGCAAGGGCGGGGAGCTCTAAACAAGGCTCTGATCATCATCGCGGCACAGGCCGATGGGAAAGCGATCGGAAGGGTTCGTATGCGCGTCATCGAAGACGCCTCCGCTGAGTGTTTACATGCGTTTGTGCAGGATGCTATCGAGCCGGGCAGTACGGTCCACACGGACGGGTGGCGAGGCTACTCGGGACTAGAAGAGAAAGGCTATGATCGCGAGATCACGCGCTTCCGTGGGCAGCTCAAGGAAGTAAGCAGAACGTTGCCGCGCGTGCATCGAGTCGCCTCGTTGCTGAAACGCTGGTTGTTGGGGACCCATCAAGGGGCCATCAGCTACCAGCACTTACCGTACTACCTGGATGAATTCACTTTCCGCTTCAACCGACGAAGATCTAGGAGTAGAGGGAAACTTTTCTTTCGCCTTGTGCAGCAAGCGCTTACGACCGCACCCGAATCATACCAGTCAATTACGCGGCGAACTGATCTACCTCAAAGGGTGCCGCACCACTACAGATAGGGCCAGCTGAGTCAGATGGATACCCCTTTAACTTTATTACCGGCCCGCGGGCGTACCCTGCCACGCTGCAGAGACCTTTAGAATTCTTTCGACCGCCTCCTTCAAAGTAGCAGTCGACGACGCGAACGAGAAACGCACAAAATCCCTGCCGGAGGGCCCGAATGCGGCGCCAGGGATCGCAGCCACTCCAGCTTCCTCCAGCATAATGCGGCAGATTTCTTCGGCACTCATGCCCGTGTCGGCGACGTTCACCCATGCGTAGAACGCACCTTCCGGCAGCGCGCAGCGGAATCCGGGTACACGGTTCAGGTCGTGCGTGAACTGCTCGCGGCGCTTGGCAAATTCGGCAACCATGCGTTCGGTCGCACCCTGCCGGTCACGCAGCGCTTCGATGGCGGCGTATTGCGTGAACTCGGCGACGCAGGTGTAGGTGTTCATCGTCAGCATATTGAGCGCGGAAACGATGTGTGCGGGCGCGACTGTGTATCCCAATCGCCAGCCGGTCATGGCGAAGCTCTTCGAAAATCCGTCGATGATCAAAGTGCGCTCTTCCATGCCCGGATAGCGCAGCATGGAAACATACTCTCCACCGTACATGATGCGCGCATAAATTTCGTCAGAGAGCACCAGCAAATCATGCTGGACAGCCAACTTTGCAATATGCCGTTGCACTTCGTCCGTGTACACAGTCCCGGTGGGATTTCCCGGCGAGTTGGTAATCAGGATCTTGGTGCCAGGCATTATCTTGGCCGCAATCTCGTCGGGATCAGGCTGGAAGTGATTGCGCTCGGCAAGTCCAAACGGGACAGGGACTCCGCCCAGCCCGAGCGTAATCGATGAATAGCCCGGGAAGCCTGGATCGGGATAAAGGACTTCGTCGCCCGGTTCGACCAGCACCATCATCGCCATGAACAGCGCGATCTTGCAGCCGGGCGCGATTACGACATTATCGAAAGAGGCGTTCAGATGTCGCGTGCGGTTCAGATATTCGGCGAGTTCCTGGCGAAGCGCGGGAACTCCCTGCACTGGGCAGTAACGGTCTTTGCCTTGCTCAAGGGCCTGTTTGGCGGCGTCCAGAACCGGCGTGGCTGGATGAAAATCCGGCTCACCAAGTTCGAGGTGGATAATGGAACGGCCCTCATTTTCCAGTTCTTTGGCGCGGGCAAAAACCGACAGCGCGCCTTCTCCGGTCATCACCGATATACGTGCAGCAAGAGGTCTCATGGGATTGTCATTCTAGCGCGCCGGTTGGAATTCCGCCTTTGGCCGTTAGATTAAACTATAGCGATGTCAGTCTAATATCCCGGCGCTGGGGTCGTTGGAATGCGCAACGCTCCGATGAACCGCGGAAAGAATTCGAAGGCCGCCGCCACGGCGGTTAGCTCCAGAATCTGGAGGTCGCTGTAGATGCTCTTCACGCTCGCATAGAACGCATCGTCAATCTCGCCAGGCGAACGGTGCAAACGATCGGCATAACGGAAGCCAAGCTTCTCGGCTTCGCTGAACGGGCCATGCTCGAAGTCTTTTAGCGCGCTGATCTGGTCGTCCCCGGCGCCCTTCTGTTTCGCAGATAGCGAGTGCGCTTTGATGCCGTACTCGAAACCGTGCAGCAAGCACACGCGGACCGCGACCAACTCTTTGTAGCAGCCGGGCAGCGCGCCATCCCCGACAATCGGCTTGAGGAAAGCGGCAAACGCTTGGGCCATCGCAGGAATATGCGCGATGGTCTTGAACATGTTGGGAACGACACCCCGCTGCGCCAGCAGGGCATCGTAGAGTGCGCCAACTTCCGGCGAGACCGCATCCCGCTCCAGCATGGGAACTCGGCCTTTTTGCTTGGTGCTCACTTCAGAAGGCATAGCGCAACGAAAATTGAATCAATCGCGGCGTGCCCACGGTGGAGACGATCTTCCCGAAGGAAGTTTGTGACTGGGGCACTCGGCAACTGGGATCCCCCGGCGTGCAGAACGTTGTCTCAATGTCCGTGGCAGCCGGGTTGGCGAAGTTCGCGTGGTTCCAGATGTTGAAGAAGTCCGCGGTGAAGCGCAGTTGCTGGCGTTCCGTGATCGTGAAGTTCTTGATCAGGGAGAAGTCCCAGTTCTGCTGGAACGGCCCACGGTAAAGGTTGCGGCGCATGTTGCCGAATCCCGTGGTGCCGGCGACCGGGTCGACCACCGGAGCGTTTATGAAGTTGTTCATGTTCAAGTAGCCATCGATGCGGTGGTGAATGTCGCCCGCGGTCGTTCCAGCAGCGATGGAACCGCCTGGGGCCAGGCTGGCCCCCAAGGTCGGAAACGCCAGGCCGTTCGAAATGTAAGCCGAACCGGCGGCGGAATCGAATACCGAAAACGGTGTTCCAGACTGCGCGGTCGTAATGCCGCTGATAGCCCAGTTACCCAGCGCGTGGTGAACAAAGCCGTTTCCGTGGGAGAAGAACGGCAGGTCATAGCGATAGCTGACCGTAAACCGATGCGTGCGGTCAAAGTCCGACAGACCATACGAATTTCGGATGTCGCTCTCGTCGTTCCACGCCGTGTTGAAAGCGGTGTTACCGGTTGAGGTCGCATCGAGCGCCTTGGAGAAGGTATAAGCAGCCTGGAAGTAGCCCCCAGCCCAGCGCCGCGAAAGTGTGGTTTGCAGCGAGTGGTAGTGCGAGTAAGCGTCGTTAGCGAAAATCTGCATTCCGCCGTACCCGTTCACACCCTGGAGGTTGGAGCGCGCTACACCGTTGGCCGGTGTGTTTTCCGTGATGGTGTACGTGTTGCCATCGGTCCCGGTCACGACGATCGGATTGGTCGCCGATACCAGACGTGCCTCAACATTGGTCCTGGTCTCGCGCAGGTGGATGGTATGGTTTCCCACATATCCGACTTCTATTATCCAATTCTTGCCCAGATCACGCTGGAGGGTGAGATTCCATGCCTGGGTTGAAGGCACGATGTAGTGCCGCGGTACTGCCAGAACGAACAGGAACTGCGTCGGCAGTGCCCCCGTGCTTCCCGGCGCGCAAGCATAATTTGGGAACTGAGTAGTATCGCCGCCGCTGAAGCTCTGCAGAACACCCAGACAGGGCACGAATCCTGGATCGAGCGTTCCGGCGATGGGCAATGCATTGAGATTTGTCCCCGGCACCTGATCGCAGGAGGGCGGCGCATTGGCCGAGAAGAAGGTACTCAGACAACCCGCAGGAGCAGCGGCTCCGGCAATCGGAATAAAGGGCGCCTGGAAGGACAGTTGGTCGACGGTCCCGACGTCCTCGCGGACGTAGTACATGCCGAACCCGCCGCGCAGACTCGTCTTATGATCGTTGAACAAATCCCAGGCAAAACCCACCCTGGGTCCTATGGTAGTGCTGTAATTGTTTCGCATCGTGCTGTCGTTGCCCCGGCCAACCAATCCGGCGACGTTCAACTTATTGGCGCAGCCACCGTATACCAGGGGATACTGGCCGCTATTGCCCGCGGCCAGATCAAAGTTGCCTATGTGGCACAGCTTGTCGTAAAACGCCCCGAACATCTCGGTGCGCAGGCCCAGATTGAGGGTCAGGTTCTGACGCACCTTCCAGTCATCCTGCACAAAGAATCCGTAATTGTTGCTGCGGTACTCATGGTTGGAGACGCCAGAGCCCCCGAAGCTAAAGGGCACGGAGCCCTGCAGGAAATTCTGAAAGTCGTCGTATCCGCCCCCTGGCACGAAGAATATTTGGCCATTGAACACCTGCGGGAAAATCTTGTCCAAGTTGACGCGCGTAAATTCGCCGCCAAACCGCCAAGTGTGATTGCCGCGAACCCAGCTCAAGTTATCAACGACGTTGAAGTTGTTCTGCGTCTGATACTGATTCGCAAACGGCGTCGGACCGAGCTGAAAGCTGGAGAGAGTGAACTTGTAAATGTCCTTTGTGACATTGTTCGTGGGACGATCAATTCCCAAAATCGCCGCGGTCAGGGGCCCCGATGTGCCACCGCCAAGACTCCCTACGGGCTCAATGTTTGCCAAGCTGTCTTGAATGCGGTTGTAACCGAACCGGAAATCGTTCACCAGCGTGTTCGAAAGCAGGTGGGTTTCGTTGATGGTTAGTAGTCGGTTGTGAACCGGCAGATCGAGTGGGAAATTCAGGTCAGCCTGACTAATGCTGGTCGACAGGGTCCCGCCCAGCGAAGCCTGCAATCCACCCGCACCAAATGGCAACAATTGCTCAGAATCGGAAAAGAAAAAGCGCGCCGACACCTTGTCTTTGCCGGCATTGAATTCCTTGTCCCAGTTGGTGGTGAACTGATCATCGGTGAACTTACCTGGCTTGCTGATAATGAACTGGCCGCGGGTTCCTGGAGTGCCGGGAATTGAGGGGACCAAGTAACCCCCAGGCGAGTTGCCGAATTGGTCGCTTTTAAAGTTCAGCAGGTTGTGGACCACCGGATCGATGCTGGGAACATTGAAGGCAGCCTCTATAGCGGCGTCCGAGCGATCGAGCGGCAGCACGGGGAAGCCGGGATTGCTGATCTGGGTGCCCGGAGAGAGACCGCTCCGCTGCCGCGTTCCCTGGTAGTTCACAAAGAAGAACCCGAGCTTGGCATTTCCGATGGGGCCGCCCAGGCTGCCACCGAAAATGTTCTGCTTAACCGACGGCCGCTTGAGTCCGTTCCGATTCAAGAAATATGCATTCGCGTTGAAAACATCATTGCGCAAAAATTCGTAAACATCCCCGTGGAACTGCTTCGTGCCGGACCTCAGGACGGCGTTCATATTGCCGCCGCTGTTACGCCCCTGGCTGGCGTCGTAGAGCGAGGTCTGGACCTTGAATTCCTGAATGACGTCCGGATTGGGAAGCGGGATATTGGTGGCCTGCGCAACGTTGTAGTCAGTCGCACTGATACCCTCAATCAGGTAGTTGTTGTTGTCTTCGCGCTGGCCATTGACGATCACACGCACGTTGCCGCGGCCCAATTCCGCCGAGGCATTGAGCTCGCTCTGGGCGCCTGTGGACAAAGTAAGCAACTGCTCGAAGTTTTGTGTTGCCAAGGGAAGCTCGCGGATTGTGACCGCCTCGATGGCTTGCCCCGTCGTAGCGCTCGTGGTTTCGACCTGCTGTACTTCGGCCTGGACTTCGATCTTTTCCATGACTTGGAGAGGCGCCAGTTTGGCGAGCATGCGAGTGGTCTCGGTGACGCGTACGCCGATGTTCGCGAACTTGCCGTCCTGGAACCCCTTGCTGCTGACCGTAACCGTGTACGTGCCCACGGGGAGAAGAGGCGCAGTAAAGCCCCCGTTGCCATCGGTCTTCAGACTGCGGGCCAGCACGGCTGTGTCCTGATTCGTGATAGTGACATCGGCACCCGCCACCACAGCGCCGGTGGGATCCTGAACCGTTCCCGTGATCGCGCCCGTGGCGCCACCCTGAGCAAAGGCCTCACAGGCAATCAGTAATCCGAGCGACAAGACAAGAACGCAATTTCTTCCGAGTCTGGACATACACTCCTCCCCCTGGCCTCGCTCTGGAGCATTGCTACGGTTTCTGCTGCGGAATTCTCCGAACTAATAACAGAAAAGCGCAGACTTGTGTCTGCGCTACTGGCTTCGAAACGTAATTGCGACCTGCAGGCCCATGGAACTGTACCCGAGCACTACATACACGCTTCCCCGGGAAAAAAACTGGCGAATGACCAGGGAAATTGCGCGCCAGCTTACTAGAAAAAAACAGAGCTGGCAAGGTCGACAATCGACATTGTCGTTAGCACATGATATGTCCGGTCGAATTAGCACATGAAATGTCCGCTTTGCAGGCGGTGAGAGTAAGAGAGCATGGCTCACATGATCTCTTACTCGAAGGCCGCAGTGGAGCGGGCGATGAAAGTACAGGAAGTGA
>DASQIH010000306.1:0-5112 GCA_035631655.1 Terriglobales bacterium
GGCAAGTTCGGTCTCACCTTTCTTCTGCAGTACTTTTCCCATAAGGATGTAGGGGCCGGTGGATGTGGCATCTAGCCAAATGGAACGCTGCAGCAGACGCTCGGCATCGTCGAATTTCTGGATGCGAGAATAAGCGTCGGCCAACTTGTAATACGTGGCGGCGTGACCCGGATTGATGACCAGTTCCTTCTGAAATTCTGCAATCGCTTCCGGGATGCGCGACTTGAAGAGGTACAACTCGCCCAGCAGGAAGTGGGCCAGCGGAAGTTTGGGATCGAGCGCGGCGGCTTTCTGGGCGTACTCTTCCGCTACCGGATCGAATTCCTGGCGAAGCAGCATCCGCGCCGTGAACAGGTAGCTGGCGGCCGAGTCGGGCGGTACATCAAACATGCGGGCAAAGGCTTTGCGGGCCTGCGGGTAGTCTTTGGTCTGGATATAGCAGATGCCAAGAATGTAGGAGGCGTCCACATTGGCGCGCGGGAACCAGGTCTGAACTTTCTCGAGCAGCGGGATGGCCTCGGCCGGACGGCCGCTGAGGTAATATGACAGACCGAGAAGTTGGGTGGCTTCGTTGTCGGCGGGGTCCTCCGCCGTGGCTTTTTTCAGGGCGTCCAGCGCTTTCATGTAATCGCCCTTCTTGTAGTAGGCGACGCCTAGTTCATGTCCCAAGCCCTTCAGACCAGGATTCTTTGCGGATAATTCCAGAAGTTGCGCAATGGCTTCGTCGAACTTGCCTTGATCCATGAGACGACGAGCTGCTGCGATGTCGGAGGCCGAAGATTGCGCGGCTGCCGTGTGGGAGGATTCGCCGGTAGGTGGCGGGGCAACCTGAGCGCCCGAAAAGGCAAGGTTACCCGTGGCTAGCACGAGAACGAATATGGATTTCTGCAGTGACATAGAAGAGAAACGAGACCTGAGAAAAGATTAGAGCATAAACCAAGCGTCAGTGGGTCACCGGCGCTGCGGCGACGCCGATATATTTGTCTGCCCCTCCATAATAGAAGAGATAGCGAGTGCCCTGGCGCACCATGCCTTCTACGAAAACAACGTTGGGTACCTGGCCAATTTTTTCCCAATTTTTCTCTGGCTCAAAGATCGGGTGGTCGCTGCGCCAAATGAGCCGACGCGGATCTTTGCGGTCGAAAACCGCGACAGCCGTACGATAAACGAGCTGGTTATCAGCGGCGTTGTAGATGAGGACGATCCCATCAGAAGTGAGGATCGGCGGCGGACCAGGCTCGACTACGCGGGAGTCGAACTGACCGGGGCGGCGCGGCAGGACGGGAGTGCCGGTCGCCTCCGTCCAATGGATCAGGTCGGCGGAGGAAGCCAGTCCGGTTTGATCGGTTTTGTCGGCGCTGGTGCCGAGAAAATACATCCAATACTTGCCATCAATTTTTTCGGGAACAATGGCACCGGACTTGGTCCAGCCAACGTTCCAGTGGCCTTTGTAAGCGGGCAGGATTACACCTCTGCGTTCCCAATGGATCAGGTCTTTGGAAGTGGCGAGGCAGAGCTGCGCGTCGTTCTTGTTGTAACCGGTGTAGGTGAGATAGTAGGTGTCGCCGAACTTGACCAGGCGCGGGTCCTCGACGCCGCCGTCTTTTTCGTAATCAGCCTCCGGAGAAAACACTGGTTCGGGACGGATGGTGAAATGGATGCCGTCTTTACTTGCCGCATAGCCCAGACGGGAGGTGCCGGCCTGATCCTGGGCGCGATAGAGCATGACAACTTTGCCGTTGTGGCGGACGACTGCGGGATTGAAAGTGCCGGCAGACTGCCAGGAGTTGCCTTGAGGAGAAATGATTGGAACACTAGACAAACGACTCAGGTTCGAGAATGGCAGCTGCCGCGCGCCGGAGACAAGCGAGCTCGACGAGAACAGGATGAGCAGGCTGGCCCAGATCGTTCGCCTCATCAACCTGTCTGCTGGAGTCACGCATTCCCTCGGGATTCATTGTTACTCAAGGCGTACAGCGCGGAGGCGTGCGATTCAACTGCTGCAGCAACTTCTTTGCGCCTCCCAGGTCGGGATTGAACTCGAGCACCCGTAGGACAAAAGAGCGGGACTCGTCGAACTGTCCGGCATCGCAGAATGTCCTGGCAAGGTTCATGCCAATCGTGCTTCGTCCAGGAGCACGTTGAAATGCCCCTTCCCAAAGCTTCAAGGCCTCGCGCAGGTGGCCAGTGCTAGCTTCGATGACTCCGAGATTCGTCGCAACATCAATGGAACTTGGATCCAGGGCAATTGCCTTCTGGTATAACTCGCGCGCGCGGTCAGTCGCACCCCGTTTCTGTTCGATGTACCCGAGGGCCGCCAACAGGGCGGGATCGTCAGGCGTCTGTTTCGCTGCCAAGTGAAGCAGGCGTTCCGCCTCTCCGGCCGCAGATGACATTCCACGTTGGGCCAGAGATTGCCACGCGAGGGCGAGATCCCTGACATCATGGTCCGAGCCTAGTGAAGGTGGGAAAGCAATCAGTCGCGGCTTGGCTGATCGGGGATCAACATCTTGAAGAAGCTGTGGTGAAATGTCTGGCCGCCGCGGTATCCGATGATCCGTTACCTGGGTATGGGCCACGTCAGTGCTTTGCGAGCTGGGCATGTGACATCCGGTGCAGTCCGGCTGCTCGGCGTGGTGCTTTGAGCCGAACGCTGCCCCGTGACAGGCCAGACACTTTCCGCGATAGTAAGAAACCCGCTCCTCAGCGGAAGGTGAGAAGTGCGGGTCGTGGCAACTGGTGCACGACATGGCGTCGCCGGTCTTCTTCTTGCAGGTACTCTGCGCCAGCGCTTCGACCTGGCTGACTGCGCCCGGCCCGGAATTGGTCTGAAAGACGTAGTACCGGATATAGTCTGAAAGATTTTCCCCGGGACGGTAGTCGTACACGTGTCGGCCGGGGCGCTCGATCGCAACCTTGCCTTCGAGGTGACACTGCATGCACACCTGATCGCGGCGGTCCGGGGGCAGCTTTGCGGGATTCACAATGGGCCCACTTTTAATATGTGCCGCTCCGGGGCCATGACATCGCTCGCAACTCACGCCTCCGTGGCCGAAGAGGGGAAGGACATAACGGTTCTCCGTGCCGGCGACGGGTGGCCGCATTTCGCTGACGTGGCAGTGCAAACAACTGGTGAAAGCCGGCAGATTCAGCGGGATTTCCTTCGCATCCTGATATGCCGGAGTCATGTCCCAGATGCGCTTTTTCCCATACCAGTTGACAGGGGACTCGAAAACAAAGCTGTCAGTGGAAAAAAGATAAGTTAATCCACGATGCCCTGAGCCGATGTAGTACAACAGCTCGCGCTTGCCGCGAACCGACGGGTCTCCCGGGCGGTCAAAACTGAGCCACACACGATTCTCTTCCTTGTAGATCCGGTAGTGCACGCCCGATTTGGCGTGTGTGACATCCGCGGGAATGAAGTTCTCGGCTGCGGGTCCGCTGGCGTGCGCCATGGGCGTCTTCAGATAGCTGCGGTAGATATCGGAGTGGCAGGAGGCGCATGCTTTGTTGTCGCCGGCGGATGACGGCTGGTCTACCGCACGCAGTTCAAGCGCATACGCGATTCCTGCTTGAGAGAACGCAAGGAGACCAGCTAAGACTGCGGCGCGCGCCTTATTTCTCCGCCGGAAGATATGGCCATCCTTCGGTATGTCAATGAGCCGTGCTGCGAACCTGCTGCAGAAGGCGGAGGTTTTCTTTGGCCACTTCATTGTTGGGATCCAGACTGAGAGAACGGCGGAAGTGCGTTTCCGCAGCATCGTAATCGCGCAGCGCGGCCAGGACCGAACCCAGCCTGGCTTCGGCTTCGGCATCCCCGGGTTGATGCTGGACGACAACTGCAAACTCCTTGGCGGATTCCGCGAATTCTCCGCTGGTTGCCAGCGCGGAGGCGAGGTTGTAATGCGCATCAACATAGGCGGGATCGGATTCGACTGCCTGTCGGAATCGCTCCACTGCCGCTTCCATCCGCCCTGCCTGCAGCAGTGCGGCACCAAGACTGTTGAGTGCCGGGGCGCTGTCGCTGCGCTGGTGAACGGCGCGGGTCAAATATTCGATCGCCGCGCCAGGCTGCTCCCCGGACAGCAATAGTGCTCCCAGATTGTAATTGGCGGCGTAGTCCTCGGGGCTGTGCTCCAGCTTGTGGCGCATGAGTGCCTCCTGCAAGATCAGACGTCCGTCGCGCCCGCCTGCGGGCTTGATGGGAACTACCTGAAAGAAGAGGTGGGCCATTTCATCGGTGGAGCGGTTTCCGGCGGTAACACGCTGCGGCGGCTGATTCGGGTTGCGCGGGTTTTGCGACGAGTTGTCGTAGGTGTAGCGCATGGAAATAACCGTGCCGCGTGGCAAACGAACCGGCTCGCGGTAGCGATACACGCCCTGCCACGCGGGATCCCAGTCAGCAATACGCAGCAGCCACTTGCGAGCGCCGCCGGGCAAGGTGGCATAGGCATCCAGTTCTTTCCCGAGATAGTGGGCGTGCGGATACACCGCGAATACCTGCACATCCACGGGCAGCTTGAAATCGTCGGAAATTTTAAAGTCGCTCACCCCTGGCGGAATATTCAGCGCGTCATCGCGGTCCAATTGCAGGAGCATGGGCTTGACCTTGGGCACACGATCGGAGAAATACAGCGCGATCGTCGGGCGGACGGGTTCGGGCATTCCCGAGGGACGCAGGTGTATGTTGAGAACCAGGTCCGTGCCTGGTGATAGACGCCAAGCCATATCGTCGCGTTCCACCCAGACCGGGGTGCCGGGCTTCCAGTAAATGAAGTGGCCTTCCGGTTCGAAGGCGTCGCTTTCCATCTCGACATCCATGCCGTCAAAACCGGGACCAGGACTGTGGCTGCGTGCCTGCTGGCGTTGCGCCGAGTGCATGCGGTCGATCAGCAAATTGGCGTGATGCACCACCATGGTGTTGCCGGGATGGATTTCTACCGCCCTGACATAGTGTGTATCTGTGACTGCAACCTGGAAGATGAAGTTGTGGTAGACGTCGGTTCCCTGAGCCGGTAAGACATAGCCCGTCGGCGCCTCGAGCACCAGGTCAGGCTTGCCAAACTGCCAGCCGTCCGCCATCTTGGGCGACGGTGGGCTCTGTGCGGGATC
>DASQIH010000307.1:0-23028 GCA_035631655.1 Terriglobales bacterium
ACCGAGATTCGCGACGCCACGATGCGCAACCACACGGCTACGCACCTGCTCCACGCGGGGCTACGGGAAGTTCTGGGCAAACATGTCAAGCAGGCGGGTTCGCTGGTTGATCCCGGGCACCTGCGCTTTGACTTCTCGCACTTCACTGCTGTCGAAGACGAGGAACTGCAGGACATCGAGGACCTGATCAACAAGGAAGTCCTGCGCAACGAGAGAGTGCAAGTCATCGAGAACGTTCCCATCGACGTGGCCGTGAACGAATACAAAGCCATGGCGCTGTTCGGCGAGAAATATGGCGACAAGGTGCGAGTCATCAAGATCGGCGATTTCTCGACCGAGCTTTGCGGCGGCACGCACACCGGCGCTACCGGCGAGATCGGGCTGATCAAAATCCTCAAAGAAGGCAGTGTTTCTTCGGGAGTGCGGCGGGTTGAAGCGGTTACCGGCGAGAGTTCGCTCCAGCACTTCAGGCAGGATCATCAACTGGAAAGCGTGCTGGCCAGCCTGGCCGTTCGTTCGGATGCCGCGTCGCCAGCGGAGGCCTTGAAAGCCGAACTCGAGAAACGCGAGGCTGAGATCAAGCGCCTGCAACGCGAACTCGACCAGGCGCGCATGAAATCAGCTTCATCTTCGGTTGGAACCGTGAATGACAAAATTAAAGACATTCGCGGCGTCAAAGTACTGGCGCACCGCGTCGACAATCTGGAACGAGGTCAGATGCGCACCTTGATTGACCAGTTGCGCGACAAGATCGGCTCGGGAGTGGTGGTGCTCGGGTCGGCGAGCGATGGTCGAGTCGCCCTGATCGTCGGGGTCACCAAGGATCTGACGTCGCGCATCCAGGCGGGAAAAGTGATTGGACCGGTCGCACAACGCGTCGGCGGCAAAGGTGGCGGCCGCCCAGACATGGCGGAAGCCGGCGGCACTGATCCCGCCGCGCTGGATTCAGCCCTCGCCGAGGTGTATACGGTCGTCGATTCGCTACTGGGGAAATAAGGATTCCTCGACTCTGTCATCCTGAGGGAGCTTGGGCTCGCGCAGCGAGCACGAGCGGAGTCGAAGGACCCCTTGCCTGTGTGCGCTACTGCTACGCTGGTTAACCGTTTTCCCCAGCGCAGCCGGTAGTGAGAATGCCTGACTGCAACACAGGTTGTGCATCCAGGCAAGGGGTCCTTCGACTCGGGCTGAAGCCCTCGCTCAGGATGACAAGTTCAGCGACGGCAGGGAGCCCATTATGGAAGAGCGTATCCGCTTTATTACGCATCAGGGCAAGAACATCCTGTTGATCGATTTCTCCCAGTGTTCGGCGGAAGAGATTCTGCAGCTGCTCCCCGAAGTTCAAGAAGTAATAACTTCAGAGCCGCGCAATTCTGTGCTCGCTCTCGGCGATTTCACCGATGCCGAGGTCCGCCGCAAGGTTGCTGACCGCATTAAGCAGACTCTCGTTTTCGACCGCCCTTATGTAAAGCATGCCGCCTGGGTGGGCACAGAAAAGATACCGAAAGTCTTCCTGGATGCTTTCAAGACCTTCTCCCAGCGCGAACTTCCTCCCTTCAAGACACGCCAAGAGGCTTTGGATTGGCTAGTGAAAGAGTAAGTGGTCAGTGGCCAGTGGTTAGCCAGCGATTTCAGAACTGAGCACTGCCCACTGACCACTGATCTTCAGCTTCTCCACTTCAGCGTGACCGGGCCGGGAATCGGGTGCCGGAACTCTGAGCCGGTGCGACGTGACTCCAGATACGCCTGTTTCAGCTGGAAATACCACTTGGCGGGACGGTCGGCGTCCTCGATCAGCATGAGGTGAGGGTTGTGCCTCAAGCCCTCCGACTGCTTCTCCATGGTCTGGCGATCCTGCTCGACAAACCGTGCAAAGACATACTTCAGCAGCTCTGGACCGAAGGGCAGCCAGCGAAAGATGTTCCAGGCCGCGACCACGTCGATGCGGCAATGGTTACGGGTGACAGGCGTAACCGTGGTCAGGCTGGAGAACCAGTATTTGCCCGCCCGGATCGTCTCCAAGCGGAGATTGGGGAGAACGAAATCAATCGTCGTCGTGATTGAGTCCGCATCGGCATACAGGCGCAGGAGCTTGTAGGGAGCACTATTGGACGATGGTGTATGCGCGCTCATGCGGAAGCCGTAGGGGATGGGCTCGAAGGCTTTCTGCTTTTCGTGAATGCTGTGACGGGTACGCCACCACCAGGCTTGGTGCACGAACGGTCCGTGCGCCGGATCCATCAAGCCGATGATGCCGTGGTCGACACTGACCGGCATGTCGGCGGTCAGGTAGGCGAGCTTGTATTTGCCACTAAACGCCGGCACGCGCGGTGCGGCATTTGACGGTTCGACTGCTTTCGTTGTGCCTGCTCCGGCGGGGGCCGGCTCGGGCACAAAGACCCAGATGTAATCGTCCTGCTCCTGACAGGCGAAGCTGCCGGCATAGATGCGGTCCACTCTTAGCTTCTGCTCCGAGGTCAAAGAGGGAATTTCACGGCACTGGCCGGTGTGGGAGTCGAACTTCCACCCGTGATAACTGCATTCCACGAGCTGCCCGTCGAAGGTGCCGCAGGAGAGGGGCATGCCGCGGTGGGGACAGGCATCGCGAAGGGCAAAGGCACGGCCCTGAGCGTCCCGGCCCACCACGAAAGGGATTTCCAGCAGCATCGCCTTGACCAACTTGCGGCGATGTACGCGGTCGCTGGGGAGAGCTCGGTACCAGAAGCCGAAGAGCATCAGCGAGTCAGGGGCTTGACGTTGCAGGGGGACGTCATTCATTCCGGCCTACTATAACAGCGCCACAATCGACTGACTTCACCGGTAACTGTTACCACGGCGTTTTGGCTCGGAAGGTAGCTGGTTTATTTCCAGAAACTTACCGCGATTACTTCATTGGTTCTATGGCCTTTGGATAGATTGCCGACATCTTCCCAGCACCCTATAATCGGGGCACTCTGGTAGATATTCTCCGTCAGGTTTCCGGGTAGGTGGACGCAGGGGTCTGTTGCGCCTGCGTTGGAGCTTATACCGGAATGCAAAAACGCCTGCATCTCGCCCTGATGGTCACACCCGTAATCGCGACCTTCCTTTCCATCACCTTACCAGTGCAGGCGGCAGATCCTTCCGATAATTCCGGAGCACTCACGGCAACGACCGACGAGTACGGCCGGCGCGTGTGGGTCAACGAGTCAACAGCCAAGCCAAAAGCTGTCCGGCAGACGCAAAGTTGGACTCCGTCCGAGCAGCGACTGGTGTACTGGAGTTCCGGGGAGCATCGCTTCAAACCGGTGCCTCATACCAGTATGCGTGCGGCTCGTTCCGCAGCGGCGGAAGTAAACCGGATTTTGCAGAGCTCCGGTCAGCAGTCGGCCTTTAACTTCAGTCGTGGGCGGTACACGCCGGAGCAGGTGGATGCCGCGATCGAGCAAGCAGCCTCACGGCACAATTTGGACCCCAACCTCGTGCGTGCAGTCGTTAAAGTTGAATCCGACTTCAATCCCAATGCGGTTTCTCGCAAGGGGGCGATGGGTTTGATGCAGTTGATGCCGAATACTGCCCGGCAACTGAATGTCACCAATCCCTTTGATCCCGAGCAGAACGTAGACGCTGGGGTTCGCCACCTCAAGAGATTGCTGGAAAGCTACGGGGGCGACGTAAAATTGACCTTGGCCGCTTACAACGCAGGACAAGGGGCGGTGGCCCGCAGCGCCGGGATTCCGCGCTTCACCGAGACTCGCAAGTACGTTAAGCGGATCACGGACCTCTACTATGGCGGCTCGTCGGAGGTGCGTATCCTGGGTAGCCCGTCCCACGAACCTGTGTTGGTTCAACGAGATGAGCGAGGCGTGCTGCACATCAGCAACACCGACTGACGTAGAACGCATCTTTAAGGGTGTGGATTTCCAGGTTTCTCAGATAGACGCGATACGGGCTAGAACAAATTGAAGAACCCAGGTGGTAGCCGGCGGGTAGTGCGGTGGGGTGCGCTGCTGTTATTGGTGCTGCTCCCTTCGCTGCCGGCCTTTGCCCGTCATAACGAAGCCTGGGCCCGGGAACGGTTTGCCGCAGCCGAGCGCATGCGCGAAGCCCTGAACGGCCGCCCTGCGGACGAGCGCACGCGCCGCGATTATCAGCGAGTCCTGGATGCCTATCGCCGCGTTTACTTCGGCTCTCCTGCGTCCACCAAGGCCGATCCCAGCGTCGTCTCCGTAGCCGAGCTTCTGGTCGAAATGGGACGGCAATTCAATGATGAAGAAATCCTGCACTCAGCCATCAAGCAGTATCAATTTCTCCGACGCGAATATCCCGGGAGCAAGTATCGCTTTGACGCCTTGTTCACGATCGGACAAATCTACAAAGAGGATCTCGACGACTCGGGCCAGGCGCGCAGCACGTTTGAGGAGTTCCTGAAGCGCTATCCGCGCCACCATCTGGCCGATGACGCACAAACCGCCATTGCTGAACTGGATCAGAAGGAGGCGGCCGAAGCGGCCAAGAAAGAGGCTGCCAAGAACAAGCGCAGGAAGCCATCAGAACCTGACGATGCGCAAACCGCCGACCATCGCCCGGCGTCTGAAAAACCTGGCAAACTCCCGCGGGTTACCGGCATTCGGCACTGGTCAACGCCTGATTACACGCGCGTGGCTATCGACCTTGAGCAGGAAGTTAAGTTCGACTCAGAACGTCTCGATCACCCACAGCGAATTTTCTTCGACCTGTTCGACACCAAACTGGCTTCCACCCTGGTGGGCAAAAGTTTTGACGTGGAAGACGGATTCCTGAAAAAAATCCGGGTGGCACAGTTCAAACCGGGGAAAACGCGCGTTGTTCTGGAAGTGGATGATCTTTCCGAATACAACGCCTTCCTGCTACCCAACCCAACCCGGCTAATCATCGACCTTCATGGCAAGAGATCGGCCAAGGCTCTAGCCAGGAAGGAAGCGGCGACCATTGCGGATGTGAAGCCTGGTCCTACCCCGGAAGTAGAGACGGCCAAAGTGACGCCAGCAGCCGATGAGGACGTGAGTCCCGACTTAGAAACTAAAGTTCAAGCTAACAGAGACAGCGGGAAACCAGTGCTGGAAGCCGCGGTCGCTGGGAAAACAGTGCCAAAACGAATTGTTTATGCCGATGACGACGAGGATGAGGTCGGGGCTACCAAGCCTGTGTCCAAAGCTTTACCCGGTTCAAAGAAGGCATCGACTAAGAATTGGGATTTGTCAGATCATCCGGCGACTCAAACTTATGGCAAACGCAAAGCTGCGGACGGTAACAACGATGAGATAGCCACCCTGGATCCTCGCGACCTCAGGCCTGAGCCGAAATCCTCCGCGGCGCCCCTGTCGACGCGTTCTAAGACTGATCGCGGCAGGAGCAAGAGTTCGAGGAAGCAGACTCCCGCTGAACTGGAAGTGCGGGAAGCGCAACCAACCGCCAGCGGCGATCGTTCACTGATCCGCGCTCTGGGTCTGAAGATCGGCAGGATTGTGATCGATCCCGGCCATGGTGGGCACGATACCGGCACGATTGGCCCGAACGGACTTGAGGAAAAGGATCTGGTCCTAGATGTTGGCAAGCGATTGGGCAAACTGCTGGAGGCTCGCATGGGAGCCGAGGTGGTTTTTACGCGGCAGGACGACACCTTCATCCCGTTGGAGACTCGTACGGCTATCGCCAACCAGGAGCAGGCGGACTTGTTTGTTTCGATTCACGCAAACTCAAGCTCGGATCCGGATACGCGCGGAGTTGAGACCTATTATTTGAATTTCGCCACTAACGCGAATGCCCTGGAAGTGGCGGCACGCGAGAATGCGGTTTCCGACAAGTCAATCCATGAACTGCAGGACCTGGTGAAGAAAATTGCGCTCAAGGAAAAGATCGAAGAGTCACGGGAGTTCGCCGGCGACGTGCAGCACTCGCTGCACAGCGGCCTGGCAATGAAGAGTCCGGGAATCCGCGACCGTGGTGTAAAGAAGGCGCCGTTCATCGTGCTCATCGGCGCGAATATGCCCTCCATCCTGGCGGAAATCTCCTTCGTCAGCAACCCTACCGACGCCCGACGATTGCAAACCCCCGAATACCGCCAACGGATTGCCGTTTCGCTTTATAAGGGCATCTCGAAGTACGTAAGCGGCCTCAGCGGTCTGAAGATGGCCAGCCGTATGAGCAAGAACGAAGGACAGTGAGGTCCGATGGTGACTGGACTGGAAACTTTGTTCCCTGCTCTGTAGTCTAATAAGAGAGCGGCGGAGAACCAGGGGTTAGTACGCCTTGTAGTGTCCTAATGAAACCTATAGCGATTTCGATTATTGTCTTTTTGGCCAGTGTCGGCTTGTCGGCGGCGGCTGACCGGCCTCCCATCCTGCCTAAGGATTTTGCAGGCTGGCACATGCCAGGGACCGCTAAGACCAGCGTTGATCCCGGTGTAGCTGATCCTGCCTACGCGTCTTTGCTCAAAGAGTACGGGTTCACCGACTTGGAATCGGCGAATTACCGGCGCGACGATGGCCGAACCCTCGCGATCAAGGCGGCGCGCTTTGAGAGTACCAGCGGAGCTATCGGCGCCTACACCTTCTACCGGCAACCGGAGATGCAGAAGGAACAGATCGGAGACTGGGGTTCCTCCTTCAACCAGCGCATTCTCTTCTTTCGTGGAAATGTCCTGGTCGATGCAGTGTTCGACCGAGTCACGGCAATGTCGGCGGCGGAACTGCGGCAACTCGCTGGACTTCTGCCGCGGCCGACCGGCAGCCCGGCGAATCTCCCGCCGATCCTGGCGTACATGCCGAGCCAGGGGCGGATCAAGAACACGGAAAAATACGTGATGGGACCGCTAGCGCTGGCTCAGGTGTCCTCTCCGATTCCAGTACCCTTGGTAGATTTCGCCGCGGGCGCAGAAGTTGTCCTCGCGAAATACTACAGTTCCGCCGGAGAAGCCACCCTGATGGTGATCAATTATCCCACGCCGCAGATCGCCGCCCAGCACATGCAGCGCATCGATGCCACCCAGGTCAGTACGCAGCAATCACCGGGAGTGGCTTCTATCGTGGATGTTGGACCTTTCTTCGACAAGCGGACTGGCCCACTCCTGGTAATCGCCTCTGGACCAATCTCGCAAACCGAAGCAAGGTCGTTGCTGGGTTCGGTGAATTACGATGCCGACGTCACCTGGAATGAAAACACTTTCTTCGACAGGAAGAACAATCTCGCCAACCTCCTGGTGAACATCATCCTGCTGTGCGCCATCTTGATTGGGCTTGCGCTCGTAGCTGGAGTGGCCTTTGGCGGGCTGCGCATTGCTGTCAAGCGCCTGCTCCCGGATCGCATCTTCGATCGGCCCGAGGAGATGGAATTCATCTCCCTTCACCTCGAGGAGAGGTCGGTCGAGCCCTCCGATTCCAAGCTAAGTTCCTCAATTAAGGCCAGTTAACTTCGTCCGAAGGTGATTTTGTCTCAAAACGGAGCATTTCTGGGGAATGTTGACACGTTTCCTAACCAATTGAAAATAAAGCCATTTATTTCCGAGAAATTTGTTGACACGCGGCTTTTTCGGCTCATAAGATTTCGCCAGAAAGTTTTGACGGATTTTGCCTCCGTTGGAACTATTCTCCCTTGAAGAAAAGGCTGCCTGGGTTGCCGGGTGGCCTTTTCGTTTGCAGGAAATCCTCAGCACGGGAACCCATCACAACAGGCGTGCGTATCATGGGAGGAAGTTTCGCGCATTCCCTCAGGAGGTCTCATGTTCTGCGATCAATGTGGAGCGCCCTTGTCAGCGGGTCAACAACGCTGCGGCCGCTGCGGCAAAGAAATTCTCGGCCGAGTCGATGCGATCTATGCCCGGCGCAATCGGGTGCAGGAGCACGTGCGGCTGCTAGGCATTTTGTGGATGGCATACTCGGCATTAAACGTGGTCGGCGGTGTGATCCTGGTGGTGCTTGCCAACACTTTGTTCGGCCACCTCAGCCAAATGGGCCCGCCTCCTGAGGTCACAACCTGGCTCCGTCCATTTCTTACCGTCATCGGATGCCTCATTCTAGTTAAGGCTGCGGCCGGTTTCATCGCTGGTTGGGGCCTGCTCCAGCGCGAACCGTGGGGAAGGATTCTCGCCCTGATTGTGGGTTTCATCTCGCTCTTCAATATTCCTATCGGGACAGCACTGGGCATCTACACGCTTTGGGTGCTGCTGCCGTCGCAATCCGACGAAGATTATCGCGCTTTCTCTCAAGCGCAAGCCGCGTAGCTGTACAAATCGCAGAGCGATCTTGCCTCGCGCGAAGTGATGGTCTGACCGTGAGCGGCGCAATTGCAGGAATGTCGAGCGAGCTTTAGAATCCAGTCAGGGCCGACGTAGCTCAGTTGGTAGAGCAGCCGATTCGTAATCGGCAGGTCATCGGTTCAAGTCCGATCGTCGGCTCCAGGTTTTCTGCTTTTTCCGCTAGCCAGCCTTCCCGGTTCAATGTTATTTTCCACCATCAGGTTTTCCGCCGCGCAGTTTCCCGCCGCGAAGGCTGCCGCCACTTGGGCCACGCCTTAGGTAACTTGCCGGATAAACAGGACAGGACGATACAGAAGTAGTCCGTCACTAGCCTGGGAGAGCGATTCCGCGGGACTCCACAAACGCAAGGCCGGGGCGGATTTGCACATCGGAGATTCTAGCTGCCCTTCGTTGTCAGTACTTTTTCTTTTGGGAGTCAGAATTGCGACGGTGGTTGGCCGGTTTTCTCATCCTCTTCTCCAGCATGGCGCTCGCTCA
Source organism: Terriglobales bacterium (assembly GCA_035631655.1). Taxonomy (GTDB): domain Bacteria; phylum Acidobacteriota; class Terriglobia; order Terriglobales; family Acidobacteriaceae; genus Gp1-AA122. The sequence goes on from DASQIH010000307.1 coordinate 8,750, forward strand.
AGGTCCGCGGGAGACAAGCGCAAGTCAACCGGTTGTAGCCAACCCGGTTGTGAAAGTATCCCCAGCTTCTGTACCGGACGCGCCCTCCGCCCACCAAAAATTCTGGGACTGGCCCAACATCGCGCTGATCAGCGGCATGGGCGCAACCACTGCATTGGACTTTGTGGCCACCCAGCGGAATTTGTCCGGTCCCTCAGGGGGAAACGAATACAACCCGGTGGCGCGAGTCTTTACCGGCAGTACTCCGGGGAGGGTCGCGTACTTTGCAGGGGCGGCTGCGGGCACAGTCGGGCTAAGCTGTTTGTTTCATAAGACCGGACATCACAAGCTGGAACGTACCACGCTGATGATCGGGATCGGGTGCTCGACCCAGGGAGCGGTTTACAGTTTCACCCATCATTAGCGCTGGATCGCCCAGGGAAGTGGCGGCGGTCGATCTTTCCACCTTGCGCAGAATAAGGAACTCTAGTATTTTCTAGGCGAACCGATTCTGAATTACCCCCACCTTAGTCCTATGTGTCTTGTCATCCGTTCTTCCAAGATTCACGCTACTGGCTGCTATACGACCACTCCGATCACCGAAGGAACCTTCATTGTCGAATACACCGGGCCGCGGCTGACCGTGGAGGATGCGGAGGCCCGTTACACCGAGCAAGAGGAAACTTACCTGTTTGGCCTGGATGATGGTAAGCATGTGATTGACGGCTTCGGAGAGGCGGCGTTCATCAACCACTCCTGCGATGCCAATTGCGAGACCGACGAAATTAACGGGCGCATCTGGATTATCGCTGCGCGCGATATCGCCGCTGGGGAGGAGCTCACTTACGACTACAACCTCTATGACGGCGACGAGGACGACGACGCGCTCTGTAATTGCGGCTCGCAGAATTGTCGCGCAAGTCTTTATGGCGAGGAAGAACTCGCCAGGCGGGCGAAAATCTTCCGCCGAGCTGCCAGCTGACCTCAGGCGCGGTTCGTCCGCGCTTAGTTCATTTGCTCTGATGCATAGGAGCGCTGGGTGACACTGGATGGCGGTGGCTTTTCGCCCAGACCAGGGTCAAGGTCAACGAAAGCACGATTATCCCCAGCGTCACCCAAATAAGAACAGGCCTGCTTTGGTTACCTGGGAGCACCTGCTTCTCCTATCCAAGCTCCCAATCCGCGGAGCGAGTCAATATGGTCACAAATAATCTTGGTGGCCCCCACGATGGGTATGGCCAAAACCAGGCCCATGGCTCCCCATATCCAGGCCCAGAAGAGTAAGGCAAGGGTGACGGCCAGTGGGTTCAGCCGCAGTCTTCTCCCTACCAGTTTCGGATAGAGCACGTTCATGGTGAGGAGATGCAAGCCCACTACCGTGACCAGCACCATCAGGGCACCAGTCTTGTTCAACGATTCGATGCCTGCGGCCAGAGGCGGCAGAAGGGCCAGAAAGACACCCAGATACGGGATCAGGCTCACAAAACCACTGATCACCCCGATGAAGTAGAAATACTTGATTCCCAGAATCCAGAATACGAGCACGCTGACTCCCGAAATGACCAGACCTACGACTACATTGCCCACGATGAAGCTGCGAATCATGTTGGAGATCCTGCCGATGGTCCGATGGGCTAACAGGCGATGTTCTTTAGGAAAGAGACGCACCGTGGCGAGATGAGCATGCTCTTTCCACGTGAGCATGAAGAACACCAGAAAAGGGACAAAGCTGATGGCCAGGATGGCTTCCACAACAGTGCTGCCGGTCTCCGAGACGAAGCGGGAAAGGCCGGGACGCTGCTCGACGGTGACGGGGATGGCTTTTTGATCTTTTTTCGGCGAAGGGTTAACGACCGAATTCGTGCTTTCCTCGATTTTTGAAGTTTTGGAGCGAATGTTGCCAACCGTAGCGCGAATCTTGCCGGAATACTTCGGTGCCTCGGCGGCAAAGTCCACGGCCCGGTTAAAAAAGAAATAACTCAGGGCGCCAGTCAAAACGGTCATCAACAGTACTGCGATCAGAGACCCCGCGGCGCGCGCTACTTTGAGCCTGCCGAACCGTCCCACCAACGGTTCCAACACAAAAGCGAGGAGCATGGAAGTCAAGGTCGTGATCATTACCAGCTTGAGAAAATAGATGAGGCCGAGTACCGCCGCTACGGCGACCACAATCTGCGCGATCGAGCCTGCCTTTATCGAAGCGTGCAGGACTTCCTCTTCCTCCGCCGAGGCTGCTGATACCACTGCTTGAGGCATTTCGGTTACACGGTCAGAGGACGGCACAGCATCTCCATCAGCTCAGGTTCGAGCGCGACTAATTCCTGAACCCCCAAAGCTGAGTCTGCGATTCACGCTCTGAAGCGTCCATACAGCGTTTGCTGTAACGGTCTGGTGAAGAGGGTTCACGGTGATGCGAATTTCCCCCGGGAGCTTTCCCGGCTAGCGCGCGGAATCTGGATTGAAATGATGGGGATAGCTCTGTTTTTTGGTAACAAATTCGCTGTAACAATGGGTTACTGAAGTCATCGCAGAGCCCGTCAGCACCGACGAAAACCCTGCTTTTACGCGGTAAGATGAAGCCGCCGCTCGTGTGTCCGGCGACAAACCGATGACCACCCCGAAGGACTGTAGTTTCGGTCGATACGAGATCCTGACAGAGCTCGGTCGTGGAGCTATGGGGGTGGTGTACAAGGCCCGCGATCCTAAAATCAACCGGCTGGTTGCCATCAAAACCATAGCCATTCTGGGGCAGAGCTCCGCCGAGGAAAAAGAGTACCGCGAGCGCTTTTTTATAGAGGCCCAGGCCGCGGGCCGGCTTTCGCATCCTTGCATTGTCACCATCTTCGATGTTGGGGAAGAACTCGATAGCATGACCCCCTACATCGTAATGGAGTACGTAGCGGGCCGCTCCCTGGAGGACCTGGTTCCCGAGGAGACTGGAAGGTTTCCGATAGGGGAATCGCTGTCTCTGGCGCAGGAACTCGCTGAAACGTTGGACTATGCCCACGCTCATGGCATCGTGCACCGCGACATCAAGCCTGCCAATATTATTCTTACCGAAGAAGGTCACCCTAAGATTGCGGATTTCGGCATTGCCAAACTCAATCTGGCGAATGCAACCTCCAAGGGACATGGCATCGGGACGCCCGCATACATGTCCCCCGAGCAACTGAATGGCGACCCCGTGGACGGGCGCTCGGATCTCTTCTCCTTGGGTGCAGTGCTGTACACGATGCTGACGGGCTATCGGCCCTTTCAGGGCAACAGCGCGCTGACTGTGTCGTTCAAAGTCGTCAATCGGGAGCCAGTGCCGGTGTCAGCGCTGGATTCCGAAGTTTCGCCGGAAGTGGACTACATCATCGCACGTGCCATGGCCAAGGACCCGGCCCAGCGTTATCAGACGGGGATGGAGATGGCGCTGGACCTGCAGGACGTTCGTCAGGGTTTTCTGCCGCGCACCACGATGAGTGCGCCCCGACCCGCTAGTAACGCTGGACCAAGCTCATTGGATACCGGAGGTCTGAGCACCGTAAAGTTCTCTTTGCCGCTGGCTAGCCAAGTTAAGAGACGGTCTGCCATCTCACCTCAGCGCCAGCGGGGGTGGCCACTGTGGCAATACGTCACCATTATGGTGATGGCGATTGGCGTCTTGGGAATCGGCTTCGCCATGTTTCGCCGGCCCGCGCCAGACGAAAGACTCGGCAGTGCGAGAAGTGAACCTGCCCCCGTTTCTGCTGCGATCGCTCCGGTGGTGAACAGAGAAACTGCGGCTGCACCTGTGGCTGCAGCTACCCCGAGCACAAACATCGGAAATCTGCCAAGCGAGAACACCGGGGAGCTAGTCCCTGCAAGAGTATCCGTCAAAGGATCGTCGCAGGTGCACGGCAAGAAGGTGAAAACAGCAAGCCATAGCGGGCAGACTCGTCCACCGGCAAGATTTGTTGCGACTACGGCCGCGTCGAAAAATATGGCTCCGCAGTCGGCCCAGCCGGTCCAATCTGCCGCCGAGGCCGGGTTTTCCACTTTGCACATGCGCGTGGAACATCACTTTCCCGAAGCCCAGATCTTTCTGTGGATTGACGACAAGCTTTCTTACACTCACTCGCTGGGTGGCACCGTGAAAAAGCGTCTCGTGGTCTTTAAGGGCGTGCAGGGTTTCGAATCTGAATCCTTCCGCGTCAGCGCTGGAGACCACCGCGTGAGAGTGCGAGTGCAGTCCTCCGACAATGCTTATGACCAAACCGCTAACATTGCAGGAAGTTTTCCCGAGGATGGGGAGAGGGCGCTGCGCATTGCATGTGGCAAACACGAACTGAAGCTCGCACTGCAGTAGGCCTCGGGTTTTCCTGTTATCTCCTGCGATTTCCACAGCAGTTTCTGCTTGCCAACGATTCGCGAAGTTGCTGATAATATGGGCGAGAGCCCCTAAGAGCCGTGTATCGATATAGTCGAGCGGACCTGCTGCGAATTCTGCGGATCACACCGCGGCAGTTGGCGGGATGGGAACGGGCGGGGTTGGTCGCCACTGCCGACCGCTACTCCTTTTTTGATCTCCTGCAAGTCAAGAAAGTGCGCGACCTGTGTGCGGAAAGAGTGCGCCCGGGAGTAATTCGCCAATCTCTGGAAGCCATGCAACGGCAGGCAGCCGGCATGGAAAATCCCCTGCTGGAGGCGAGCGCCTATACGACCGGGCATCGCGTTGCCTTCCGCCATGAGGGTAGACTGCTAGAGCCTATTGCCGGACAGTTCCTCATGGATTTCTCGACCAAAGAAAAAGTAGTAACGAGCAAGCTCTCCACGCCGCCCAAGTCCGTGCCAGTGGAGAAGAACGCGGCTGAGTTGTTCGCTCGCGGAATTGCGCTGGAAGAAGATCCCGGCATGCAGGCGGAAGCTATTGCTGTCTATGAAAAGGTACTGCAAATGGAACCTGGTCACGCTGCTGCACACATTAATCTGGGAACACTCCACTACAATCGGCAGGAATACCAAGAGGCCGAAAAGCATTATCGGGCTGCCATTGAAATCGACGACCGCTACGCTCTGGCCTACTTCGATCTGGGCAATGTTCTGGACGAAACCGGCCGCGTTGCCGAAGCCATACAGGCGTACGGCACCGCGCTGCAATTGGCGCCCACCTATGCCGACGCGCATTACAACCTGGCCCTGGCTTACGAAAAGACACGCGAACCGCGCAAGGCTCTCCGCCACTGGCGGGCTTATGTGAAGCTGGATTCCGCAGGCCCGTGGTCCATCCACGCCCGTAATCAGATCCAGCGCATTCTACAGGCCGATGCTCTCAAGCTGGTGCACACACGCCGGGATTAACATTCAAATTCAACTCCCGCGCCAGTTCATCTTTCGATAAAATCCAACATCTCGTTCCCCTTATGTCGTTATCCTGAACCGGCGTCAGCCAGCGAAGGATCTCGCGTGCATGGCAAAAACTAAGCCCACGGCATCAGTGCTAAAATTCCCAGTTCCTCATTTCTCTTCCGAAGGTACTCATATATGCCAGAAGCAACCCTGACCGCAGAGCATCCTACTCCCCTCAACGCCTTGACCGACGATGAGATTATGTTTCGCGACAACATTCGGCAGTTTGCCGAAGAAAAAGTGCGTCCTCTTTCCAAGGAAATGGACGAGAAGGGCGTTTTCGATCACGATCTCGTCCAGCAGTTCTTTCAACTCGGCCTGATGGGCATTGAGGTTCCTGAGCAATATGGCGGCGGAGCCGGGTCATTTTTTGAGGCCATCCTCGCCGTCGAGGAACTCTCCCGGGTGGACGCCTCGGCTGGCGTAGTCGTCGACGTGCAGAACACGTTGGTCAACAACGCCCTGCTGCGCTGGTCCAGCGAGGAGCAAAAGAAGCACTACTTGCCCAAGCTGGCGGCCGACACGGTGGGCGCCTACGCCCTCAGTGAGACAGGCTCAGGGTCGGACGCTTTCGCCTTGCAAACCAAGGCGGAACTCAAGGGTAGCGACTATGTGTTGAACGGACGCAAGCTCTGGATCACGAACGGCAAGGAGGCGGGCATATTCATCCTGTTTGCCACTATCGATCTGTCGGCGGGATACAAGGGGATCACGGCGTTCCTTGTCGAAAAGAATTTTCCCGGCTTCACGGTCGGCAAGAAGGAAGACAAGCTGGGAATTCGGGCCTCCTCCACTTGCGAGCTGATTCTGGAAGATTGCCGCGTGCCCAAAGCAAACGTTTTGGGCGAGGCGGGCAAGGGTTACAAGATCGCCATTGAGACCCTCAACGAAGGGCGCATCGGAATCGGCGCGCAGATGGCTGGCGTAGCGCGTGGCGCATGGGAATGCGCCTGCAAGTACGCGCAGGAACGCAAACAGTTTGGAAAAGCGATCGCCGATTTCCAGGGCATTCAGTTTCAACTGGCGCAGATGGCCACAGAAATCGAAGCCGCGCGGCTCATGGTTTACAATTCGGCCCGCATGAAAGATGCCGGCATGAACTTCGTCAAAGAAGCCGCCATGACCAAGCTCTTCTGCTCCCAGGTGGCCGAGCGCGTGACTTCGCTGGCCATTGAGATCTACGGAGGATACGGATTCACCAAGGATTACCCAGTCGAGAAGTACTGGCGGGACTCGAAGATTGGCAAGATTTACGAAGGCACGTCCAACATGCAGCTGGCAACTATTGCCAAGTTGGTCTTGGGAGGAAAATAGCACTGGCACGGGGACTGCTTTCGCCATTCATCCACCTTAGTGCCATTTCGGGAAATGCCTTGCTGGATAAGGGCTTCGGCCGCGCTGTTGGGAACCGAATAAGACATTGTAAGTAACAGGAGTAACGAATGCCGGTTACCTCTTATGTGCAGCAAGTTGCAGTAGGGCAGTGCGCGGGCGAGTACCGATGTGCAAGTAACCCATTTTTTATTCAGCTACTTATGTCTGAGACAACTGATGGTGCGCTAGCTGCAATCTGAGGGGTTGCCTGCTGCTTGGGGGCCCAGATCGAGGTGCCGCTTGCTGTCGTTAGAGACCCTACACGAAATGCAACCTGAGAAGAAGACGATTTCGCTTCTTCCGGCTCTGACCGTACTGTTCGTAATCTCGTACGGCTTGATGACGATGGTGATCATCGAGCAGGGAGACACTCTCAACTCGCAACGCTGGCTGATCAACCAGTTGCTCGCCGACAGCACCGAACTGACCGCCCTCAAAGGCAAGGCAATCCAGCAGCAGAATGCCGAGGCTCAGGCCCAAGCCAAAGCTCGCTCCAAGACCCAGTCACAAGCTCCGTCGAACCAGGTTCCAGCCCCGCCCCAGGCTAAAGAGAATACGAATAACAACAAGGCTCGGAAGGCCGCCCCCCAGCATCCTCCCAAGCCGGCTTCAGATGCTACGGACGCGCGTAGGATAGTAGTTTCAATTTGATTGACCCTGCGAGACACGAATGAAGACCCTGGTGGTAGGACTTCTTCTGTTTTCCATTCCCGGCTTCCGGGTTACCCCGTCTCCCAACAAACCGACTGATCCTGTGGTGGCTCGCACTCACCACAGCGGCCGATGGTACCTGGCTGAAAACGGCCACGCCGTTTACTGTTCCGGCCCGGTTATTACCGTCAAAATGGACGATGGAGCACTACGTAAGGTGGCGACCTACTGCCGCGGAACGAAGCCGCTGGTTCCCCTCAAGGAGTAGAAGCCGATTCTGTCGAATCGATACTTCTCTTCGATCAGTCAATTCAATACAGTGCTTTTCCATCGCACACCCTGATTTGTCTGCAAACTTCCCTTCGTTCCTATCATCCAAGAAAAGATTAAGCGAAGGAGGCAAGCCCGATGGCCTCAGATCCGATTCCTGAACCACTCAAGCACCAGGAAGTCGAACGAGGAACGGCAGGCAGAGTTTCCAGAGTCCAGGTTAAAACGTCGGCTGAGAGAAGCAGCGCCCAGAAGCGATCGAGAACTTCCCTCCGCTGCCGACCCTCGCCTGCGACATGCCGCCGTGGCAGTCGGTACAACACTGGGCCAGGCCGTCAACGCTGCGCGAGAGATAAAGCGTCTAGCGGCTGAAGCCGGTGATCAGTCCGCAGAATCGGTTCAGAGCAAGGTACGAAGCATCAAGGAAAGTGCTTCGGGCGCTCTCGACGAAGTGCAGGACAGTGCTGTGCAGACCTACCAAGACGCCAGGACCAGGATGGAAACATCCTACGACGAAGCGCAGGCCAGGGCCGCCGAAATCATAGAGAACATAAGCCGCCGAGTCCGCTACTTGGCGGATGAATATGCGCTGCAGCTTATCGCGGCGGTTGCAGGAGCGGCGTTCTTGACAGGAGTGTTGCTGCGAATCTGGAGGTCTGCTCGTGATGAATGAAACAAGATATTCCGAAAGAAATGGCCGCCGCCTGGGTGAGGTTGTGGCGGAGATCAAGGATGAATTGAAGGAATTCCTCCAGACCCGCGTGCAAATGCTGATCGCGGAACTGCGAGAAGCGGCAAAGAATTCCAAGAGCGCCGTGATTTTCGGCGGCGCTGCCGCGCTGCTACTGGGAACCGCGTGGCTGCTGCTCAATCTCGCCCTGGTTGGACTAGTCGCCGTGGCCTTTTGGGGAAGTCCCTATGCCTGGTTTTTCGCGTTCCTGATTGTCGGGATGTTCTGGGCCATTTTGGGCGACATGCTGGGTCTGGCTGCCGTACGCAAGCTACAGGGCCTGGCGCCGAAGAAAACTATTGAAGTCCTCAAGCAGGACAAGGTCTGGCTACAGCAGGAAGCAAGGAGTCAAGTATGAGCAGCATGCCGACTTATACACTGGAAATACGTGCCGCCGACCAACGCAGGCAGATTCATAGTGCGGTAACTGAATTGAGATCGCGGATACGTGAGAAGCTCGATGTGAAGACGAACGTACGACAACACGTTCCACTAATCTCAGGCATAGCTACCGTGGCTGGCCTCTTAATGGGATATGGTTTCGCGGGGATCTTCACCCGGCACTGATTCTGCGACACTCGGATTAAAAGGCCTAACACTCGCCGATAAGCGGCTCATTAAGGAGAGCACAATGGCAGTTCTTAATACCGTAGCCGGCGCGGTGAGCCGCCGGATGCCCAAGGCGGTTACGCCCAAAGGTCACGCCATTGCCGACTACATTGCAGTTGCCGCCTTTCTTGTCGCCGGGGCGCTGTTCTGGCGGCGGAATAAACGTGCCGCCATGAGCGCCTTTATTTGTGGCGGGGCTGAGCTTGCACTGAGTCTAATGACGGATTATCCCGGAGGCGTAAAGCCGGCTCTGAGTTGGACAACCCACGCCAAGGTTGACTGCGCTCACCGCTACTATGCCGGAGTTCATGGATTTCGAAGATGAACGGGAAAAAACTTTCTTCCTGGTACATAGCGGCGCCAAGACCGTGATTACCAATCTCACCGACTTCCACCCCAGCCGCACCCTGGAAGAACGGCTCCGCCGAGCCGCCTAGTCGGCTCGTCCTGTCGCCCTGCTCCCTACGTGGTGGCGCCCGCACGGACGGAGTTCTTTCGACTTCGCTGGCCAGTGATCAGTTCGGAAATTGCGTACTAACCACTGACCACTATCCACTGACCACTATTGTGCTCGCAAATCCGGTACATTGTGTGTATGCCGAAGTTCGAGAAGCATATCTTTGTCTGTTGTAACCAGCGGCCCGCAGGGCATCCGCGCGGTTGTTGTGATCCCCAGGGCAAAGCCGAGTTGCAGTGGATCTTCAAGCAGAAACTCGCGGAGCGCGGTTTGCAACACAAAGTGCGGGCCAACAAGTCAGGATGCCTGGATCAATGTGAGCACGGGCCCAACCTGGTGGTTTATCCGGAGGGAGTCTGGTACGGCCGGGTGACGCCCGCCGATGTGGATGAAATCATCGAATCGCACATTCTTGGGGGCAAGCCTGTCGAGAGATTGATACTTCCCGACTCCTGCATCAACGTCCCCGCCTGTGAGCACAAGAAACCCAAGCCCAGGAACAAGAAGCCGGGCGACAACCCGCAAATGGTGGGATAAGATGGGAGCGCCCAATAGTTGGACGCTCTAGTTGCGGTACGGATGGCCCTAACCTCTGGCACGAAACTCGGCCCCTATCAAATCCAGTCTCCGCTCGGTGCGGGCGGCATGGGCGAGGTGTATCGCGCACGCGATACGCGTTTGGACCGGACGGTCGCGATCAAAATTCTCGCGGCCCACTTGCCGTCCTCTTCCGAAATGAAACAGCGGTGACCGTGGTCACGAACTGGACCGCTCCGCTCCGCTAAACCTGTGTAGCGCGGACACTCTTGTCCGCGCCTTCCCTCTTTCCGCAGACTAGAGTATCTGCACCAAAACCTGGTAGGCGCGGCAGGAGTCGAACCTGCAACCCTCGGATTAGAAATCCGATGCTCTATCCGTTTGAGCTACGCGCCCGCCAACTTCAATCTAGCACAGAACAAATCACTTAGTTCGGTTCAGAGACTCGCATCGATGATTATGCGATCTTCTTCTGCCCGGAACAGAGCTGAAGTGAGCCGGATCCTGCACAGCACTCCAGACAACCCTACATGGTCTTCCCGGTAAGGCTACGGTATTCCCTTTGGCAAAACCCCCAGAACACGAGGGTGCGCTACCGAGGAGGTGGTGCTAGCATGCGTGAAGGTCACGAAGGGTGACACCAAGCACGTGAAAGTTCATTGGCTCATGTCAGCAGAGCTGTTTCCATGGCCGCCCGCATTCTCATCGCCGATGACAATCCCCACATGCGGCAGATCCTTCGCAATCTGCTCGAGCAGAACCCCGAGTGGCAGATCTGTGGAGAGGCGGCCGACGGCCAGGACGCCATCTCCAAGGTGCGGCAACTCGCCCCGGATCTGGTGATCCTGGACTTCCTCATGCCGGGCATGAACGGTTTGGATGTTGCCCGGGAGATCTCGAAAGTGGCCCCCCAAACTCCTATGCTGATGTGCACGCTGTACCTGTCCCACCAACTCACCGAGATTGCCCGCAGCGCCGGATTGCGCGGCGCGGTGCCGAAGGATGGTGTGGAACTGCTCTCACGGGGTGTCGAAGCACTCCTCCGCAACGAGACGTTCTTTGCTGCGCCGAATTGAGGGATCCGGCCAAGGCATCCGCAAAATTTAGCCACACGAACCCACTCAGACCGCTTCGGCCTCACTCGGTCGGCAGATCTGCCCTTCGGGAACCTTACCTCCCGTTAACCTTGCGCCCGCGAAACAGGCTTGCATGTGGCCGGAGTTTCTGAGGTAATAAGCGGCAAAATCCACAAAATGGCTGCTGCCCAAACCTCACGGCTGGCCTACATCGACTGGATGCGCGGCCTCGCCTGCGTCTTGATGTTCCAAACCCATTGCTACGATTCGTGGCTTGGCCGCGAGGCACGCCAGTCTACTTTCTTTATGTGGTCGCAACTGGGAGGAACCCTTCCCGCTCCCCTGTTTCTTTTTCTGGCCGGCATTTCTTTCGCGCTGGTTACGGACAAGCTCCATCAGCGCGGAACCCCGGCTCTCCAGATCGCCTGCACGACGATTCGGCGCGGGGCGGAGATTTTCGCGCTGGGGTTGCTGTTCCGCTTACAGGAGTATGCGATCGCGCTGGGTTGGGCGCCGTGGAGCGACTTGTTTCGCGTCGACATTCTTAACACCATTGGATTGTCGATGATGCTGATGGGATTGGTTTGCTGGCCGGTTCTGGCGCGAAGTCGAAATAGCCAGGCAAGATTCAGCATCGGAATGCTGGCGCTTCTGGTCGGATTGGGAATTTCCCTGTTGACCCCATTGATGTGGACTTCCTGGCGCCTGCGTTGGCTGCCCTGGCCGCTGGAGTCGTATATCAATGGCGTGCACAATCTGGGCGAGCCGCAGCCCTGGCTTTTTCCTGTTTTTCCATGGACGGCCTTTGCCTTCGTCGGGCTTGCAGTTGGATTCATGTTGCTCAGTGATTGGGGACGTCAGCGCGAAGTTCTGACTTTCGTACTGGCCGGCGCAACCGGTATCGCCGTTATCGAACTGGCGCGCTGGCTCGATCGCCAACCTCAGATCTATTCTGTGTACGACTTCTGGCACACCAGTCCGAATTTCTTCCTGATTCGTGTCGGCCTTCTACTGGGCATTTTGTTGGGCAGCTATGCCTGGTGCCGCTGGGGCCCCGGACGCTGGGGCTTCAGTCCCTTAATTCAGCTTGGGCAGACTTCCCTGCTGGTTTATTGGGTGCATATCGAGTTTGTTTACGGGCGCTTTTCCATTCTCACTAAGAAGGCGATGAGCATCCGCGGAGCCAGCCTCGGGTTGCTGACGATCTTTCTTGCCATGCTGTTGCTCTCGCTAGGAAGAACACGTCTCAAAGGACGGGGGCCGGAAGTGTGGGCCCGGCTGCGCCACCCGGTGCGCGCGATTTAGTTCTTCGGTTTGAGGTGAGTTGCGGAAAGCTGTCGCATCGCGTTTTCGACCAGCCTGAGCGCAATTGCCCAGCGCTGGCGCGCTTGCTTCTCTTCGTCGCCGTAGCCAAAAAGATAAAAAGTAATGTAGAAGCCTTGGCGAGTCTCTTCTGAATTCTCTTCTTCATGGTAATAGCAACGGCGCAGGAGAAATTCTGCCGAAGCCGGGATTTCGGGCACACGTTTCAGCAGTTCCGTTATCCGACGGGCAAATTGTTCGTGCTCAGCAAACGAATAGCGCTTGAGCGGATCCGACAAAAGTAGATCTACGTAGCATCCGAACTTACAGGTTCCACCAAAGATCTCTTCTCCAGGGTTGATCTCGGGCGAAAACCAAGCGTCGCATTTGGCGGTTTCCAGGGCACTGAACGATGAGTTCACGGAAACCAGGAATTCTCCCAGCTCCGGGACCTGTGCTGCCTCCTCAACATTGGGAAGAAGATCGGGATGACGCTTGAGATCGAAATACCGCGGCTTCCCGTTGGCAGCGGACCACGGGAATTCCAACGCCTCATCATCACTGCCCAACTCGACAGCAAAATCGGCCTGCACGCGGCCATCATAAACGAGCTGGCAATGAAGGCTGGTTTAGAATCCGCTCAGAAAGTTGACAACCTGGCGTTCGGCCCAGCGGCCGTCATACCCGTTAGGCTCGGCCAGGAACGAGCAGTGGCCGCCATCATCGGTTTCGTGGAACATGATGTGAGGGTTGGCCGCGATCCGCGCGCGCGTTTCCGGCGTGATGCGAATAAAAGGATCGTTGGCGGCGTGCACGATCAGCGTGGGCACCGCAATTCGATCTACTACGCGCGACGCTGACGAGCGCTGGTAGTAGTCTTCGGCACCGGCAAAGCCGCAGTAATAAGCAGTAACCTTGTCATCAAAGTCGCGCAGAGACGTTAGTCGCCGACCGCGCGAGACTTCGAAGTGCTCGGGGAAGAACTTTGCTTTCTCCCGCAAGCGCCGGCGTAGTTTCCAGAGGAAATAGTATTCATAGAGCCGGTTTTCGGATTGATGGAGCGCGTCGGCGGAAGGGGCCAGATCCATGGAGGGGCACACCGCAGCGACGGCAGAGAATTGCGGCGGTCCTTCGCTACCCCACTCGCCGGCCAGTTTAAGCACCAGATTGCCGCCCATGGAAAACCCAACCAGCGCAAAGCGAGAAAGTTTCTCCTGCGCCACTAGCGTCCGCGCGACTTCGCCCACATCCTGAGACCGTCCGGAATGATAAAGCGTGGGCGACAGATTATCCGTTCCGCCACAGTTGCGCTGATTCATGCGCACCACATTCATCCCGGCAGTCATTCCCTTCGCGGCAATACCGAGGGCATAGCCTGAATCACTCGAGCCTTCCAACCCATGGACAACGAGCGCGGTCAAGGCCTCGGATCGGTTGGGCTGCCAGTGGCAGTGGCACAGGATCTTCACGCCCGGCTCGACCTCGATGAGCTGTTCTTCGGCTGGAGGCAGGCGAAGCCTGCGCAGCAGAAAGAAGTTGGCCAAGGTTTGACGATGTCCTCCGCCGAGCCACCGCCGCGCCCTGAACTCGTCTTTCATTTGCGCTGGGTCCACGAATTGATTTTAAATAATGGAGATCAGATCGTCGCCAAGATCACGGAGAAGTCCATGCCCATCTTTGAGTACCTGTGCAAGAAATGCAATCACCAATTCGAGGCTCTGGTGTACGGGAAAGATAAGGCCGAATGCCCGAAGTGTCACAGCCAGAAACTGGAACCGCAGCTTTCGGTTTTCGCGGTGGCCGCAAAGGGGGCGCGTTCTCCCTCCCCATCGGCAAGTCCTTGCAGCAGTTGTGGCGACCCGCGGGGAGCTGGTGCGTGTTCGCTGTCCGATCTGGACTAGCGAGTCCTGGACCGCAGGCC
>DASQIH010000308.1:0-16371 GCA_035631655.1 Terriglobales bacterium
TGCGAGGAATGCAGAGCGGATGCGTTATCCAAAATTTCGCCGCCAACACTTGTTTGTTGGCTCGGGTGTGATTGAAGCTGGATGCAAGACGGTGATCGGCTCTCGTCTCAAACAATCGGGAATGTTCTGGACCGTCCGGGGAGCCAACGCCATCCTGGCGCTGCGCTGCTCTCATCTCAATGGACGCTTTGAGGACTATTGGGAGGAGCGCCGCGAGGCTCGGGCGGCATGAAATCCACTTCTATGTCGCCCGCCCAGTACTAAGATCAACCTGATCATCGACGGCTGGGCTAATGGGATGGTTGGATCATTAGCCAGCGACACTTCTGGGCTGAGTTCCCCCTCAACTACACATCGCTCGAACTGGTTTCCCAAAGAGGTGAAAAATGAGAACCTTGTTCTTGCTGGCCACGCTGCCGCTGTTTGTCGCACGTGTCACGTTGGCTGACAAGGTTGCGGTGGGAACTTGCCAACCTAAACTTACCAGCTTTACCAGCATCCAGGCCGCTGTGGATAGCGTTCCGCCCGGCTCGACTGTTTTAGTGTGTCCGGGCGTTTACCCGGAGCAAGTCACGATTTTGCGGCCTCTCACGCTGCAGGGTATTGCGGACGGCAATCTCAACCAAGTCTTGATCACGGTGCCCAGCGATGGCTTGGCCGCCAACGTGACCAGCATGTCTGGCGAGGCGGTGGCCGCCCAAGTGCTTGTCCAGCACGCCGGCCCGGTAAACATTACCAACATTGCCGTAGACGGCACGGGTGGGGACCAGGGATGTGCTACGTCGGGCACGTGGCTGGCGGGGATTTTCTACGGCCCGGGCTCCTCAGGCGCCATAAACCAAGTCAGGGCCAGTGGCCAGATGGATGGAGGCTGTGGTGTCGGGATTTGGGCAGAAAATGCCGACGGCTCGAACCAGCATGTAAATATTCAGGGCAGCAGTGTGCATGATGTGGATGGCGCTGGCATTTTCGCGGGCAGCGGTCCGACGCCAACTCTTACCGCCAACGTCAGAGACAATTTTGTCTCCGCGCCCGGAGCTCTCGGGGTGGTATTGAGCAACGTCCACGGTGAAATCACGGGCAATGATGTGAGCGATGCTCTGGCCGGCATCTTTGACTTGGCTCGCGGAGTTAATGTCTCTTCCAATAATGTGACCTCCACGGCGTTTGGGGTGCTGCTTCTAGCCGGTGGTTCGATCGAATCCAACGATATAGTGAACTCTGGCATCGCAATCGTCCTGGACGCCGCCGGTGGCAACGTTCAATCCAACCGTATAACGTTGGCGGCGACGGCCGGGGTTGAGTTCAGTTGCCACGCCAGCACTGTAGCCCACAACACGATCAACGATGCCGCAATTGGACTCAGTGATGTACCTTTGAGCTTCAAGGGATCGAATACCTTCACCAACACCGGAATGATGCTCACCGGTGGCTGCGTTGCCGCGGCAGCACTGACTTCAATGCAAGCGGCTTCCCAACCGGCTGGGCCGAGTTCACTCTCGCAGTGGCGCACGCCCGCCAACCCGTTCGGCTTGCGCCCGTGAGGCAAAAAGAAGGGAGGCCCCCACTTTCTGATCGTTGACCTCCCCAAAACAACCTGGAACTCCCCCCTTCCTCACGCTTTGTGCGGGGCAGGGGTTTTTGCGAAAACCATTAATTACGGAGCCGACTCGGCGTGAGAGCAGTGCGAAGCTGCGTCCCCTCAAAAAAAGAGACGCGGCAAGCCGCGTCTCTACTGTGGTTAGCGGAACCGTGGTTAACGGAGGCTAGTCAGCAGCCACACTCGAATCTTCTTTCCTTATTTCTACCACGGACGGGCACTCACCCAGGATGGGCTGACAGCCCGCATCAGGACCATGTCCGGCATAGGGGGCCGGCTTGGTATCGGTGAACTGGGCGGTTTCGGTGGAACCTTCCAGCGCGGTCGTGGATGCGGTTCCGTTGGTGATCACCTGTTGCACGGCGTCGAAGTAACCTGTTCCGACGAAGCGCTGGTGTTTCACGCCCTCGTAGCCGTACTGGTGCTCGCGGCTGAATTCCTTCTCCTGCAGGCGCGAGTAGGCGGCCATGCCGGTATCTTTGTAAGCGCGCGCCAATTCAAACATCGAAAGGTTCAGCGCGTGGAAACCAGCCAGCGTGATGAACTGGAACTTGTAGCCCATCGCTCCGAGTTCGCGCTGGAAGCGGGCAATGGTTGCATCATCCAAAGCCTTCTTCCAGTTGAAGGACGGCGAGCAGTTGTAGGCCAGCATCTTGTTGGGATACTGTGCCAATACGCCTTCGGCAAACTCGCGGGCTTCTTTCAGATCCGGCTTGGCGGTTTCACACCAGACTATATCGGCATAGGGTGCATAGGCGATGCCGCGTGCGATGGCCGATTGCAGGCCGCCGCGAATGCGGAAGAAGCCTTCTGCCGTGCGCTCGCCAGTAACGAACTCACGATCGCGCGGGTCGATGTCGCTGGTCAGCAGGTTGGCGGCCTCGGCGTCGGTACGCGCCATCACCAGCGTGGGTACGCCCATGACGTCGGCGGCCAGGCGCGCCGCAACGAGTTTCTGAATGAACTCCGTGGTGGGCACAAGCACCTTGCCCCCGAGGTGGCCGCACTTCTTCACGGATGAGAGCTGGTCTTCGAAGTGGACGCAAGCCGCGCCGGCTTCGATCATGCCCTTCATCAGTTCAAAGGCATTCAGGTTTCCGCCGAACCCTGCCTCAGCGTCGGCTACCAGCGGAGCAAACCAGTAAGTTCCGTTCCTCCCTTCCGCATGATGGATCTGGTCAGCTCGCATCAGCGCCTGGTTGATGCGGCGCACGAGGTTGGGCACACTGTCGGCCGGATAAAGACTCTGGTCGGGATACATTTGTCCGGCATCATTGGCATCGGCGGCCACTTGCCAGCCGCTCACGTAAATCGCCTTCAACCCGGCCTTGATCTGCTGAACGGCTTGATTGCCCGTCATGGCGCCGAGAGCGGCAACGTAAGATTCGGATTGCAGCAAATCCCACAGGCGCTCTGCGCCTAAGCGGGCGAGCGTGTGCTCAATGTGTACGGAGCCGCGCAGCCGTTCCACATCCTGCTGGCTGTACGGACGAGTGATGCCCTGCCAGCGCGAGTTCGTTTTCCATTCCATTTCCAGGTTAGCGGCTTTGCCGTTGCTTGCCATACTTCCTCTTTCCATCAGAATTTGCGAATTGCCAGCTCGGGCCAGCGAGCTAGCTCCCCACGTTCTTACGTTCCTGCGCGAAGGTTGAGTTGATTCTGCGGCGAAACCGTCAGTCAGTCAAACTGATTGTCGTTATCATCTTGATAGAAAAAGGTTATCAGGTAGCGTAAGATACAGCTTTTACAGGGCGACCGGAGAAGCCGGCATGGAAATCGACCAGGTAGAAACTTTCTTAGCGGTAGCGACTTACGGGGGATTTCACCGCGCCGCCGAGGCCCTGCGCGTCAGCCAGCCCGCTGTGAGTGCGCGCATCCGCGCCCTGGAAAATTCTTTGGGGGTTACCCTTTTTACCCGAGGCCCCGCCAACCTGTCCTTATCCCCTGCCGGCAAGGCCCTGCGTCCCCATGCCGAGCAACTGCTTCGCACCGTGGCCCTGGCTCGCCAGGCCGTACACGAACTGCAGCCTTCGGCGGGCGGCGCGTTGCGTATCGCCGCTGCGCTTTCCATCTGCACTTATTTGTTGCCGGACGTCATCAAGGAATACCAGTCAGCCAACCCGAAAGTGATGGTTACGGTTCGCTCTGGGAATTCTCTGCAGGTGCTCAAGATGGTGGTAGACGGCGAGGTGGATATCGGTCTGGCCCGCTCCCTCAATCATCCCGAAGTTGAGACCATGACCTTGCGCGATGATCCGCTGATTCTGGTCGGCCATCCCACGCATCCGGCGGTCCGCAAGCGGCGGGTGCGCCTGGAGGAAGTCGAATCCTGGCCGCTGATTTTTTATGATCGCGGATCCAGTGACTGGACGCTCAGTCTAGGCCTGTTCCGACGAGCAGGCCTGTTGCCGAACGTCGTGCTGGAGGTCGAAACCATCGAAGCTTGCAAGCGAATGATCGAGCGCAAGCTTGGCTTGGGTTTCCTGCCGCAGATTGCCGTCATTCACGAACTTCGGGAAGGCAAACTGGTCGCCATCGAGATCGTCAATGCCGAGCCGCTGCACCGTAACCTGGATGTAATCCATCCGCGTCATCGTCCGCTGAGCCGAGATGCGCAAGCTTTCCTCCATCTGCTGCGCACAGCAGCGGATAGCGCCGTTCCCAAGAAGTCCGGCAAACCCAGGGCACGGCGAGGCGCGCGCAATATTTAGCTGGTCGCCGCGTTCGAGGGAGTGAGATCGGTTCGCAACCGTATGCTGGGGGTTCCGGAACCCGCCAGTTTCAGCTTAGGCTCGCGATCGATCGCTTTCAGCAACTCCCGGGTAACTCGATCATCGATTTCGGCAGCGCGTTGCAGGTCGACGGGAAACCCAATCACCGCCTCCAGGCCAACCTGGGTCAGGCGTAACCGGCTCCTCGGGCGCAATTCGCTGACCGGCGTGCCCGCCAGCGTTCGCTCCATTTGCCTGCGCTGGCGCTCCATTTCCTCGCGATAGTCGGCGAATACCGCTTCCACTACCCCTAGCAGGCGTTCTTCCGCTACCTGATAGTCGCTGTCCGGCGACAGAGTGAGAGTAATCTCATGCCAAACAAAATTGGTGCCGGGAATCTGTTTGAAGAGGCCGGAGGCAGGCTGGAAAACGAGGGAATTGGAGAACGCGACCACACGTCCGGTGGGGCTTCCCGCCCCGGTGCTGCTCAATTCCATCAGGTGAAAGCGCACCAGTCCAATATCGACCACCTCGCCGGTTACCCCCGCGACCTGCACCCGATCTCCCACCCGCAGGCCAAACCTGCCGATCAGGAAAAAGTAGCCGGCAATCGAAAGAATGACGTTCTGCAGAGCCACGGCGACGCCTGCCGTCAGCAGGCCGGCAAAGGTTGCGACCGAACCTAACTGGCTGGCGAAAGCAAACGCAATCACGATGCAGATCACGAACCAGAGAACGATTTTCCGAAGCAGAAGGAACTGGTAGCGCCGGCGCGGGTCGTGCACGTAGCGAAAGATGGTTTTGCGCCACAGTTCCGCCCCTACGACGACAACAATGAGCACCCCCGCCAGAATAGCCAGCCTGAGCAACAGGCCTCTCAAAGCCGCCCTGTACTCGATCCTGACCGCGCCTCTCCAGTTGTTGAGGCTCCTCTTGTAGAGGTCGAGCAGTATTCCCAGCTTGCTTAAAGGAAGAACCGCTTGGGAAACCGGTTTGAATTGCGCAGTCAGCGCGTCAAGTTGCTTCTTCTGTTGGGCAAGAATGTTCGGATCATTGGAGTCGGGTTGGTTGGCGAGCTGGTCGCCTTGTTGGGACAGCTCCTTGAGCTTGTTGATCAGAGGAGCTCGTAGTTGTTTGGCGGTCCCGGATAGCTCGTCGGTCATCCCAATGGTTTGATCGATGACGTGGATTTTGCCCGAGAACTCGAAAAGATCGCCGGTCAGCCCCCAGATGCCAGAAGGACCGGGCGGGCTGTTTCCGCCAACGGAACTGGTAGTCAGCTGATGACTGGCGGAGTTGTTTTCCTCCTTGCCTAAGGTTTGGGTCAATTCGGGCGGGAGCGCGCGCGCCATCGCCTCGATTTGCGCCCGCAGCCCGGTAGCTCCCAGCCCGCTGGTGCTGGCTCCGCTGACAAACTCAACCATACTGCGAAGGGCGTCCCTACGGGCATTGGCCAGGTCGAGCTCACTTTGCACTTCGGCGATGGCGGACTGCAGAGACTTGCGGTTGCGTCCGTTGGCCGTGTCCAGCTTCTCCCGGAGCCGCTCCAATTCGGCTTGCGTATCGCGGATCTGATTGTCCAGTTTCGCCGACAACTGCAGCAGCGCCTGATAACGCGCCAAGCCAGGATTCTGGCTTTGGCCCTCCTTCGAGTTCGCTTGTTTGGCCAGAGCGTCGGCTTGCGCGCGGCCAAAATCAAAAGCCAGCCGCACCACTTGATTGGCAATCTGACGATTGTCGTTGACCACAATGGCGTCGCTCGGCTCTTTCGCAATCTGGCTTTCCGCCGTCAATTGGCGATACCAATTAATGGTTTGCGACAGGAACTGAATGATTTCTTGTGGATCGGGAGTGGTTGCGGCAGAGGTCTGAGAGTTGGCAACGCCTGGTCCGGCGGCGAGGAAGATGGCCACAAGGATCGAAGAACGAAGGAGAACTCTGGTCCGCAAAGACGAAACAGTTGTCCCCCCGGAACGTGCTTTCGCTGCTGGGAGTAGCATGACCCTCTAAGGATGAAACTCTTAGTTTAAATGACTGAGATGCCAGACAGGCGGCTTGAAGTTCTCAAAAAACAGAGTGCTTATCTGGTTGATATAACCCACGCATAGAGTCGCTACCGGCGAGTCGGCCGGGTTTGCAACCTATTACCTGAGCAGGTAATGGAAGGTAGTGTAAGCCGTGGCGCAGAGAAGCAAGGCAAGACCTCCCACCTGCCCACCGCGTTTGAATAGTGGCGCCTTGCCTTCCAGCTTTGCGATTGCAGCTAGAACTTCTGATCGCCGGGTCTGGCGGGCGACATAAACATCCTCATCGCCGCGATCCGGATCATACTCGTGGAGCCTGTTGAGTACATCAATTGTCTCAAGTTCCTTGTGCAACCTGGCCAATTTCCTTCCCCGCCATTCCAACATAATTCGCCTTCCTGACGCATTCAAGTCCGCCCAGTGTATGTACCTGGACCGACGAACGCATACGGCAAATCCTGTAAAGAGTAACCAATTTTTCCTGAGATTCTGCTGATTCCCTGCCTTACAATTCTTGACGAGTGCTGAAGAAGATCATGTCGAAATCCAGGATTTGGGGAGTAAGCAGACGGAATCAAATGCTGGTTCTGCATCCACTCTCTCCTAAAACCAAGAAGTGGATTCGCGTCGCTAATGCAGCGAGTTGAAGTTTTGCCGTTACTGTTGAAATCACGCTTGCACTCATCACCGCTCAAAGGTGTGCGTTACGAATCACTAGACGCGCTGTCTTTTAGGAGGGTGTTTTCACTCCGATTTGCATGGGCGCTTCGCGCCTGCGCAATCCCAGCGCGCTGACCGCGCTTTCCGCCACCATAAAGGGCAAAGTGCGGTAGAGGCGTTGCCGCAAGTTCAGATATCCTTGTGTCCCGGAGAACATGTCGCACATGAGCTGCTGGAAACGGGGGCTGTGCGCAGTGAACTGCACCATGCGTTCGGTCACCGCTTCGCCCATCCATTGACCGGTGAAGAAGCGGTCGGCCACGCGTGCTGCCATCTCCAGCTCCGGCAGGAAATCTCTTCGCAGGAGTTCGCGATATAATTCGGGCCGGTTTGCCAGTAGCGCCTGGCTGAGTAGGTCAGCGGAACGCAGAGCGTAGTACAAGCCTTCTCCGGTGATCGGGTCTGTGAATCCGGCAGCATCGCCCACCATGGCCCAACCTTTGCCACTTACGGGAGCCGTGCGCAAAGTGTTAGCGCTGAGTGCGGGCAGGACGTGTGCATAAAACTTGGCATCGCTGAACGTGAGCCCTGCGGCAGAGAGGCTTTCCTCCATCAAGATTCGTAACTCGGCAGTCGTCTTGCCGTTCAGCTTGCCGCAAATACCGGCGGAGGAGTGATCGACGCGGGGAAAAATCCAGACATAGCCGTGCAGGCCGGGCAGAAATTGTATTCGCATACAAGGACTGCTGCCGGGAATGAAGTAACCGGCTGTGGCCATCAGATCGTGGGCGGAAAACGCCCGCGAGAACTGGGCGCGGAAGGGATTGCGCGCTCCGGTGGCCAGAACGAGGTAGGCAGCTGTCAACTCACCAGAAGTCGTTTGAAGCTGCCATTCCCCAGTCCGGCCTTGCATACCGGTTACGCGGCTTTGTACAACCTGGGCGCCCGCTTGCCGAGCGCGATCCAGCAGCAAGCCGTTCAGCACGCGGCGAGAAAAAATGGCGATGGGTTGATCCAGGTGAAAGCGGACACTCCTGCCCGCGGGGCTTATCAACTCGCAGTGCTCGACCCAATTGCGCTCCACCTGGGCATCACGCAGGAACGGATACTGCACCAGAGCTTTGTGGGTGATGCCTCCGCCGCACGGTTTTTCCCAGGCCAGCTTCTCGTCGAGCAAAAGGACACCGCGGCCGGCACGGGCAAGTGCAGCTGCGGCAAGCGAACCGGCGGGGCCGGCGCCGATGACGGCAATGAGGTCGTTCTTCACTCATTCACCATGGGGAGATAGGCGGCCACAGGAATTCTAAAGGATTGGCGGTTCGAAACGCTGCGGCAACAGAACCGAAAAATGAAATGCCTCCCACAACGGGAGGCATTATCAGGGATGAACGCCAGAGATGTCAGGTGACTTCTGACGCCGATCGCATGCAGAAATGTGCCCCACTCACCCCAGTTATTGCATGACCGTCATTTGCTGGTAGATGAAGATGCCCGCAATGACCAGGATCAAGACCCCGGAGGCAGCTCCCAGCCAGCGCACAAACGGATTGAGCTTGTTCACCTTCGTCAGAATCTCCGTCTGCTCTTTTTGCATATGAGATTCAGAGTCGCTCAAATAAAGTTGATCGTCCTCCTGCATGGTGAGCGTGCTGCGGTAGATGAGGAGGATGATCAGGATAGCCGTTAGAACGCCCCACACAATCAGCATTCCGACCAGGGGAGACATAGGCCACCTCGGTTCTGATTTTGGGCCGATCCCTTGACGTGCGACCCACGGCGGGCTGGGCCAGCAGTACAGGAGGCCCCGCGCAGATTATAGCCCGTTTTCGCCAGCCGGGAAGGTCTTTTCCATCGTGCGACCCAACGCCGCCTGCCCTCATCTAATAGACCTGGGCGGTGACAGTAGGTATCTAGTTTTCGGTAAATCGCCTGCAATACCTTTGCTATAATCTAGGCTAACAAACTCAAGGAGATACGAATGTCCACAACGACAACCAATCCGTCCACCCCGGAAGTGAAGTCCACGCCGATCAGCCTTACGCCCAATGCCGTCGCTAAGGTCAAGGAAATCATGGCGCAACAGAACCCTGCCCCCGGCGGTTTGCGGGTAGGGGTGGTGGGAGGAGGTTGCTCAGGCTTCTCCTACTCCATGCAGTTCGAGAACACCCCCGGCATGATGGATAAAGTGTTCGACATGGATGGCCTGAAAGTCTACGTGGACGCTACCTCGCTGATGTACTTGAACGGCTGCCGCGTGGATTATGTAGAGACGCTGGAAGGTGCCGGCTTCAAGTTCGAGAATCCGAACGTGAAGAGCACCTGCGGCTGCGGTTCCTCATTCAACGTGTAGACGGAATTTTCGAAAATCGCAAAAGCCTCGTCGCAAAACGAGGCTTTTTTATTTCCGCCAGCCTTCCGGAATTCAAAGCTACTGCTGCGGCGGCGGTGGTGGCGGCAGTGGAACGCCCGGCGCCGTGGTGGGTCCCATATTGGGAGCTTGCGGGTTGCCGAATCCGCCGAGTGTCCCTTGTCCTATGCCGGGCCCCTGCAACGCTGGTTGAGCGGGTGTGTTCAGCAACCCACCCCGATCGGTGCTGGGATCGTAGATGAACTGCCAGTCGTTGTAATGATTCTTCTTGTTGAATTCGCGAATGGACTCTTTGGTGGACGTGCTTACCACTCCAACAATGGGTCCGCCTCCGAAGGTCTGATTACCCGAGCTACTGCTGGATGACGAACTGGTGTCGGAACCGCCGGATGACGAAGAACTCTGACCCGGCGAGCTCGAGGACTGTTGCGTTCCCGGCTGGCTTTGCCCACTGTTGCTACTACTGGCGCTCTTGTCGGTGTTAAGTCCACCAACCGGGTTTGCTCCCGGCGCAACCCCGCCCGCAATACCTGGGCCAAATACCAACTTGACCTCGCCGAAATGGAGCAACTTGAAGTCTTCTCCCGTGATCGGGTCTTTGTAACGTTTGCGAAGGAAGCGCATGTTATTGGTGTCCTTCAAATCGTCCAGGCTCAAGGGATAGCGTCCAAACCGTTTGTAGTAGTGGCGGATGGCGCGCGAGTACTCCACCCCGCGATGGATTAGTTCCTCTTCGCGGTCGCGGCGCAACTGCTGCGCGATTTTGGGAGTCACAGCCGCCAGTGCGATTACCACCATAGTCGCGATCATCATCAGAGTGACCAGGATGTACCCACTCTCCGATGATTTGCGGCTCCGCCGATGACTCCGGAATTTTGACAACGAAAACATCTGCCTTAGCCTTGGGTGAGCGGAATGCTCTGCCGATTATTGTTGAGGACGTCTTCGATCTCCACGGAAGACGGTCCGATGCGTAAGACCTTGTAGCGGCGATCCACAATATCGCCTTCGCCCGCAATGAAGACATCTTCTCCCTTGGAAAGGAAGATTCGCTTGGGCTCGCCGGGTTTGCTGGCAAAACCGAAAAATTTCAGATTGATCGGCGGCGGCGGCGGTGGTGGTGGCGGACCTTGCGGCTCCACCTTGGCCGGCACAACCGGGGCGATCGGTTTCGGAATGTCGATTTCAGCTTCAAAAATGTTTCGTCCCGCGCCGGTGTACTTAGTATCTTCGCTGGCGCGCAGAAGGCCAAGCTGTAAAGTCGGATCAAGCGACACCGGAGCGGGTGCGGCTTTTTTGCCGGTTGGCGCTTTGGTCGTTTGCGTGGTCCGGCGAGCAGCAGGCTGGGAGGCCGGCGCGGTCGGATTCATAGCCGGCTGGCCCGCCATCGCGGCCGGAGGCGGCGGGCTTCCCGCCGGGTTCGCAATCCGGTAAACCACCATGCCGAAAGCCAGCACACCGAGCACAAGCGCGGCAATCGTTTTGTTTCGGTTTTCGGCTCCCAAGTTCACTACGCGCCCGTCCTCAGATAAGTTTCCAGTTTCAATTGCAGTTTAACGCTCCCGCCCTGGGCATCTCCCAGCACGACGCTATTAATGATGAAAAATGTCTTGTCGCGTTCGAGTGCGTTAATGAAACGCACCAGCTGAAGATAATTGCCCTGACAGTTGGCTTCAATCAGCACCGGCGACAATCCCACCTGTTCCGGATCCTTGGTCTCATACTTGGCCTGGGCGATTTTCACACCCGTATCGCTTGCGATTTTGCGCAGCTCATCCACAATGGAGGAGGCTTTGTCGGGCAACCGATCTTTATAGAACTCATTGATTTGCTGGCCGGCGAGCACGATTTTCTTGTCCAGACCCCGCAGCGGCTCCACTTGGCGCGTCTTTTGTCGTTCCTCGACAGAGAGTTGCTGCATCTCCTGCTTCCGCGTCGCACTGGAGCCTACCAGAGGGGATATCAGCAGGATTACCGCCACGATATCCACGCACAGCATGGTGATCATCGCGATTTTCATTTTGTGCCGCGTGCTTTTCAGATCCGCCATTACCGACTGCTCCCGGGCGCGCCAGGCACGTACAGCGCGGTGATGTTGAACTCGACCTTGTCGGTAGGGACCTGGGTGTTGGTCTGAGCGTTCTGCGACGTGACCGCGGGTTGCCGGAAGCGGGGCGATTCCTCCATCCGCCGCACCAGGTCCAAGGCGCGTTCCGAGGACTCACCGGCTACCACCAGCTTGATCTGGAGTTGGTTGTCCTCGGTCACTTCCGGATGAATGGAAACCAAATGCAGCTGCTTCGGCATCATCTTTTCCAAATCGGCGAATACCTGGGTCCAGGAGAAGGCCTTGCGCTCAATCAACTCGTTGAGAAACTGCGAGCGATCGCGAGTGGTACGGTTCTCGGGACGGTTCAGGACAGCTTCGGCGCGCGATCTCTCCTGATCCCGGTTCGCGATCTGCGCCTTGTACTGGCTCATGATCTGCCGATCTTTTCTGGCGAAGGTCCACTCCATGACGGTGGTGTAAACCAGCGCGCCCGTCAGGATCACGATAAGTGCGACGGCACTTCCCCAGCGCACCCAGAATTGCCGGGTATCTTCGTAGGGATGCGTAGCGAGATTGACATCCAGACGCATGTTATGAAATCAAAGCTCCTACTACGCTGGCCATCCGATATCGCGGAACTGAGCCCCCGGCCGAGTTGCCCAGTTGGCTTTCGCTGACCAATTCCTGCACTTCGGCGCCCGTCTGTGCCCGCAGGGCCTGCGCTGCGCTGCCCGATTCGGGCAGACCAGCAAGGAAAATCCGCTCGATATTCAGATGGTAGGTGTCCTGGAAGAACACTACTGAAGGATAAACCTCTTCGGCCAACTGCTCACCAGTAATCGTGACTCCCCGGGTGTTCTCCAGGGTTCGGAAGAGCAACATTTGTCCATTATCCAGAATCGCAATACTCGTAGTGCGCGCATCCACCTTGACCACCAGACTGGGACGCTTGGCGTCCGCCGCGCCCAGCGCGGCCAGCATCGAGGGCAGCACCACGCCTGGGCTGTAACCGGCATCGCGAAAAGCTTCTTCGTAGTCTTCCACCACGCTGGAGAGCGCGACCGCCGCCACCACGCGCACGCCTTCTCCCGCGGTCTGGGCATGGTAGGAAACCTTGGCCTTGTCCACGTCGAAGGGCAGGGATTTCTTCAAGCGGAAGCGAACCACACTTTCCGCCTCCTGGCGATTCTGTGGCAGCATATCGAAATCCAGCAGGACCACGCGCACGGCCGCGTCCGGCAGCACAGCAACTACATCGCGGGCTCGGCTGCCGACGGCAGCCAGCACATCCCGTATGGAGTCGCTCACCTCGCGGCGGTGCCGGAGGTTCGCTTCCGTCAAGTCGGGTACGACGCTTCCCAGAGCAAGCTCGTGTCCGGCGTACGTCTCGAGCGTGCCACCACGATCGGAGAGCCGGCCGGCGAGCACACGATCGGCCGAAATCTCGCAGGCGAGTTTGGGGCGTGCTCCCGGTTTGGAATTTTTGCTCATGGGATTTATCGCGTGGTCTCGATGAACGTGACTTTATTGATCTCTTTCAAGGTGGTAATTCCTGCCCGCACTCGATCCAGGGCGGACTCGCGGAGAAAACGCATCCCTTCCTCACGCGCCGCGCGGCGAATCTCCGACGTTGGCTTCTTCGCCAGAATCATCTCTCGGATGCGATCGGTCAATTCCAGTAATTCGTGGATGGCGGTGCGGCCTTTGTAACCGGAGCCGGCGCATTCAATACAGCCCTGGCCCTCGTAAAAGGGAACTGGGCCCCACTGCTGCGGATCCAGTCCACTGGCTTCCAGCGCATCCGGCGGATAGTGGACCGCGGTGCGGCACGAGTCGCAGATCACACGCACCAACCGCTGGGCCAGGATGCAGTTCAGCGCGGAAACAAAGTTATAGGGTTCGACCCCCATGTTGAGAAATCGGCCGAGCACATCCACCACGTTGTTGGCGTGCACCGTGGTAAAGACCAGGTGGCCGGTCAGCGCGGAGTTAATCGCGATCTGGGCGGTTTCGGTATCGCGGATCTCGCCCACCATGATTTTGTCGGGATCGTGGCGCAAGATGGAACGCAAGCCGCGGGCGAAGGTCAACCCTTTCTTTTCGTTCACCGGGATCTGCGTGATGCCCCGAATCTGATATTCGACCGGGTCCTCGATGGTGATGATCTTGTCTTCGTCGGTCTTGATCTCATTCACGGCAGCATAGAGGGTCGTGGTCTTGCCGCTGCCCGTAGGACCCGTAACCAGCACCATGCCGTAAGGCTCGGAGATATAGCGCCGGAACTTGCGCAGATCCTCCTCGCCAAATCCCACCACGTCCAGCGTGAGGGTACGGAACTTTTCGCTCATCGACTCCTTATCCAGCACGCGGAGGACAGCGTCCTCGCCGTGGATGGAAGGCATGATGGAGACGCGGAAGTCGATGGCGCGCCCGTTGTACTTCACGCGGAAGCGGCCGTCCTGGGGCACGCGCCGCTCGGAGATGTCGAGCTCGCTCATCACCTTGATTCGAGAAATGATGGTGGAATGGTGCTCGCGGCCAATGGGAGGCATGGCCTGCGTCAGCACGCCGTCAATTCGGAACTTGATGCATACCGAGTCGTCTCGTGTCTCCACGTGGATGTCACTTGCTCTGCGCTGCAAGGCCGTGAAGATGGTGGTGTCCACCAGGCGAATGATCGGACTGATGTCGCCCTGCGCCGTCAGCTTGTCGATGGAGATGGTCTCGTCGCTGGTGGCGTCGTCTTCGCGAATGACATCGAGGGCGAAGCCTTCGCTCGCCTCTTCCAGGACGCGCTGCGACTGCTCGGTTTTCTTAAGAATGTCACTGATCTGCTTCAGCGTCGAAACCTTGGTGACGATGCGCTTGCCCAGCAACAGGCTGATTTCGTCGATCATCATCAACTGGCTGGGATCGGCGATCGCGATCGCCAGTTTGCCGTCCCGCGTCTCTTCCAGCGGGACGAAGTTGTAGCGGAACATCAGGTCGACGGGTACCTTCCTGAAAAGATCGTGATGAAGGGAGAAATCGTTGAGGTCCACGAACTCGCAACGGTAGCGCCGTGCCACATCCTTAGCTCTCTCCAACTCGTCCGACACGTTCTCCGGAGCCATGCGGGCCGCGTCTGCACCGTTTACAAAAAGTGATTTTTTTTCCGACATTACTCAGTTCCAGTCTAACTTCTAATTCTTAAGCCTTGGTTAACAAACCGTAAACAATTCCTAACCGATTCTCCTTAATGAATGCCGCTTGAACCCAGGCTGAAAATCGGGAGGTACAGAGAAGCCAGCACGCCGCCCACGAATACGGCCATCACGATAAGGATGGCGGGTTCGATCAGCGCCATCAATGCACCCAGCGCGGTCTGGACGTCCTCCTCGTAGAACTCGGCCACGGAGGTGAGCATGGCAGGCAAAGCGCCTGTCGACTCCCCTACTTCGATCATCTCCACCGCCAGATCGGGAAAGATGTTTTCATCCTCCAGGCTCTTGGACAGAGTTCGACCCTCGCGCACGCTGACCGTGGCATCGGAAATGCCATTGACGATCTTGTAGCTGGTCATGGAAGTACCCGCGGTTTCCAGAGACGGAACCAGGGGTAAGCCTCCCTGCAGCAGCGTTGCCAAAGTCCGTGAAAACGTCGCCACCTGCTGTTTCAACACGATCTGCCCAATTAAAGGCAAACTCAGCACAAATCGATCTATGTGCGCGGCTCCTCGATCGGTGTTTTTCCAGCGCCACAGAAGGAAGACCAACACGATCAGCGCAACTACCACCAAGAGAATGTACTTTCGCGCAAATGTTCCTACCGACAGCATGAATACCGTGATCGACGGCAGTTGAGCGTTCAAACTGGAAAACAATTCTGCGAACTGCGGCACCACGTAAGTGACCAGGAACGTCAACATGATGATGACGACCGTGATCAGCAACGCCGGGTATACCAGCGACACCGCCAGCTTCTTTCGAAATGACGCCGTCATTCGCTGGAAGGCAATGTAACGGGCCAGCACTTCCTCGATGTTGCCGCTCTTCTCGCCGGCCAGCAGGGTCGTGGTGTACAGCTTGGGAAACGCGCCTTGAGCCGCGAATGCGTCCGATAGCGCTTCACCACTCTTGACCCGGTCGCGCACATTGTCCAGCAGGGTACGCAGTGAGGGATTGCGCTGGCGTTTGATGAGCAGGTCGAGCGAATTCAGGACCGGCAACCCAGCATGGATCAGGGTTAGAAACTGCTGGTTGAAGATGATGAAGTCACTTTGCTTGACCTTGCGGCGCCGGCCGAGGGACAGTTCGCCCCCGGCGAACATACCCCGGGGCTTGACCGAATACACCAGGTAACCCTGCTGTACGTAGCGGTCGCGCACCTCAGATTCGGAGTAGCCGTGCTCGACCTGCTGCATTGTGCGGCCGCGGTCGTCGGCCATTTTAATTACAAATTCGGCCATGCCCTCTGCTTGGGACCCGTTCTGCCCCACCCCAGTCTATCATTGTGTTTTGCCCTAGTGTGAAGCCTAATGTTCGTAGATCCAATGGCTTGCGCTATCTGGAGTGCTACCCCTTCCGGGTACTCGACCGGTTGGCTGGGACCAGGTCCAAGTGCAACTTCAGCAATAGCATAGCCAGCCTGGGTCCGCCTTACCGCTATTGCCCAAGGTCGCTTTCGATCGTTTCCACCCCAGGGGGCGGGGTGAAATGGAAGCGCTCATCCGACATTACGACGTTTTCCTTCTGCCGGCTGAAGCGGTACTCGGTCACCGACCCATCCACTCCTTCTAACACGATACGGGCGATGCGGTGATCGGGTTCGATCTCAAGAATCACCTGGCTGACCTGGTCCTCCATCCCGTTCGGAACCCCACGGAGCACTACGTTACCGGCGGCTAAGGGGGTTACATCTGGCGCCAACGATAATCCGCGCAACTCCTTTTCCAGTTTTGTCTTCCCGAGCAGGAAACC
>DASQIH010000309.1:0-7324 GCA_035631655.1 Terriglobales bacterium
GAACTACGACTGGCCGGGCAACGTCCGCGAACTGGAAAACGCCATCGAGCGGGCCCTGGTCTTGAGCGCCGCCGACCTGATTCTCCCCGAAGATCTGCCGGAATCCGTGCTGGAGCGAGCCACTCCGGCAGGCATGACGACAGCGAAATATCATTCGGTCTTAAAGGACACTAAGAAACAGCTCATTCTGGCGGCCATTGAAGACGCCAAAGGCAATTACACCGAAGCCGCGCGCGCGCTGGGCCTGCATCCCAACTACCTGCACCGGCTGATTCGAAATCTGGACTTGCGGCATGAACTCAAGGCCAGTGGGCGCAGATAACCCTGGCGTTCCATTACTGAGGATGGCAGATTATAGTGACACTTCGGGCGACCACACCCTTAAACGCAACGAGTGACTTGTCATTCCGAGCGCCCGATTCTGGCGCGAGGAATCTGCTGTTTTGTGCGAGCGTCGGAAAGCAGATGCCTCGCTTCGTTCCGGATGACAAGATTAAGAATGTCACTAGATGGGTATGCCTTTGACTCAGGTAGGCTTGTTGCCACTACGACTCCTCGCACATATTTGCAGCACAGGCCACAAGATGTTGTGATTACCTGAGTGAAGGACATACCCATCTGTCACTATATTAAGTGAGTCTCAAGAGAGGGCTGCTGAAAAGCGCCTGATTTCTATCAGGGCACGTCTTCACAGGCTGCCGAAAAAAGCCGGATTCGTGTCAGGGCACGCCTGCAGGCGTGCCGCAAGTTGTTCAAAATATGTACGGCTTCAGCCGCTGCATTTAGGCGATTGGAATTGTCCGCAGCCGGTTACGGGACGTGCAGCTTCAACAATCCGGCCGGGTCCAAATAGACTCCCTGCCAGCGCACTGCGATGTGCACGTGTGGCCCAGTAGCCCGGCCGGTAGCGCCGCTCAGTCCAATTTCCTGGCCGCGTTCGACGCGCTCCCCTTCATGCACCCCGATCTCGGAAAGATGCATGTACAGGCTGAGCAGGCCCTGCCCGTGGTCGAGCACGACACAGTTCCCTTCAAAAAAAAGATCGCGTGCGAGAATGACCGTTCCGCCGTTGATCGCATTTACCGGCCTGCCCACCGGGGCGTGATAGTCCAAGCCCCCGTGCACACTCTTAACCGCGCCGTTGAAGGTGCGCCGCGTACCAAATGGATCTGAGACCGATGTCGCAATGGCGGGAACAAAATGTCCCGACCACTCACGTTCCGGGCTGATGACGGCGAATACCTTGGCCTTAAGTTCCTTTTCCTGGTCAATGCGGGGAAGCATCTCCGGACTGGGCGCGGTGAATTTCTCTGGAACATGAAGCACGATGGTCGGGTACTTCTCCGCCCAGACGGTCACTTTGCGTTCCATTTCAACCGGCGCAGCTTCCTGATTGACACCATGCAGGACCAGGGGATAGCGGCCCGGCTTGGTTTCCAGGCTGACTCCAGCAAAGCCGATCCAGCTCTTGCTGGCCGGGTTGTAGTCGAAGAACACCTCATGCCCCAGCCAGCTTCCGGTTAACGACTTCAGCCGCACAGGCGTGCGTACACGGAACAGAAGAGGCGAGCCGTTGACCAACCGGACAGGCTCCCAGCGCACCAGCGGAGAATTCGCACGCGAAAAGAGAGGTGTTGCCTCGTTCTGCGCTCCAAGAACAAAGCTGCCGGCCAGCATGGCACATATGCCGGCTGAAAATATCCTTGGTATCCGACGACGCGTGTGATTCACCTTTTCAGCGTACCAGAACGGGGGTGCCAAGCCCGAATCGAGGAACTCGTGGTCACCGGGGAGGGCGCGGCCTAAGCCGTGCCGAGTCAGTTCCTAAATTATGTGGCGGGGGCCGGGGCCATCGCGTTCCTTTCACTTTCGAGGGTGCCCCGTCCAAGCTTCTCTTGGGCGGGGGTGTTCGTCCGTCACCGACGCAAGCGCGGACTCTCCGCTAACGTTGTCTCATGCCCTGGGGACTGCAGCGCTTCCATGATTTATCGAGGCCGCCCCTCTTGTCATTCCGGGCGGAGCGAGGAATCTGCTTTTGCCCTACGCAGGCGAGAGCCTGCCCTTCGGCAACGAAGGCCGAATGTGTAGGAGGGGAGTCTAATTGCCTCGTTTGGTGAGCAACTCAACGGGCAGGCCAGGAATGAAACGATCCCGTGATATGAACAACCCGAACTGCCCGTTTTCCTTCCAGCTTCCGGCTGGAAGACAAGGAGAGAGGAATGGTGGGTTCTAGATACTCTGCCATCCCCATTTGAGTCATATGATAAACCCAAAGTCACCAACCATGACAACTATTTTGTCGCTGCTCCAAAGTCGGTGCTTGCTTGTGCAAGGAGTGATGGATCACCATTCAGCGAACTTGAGCGTGACTCGGGGAAAGTGACATGAAAGCATCATGCGACGTTTAAGAAAGGCGGCCAGTATCCTCGCTGGGCTGATCGCCGTAATCGCGATAGCCGTTTACTTCATATTTCAGCTCCCAGAATTCGGTGGGAGATTTGAGGGTAAGCGTCTGGAACGGATGCGCCGGTCTCCTGAGTTTATAGGCGGGCGATTTGAGAACACTCCACCCCAGAAGACTGATCCCTCACTCCTTAAGCTTTACAAGCTCTATTCCCAGGGTCAAATTCGTAAACCACAGTTCGAGATTCCAGTCATCAAGGTGGACCCGAGCTCCTTGGAAGCTCCCGCTTCCCAGGGGCTCAAGGCTATTTGGTTTGGGCATGCCAGGGTATTGGTAGAGATCGAAGGGTTGCGAATCATGACGGATCCCGTTCTCTCCAATGTGCTCTCGCCTGTTCCATTTGTATACGGGGTCAAGCGATTTCACCCACCACCCGTTGCACTTCAGGATCTCTCGCACATTGATGCCGTGTTGATCTCCCATGACCATTTCGATCATCTGGATAGGAAGACTATCCAGCACTTGGCTTCCCAGGGCACGCATTTCTATATGGGTCTCGGCGTTGGCGCCC
Organism: Terriglobales bacterium; assembly: GCA_035631655.1. Lineage (GTDB taxonomy): Bacteria > Acidobacteriota > Terriglobia > Terriglobales > Acidobacteriaceae > Gp1-AA122. The sequence continues at coordinate 2,976 of DASQIH010000309.1, forward strand.
ACCTGGAGAGATGGGGGGTTCCTCTCGCACAAATCCATGAAATGGACTGGTGGGAGTCGGTTGAAGTCAAAGGTTTGAAAATCGTTTGCACGCCGGCCCGGCATTATTCGGAACGTAAGAAAATGGATAACTCGACTCTGTGGACCTCTTGGGTTATCAAAGGATCAGATCACTCGGTGTATTTCAGTGGTGATACCGGCTACGCGGACCACTTCCGCGAGATCCGAAAGCGCTTCGGAGACATGGATTTGACGCTAATGAAAGTGGGAGCTTACGGCGAAACATGGCTCGACATCCACATGGATCCTGAGTCGGCCGTGCAGGCCCCACCTGGATTTAGGTGGCAAGATACTCCTACCGGTTCACTGGGCGACCTTTAATTTCTCCTATCACGCTTGGGATGAGCCGATCCTTCGAACTCTGGCAGCGGCCAAAGACAAAGGCGTGCATGTCATCACGCCGAGAGTCGGTGAGACATTCGAATTTGGTCAACCTTTTCAGAATATGGAATGGTACAAACGTTGAAAGCCGGGTGCCGGGTGCCCCTTGCAGATGATGCTTAGCGTCTATGTCACACTGGGAGTGTTCCTGCTGTTCGCGTCGCGCAACCCCTCGGCGAACCGCAGCCTGATTGCCTTCACGGCATGGTCGAGCTTTGCTCACGCGCTGTTATGGCGGTGCAGGCATACCAGAACTAGGATCGCCCGCGGAGAACTGCCGGGCGTGGCTGCGCTCTTTATCATCGGGTAGCCTTGATCGTACTGGCTCCGGCCCAGCAGTCAGGGGAGCAGGCATCCGCAGCCGGTGCCTAGACTGGCACCCGCAGTCGAATCTGGCCACTGACCACAGGCACTAGCCACTTCTTCACGTGCATTGAGGCTTTTCCCCCGAAGAGCTAGTCTTATTACGATTTGTGAGATGAATTTCAGAAACGTAATCCGGCAAGCCGGGACGGCCCTGCGGCGGCACTGGATAAGAAGCGTTCTCACCATTCTCGGGATTGCGGTGGGCGTGGGCGCTTTCATCTGCGTAGTCGCGATCGGCAATGCCGGCAGCAGCAGCATCGAGGACAAGCTGCAGAGTCTGGGCGACAATTTCATCTGGGTGGAAGCGGGCAGCCGCATGCGCAACGGGATGCGAGCCGGATCGCGCGGCACGCGCTCGCTTGTGCTGGCCGACGCCCAAGCGATAATGCAGCAGGTTCCTCTGATCAAGAGCATGTCCCCCAACGTGGACGGCCATATCCAGGTCATCTATGAGGGAGAGAACTGGGCCACCTTCTACCGGGGCGTCACTCCGGAATTTCTCCAGGTACGCCGCTGGCAAGTGCGCCTGGGCACATTTTTCAGCACCGCTGACGTGGAAACGGCTGCGCCGGTTTGCGTTCTGGGCCAGACGGTGGTGGAGAACCTGTTCGGCAACGAAGATCCGGTCGGGAAGACCGTTCGCATTCAAAGTTTGCCGTGCAAGGTGCTCGGCGTCCTTCAGCGCAAAGGCTTTTCTGCCACCGGACAAGATCAGGACGACTTCGTCGTGATGCCTTACACCACTGCGCAGAAGAGGATCACGGGAACTTTCTGGCTGGATGACGTCTTCTGCTCCGCAGTTTCGCGCGAGGCGATGCCGGAAGCCGCCAAGGAAATCATGGCGCTCTTGCGTGAACGTCACCACTTGAACGCCGCAGAAGATGACGACTTCAACATCCGCCGGCCGGAAGATGTAGTGCAGGCGCAACTGGCCGGCAGCCGGATTATGACCTTGCTGCTGGCCAGCATCGCGTCGTTATCGCTGGTGGTGGGCGGCATCGGCATTATGAACATCATGCTGGTATCGGTCACCCAGCGCACCCGGGAAATTGGGATACGGCTGGCGGTAGGCGCTACCGAATGGGATGTCCAACTTCAGTTTCTGAGTGAGGCGGTGACGCTGAGCGTGTTGGGTGGTCTGTTGGGATTACTGGTCGGCGTGCTCGCCGCGGTTGGAGTCCAAAACCTTTTCCAGTTTCCAACCAAACTCACACCGCAAATTTTCGCGATCGGCGGGATCTTCTCCGCCGGCATTGGAGTCTTGTTCGGCTACTACCCTGCGAGAAAAGCCTCGCAATTGGATCCTATCCAAGGTCTGCGTTACGAGTAGAGCCGTTCACGCTCAGAGGACTGGCCTGCGACCCTGAATGATGCGAATCAGCAAAACCACCAGCGCCACGATCAGCAGCAGGTGGATGTATCCGCCCAGCGTATAGGAACTCACCAATCCCAACAGCCAGAGGATCAGCAGGATCACGAAAATTGTCCAAAGCATCTATTCCCCCCAACTCGCGTGAGTACAGTCAGCTTTCCAGGGGAAAAGCTACACTGGGAGCTTGCCCTCGTCGTTCCAGTAAATACCTGAAGATGGGGGGAACTTAGCTGTACTCAGGTGTTGGGAGATCGCTTTGCGGCCTTTGATGGAGCCTGTCTTCGCGCTGTTTCAGCGCCTCGTTAAGTTCGGTGACCAGGTCCATCAGCTTCTTGGGGTCTCGCTCTTTGCTGGCTGCTTCCGACAGCTCTCTCCAGTCTCTCGTCGCAAGGTTGTAAGACATAGTCCTCCTTCCTTGGCTTGGACTTAAGGGCGCTTACGTTCAGCTACTTGGTAATCTGCAGGCAGGTTACCAAGCGAGCAAGTTCCGATTCTTCAGTGAGATATCCAGGTACCCCCCCCCAAACTGCGGCTGAAAATTGTACGTTGAGACGGTAATTCCTTCCTGCAGTGTTCCTGGTAGGCGGGAAAGTGGCTCATTTCCTGCGGAACACACGCATGAGCCCTCTCCACAAAGGCGCGCTCCCCAGATACCGATGAGCAGCGAAGTGCCGAAGAGCACCACCGCATCCAGACTCGCTCGCCCCTCCCCTGCCCAGTACACATCCCGCAGGCTGAGCCAGAGAGCGAACTCGTCCAGCGCTAAAGCCGCACCGGCTCCGTACAGAAGTGACATAAGCCGGCTCATAAACAACGACGAAGAAGCAGAGCCGGAACCGACCTCTATCAACCATCCGTAGCCCACCAGCAACAGCAGAAGGATGCCCCACACCAGGTGATGAATGTGGCGTCCAGCCATGTGAATGTCGTGAAACGGGCCAATATGGTTATGTATGGACCAGGTCAGAGCGCGCAGGACTGCGAAGGTACAGAAGAAACTGACAGACGCGAGTAGCAGGCGTCTCTTCGGTCGGTCGGGGATGTGCTGATGAAGGAGGTCGCCCAGGCCGGTTCGGTGGAGCAGCAGAGTACCGCAAGCTGTTCCCAGGACCACAAAGGCCGCTAATATCCACGCGCCGGTCAGCCTGCAGAGCGCACCCCGGATATCCGCAGTGAACTGCTCTCGGCTGAGCTGCATCCAAGAGGCATGCAGCTGACGAGTTTACCTGGCACCACAGATGAAGCCGCTGACGTGATTATTGGTGGGCGCCCCTACGCCAGAACCCGCCAATTGGTAAGCCAGCGAATCCTGCCGGAACGGGAATGCCGGAAATCACTTGCCCCATCCAAGCGAACAATAACCCTAATGAGTCAAAAATCGAGGTTGCTGTATGGCCACGCGGGATGAAAAGCTGAGAATTTCGTGGGACACGATCCTGGCCTGCTCCAAACGACATATCTTGCTTCGAAACATCATTCTTGGATTTCTGGTGTGTATCTCCATGTCGCTCATGCTGACGCACTTGTTTCGCAATGTGCGTGGCCAGGATGTTCTTCCTCTGGTTTTTCTGGTGGTGGTAGGGCTGGTCGCGCACTTCCTGGGGACCACGAGCGCAATCGTGGGTCTGTTGTCGGCGGCCTATGTGTTTGCCAACTTCCCGTTCGCTCCCTTGGGGCGTTTGTCCGTCGAAGACGAATCACGCACCAATCTAATGCTTATCTTGCTTTTCGGTCTGGCGATCGCCTATTTCTATGGGGTCGAGGACCCGCCGGAAAGCACCGATCCACCCGCACACGACCACGTCCTTGGACCACCTGCCAGCCCTTAAGAAGCGAGAGTTGCTGCCGAGCGCTGGCCCGGCTCACTTGCCGCGCGGTGCGATCCTTCCGGGCGGCTTCTTCCGAGGCTTAAGGACCTCGTAGCCCTGCGGAATTACAAAGAGGTCGGCCGATTGGGGACCTTCCTTAATATTATGTAGCTCCGCCCCTGCCTTCCCCATGTCCCACTTGACCACATAGCCTAGCTTTGGATCGATCCAGATGTAATCGGCCGACCCGTCGGGATTAGAGCTTTTGTACTTGATGGTATTCCGTCCATCGAATATGTCGTTCCCCACCTTTTCGCAGGTCAACTGCTTGCCGGCGGCCTTTTGCCAATCGGGACAGGCATT
>DASQIH010000310.1:0-4014 GCA_035631655.1 Terriglobales bacterium
ATCGGTGTCACTGTCGACGCGAATTTGCCTCTGCGCCATCGAGACAGCCAGGTCGGCTGCGTAGGCTTTGAGCTCGCGTCGTGCTGATTTGGCCGCCGCCGCGATCTCCTGCTCTGCCGATTGAATGATTTTGCGAGCATCTTCTTCCGAAGCAGACTTGATGCGGGCTTCTTCTTCGGCGGCTTCTTTTTCGGCAGCGGCACGCATGGTTCCGATTTCGACATCCAACCGGGATAGTCGAGCCTCAATGTCCGCTAGCCGCTGGTTGGCCTCCTGGCTGGCTTTTCGCGCCTCCTCCATTGCCTTTTGGATCGATGCGGTGCGGTTGCGGAACACGCCGGGAAGATGAGAGCGGGAAAACCAGATAATGGCGGCAGCGATTACGCCAAAGTTAATCAGTACCGCCAGCCAGTAGGCATGTTGCAAGCTCAATCCAGTGATGCGTGCCAGCAGCATTACCGAGGAAGATTTCTTGAACTGCTCGGTTTGATTTTTTTCTTCCCCGGCGGCCTCACGCGACTCTTTCGCCAGTTCCGAGCCGAGATCGGTGGCCTGGTCGGAGGTCGGTTCTTGCTGGGCGGAATTTGAGTGCTGATCGGAAGTTTTCGATTTCTGCTTACCGGCAGATTCCTGGGAGAAAGCCGCGGCGCAGAAGAGGAGCAGGAACAGCGTAACCGCGAAGCCAAGTCGGTGATGAGAAGAAGTCATCAACGGCCACCTGCTCGCGATCCCGCTACGGCGGGCTCCAGCACAGCACGAATAACCTCGATAGCGAGAGTTCCGACCTCGGCCTGCAAGCTTGCTTGAGCGGCCTGCTTGTCTTTTTCTATCGTAGCACGAGCCTCTTCCACCTGTCGGTGGGCGCGCGACCGGGCTTCGGCAACCGCGGTCGCACGCGCTTGCAGCGCCTGTTGACGGCGGGCTTCCTGCGCCTTGAAGACTGCCAAGCGGGCTTCGCGCAAGTGCTGCTCATATTCGGCAGTGCGCGCTTCGGCAGAGGCGATATCGGCGTGGGCTTTCTCGATGGCGCCTTCGGTTTTACTGCGGCGTTCGGCAAGAACTCGGACCAGCGGCCTATGGACGATGAGGGTATAGCTGCTATACACGAGCACCATGAAGAGAATGGTCGGGAGGGACCCGAGCAGTAATCCGCCTAGTTGTCTGAGCGTTTCGTCCATGTCCCTTGCTGATTAGAACTCTCGAGAGAAAAGAGGGCTATAAAACCATTAAAACTAACACCCTACGGACATGGTGTCAACGCGGCGAGCTTCCCAAATTGGACCTTGGCGACTCGGAGGACGATGCGGCGGAAAAGCCTTGACTTTCCGGCCAAGGAGGCTAGCATAGAGACATCACCTCCGATCCAATTCAGGATCGAATGGGCCGATAGCCAAGGAATGTCACCGCTTCTTGGTTGCCGGCCCATTTTAATTTAGCTACTAGCTTTTAGCTCCTAAGCTCTTAGCGAGCTCAGTCGCGCACACGCGCTAACCACTGCCGGGCCGATCACAAGGCTAACACCTAAGAGCTTATTCCACGACAAACTCTCTGACGCGGCGCACCAGGGACTGGGGAGCTTCGGCTTCGAGTTCCACGAGGCCATCCTTGTACTGCCGGGAATAAATGCGGGAGCGAGCTTCCAGCAGGGCCAACGTTTTCCCTTCCTTTTGAGGAACCCGCAGATGTATGCGGGAGAGCGGATCTTCTCCGAGTTCCTGATCGATCCGATCCAGCAGCGTGCTCAGGCCGATCGACTTCAGCGCCGAGACGTGCACGGTTCGGGGATCGTCGCGCAAAGCGTCGCGCTGCGCCGCCGGCAGCAGGTCAACCTTATTCATGACGCGCAGGCGCGGCTTCTTGTCGGCCTCCAGTTCCTTCAGCACCAGTTCGACCTGGGCATCCTGCTCGGCGGAAAGCGGGCTGCTGGCGTCGGAAATCTGCAGGATCAAAGAGGCCCGCTGTACCTCTTCCAGCGTGGCCCGAAAGGCGGACACCAACGTGTGCGGAAGGTTGCGGATAAAGCCCACGGTGTCGGAGAGCAGCACTTTGCGCTTGGAGGGCAGAGTGACGGAGCGGATGGTGGGATCGAGCGTGGCAAACATTTTGGAAGATGCCAGCACATCGGCCTGGGTCAGAGCATTGAACAGCGTGGACTTGCCAGCGTTCGTGTATCCCACTAGCGCGACCGTCGCCACCGGGACCGATTCCCGCCGCTGGCGCTGCTGCGCACGAATGCGGCGTACATTTTCCAGCTGAGATTTCACGCTACGGATTCGCCGGTAAATTTTGCGGCGATCGGTCTCGAGTTGCGTTTCGCCGGGGCCGCGGGTTCCGATTCCACCGCCCAGCTGGGACATTTCCACCCCGCGTCCTGTCAGCCGTGGCAGCAGATATTCCAACTGCGCCAGTTCCACCTGGAGCTGGCCTTCACGGGTGCGGGCGTGCCGGGCAAAAATGTCGAGAATGAGCTGGGTGCGGTCGATTACCCGTGTACCCACTTCGCGTTCGATATTGCGCTGTTGGGACGGAGAAAGATCGTGATCGAAGAGGATGAGATCGGCAGAAACGGAAGCCGCGGCGCCTTTGATCTCTTCCAGCTTTCCCTTGCCGATCAGGGTAGCAGGGTCAGGTTTGTCGCGATGCTGCAGGAACTCGCCGGCAATCTCCGCGCCTGCACTGGTAGCCAGAGCGTGTAGTTCCTGCAGAGATTCTTCGGCGCTGAATTCCGGAGCCCGCGGAGCTTTAGCGCTGGCGGAAACGCTGGTGGCGGCATCGCGAGCAGACTGGGCGGCGGCGGTGGGCGAGCCTTTCGTCTTTGTTGCGGCAGCAGAAGGCCGCCGTGTTCTGTACTCCAGACCTACCAAAAATGCGCGTTCGCGAGGCAAGGAGCTGCCGGTTGACTTGGTGGAAGGGGGACGCAGGCGCTCCCCGGATCCGGTGTAGTTAGAACTTCGCAAACGGAAAATGCCTTAACCTTCTGTGCCCGAAGGCGCCGCAGGAACCCCCTCGGGGGCGTGTGCGGAGACGGAAGTGGTTGCCGGTTTTGCCTCGTGCAAGGTCGCGTGCGCCGATCTGCCCATCACCACGGTCGAGATGGCATGCTTGAAGATCAACTGCTCCTGGTTGTTGGATTCCAGAACGACGGAGTACTTGTCGAACGACCGGATCCGGCCCGTTAGCTTCACCCCACTCAGAAGGTAAATCGTAATGGGGCTCTTCTCCTTCCGGGCAGTATTGAGGAAGGAATCCTGAATGTTCTGCGCCGGCTTGATTTCCATGCCGATCTCCTTTTTGAACAACTAATTTCCAGCAGTTCTCGTCGGCTATTAATGCGGCCTTCAAGAACAGGGGGGACAACCGGGCGCGATCGCCCGCGCAATTAGTTACTGCAGAGTGAGCGGCCCGAGCAACTTCCTGTACGATAAGGCTACGCCGCATACTTTTCAACCTAATAGCTGTGGGTCTAGGACCTTGGTGTACAATCCGCTCGCCCCGGTTTACTTGCTCTTAGCCGTTGTTGTCGGTTTAAAACACCACTTCGTGGAGGAATCGCATGGTACTTCCCTACCTTCTGGCCATGTTCTCCGCACCCAGCATTATGCTTCCCGATACCGCCGCCACAACCCTGATGATTTTTCGCTGGATTCATTTCCTGGCGGGCATCACCTGGATCGGACTGCTGTATTTCTTCAACCTCGTCAACGTTCCTTTCATGAAAGAAATGGATTCGGCGACGAAAGCAAAGATTATCCCCAGCCTGATGTCGCGTGCGCTGTGGTGGTTCCGCTGGGGCGCGGTAGTTACGGTGTTAGCGGGATTGGCGTACTGGGGGAAGGTGGTCGCAGTGGACGCCTTCAATGGTCGCGGTGCCGGCTACACTAACGCCTCTTCCGGACACGTGATGGGTACATTCTTTCTGATCTGGACCATCGTCTTCGCAGTGATGTATGTGGCGATCATGGTGGTCAAGGTCAACAAGGGACCAGTGCTGGCCACGATTGTCATCATCGTCGT
>DASQIH010000311.1:0-36800 GCA_035631655.1 Terriglobales bacterium
ATGACGTCACGGCAAATAAAGTGACGGGCCGCGCAGCAACGGGCGATGGTCCGAACTGGGTAGCCTTTTCCCCGGACGGCAAGTATGTTTGCGTAAGCAATACCGATAGCGACGATGTGTCCATTTTCGACGTGAAATCTCGCCGCGAGCTGGCGCGTCCGAAAGTAGGCAAATCGCCGAAGCGGCTGGTGGTGCGGGACTGAGAAGCGGCGCAGTAGGGCGATCGATCGCGATTCCTCCCGTCTGCTTAGGTCGGCGAGATCACACGCGCGCAATCGCGTATAAATACTGCACGTGCGAGCGTGCCGCCCCGTCCATGCCCTGGATCTTAGGGTTGGAAGACTCGATCACGTAGTATTCGTCCGGAGCATGCGCGCCGCTGCCGTGGCCGACGCCAAAATGTCCGGCAGGCAGATGTAGCGGGTCGCCCGTAAATACGTATCCTGGCCATGAGCCGGCGTTACGCGGCAGCACGATCGGATCGAGTCCAAACTCGCGATAGATGGCCAACGAGGTTTGGATGATGGCAGAATCGGTCGCCGTGCTCGTCGGATCGTAGCCACCGGTCATATTCACCTCGATATCGCCGAAGCCATGCTTGCCAAGATGTGCCTTAATTGCCGCCAGCGCTTCTGCCGCCGTCATGTCGGGGACTAGACGCATGTCAATCTTCGCCACCGCTTTGTGTGGCAGGATGGTCTTGCCGCCAGGGCCCGTGTAGCCACCGACCAGGCCCTCGATATTCACCGTGGGACGCGACATCAGGAGCTCCAGCGATTCCTGAAAACGCACATCGTGCACCCAGTGCTGCACGCCCAGCAGTTTCTTCACATCCGCTTCATTCAGCCGTCGTGCGGCCTCGGCAATCATGTTCTTCTCGGTTGTTGAAAGGGGTCGCGCCTTGTCGGCGAAGCCCTCGATAGCCGGATCATTGCCGTCGGGAGAAACCAGCGTTGCCAGTGCCAGGACCAGATGCCACGCCGGACTATCCACGCGAGCCTTGTTGCTGGAATGGATGTCGAGCTTTGGCCCACGCCCCCAACGCTCGCCGCTGGAGACCATTTCACATTCGACCACGCCCTTTGCTCCAAGCGTGATTGTCACGTTTCCGTCGAGCCCCTGCGAGGCTGAAGGCATGAAAATGCCACTGCATCGGCGCAGCCCAGCCATCACCTCGGGTTGGCGCACGATCTGCGGAAAGTGTGGCGATCCAATCTCTTCTTCTCCCTCCGCGACCAGGACAAGGTTCACCGGCAGCTTGCGTCCGGCGCCGCGGATGGCATGCAGCGCCGCCAGATATGTGGCTTCTGGTCCTTTTTGATTCACGGCGCCGCGCCCGACAATGACCTTGCCCAGCCCCGGCTTGTCCACCAGGCGCGCTTCGAACGGCGGTGACGACCACTCCGTCGGATCGGCTTGCTTGACGTCGTACATGAAATAAAGCCCGAGCGTCTTGGGTGCGCCCGCATCCAGGGTGGCAAAAATCCCGGGCTGGCCGTCGCTTGGAATTTCCCTGACCTGTTGGAACCCGGCATCCCGCAGCATCTGCATGGTCAATTGGCAGCCTTCGTTGACGCCCCGGTTCTCGGCAGCGATCGACGGTTGCTGGATCCATCGCTGCAGCCGCTGAACCGCTTCGTCGTGACGCCTCTCGATTTCTGCCCAAATGGGAGCGTACTCAGGGTCCCCGGATTGTTGTGAGCTGGCAAGCCGTGGCCACATCAGGCTGGCTGTTCCTAAGGCAGTAGTCGCAAGAAAATCTCTTCGGTTCATGAGCCGGGAGGATAAAACAACAGCTACGGCTTGTCGAGAGTAGCCGCGATTTTGGCGGGACGCCTTGCGAGCACTCTCAGTTCGGGAGCCTCACTGTACCTTCTGCAATCGCGAGATAAGCTTCTGGGCAAGATTCTCTTCCGACTCCGACCACAGCAGGCGTCCGCTGGCGCCGCTTTTTTTTTCGGCGGTGGCGGTGAACTCCACGAGTTTTTGCACGTTCTCTCTAAGGCGCGCCTCGTCGATCGGCGCAAGTTCCAGCTCCTCGTAGAGAAAGGGCGTGTCCAGGCCGAAGTCGATTTCAATGTCGCCGACTTCAGAGTCAGCGCGCTCGAACTCCTTGCCGTGCACAAGGAACTTCACCTGGCTTGGCCGTAACAACCACTGTCCGGTAGCGTGCTCGGGAGACCACAGATCCCAGTTCGCCTCAAAAATGTAAGCGTAGTCCTCATGCAGCAACTCAGACGCAATCCCAGCGGCTTCTTCGGGCGCAATACCAGGATTGAAGCGCTGTTCCAGGACGGTTGCCTCTCCCCACGAGACGGGATGCAGAGCAACATAGGTGACCCCCGGCCGCTGCTTGGAAAATGGAAACTGCTTCATCACCGATACAGCACGTGGCAGTATTTCCGCAGTTTCAAAGCTGGGAAACCAGAGACTGAGATAGAGGGGATCGGGCATAAGGTATCTTCCTGGACAACTGGATGTTCTCTTCAATTCTAAAGGTTGCCGCTCATGACGAATGGGCTGCCCTGCCCCTGATCAGATGATCGCCTATTTAGTTGTGAGCTCCTACACGCGAGATTCTTGGGGACCAAACGGTCCCTCAGAATGACGACATGCGGAGAGCCGTATCTCTTTCATGGGTATGTCGTCATCCTGAGCCGGCGTCAAGCCGGCGAAGAGCCTGCCCTGAGCCAAGCCGAGCGAAGCGAGGTGAGTCGAAGGGATCTCGCGCGCAGCGGCACGCCTATAGAGTAAAAAGTGCTATTTCGTCCGTGAAGAGAATGTGCGTTCAGTTCAGGTCGGGACAGCTCTCCATCCGTGAAGTCGTACAGGTTGTTGATCGGCTTGTCTTGACGTGAGAACTGCCATCGCGGCTAGCATCGAGTGGGGCACGAGAGTCGAAGAGATTCTTGCCGTCACAGCTATTGTTTCTTACCCGTAGAAGCGATAGACTCCTTCCGCTTCACGGCTCCCTGTCCCCCGTTCTTCGCCTTGAAATCAGAGCACTGAGACGATGGCGACCCCACGACCTACTGTCGTTCCGTTGGCGAGAAGCGCCGAGCGGGCGTTGACGCGAGTCGCTGCATTCCCCGGTTTCCGGGCTCTGGCTTGGGATGGTGATGTGCTCTATGCCTCGTATGCTTACACCTTGCTGCGGGCCAGGATGACGGAGCCCAGCATCAACTGGGAGGTGGCTTCGTACTTCCGGCCAGCTTGGTGGAGGAACTTAAGCGCCTCGACGCGACTGACCTCCCGGCTGTTTGGCGATGGAATCCACGCACTGGCCATTCTCGGCTCAGGACACATTGTGGGCGCGGTGCCCGGGGCGATCATTACTCTGGCACCGGGTGAGACCGAGTTCCGAATTTCCCATGATCTCGTGCGCGGCGCGCGCCCGCTGCACATCACAGCAACTCCCGACCGGCGTCTGTTCTGGGGCGAGCACTTCGATAATCCGCGTGTCGAGGAGGTCCACATCTACGCGTCGGAGGACCGCGGCATGAGCTGTGAGGTTGCCTACACTTTTCCCAAAGGCACAATCCGAAACGTGCAGAACGTAGTGTACGACGAATGGGAGAATTGCTTGTGGGTCCTCACGGGGGACGACGGCGCCGAATGCAGGATTGTACGGGCTTCGTGCGACTTCAAACAGTTGGATATCGTTCTTTCCGGAAACGAGCAAGCACGCGCGGTCGCCCTGATCCCCATGAAGGACGCGCTATATTTCTCCTCCAACACTCTTTCTGGCAGCAATCGGGTTTACCGGCTGGATCGCGCAGGGGACTTAACCGAACTCGCTAGCTTGAGCGGTTCGTCCCTATCAGGTTGCCAAGTGGGGGACTCGATTTTCTTTTCCACTGTAGTCGAGCCCAGCGATGCCAGTTCCGGAGGCAACGTTTATCTTTATTGCAGTCGTGGCGGGCAAAAGTGGCAACGGGTTTTGGAATGGGAAAAAGATTATTGGCCGGCAGCTCTGTTTCAGCACGGCAAGGTGCTACTGCCAGATGGTAAGAACACCACCGGCCTGCTAGCACTCGCTACCGAAGGCGTGAAAAGAGGCGATCTAGAAACAACTATCTGGCGCGTCTGACACCGCTCGTGAGCTTGCTGCATCACCCCTGCGGAGTAGGACGTGCAACTCGCCGGTAACGGACCTCTGTTCGCCAAAAATGAGGAGACAGCGAGACGTTGGCCTGCTAGCTTTGCAATGAAACGAGAACGCGCTCTCCGATCTTAATCAGGACTTAATGGCAGTCTTCCCAATGCATCCCCGAACCGGCCGGCGCATAGCGGAACTGGGCCTGCAAGGCGCTGGCCAACGGCAGGTTACGTCTGCTCCAACCCAGGCCTTACTTGGAATTTTTGGCCTTACAGCGCAGCGCCAAAGTGGTGATCACCGACTCGGGTGGCATTCAGGAAGAAACCACCTTTTTGGGTGTTCCATGTCTCACTGTGCGCGAGAACACAGAACGTCCCATAACTGTTACCCTGGGCACCAATCTGCTGGTAGGACGCGACGTTGCGCGCATGCAGTCAGAAGCTCGGCGAATTCTCCCCGGGAAAGCCAGGCACTCTTCGCCGGTACCTCTCTGGGACGGGCATGCCGCCGAACGAATAGCTAATATCATCCTGAAAGCCACCTGAAGGTTTTCGGGAATCTTTTCCACAAGCCGAACCTCTCGCGTCACTTTCGGGAACTTGCTCTCGCATTTATCGTTAGCCTTCCGGTTCATAATGGCAAGGAACTCATAACCATGCCGGGCTGGACGAAGCCAGTCGAGGTTAATTTTGTGCCTCTCCAGGCGGCGGTGTTCTGCGCCGAATGCGAACGGATCAGTGAAAGCCATACTCCCTATTGCGCGGCCTGCGGCAGCCGGGCGCTTCTGAACCTTTCTCGTGTGTTGGGTGGCTCGTTGCGGGGTCAAAATACTGCCCGCCTGATTGCGGACGCGGAACTCGATCGCCTAGTCCGGGAGGTAATCAGTACCGTGCCACAGCCGGTTGCTAGTGAGCACAAGGTTGCCAGGTCCCCTGTTTCGGGTCGTCACCACCTGCGCAACGCCAATGGACTGCAGGGCGCGCTCGACCTGGTCCATCCGCTGCTGTCGAAAAGGGATCTCGATCTCGGCGAGCTCGACCTGGAGCCAACTATCAGCCTGATTGCCGAGCGCGCCCAGACCATTACTGCCGCCACCGGGGCCGCCGTGGCCCTTCGCCATGGTAGCGAGATCGTTTGTCGAGCCCGCGCTGGGCGAACTGCGCCCGATCTCGGTGTCCGCCTGCAAACCGACTCCGGACTTTCCGCAGAGTGCGTGCGCACTGGCGAGGTACTTCTGTGCGGCGATGCCGAAGCCAATGCCCGAGTGGACTTGGCCAGTTGCCGCCGGCTGGGTGTGCGATCCATCCTGGTAGCTCCGCTCCGCTATTTCCGCAGGACCTTGGGGCTGTTCGAGGTATTGTCTTCTGCCCCCTATGCCTTTGATCACCAGGACGTAGCCAGCCTGCAAATGTTGGCCGGTCTGACCGTTGCCGCCATTTCGCGCCGGGCCAGCCATGTCCCTGGACGACCGGCGGGACCAGCCCTGCAGTAACCTTGGCTGGCCTATTTCGGTGAAAGGGCTGTTTCGCTATATTCCGGACGGGAGTAATATGTATGGACTTTCGGATATGGCTTCTCAGGGCCTTCCAGTCCCGGTTTTCCAGGATTTGCCCGAATCAGGCGGTCGGCGCCGCAGTGTGCGCCAGAAGGCCCACACTCCCACCTACGCCAGCTTTGACGGGATTTCGGGAGGAATGGTTCTCGATCTCACTGAAGTCCTGAATCTCAGCGAAGGCGGCATGTGCATCCAGACCACAACCCCGCTGGCTGCCCATCGCACCTTAAATCTGGTACTCGATCTCTCCGCGACCAAAACTTATGTCAACACCAGCGGCCTGGTGGTGTGGACCGACAAGTCCGGCCGCGCTGGGGTGCGCTTTTCCAAGCTGTCCGAGACCAGTCACCGGCAGATCAAAGAGTGGTTATTTGTGAATGCCTTGCATGCTCTCTCCAAGCCTGCAAGTGAAGAAGCTGAGAGCGAGACCGATGCCGACGTCCTGGAAATAGTTGGACGGGGCCAAGCCACTCGGGAAGCGGTTGATCCGGACGATCTCCTCGTGATGGAAACCGAGCAAGCCAAATCAGGAACCGCGAAGGAGACCAAGCTTCCAGCCAGCGAAGCGCTTACCCCGGAGCCCCTACAATCGGCGGTTGACGCGCCCACCCTGAATGCTATCCAGCAACAAATCAAGGCTCTCGGTTCCGATCTTGGCGCCGCGTTGAACGTGTTAGTGCAGCGAGCCCGAGCAATCACCCGTGCTTCTGGAGCTGCTATTGCGCTTGCCCAGGGAAAAGAAATGGTGTGTCGCGCTTGTTCTGGCGAGGCTCCCGGCTTGGGCGCGCGTTTTCAAGTAGGTTCAGGATTTTCCGGAGAATGCGTCCGCACGGCGAAGGTGCAGCGCTGCGATGATTCTGAAACCCACGCGCACGTGGATCGTGAAACCTGCCGCGCACTTGGCATTCGCTCCATGATCGCGGCTCCGGTGCTCTCGTCCGGGAGAGTGATTGGCTTGCTGGAAGTCTTCTCTCCCAATGCGAACGCCTTTGCTGAGACCGATGCGATTGCGCTGCACCGCTTGGCCGACATCATTGCGAAGGTGGCGCGCCGTCCACTGCCCGATCTGGAACCAGGGATCTCGCCCGAAGCCGCTACTCCGCGGAAGAGAGAGAACCTGCTGCTGCCTCTGACGCGCAGCAATCTCTTTCTGCTGGTGACGGCAGCGGTGCTCACCGTCATCATAATCGTCCTGCTTGTAACCTGGACTTTGCGTCGTCCCGCCCAGGTCGTGGCTTCGCCGCCCGCGGCTAACCAGCCGGCGCAGCCGGTCATGGAGACGCTGGAAGATCTTCGCAAATACGCCGCGCAGGGCGACCCAGTGGCCCAATATGCCTTGGGCGCTCGCTATGCCCAGGGCGTGGACGTGAAACAGGATCAAGCCGAGGCCGTGCGCTGGTTCACCAAGGCGGCAGAGCAGGGACACGTCGGGGCCCAAGCCGCGTTAGGTGTTTACTACTGGGCGGGACGCGGAGTGCCTGCTGATCTGGGCAAGGCATACTTTTGGTCGGTACTGGCCCGAGCTGGCGGAGACGAAGGCAGCAAATACCGGGTTGCCTCTTTAACGGCCCGCATGTCGCACAGCCAGGTCCTCGAAGCCCAGCAGGAGGCCAATGACTGGCTTCGCCAACACCAGACCGGTGCCGGCCCGGCACACTGATTTTCCTCCCTTGCAAAAGTCGCCGCCCTGACGACATTCGTTAGGCCGCTTCCGCTCTATGGTTATCGTCATCACGTACCCTGCAGAAGCGTAAAATAGAGGTGCGAGTTTTTCATGCCTACCACCCTGCGCGACATCCTGAACGAGAGCGTTCGCGAGGGCGCTGGCGAGCTTTACCAGAAGCTCGATCGCAACCGGGTCCGCTGTTTCTCGTGTGGCCACTGCTGTCCCATTCCTGACGGCCAGGCAGGTGTCTGCAAAGTCCGCTACAACAAAGATGGAATGCTGCTCGTGCCCTGGGGTTATGTCGGTGGCGTGCAATGTGATCCCATCGAAAAGAAGCCTTTCTTCCACGCATATCCGGGCGCCTTGGCCTACAGCTTTGGAATGCTAGGGTGCGATCTGCACTGCTCCTACTGCCAGAACTGGGTGACCTCGCAGGCTCTTCGCGATCCCAGCGCAGTTTCGCCTCCCCTCGAGGCCAGCCCTGAGTCGCTGGTGAGTGATGCGCTCCGGCAAGGCGCCAAGTTGATCGTCAGTACCTACAACGAGCCGCTCATCACCAGCGAGTGGGCCGTCGCGGTGTTCAAAGAAGCTAAGGCCGCAGGCCTGCTTACCGCGTTTGTCTCCAATGGGAATGGCACGCCGCAGGTGCTCGAATTTCTGCGTCCCTGGATTGACCTGTACAAAGTGGATCTCAAGAGCTTTGACGACCGCCACTATCACGAGCTGGGTGGACGCATAGGCCCGATCCTCGACACCATTCGCCGTCTCCATGAGATGGACATCTGGATGGAGATCGTGACTCTTCTGATTCCAGGCTTCAACGACTCCAACGACGAACTGCAGCGCTTAGCGGAGTTCCTGGCTGGTGTTTCTTCTGATATTCCCTGGCATGTGACCGCCTTCCACAAGGATTACAAGATGACTGACCCGGAGAACACGACGGCCGAAGACCTGCTGCGCGCAGCGGAGATCGGCAAGAAAGCTGGATTGCGATACATCTATGCGGGAAACCTGCCCGGAATGGTCGGCGACCTGGAAGACACACGTTGCCACCACTGCGGCAAGACCCTGGTCAAGCGCTACAGCTACCTGGTCGAAGACTACCGCCTTACGCCGAACGGTTGCTGTCCTTCTTGCGGAACCGCGATTCCCGGCCGTTGGGCGCCGGAATTTGATGGCCAGATTACCGCCCATCCTTTTTTGCCGCGCAGAAGCCGGGTTACAATTCTGAATCGCTAGCTTCCAACCATAATGCGCGGACAGAAACTCATCGTTCTAGCGGCAGTGTGCCTTGTTTCCACCGGTTGCTCGCCTCGCAACTTCCTGACCCGGCGTCTGGCCGCCGATCTCATCGCCACCGCCGAGACCTTCAAAACCCCGCAGCAATTTTTCCTGCGCTTAGGAGTGATATCCAACAAAGACTATCTTTCGCCGGAGTACCTGGTGCTGCAACGCCGCGGCTGGATCACGGGAACCACCGTTCGTTGCCCCGAGGACGTGTCGCCGCAGCCCTGTTGGGACGTTGCTCTGACTCCGATCGGGGTGGAGACATTTCGCGACCTGATTCCCAGCAACGCCGCCTCCAAGCAGTATTTTCCGATTTCGACAGCACGCCGCGAGCTCGTCGCAATCACTGGCATCAGCCGCAACAGCAACCTGGCCGATGTCGACTTCACCTGGAAGTGGGTTCCTTTGAACGAAGTGGGCGCCGCCCTGGTCGCGGGTGGCGTCTATCTCAAGTCCACTGTAGGGTTCAAAAATTATGACGACGGCTGGCGCGTGGTGGAAGGCAGCACGGTAAAGGGCAACCAGGGCTTGGACGAGGCTCTGAAAGATGCTGAACCTGCCCCCTAGTAACGTCGTTGGCACGAATCTTGGCTCCACTTCAACACGCCTATGAAAATCAGAAAACATTGTCGTGCGATTCTATTCACTCTTGTGACCTGCAGGCTGTTCCTTGCTCAGCCTGCCGAAAAACCAAAGCTGACGCTGGACGAGTTCTTCAACTCCGTGGCCATCAAAGAGCTCAAGCTGTCGCCTGACGGCAACGCTGTCGTGATCGGCACCGAACGCGCCGACTGGGAGCACAACATGTTCCGCCGCGAGCTCTGGCTGTACCGCGATGAGGGCCACAGCAGCGGCACGCTGGTGCAGTTCACCCAGGGCGGGCGCGACACCGGTCCTCAATGGTCGCCGGATGGCAAGTGGATCGCTTTTCTCTCCGAACGAAAGAACCCTCGCGAAAAAGATAGTGGCGATTCCGAGTCCAAGGACAGAGGCATCAACCAGCTTTACGTTATTTCCCTCAATGGCGGAGAAGCGATTCCGCTGACTCGCGGCGAAGAGGAGGTGCACGCGTTCGGGTGGTCTCGCGACTCCCGCACGCTTTACTTCGCCACGCGCAATCCCTGGACTAAGGAACAGAAGGATGCCTACAAAAAGGACTGGAAGGATGTAATTCAGTATCGAGCTGCCGAACGCGGCGACACGATCTTTACTCTGGATCTTGCGGATGCCATCCGGCGCAACGAAAACGCCGCAGCTCAGAAACCGCAAGATCCGGAGAAGGCTTCGGACGCGACGCCCGGAGCGCGTCCTCTCGCGAGCACGCCCTGGCGTGTGCAGCAAGTGGTGCTGTCGCCGGACGGAGGCAAACTTGCGTTCGTCACCAGTTCGATTTCCGAGCGCCAGGAGAAAGTCGAACAATTCGAAATTCTTCTGGTGGACCTGACAAACTCGTCTTCCACGCCGATACAACTGACCACCAACCACGCCGTCGAGCAGGACCTGCGGTGGTCGCCCGATGGCCGCCACATCTTTTTCAACATCGAAGTCGGAGATGTGACCGGCCCCTACCGTGATCTCCAGCCCCACCTTTACTGGGTTGACATTGCGACTCGCGAAAGCCAGCAATGGAGCAAAGACTTCATCGGCTCAGTCAGTCATTACGCGCTCAGCAGCAATCGAGTGCTTGTTTCTGGACGCATTGGAACCGAAGTCCCGCTATACTCCGCAAGCCAACCTTCCGACCGGTTCGCCAGGCTGAATGTCTGGCCGGGGACCTACGATCATGTGGCCACCGCCGAACACTCGCCTCGCATCGCGTTTACATATTCAGCGCTCGAGCGTCCGACTGAGGTCTACCTGGCCGACAGCATCGAAAGCCTGCCAAGCGCGCGTCCCATCACTTCCTTCAATCAGCTCTTCACCGAGCGCGAGCTTCCCAAGGGGAAACCGTATCGTTGGACTGCCGACGATGGAACCAGAGTGGAAGGTATGCTGCTTTACCCGCCGGGAAAATTTGAGCGGAAGAACCTGCCGATGTTCACACTGATCCACGGCGGACCGGCCGACGCCGACGGCAACCACTTTGAAGCCGACTGGTATCAGTGGGACCGGCTGGCCGCCACCCAGGGTTGGCTGGTGTTTGAGCCCAACTACCGCGGCTCCACGGGCTACGGCGACAAGTTTCTGCTGGAAATTGTTCCGCAGATCGTTTCCCGCCCTGGCAAAGACATCCTCGAAGGCATCGATGCGCTGGTCAAAGACGGCATGGCCGATCCCCAGCGTCTTGCCGTCGGGGGCTACAGCTATGGCGGCTACATGACCAACTGGCTCATCACGCAGACTACGCGCTTCAAAGCTGCGGTCACCGGCGCGGGCGCGGTGGAGCACGTCGCTAACTGGGGCAACGACGATACCACCTTCGACGATGCTTATTTTCTGGGTGGCCGTCCTTGGGAAGCCCACGAGCGCTATCACGACGAAGCAGCTATCTTCCAAATCGCCAAAGTGAAAACGCCAACTCACATCGTTGGCGGCGCGGAAGACATCCGCGTGGCCGTGCTGGAAAACTATCTGCTTGACCGCGCGCTTGATGCCCTGGGAATTCCGAGCACACTGCTGGTTTTTCCGGGCGAAGGACATTCGCTCGATAAGAATCCATGGCACGGAAAAATCAAAGTGCGCGAGGAACTGAAGTGGCTCCAGAAGTATGGCGGGGTCGGGGGCGAGTGAAAGCACCGAGCTTAAGCGCTGTCATCCGCGGAGTGGGACGAGACGTCGGGTGTCGTCCGGCGCAGTCGAGGGACCCGGTGCCCCTATGCATCAAACACAGGACCAGAAAGGCGATTCCATCAATGGCTCTTCACGAACTTCATCCCTTCAATGACTCCGAAATTGAGAAGCTTCCCCGGAGGAAAGGGGTTTACGTTCTCTTTCAAATCGAAACTCCGGTGCATGCCGATGGCGCTGCGAATCTGCGAGAGGCGCTGCGCCATGCCAAAGCCGAGTTCCCGCAGGCAACTCACTTCTCGGTGGAAGCGCTGAACCGCGATGCACGCGTCATGAAGCAAAGAGTTCGCAAGCTGAGAGAAGAACTCCATCTGGTGAGAGCGGTGGGATTCGTGGGCTCCCGGCGCTAAGTGAGTTGGTGGGAAGCAATCCCGACAAGTTGTTGCGAAGTGATCACTTCGTCATAGGGCATTTACTGTATTGTGTGGTTGGCTGCTGGGTTGTAATGTTCGCCCGCTTCTAGGTGTCTCCGCCAAAAGCTGAATCAAGGAGGTAGATCATGAGGCACAAGATCGTTAAGATGTCCTACTGGCTGGTTCCCATTCTATTGGTATGCCTCTACCCGCTCGCCCTTCAGGCCCAGTACGGGGCTACGCAAGAGAAGCAAGAGGACAAGGCCGAAAAGAAAGCAGAGAAGAAGGGCCACAGCGCCCAGACGATAACTGGCTGCCTGCAGAAAGGCGACGAGCCGAATGAGTTCACCATCACCGACGAGGACGGCAAGACCTGGGGACTGCGCAGCAGCAAGGTTAACCTGGGTGAGCACGTTGGCCATAAAGTGACTGTCGCCGGCTCTCCGGCCCACGAATCGAAATCGGAAGAAAAAAAGGAAAAGGCAGAAGAAAAGAAAGAAGGGAAGATGGAGAAAGCCGCTGAAAAGCAGGAATACGGCGATCTGCAGGTCTCCAGCTTAAAGATGGTCAGCGACAGTTGCAGCAAATAACCCCAAGGGTCTGACCAGCCCTGCCATCACGCTGGCTCGTGGAAGCGCTAATTGTGCGCTTTTTTAAGGTCCGGATACGGGTGGCTCGTTTTCAGGTCGTGCCCTGCGCAACCGACTTATCGTGCGCCAAGCCGTTTGCCAGGCGCTTCAGTTTTCCAGTTTGAGCGCTACTAGTTTCTTGACGACCGCAAGATCCTTGGCTTCGCAGACCTCGATGCGCACAGCGGTTCCTTCGGCGTATCGCTTAGCTTGGCTGATGCTCTGCAGAACGTGAGCTGGGAAGTTGCTCCGGCGCGCCGCCTGTACCGCCTTGTCTCCTAAAGCCAGCGATGCGCGGAAGCCGTTTTTGTAGGGAGATAGATACACAATGCTCCGTTTCTTGTGCTGCAGGCGCAGCGACCATCCGGCTTTAGGGGAATAGGAGTTCCACTCGTGAACATGTAGATTCGATTCTTTCGCTAAGTCGGCGAGCAGCTGGTCCCAGAGCGCCTTGGCTGCACCAAGCTCGGCCGCTAATACCTCGTCTGTCGGCTTGTCCGGCTTACCAATGAAGGCGTTAGGCAACATTCTTTGGATTTCTCACTAGAGAGATTTGAACCAAGCTGCTCATTGCGAGATTTAACGCGGGACTCCCATCAGGGTTCGCACGCCCCAAGCGGCGGCAACTCCCATAATGACTATGAAGCCCAATGCGATCAAGCGTCCCGAAAAAGTGCTCTTGCTCCAGCCCTGGAGCACAGCGACGATTCAAACTACGAACAACAGGAGCGCACCCGTACCCACAGCTTTAAGCCACATGTTCGACCCTCCTCAGCAACAGGCAAAAATTTGAGACAGACAGGTGCAGGCACGCAAGCCAATGCTTGCGCAATCCGGAACTGCGCGCTGTGACTGAGGTCACCGCACTGAGTGTCGGGACATTTAGCTGGGGGACTCCGCCGCGAACTTGCTGAAGATCGAGCCTCTTCCTCCACCAAATTTATTTGCAAGTGAGAATGAAAGGCGTAGCATGTCATCACTCATCACCCAAAATACTCGAACGGTGCCCCGAGGACCATTTCGCGTCGATTCGTCGCTCAATTCCTCTGGCTTGCAAGAGGCCTAGATGGGACAGAGGCGTTATAGCTGGTGGAAACCTTATGCGTCAGCTCTGCGAGAGCCCGAGCGCAAGAAGATGATCGCTTGCGTTGAAGAGGCAATGAACGCGATGGAAAGACGTTATGCGGAGTGGGGGAACAATCCCGGGACAGCGGCTGAACTGAAAGCCATCCGAAAAGCTATCTCTGCTCTCCAGCGGCGGGTAGAGTTGTGGGACGAGAATGCTGAGAGCCTCGAGGAGCGTTCACGCGATCCGAAAATAGCTAGTTAAGCTCCAGGCAGCGGAAGAAACCAGAAAATCAAGATCCCAAACGGATGAGAAATGTCTAGCGGCCGCTCGGCTTGGCTGAGGCGCTCGCCATCTTCACATGGCTGGAGTTCGCAGCGTAGCGCGCGATGCCCTTGTATAGCGCTTCGGCAATCCGCTGGCGGTAGGAAGAAGATTGCAGGTTGTCTTCGTCGGTGGGACTGCTGACGAAGGAAACCTCGGCCAGAATGGCAGGCATGGAAGTCCCGGTCAGGACAACGAATCCAGCTTCCTTCACGCCGCGGTCGCGTATGCCGGGATTTTTCGGCGCCAGGGTCGCATAAAGCGACCGCTCCACACTGGCGGCCAGACGCCGCGACTCCTCGGTCCTCTCCTTCAAGGCGACACCGGTCAAGACGGTTGAGGTGGGAATATTGTTAGCCGTGGCGTTTTCGCGCTTCTCGATTTCCAGCGAGTTGGTCGGCGAGGAAAAGTTCGTGTAGTACGTTTCCACGCCGCGGGCGGACGGATAGTCGCTGTAGTTGGCGTGCACAGAAACAAACAAGTCGGCCTGCGCTTCGTTCGCAATCTCAGCGCGTTTTTCCAGGGGAATGTAGGTGTCGAAACCACGCGTATAGATGATCTCGCTGCCTAACCGACCCTCCAACAGATCGCCGAGGCGCTGCGCGATGTCGAGTACCAGATCTTTTTCCAGTAATCCCTTGCGTCCTACGGTGCCCAGATCCCATCCGCCATGACCAGCGTCTACGACAATCCGCATCTTGGGCACGTGGGCGCGCAGCCGCAGGTCTTCCTTGCTCATGGACTGAGCGGCCGAGTTCAACTTGCTGTGCTCGGTCTGAGACTCGGGGTGAAGGAAATCGATTTTCGCTTTGGGGCGTGTGTCCACGGCAGCGCTGCGAATTTCAGCGACCAGCCGGTAAGGATTTGTCTCCAGGCTGACTGAGAATGTGGAAACATCTTTGGTCTCCAGCACGATGCGCGAAACTCCCGCCACCGGCTGAGCCACGCGGATGCGAAGCAGCAAGGGGTCTCCGACCTCGATGGTTTTTCCGGAGAGGCCCGGACCCAGAACCGTATCGTGCAAATCGAAATAGATGCGCTCCGGAGCAGTGAGGCGGTGCACTTCGTATTGGACCTGATCTTGAAGATCGATGACCACCGTGGTGGAGTCGCCCGATTCCCAGTGGCGCACGCCCGTGACCAGGGGCAGCACATTGCGGCTGGCGTCTTCTGAAGAAACTGGCGCCGGTGCCGGCAAATCAATGGTAGTTGGAACCGGGACATTCTCGGTGGCCGCCGAGACTGACGAGGCAGTCTGGACACTCGCAGAAGGAGCCGCCGAAGCCGAGGCCATGGTCTTGCTGTGGAGCCGCCACCAGAGTCCTAAACCCAGGAAAATTGTTATCGCCAGCAACGCGACCACGAGCCGCAAACTTGTTACGTTGCGGGCGGGTTTCGTAGGCGCCTGTACCAGCGTCAGGGGAACTTCGGCGATGGGCGGCAGCAGAGCTGCAAATGAGTCTAAGTCCTCCGGCAAAGCCGGGGGAGGGGCAACCGGTTGCGCAACCGGCTTGGCGACCGGCAGGCTGACGGGCTTGACATCTGCCTTCTCTGGCTTCGCCTGGCTGCCAGGAGACGCAGGGAGGTAGGCGGGCCGAGCCACATGGATCGCCACCGGAGACAATGATTCAAGGCGCTCTTCCTCTTCCGGCTTCATCGCACCGAGAATCAGCTCGCCTAAGAGGCTGAGGCTGCGCACATCACTGTCATTGAAGCCGTGAACCTCGGTGGAAAAGGCTTCGATCATCCCCACCACGCTGCGGCGACCACAAAGCGGAACCGCGACCATCGAGCGCGTATTCAGCCGGCGAGAGGCTTGCACGTTGACGCGGGGATCATTTTCGGCGTCGTCGCAGCGGATAATTTCGGCGGTACGAAAACAGGCGCCGGAAATGCCGGAATTGGGATCGAGCCGCACGCCCAGATCAGGGGCGATGGGACCGGCCGCAGCGCGACAGACAATCTGACCTTCCTGCACCAAAGCAATAGCGACGCCATCGGCTCCGGTGAGTGCCAGCGCACGCTCGGAAACCAACTGCAGTACCTCGTAGAGAACAAACTCGTCTGGGCTCTGCTGGTAGGGAGAACGTGTGTCGCCACTGCTTCTGGCTTCGCGTGCGCGTCGTTGACGAATCTGTTCGTGAAGAGAAGAAAAAGCCAGCAGAGCCTGCAAAGCGTCACGGCCGCGGGCTGGCGGCTCGGGCGCTGCCGCATCCGACGCCATCGGAGGTGCGGCTCCGCCGTCTGATTCCGACGGGTCGAACTCTGGTTTATTAGGGCTCGTGGCCATGAAGGTCGTTACTCTACAGCTGCTCTGATCTTCCAATCCGGACGGCAAAGCGAGCGAATCGACGACCGAACTGCTCTCGGCCATTCCCCGACGCGCCGGGGCTTCTGACCGCGCTTCTTCCGGTACCTACCGTAAGTTACAGTTCTTTGGCCGGGACCGCAACGTTTCCCTGACCCTAAAGTAACATCGGCCTGGTAGCCATGGTCTTAGGTAAGCACCTCGAGAACCAGTGAGGTTATCCCAAAACGGTTTTTCCCGCTATTAGTCGGGCTGTCCGATTGTGTTTGCCTCCACACCAGTCAAGGCATATGCTAGGACATAGCAGGTTTTGGTGGTGGTCCGGTGAGTGAAAAGGGCAAGAAGTCTAAGTGGCTGTGGCCATTGGGCTTAATGGCGACAGGGGTAGCTGGAGCCGCAGTGGCGGTACTGCGAGGCTGCTGGCATCAGAATATGAGCTGGCCTATCCGCACCCAGGACCATTCCTACCAGGTCTGCTTGGGCTGTGGGATCAAGCGTCTCTTCGACGAGGAAGGCTTCCGCAGCTACGGCCCTTACTCCTACGACCTGCACCACCTGATCGCCTGGGAACGCGCCCGCCGCATGAGGTCTCACCGCCACGGCGAGGAAGCCGCCAAGCGCTCGGCTTCCTGACACTCTTGAGGAACCATTACGGTTATTCAGGGTTCACGTTTGCCAAGTCTAAGATCAACGCATGGAACCGCGGTCAGCCCCGGTGGGGCGTGGGGTGGGTGGCGACCGCCCGGGCAGCGTGCGCAATCGGCGCCAACATTACCGGCAGGCCGTCAGCTCGCTGGCGTACGTACGGCTCGACCACACTAATGGCGGAATTATTCGCGACCTCAGCGAGTCCGGCATGGCGGTCCAGGCAGTGGCGTGTCTGCAGGCCGGGCAAGTCGTGCACCTGCGCTTTGAACTGCTGAAACCCAAAGTTCGGATCGAAGCTGCAGGACAGGTGGCCTGGGCAGATGAGTCCGGGCAGGCGGGAGTGCACTTTCTCGACTTGCCTCCGCGTATGCGGCAGTTCGTCAAAGACTGGGTTCTTACCGAACTGTTTGCTGCGGCCAGCGAGTTGGCTCTGTGCCGGGCTCCTATCTTTGGAGTCCTCGAGGATGAGTACGATGGATTGATTGTTTCTCCGGCTCCGGTACCGGCAATCCGCATGGCTGAGCCGGAGATTCGGAGGGCAGCAATCGACGTCGAAGCGGAGGACGAGGCTGCAGAAATGCCGGTCCGATTGTCGTGGTGGCCGGGCGACATCTCGCGGCGAAGCTTCGCGCGCTTCGTCGATTCGCTGATTGTGATTGCGGCCGTCCTGCTGTTTTCCTTGATTACCGTGGAAACGGCCGGAATTTTTCCGTCGTGGAGCCTGGCCTTAGGGTTGGCCATCGTCGCGACATTCACATTTGGCTGCGTGTATCGCTTTCTATGCATGACGCTGACCGGGATGACCGTGGGCCAGCGTTTGGCTCGGCTGGCGGCGGAAGACATGTATTGGGCGCGGAAGACAGAAGAGGATACGCCACGCTTCCGGTAAAGCGTGACTGAGGTCTGGCAGCTTTCAGTGAGTGAAGTACTGCTTCTCCAGCCACAACTGTACCCTGCGCTGGAGGGGCTCAGGAACTTCCAGAAAACGAATTCCCGCGTTCCCGTTGGTGTCCGTCCAGGCCAGTTCCCCCTTGGCCTGAACCGGAACCTTCATGCCGGGCAACGCAAACCTTACCTTGATGGGACCATTAATATCGATGGGCCGGCCCACGCGAACTCCGATTCCGCCTTGGCTAAGGTTCAAGAGGTGAACGCTCAGTTTCTTGCGTCCGCCGAAGCTCAGGGAGACCGGCACATCAAGCGCCTGCCGGTAATAGCGCAGGCGGCCGTTCAGGATCATGTTGCGCGCGGCGGAAAGTGTGCGTACTGCCTGTTCTACGGAGATTGGTTTCTCGAAAAAAAAAGTAGCCCCGGTCGCCGGAAGATCGTGACGTCCTGGTGAGCCGCTCAGCAAAACCAGCGGCACCGAGCTTCCATAGCAGGGTGAAGAACGCAGGCTTTTGGCTAAACCCTCGGTTCCGCGCAGATCTCGATCAATGATGACGGCGTCGACTTTAGATTTGGAAAGCTTGGCGCGGGCCCTCTCTGGATCGGACTCGACGTGCACGCCGATATGAAGACTTCCCAGGATGCACTCCAATACGCTGATTTCCTGCCAATCGCGCGAGACCACCACCGATTCGAGAGTCATATCGTCATCGTAGCCCCACGTGTAACGAGCAGATAGGTCACCAAGGTAATGCAGGCTGCGCCGCGTCGTGACGAGGTATTCTGCGCGCGGCGCGGCGCAGAAGCACAGTTTTGGATAAAAGCAGATTCCTCGCGGCTGAAGCCGCTCGGAATGACAACACTGGTAATCTTACGGTACGAGTGAGTTGTGCCTCCCCGCCCTACTGGTCGCAAAGATTTTCTCAAGCTTGTCATTTCCAGCCAAGCGAGGAATCTGCGGTTCTGTCGGGTAGTGAGAATTCCCTTGCTGGCCGGTGGTGAGGGCACCAGACAAGGGGTCCCTCGACTCCGCCGGATGATTTGCGAAGCTCATCTCCCGCTCCGCTCGGGATGACAGGTTGCGAGTAGTGCCGACGGCAAGAGGCGCGGAACACGCCAACGTCTGTGAACGGGGACTACTCACTACTTATCTCTGCTCCTGCCCCTGCCATCTCCATTTGAGAGCGATACCACTCCACAGTTTTCTTCAATCCTTCTTCGAAGGAGACGAGCGGCTTGTAACCGAGGTGTTTTTCTGCATTGGAGATGTCTGCGAGAGAATGTTTGACATCCCCGGACCGCTCCGGAGCGAATTTCACGTAGCCTTGATAACCAGTCAAGTTCTTCAAGGCCTGGAAGGTCTCCTTCAGATTCACGCGGCGCCCGTTGGCAACATTGAAGATTCCGCCCGCAACTCCCTTGGGAGCTTTGCAGGCCAGCAGGTTGGCGCTGACGGCGTTGTCGATGTAGGTGAAATCGCGGCTCTGCTCGCCGTCGCCGAAGATCGTGGGTTTCTCACCTCGCAGCATCTGGGTGATGAACTTGGCCAAGACACCGGAATAGGCCGAAGTGGGGTCCTGGCGTGGCCCGAAGATGTTGAAATAGCGCAAGCACACGGTTTCCAGTCCATAGCAGCGGAAGAAAGAGATCATGTAGTACTCGCTGGCTAGCTTGGCCACGGCGTAAGGAGAGATCGGGTTTGGAATCATTTCTTCGCGCTTCGGCAGGGTGGGAGTATCGCCGTATACCGAAGATGAGGCCGCGTATACCACACGCTTCACCTTGGCGTCACGGGCTGCCACCAGCACATTCACCGTTCCATCCACGTTGGCGCGATTGCTGCCCAGGGGATCCAGAACCGACTTTGGAACCGAAGGAATGGCTGCCTGATGGAGAACATAGTCCACTCTTCGGCAGGCCTTCTGCATGGCTTCCAGGTCCAGAATGTCGGCTTCCCGAAAATCAATGCGATCGAGAATTTCCTGCAAGTTCTCGGGCTTGCCGGTGGCGAAGTTGTCGACCCCGCGCACCTTATCTCCTTGCGCCAAGACCGCCCGTGCCAATGAAGAGCCAATGAAGCCTGCGATGCCCGTGATCAGATAGGTGGCCATAAACATTTATGATAAACAATCCACCCGAAGACGGCACTTCCTTAGATGACGATAACGATCTGAATCACGCTGGCGCATACCGGTCCCTGGGTGAAGCTGGCATTCACGAACCGATTCATGGGAAATTGCGCTCGCTGATCGCCACAGAAGTTCAGGCTACTGGAAGTACCGCTCTGCAGGAACGTCACCAGCGTGACCGTCACTGAAGTTCCACCGTCAGCAATCGTGCTAAGTTGCACGACACTGACCGTTCCGCTGATGGTGGCTGTATTCAGAGCGCCGCGAATGAAGAACTGGCTGCCACAGCCACACAGGGAAAGGGGAAGCGTGGAAACGAGCAGAATCGAAAGGAGACGTCTCACAACGCCACCTCCTTTCGGAAGAGCAGGATTGTTGAATCAAGTTTATACCCTTTCGGGAAGGGAGGATCCGGCTAGAGATGGGAATGGGTTTGGCTATCCCGGATCAGAGCAAGAAATTCTTTGCGGGTGAGGTGATCAGTGCGCGAAAATGCTTTATCACGGCGTCTATGGCCGAAAGCGCGTCGGTAATCGCGGGCAGACGCATTTCGGGAGCGCCGGTCGGCAATTCCTTACGCGCAGTTTCCGGGCACGACTCGGGTGTGCCTGCAGCGGTCTTCAGTAAATGTTCGAGCTGGACAGTGTTGTCCTCGGTCATTTCCGTAAACTCGAGGCCCATCCCTACGAACGGGTACGTGACCCCACCACGGCCTTCGTATGCACACGGTACTCATGCAGTTCCAATAGCAAATACATCTTTGTCCCGGGAGGGAAGGTAGCCTGCACTTCGACGTAGCAGCCGCGGCGGCTAATATCGGTAAACGTGCCCCAGGTGCGCATGGTGTCCCCTTGCGTGCGCAGTTGCACGCTTCCTGCGCATCTATAACGTGCGTAGTGGCGGCGTTCGTCAGGAGGAACATCGCCCGACCGCAAGCTCCTCTCATATCGCGCCGTGGTGCCGTCCAGATTGTTGTACGACATACTCTTGTCTGATGCTAGCGAGGGCAGGGGGCGGCTCAAGCGCACGAAAGGCTCAAATAAGCCGCAAGAAGGCTCACAGCGCCCCGTTCTGGAAGTTGGTTCGGAATTGGGATTGCGCAGACTCAGCGGCTGCCCGGATCTCACGCCACAAATCGTCTCGTCCGGCACCGGTTTTAGCGGAGTAGGGAAGGACCCGCGCGTGGTGAAATTCCTGCGACAAGCTGTGCAGGGAATTCTTCAATTGGTTGCCCGACAGGCGATCACTCTTGGTTCCGACCACCAGAAATGGTCTGCCCGCCGCAAGTAAGAACTCCAGCAACCGGCGATCGCTCTGCTGGGGCGGCACGTTTACGTCGATCAGGGCAAGGCAAAGCGCCAGGGAGGCGCGCTCCTTGAGATAGGGCTCAATGAATTTCGGCCATTCTTGTAACACCTCGTGGGAAACTCTGGCGTAACCGTATCCGGGAAGATCGGTGAAGATCACTTCGGGACGCGGCTTTCCGGGCCAGCGTACCTCGAAGAAATTAATGCTGCGCGTTCGCCCCGGGGTGGAACTCGTTTTCGCTACTTTGCTGCCCAGCAGAGAATTGATGACGCTGGACTTGCCCACATTCGAGCGGCCGAGAAAAGCGATCTCCGGCAAGTCGGGCAGGGGAAATTGCCGGGCATCACTGACTGCCATCATGAATCGAGCGAGAACGCGCATGGAACTAGTTTCTAGTTTCTGGTTTCTAGTTTCAAGTTCAGGTGCAGAAGGGAGCGCAAAGGCTTATTTACCTTGGAATTCGCAAGAACGTATGTAGAACTGAGAACCGAGAACTGGGAACCGATTCAATCCAGTTTCAGCGGACGTTTATCCACGTCCTCGGGCTTGAGCGGCTTCAGCTTGTGCCAGAGATATAGAATCGCGGCCACCACCAATCCGATCCCCACACTAATCGCGAAGAACAAACGGTAGGCCGGCAGGGCCACCAGCAGGATTACTACGACTGCGACAGCCACAATTAGGCCGGCGCTTCCTTTGAACGTGATTCCACTGCGAGGTTCATGGTCCATGCACTACCCATTTTATCTGCATTGCAGGGCGGGCAGAAGAAAAGGCCCGCTCATGCGGGCCCAAGATGAGGAGCACGGGACTACGAAAACTATTGGTGGGCCGACGGACCTTCCGTTGTAGTGGATATAGGTGTAATGGTCTGAGGCGTCTCGGCCAAAGGCGCCAGCGGCTCGGGCAGCGGGGACTCCAGGGCTATGGCCAGCACCTGATCCATGGTTTCCGCAAAATGCGTTTTCATTTCGTTGCGCAGGTTTTCAGGTACCTCGGCCAGGTCTTTTTCGTTGTCCTTGGGCAGGATTACTTCGAACAGCCCAGCGCGATGCGCCGCCAGTAATTTTTCCTTCAACCCGCCGATAGGCAGGACCTTGCCACGCAGCGTGATCTCTCCCGTCATGGCGATGTCGCGGCGCACAGGAATCTTGCTCAACGCACTGGCGATCGCGGTGGCAATCGTGATACCGGCGGACGGACCATCCTTGGGAATGGCGCCTTCCGGCACGTGCACGTGGATGTCGAGATTGCGGTAGAAATCGCGGGGCAGACCCAGGCGGGCAGCGCGGGAGCGGACATACGACATCGCGGCTTGCGCCGACTCTTGCATGACATCGCCCAGTTTGCCGGTCAGCATCAGCTTGCCTTTGCCGTCTACCACGGTTACTTCGGTGCTGAGAATCGAGCCGCCAACCTCGGTCCAGGCTAAACCAGTAACCAGGCCGACCTCACTCTTCTCGTGAGCCAGCGTGTCGCGGAACTTGATTACGCCCAGGAAGTCGTTAACGTTCTCACCGGTGATGGTGATGCTATAGCCCTCGCCCTCCTTAACCACCTTGCGAGCCACCTTGCGGCATACATTGCCGATTTCCCGCTCCAGGTTGCGCACGCCCGCCTCACGCGTATAGGAGCGAATGATGGTGGTGATGGCGGCATCGGTGAACTTCAGGTTCTTCTCGGAAAGTCCGGCTTGCACCATCTGTTTTTTCACCAGGAACTGCTTGGCGATTTCCACCTTCTCTTGCTCGGTGTAACCGTGCAGCCGCAACACTTCCATGCGGTCTTGGAGAGCAGGCGGGACAGTGTGTATCACATTGGCGGTGGCGATAAAGAAAACCTGCGAGAGGTCGTACTCGACATCGAGGTAGTGATCCACAAACATGTAGTTTTGCTCGGGATCGAGCACTTCCAGCAGAGCCGCCGACGGGTCGCCGCGGAAGTCCATGGACATCTTCTCGACTTCATCCAGCATGAAAACAGGGTTCTTGGTGCCCGCCTTCTTCATCATCTGGATTATCTGGCCGGGAAGAGCGCCGATGTAGGTACGCCGATGACCACGAATTTCCGCCTCATCCCGGACTCCGCCCAGCGACATGCGTACAAACTTGCGGCCGGTAGCTTTGGCGATCGACATGCCCAGCGAGGTCTTACCAACCCCGGGAGGTCCGACGAAGCAGAGGATCGAGCCCTTCGGATTCTTTACCAGCTGGCGCACAGCCAGGAACTCAAGGATGCGTTCCTTGATCTTCTCCAGGCCATAGTGATCTTCGTTCAGAACTTTCTCGGCGCGGGAGATATTGCGGATTTCTTTTGAGCGCTTCTTCCAGGGGACGGCCAGCAGCCAGTCCAGGTAGTTACGCGAGACGGTGGACTCGGCCGACATGGGCGGCATGGCCTCGAGCTTCTTGAGCTCCTGCATGGCCTTGTCTTTGACTTCTTTGGGCATGCCGGCGGATTCGATCTTCTTCTTCAGCTCGTCAAATTCGCTCTTCTCGCCACGACCCAGTTCTTTCTGGATGGCCTTGATCTTCTCATTGAGGTAATACTCTTTCTGGGCCCGCTCCATCTGGCGCTTCACGCGCGACTGGATGGTGCGATCCATGTTCAGCTTTTCGATCTCGATGTCGAGGACGTCGCCAATGCGGCTCAGCCGCTCGGCGGGATCAAAGATCTCCAGCAGTTCCTGCTTTTCTTCGATGGAAAGCTGCAGGTTGGCAGCGATAGTGTCGGTGAGCTTGGCCGGGTCTTCCATGCGGACCGCGGCAATCATGGTTTCATAGTTCAGAGACTGGCACAGCTTCACGTACTGCTCGAAAAGGGACGTGACCCGCTGCATGCCGGCTTCGAGTTGGGGATTGGGCTCAGGCGAGTAGCGCACCGTGCGGATGGTGGCCTGCATGAAGCCTTCGGTCTCCGTGATCTGCAGGATCTTGCCCCGCTCCACGCCTTCCACCAACACCTTGATATTGCTGTCGGGGAGCTTGAGGCTCTGGACGATGTTGACGATCGTGCCGACCTGATAAATCTCGTTGGGCTTGGGCTCGTCGATGCTGGCATCGTGCTGGGTTGCCAGGAAAATCTTTTTGTCTGAGGCCAGGGCTTCTTCAAGAGCGCGCACGCTGGATTCGCGACCCACCACGAACGGAGTCATCATATGGGGAAAGATGACCACATCGCGGATGGGCATCATGGGAAGTTTCTTGCTCTCGAATTTTTCTTTTGCGGTCGTCAACTAATTCTCCAAATTATCGTGCTTCATGTGTAGCGCCGGCAACTTGCCGGCTGTCGCAAGGGCACCCTGCCCTCGCAGTGCGGGCGAGACGCCCGCACGACAGCCGCCGAGACGGCGGCGTTACACTATCCTGCCTTTTCCATCATGGCGAGAGAAACGTTCCGCTTCTCAACCATGTCTTTGGTTACTTCGAACTCCTTCACCTTCTTTTGACTGGGGAGGTGATACATCAACTCGAGCATGAGCTCTTCCAGGATCATGCGCAATCCGCGGGCGCCGACCTTGCGGGCCATGGCCTGGCGGGCCACCGCGCGCAACGCATCGTCGCTGAATTTCAGGCGGACGTTCTCGAACTCGAAGAGTC
Source organism: Terriglobales bacterium (assembly GCA_035631655.1). Taxonomy (GTDB): domain Bacteria; phylum Acidobacteriota; class Terriglobia; order Terriglobales; family Acidobacteriaceae; genus Gp1-AA122. The sequence goes on from DASQIH010000311.1 coordinate 24,647, forward strand.
TTTGGTACTGCTTGACGATGGCGTTCTTAGGGCGGGTCAGGATGTCGATCAACGCCGATTCATCCAGCTCCTCAAGAACCCCGACCACCGGCATCCGACCGACGAATTCAGGGATCAGACCGAACTTGATGAGATCTTGAGGCTGCACGTCCGCCATCAGTTCCGCTTGCTGCCTCTTGCTGGGGGTAGCTACCATTTCGGCTTCTTCCTCTCCGGTCTTGAAGCCCAAAGACTTTCTGCCGGCACGGCGGCCAATAATCTTGTCCAAGCCTACGAAGGCGCCACCGCAAATGAAGAGGATGTTGGTGGTGTCTACCGGGGTGAATTCCTGATGTGGATGCTTGCGCCCGCCCTGCGGAGGAACATTGGCAATCGTTCCTTCCAGGATCTTCAGAAGTGCCTGCTGCACGCCCTCGCCGGAGACATCACGGGTGATGGACGGGTTCTCGTCCTTGCGGCCAATCTTGTCGACCTCATCAATATAGATAATGCCGGTCTGCGCCCGGCCGACATCGCCTTCGGCGGCCTGCAGCAGCTTGAGGATGATGTTCTCCACATCCTCGCCCACGTAGCCCGCCTCGGTCAGCGTAGTGGCATCCACGATGGCAAAGGGCACGTCCAGCATCTTAGCCAGGGTCTGCGCCAGGAGGGTCTTGCCTGTACCGGTGGGCCCGATCAGCAGGATGTTGGATTTGGTCAGCTCGACGCCATCGCCGCGCTGCCGGTTCATATAGATCCGCTTGTAGTGGTTATAAACGGCTACCGCCAGCTTCTTCTTAGTCGTCTCCTGGCCGATGACGTACTCATCCAGGAAGGTCTTAACGTCCTGCGGCTTGGGAAGCTGGTTGGGAGTTTGTGCAGGCGGGGTGGCAGCGCGGTCATCTTCCAGGATCGAGTTGCAGACGGCCACACACTCGTCGCAGATGTACGCGCGCGGATAATCACTGGGCGAAGAGATCAGCTTGGCGACTGCATCCTGCGATTTATGGCAGAAGGAACAGCGCAGGATCTCTTCAGTGCCCGACCTGTTTTTCACTCGGCTCTACTCCTAACTTCACTTACCGGCCCACCCGTCCCGGGTGCCTCCCACCCGGTTGGCCGAGGGCGCCTTGTCACGCCGAGACCGCAGGAACTTGATCGGTCGAAAACCGATCATACCTCTATCTCGTCTTATAAATGATATCGTCTATGATTCCGTATTCCTTACTTTGTTGTGCGTTCATGATGAAATCCCGTTCTACGTCTTTTTCCACCTTGTCAAGACGCTGCCCAGTGTGCTTGGCGAGAAGCTGGTTGGTGATCTCGCGCATGCGCAGGATTTCACGGGCATGAATGTCAATATCGGTTGCCTGACCGGAAAGTCCGCCCATCGAGGGCTGGTGAATCAGGATTCGCGAGTTGGGCAACGCCAGCCGCTTCTTGTTCTCCCCCGAGGCGAGCAGTAAAGCTGCCATGCTGGCGGCCTGGCCGATGCAAATGGTTACCACATCATTCTTCACATATTGCATGGTGTCGTAGATCGCCATCCCGGCCGTGATGGACCCGCCCGGAGAGTTGATGTAAAGCTGGATGTCCTTCTCCGGATCCTCCTGAGAAAGAAATAGCATCTGCGCGATCACCAGGTTGGCCACGTTGTCGTCGATCGGCGTGCCAATAAAGATAATGTTATCGCGCAACAGGCGCGAGTAGATGTCGTAGGCACGCTCGCCTCGCCCCGTCTGCTCGATGACCATGGGGACCAGCATTGCTTGTGGTTCTTTCACGTTCACCTTCCACACTCCTACCCGAACCGCACGTCTGACAGCCGGGGAGGATCGAAAGGTCCGCCTCAGGCGGACTGGTGATACAAGAAGTTGAGGGTCTTCTCGTTGCGGATTCTCGACCTAATCCTATCGAGCGCCCCATCCCGTGTCAATCGAGCCCGGATCGCCTCGGATGTCTGCTTGGACTGTTTCGCCAAGGCTTCGATTTCGTGATCAATTTCCTGATCGCTGACTTCGATTTTTTCGGCGTCGGCGATCTTGTCGAGCAGCAACGAGGCCTTCACCTCATGTACGGCCTGCTCCCGTTGACCTGCCCGCAAACGGTTCAGGTCCATTTTCTTCATGTCGTCGGCGCGCATACCCTGGGCGGCGAGAGCGCGCAGCCCGCGTTCCAACCTGATATCAATTTGATGCTCCACCAGCGCCTCGGGGACAGGGAAGTCATGACGCTTGACTAGTTCGGCCAGCAGCTTGTCCTTGGCCTCGTGCTCAGCCTGGTGCTTCTTTTCGGCTTCGAGTCCCTCGCGAATCCTCTTCTTCACCTCGTCGAGGCTGGTGAACTCGGCACCCAGTTCCTTGGCAAAGTCATCGTTCAGTTCGGGCAGGCTCTTCTGTTTGATGGACTGGATCTTTACGGTGTAGGTGAGGGTCTTACCTGCAAGCCGTTGATCCGAGAAGTCCTTGGAGTAAACAACGTCAAACGTGCGCTCTTCGCCAGCGGAAGCGCCGCGCAGGTTTTCGGTGAATTCTTGCATGGTGCTCTTGCCGCCTATCTCCACCAGGATGTCATCCATGTGCACCGGCTTGCCTGCGCCTTCTTTGGGCGTGCCATCCAGCGAAACCTGGGCAAAGTCCCCTTCCGCTAACGGACGGCCTTCTATCGAGGTAAAGGTGGCGTGCTGCTCGCGCAAATTGTTGAGGGACTCATTGACCTCTTCCGCAGTTACCGTAGTCTCGGCCTTGTCAGCGCGCAAATCCTTGTAGCCCTCGATCTTGACCTCGGGCATGACTTCAAAATTGGCCTTGAAACGGAGCGGTTCCCCTTCGTGTACGTGCAAGTCCGTAACCCGCGGCTGCGAGACCGGCACCAGGCCCTGTTTCTCTGCTTCCTGCCGAAAATAACGAGGTACCAGGCTCTCCACTACTTCGCTCTTAATGTCCTCTCCGAATCGTTGCCGGATGACGGAGGCCGGCACATGCCCGCGGCGAAAGCCGGGCAGACGCGCCATTTTTTGATATTTCTGGACCAGAGACTCGGTCGTGCGGGTCACTTCCTCGGCCGGAATCTCGACCTGGATCTCCCGCTTGGTGCTATCAGTCGTTTCGGTGGGGCTCACGGTAAACCTTTCAAGAATGGAGCGACGGCGTTCTCACCCGTCCGAACCATAACCTTGAGTTTAAAGAGACATAAGGGCAGCGTCAAACAGGTCGTTGGTCATTGGTCGTTGGTCCTTGGCCAACAGCCGTCCCCAACGGCATAATTAAGTAGCTGTGGGGCACCTTAGTCTAGCCAACGACCAACGACGGACGACCCATGACTGGCTTCGCGTGCTCAATACGGAGGTCGTCGCCTGCACCCGCTGCCCGCGCCTGGTGCTCTATCGCGAGAAGGTTGCCCGGGAGAAGCGGCGTGCCTACCAGGACTGGGATTACTGGGGCAAGCCCGTTCCCGGATTCGGCGACCGGAATGCCCGCGTGCTGATTCTCGGACTGGCTCCTGGGGCTCATGGGTCGAACCGCACCGGCAGACCCTTTACGGGTGATTCCTCGGGCTACTTCATGTATCCCGTGTTGTACAAGACCGGCTTTGCCAACCAACCGAACGCCACCCATCGCGGGGATGGATTGAAACTCAAAGATGCCTATATCACTGCCGCAGTGCGTTGCGCCCCTCCGGATAACAAGCCGACACCACGGGAGCTTGCCAACTGTGCGCCGTTTCTCGATCGCGAGATTGAGAGTCTAAGAAAGGTAAGAATCGTGGTGGCGCTGGGCCGGATCGGATTTGATGCCTATCTGAATTACCTGAAACGTCATGGGCAGCTGGCGACCAAAGCTCCTTATGTATTTGCCCATGCGGCCAAGTACACCATGCCGGACGGCCGCATTCTCCTGGCTTCGTATCATCCCTCCAATCAAAACACGAATACTGGCAAGCTGACGGAGAAGATGTTCACCGAGATTTTTCAGGAAGCCGCGCGGTTGGCGGGAAACGCGAGTTCGCCGCCGAGAGCGCCGAGTACGCCGAGAGCTGTTAAGTTATCATCCCGAGCGAAGCGAAGGATCTCTGCATTCAGACGAGATGCGTAGAGCCCTTCGCAGCCTGACGGCTGCTGAGAATGACAGCTAGTTAAGTTAGCTCGAGGTCAGAACCCCACGAACACCGGTTCGGGTTCCAATCGGATTGCCCAGGTTTCCGCGACGCGCTGCTGAATCTGCTCTTTCAACGAGACAATATCGGCCGTGGTCGCGCCGCCGCGATTCACGATGGCCAAGGCATGCTTACGGGAAATGCCGACGGGTCCCTGGCTATATCCTTTGCCGAAGCCGGAGTGCTCGACCAGCCACGCTGCCGAAACTTTTCTTTGCGCTTCGAGCGCGGGATAGCTGGGGATCTGGAGATTGCGCGTGGCTGCCCGTTTCGTGAGATCGGCGACCTGCTCGGCGGAGAGCACGGGGTTCTTGAAGAATGACCCGGCACTGCGGCAGTCCTCATCGCCAGGCGTGATCAACATGGCCTTGCTGGCGCGAATCTGGCGAACTGCTTCGCGAGTTTCTGCCAGAGTCGGCGGGGTACGCCGGCCCGCAAAATAGTTTTTCAGATCAGCGTATTCGATTTTGGCGACACCGTCTGGTTCAAGCGCGTAAGTCACTCGCAAGATGATGTAGCGGCCAGGTTCGCTGGTGTTGAAAATGCTCGTGCGATAAGAAAACCCACACGCCTCGTTGCACAGTTCGCGAACTTGCCCGTCTTTGAGATCGAATACCTGGACGGAGTCAATCGTCTCAGCGACCTCTTGGCCATAGGCGCCGACGTTCTGCACCGGAGTGCCGCCCACGCTTCCGGGAATGCCGCTCGTGCATTCAATGCCGGCGCAGTTCCGAGCGACTGCCTGGGCCACGAAGCTGTCCCAATCTTCACCGGCACCCACTTCAAACAGAGTCCTACCGCCTTCATTGTGCTCGTCGAAGCCTTTGATCCCAATCTTGAGAACCAGGCCAGGCCAGCCTGCATCCGATATGACAAGATTGCTGCCGCCACCGAGCACGAATAACGGCAAATTGCACGAGCGCGCGTAGTCGATTGCACGACACACATCATCGAGATTACACGCCTCGACGAAATACCGCGCCGGACCGCCGATTTTGAAAGTGGTCATCGGCGCCAGCAAAACGTTCTCCTGGATGTGCATGGGCAGCATCAGTATATATGCGCGATTTCTCTCGGACTCGGTGACACTATTGGCCCCGGGGCTGCTGGCAGTGCGGATTTGCGATATAAAAGTACAAACCAAATTAAGGAGCGACCATGTACCCGGAGATCATGATTATTCCTATGCGAGAAGAACTCACCCGTTTGGGGATTCAGGAAGCGCGTAACGCCGCTGGGGTCGACGAGGCGGTGGCTCGTCCGGGCACAACCCTGCTGGTCGTCAATTCTGTGTGCGGATGTGCGGCCGGCCGCATGCGCCCGGCAGTTCGCCTCGCTTGGCAACATTCCACCAAGCCTGACCAGGCAGTCACAGTTTTTGCCGGACAGGACAAGGAAGCGACCGACCGGGCGCGCTCCTACTTGGCCGGTTACCCGCCGTCGTCTCCTTCGATCGGGCTGCTGCGCGACGGCCAACTCCTCTACATGATGCAGCGCAGCGATATCGAACACCGCGAAGCGGTGGATCTCGCCGCCGAACTCAAGAGAGCATTTGATAAATTCTGCGCCCAGTCTGCGCCTTCAGCTCGCTAGCGAACCTCGGGCAGAGACGCGGTTTGCCGCGTATTCTGCCATACTTCTGCCCTTCGTGTTCTAATACCCAGCCGAGGAATTAGTTTATGAGCCTAAGTGTCTGCAGGATTGTGTTCTGGTTGGTCTGGACTGCATCGTTGTTTGCTGCGGATCCGTGGAGCGCTCCTTCGAAAGAGCAGGTTGGAAAAATCTATCCCCAGGTGGAAGCGCTCTACATGGATATCCACCGCAATCCGGAGCTGTCGCTACATGAGGAGAAGACGGCCGCCAAAATCGCCGACCAGCTTCGCAAAATCGGTTTTGACGTAACGACCGGTGTGGGCGGGACTGGGGTGGTCGGCGCGATGAAAAATGGCACAGGACCGACGGTCATGATTCGCGCCGAGTTGGACGCGCTGCCGATCCCGGAGAAGACGGGATTGCCTTATGCCAGCCACGTGACCACCCATGATGATCGTGGCGTCGAAGTTCCGGTCATGCATGCTTGCGGGCACGACCTGCATATGTCCATCGCCATCGGCACAGCGATGCTGCTTGCCCAGAATAAAGATCGCTGGCATGGAACCTTTATTTATGTTGGGCAGCCGGCCGAGGAGCGAGTCCGCGGAGCCAGCGCCATGCTCAAGGAGGGACTATTCACGCGTTTTCCCAAACCCGATTTCGCGTTCGCTGTGCATGACACGGCGGACCTGCCCGCGGGCAAAGTCGGGTACACGTCCGGCTATGCGGCGGCGAATTCGGACGGTGTTGACGTCACCATCTTCGGCAAGGGAGGCCATGGCGCAGCTCCGCAAAAAACCGTCGATCCCATTGTGATTGCCGCCCGCACGGTTTTGTCGTGGCAGACTATTGTGGCGCGCGAAATTGATCCTCGAGACCCCGCCGTCATCACCGTGGGATCGATCCACGGCGGTACCAAGCACAACATCATCCCGGACGAAGTCCACCTGCAGCTCACAGTGCGTTCTTACAAGGATGAGGTCAGGAAACATCTGCTCGCTGCCATCGAACGGATCGCGGATGCTGAGGCTGCAGCAGCCGGAGCGGACAAGAAGCCAGTTGTGCAGGTGATAGAAAGTGTCAATGCAGTGTATAACGATCCGAAGCTGACGGAGCGCGAGGCCGCCGTGTTGCGGCGCACGTTGGGGGACACCAATGTTGTCGAACAGCCTCCGATCATGGCCTCCGACGATTTTGCGGAATACGGGCACGCAGGAGTGCCGGCATTGATTTTTGGACTCGGTGCGGTGGAGCCTGCGAAGTTTGCGGCAGCAAAACAAAGCGGGGAGACGCTTCCCGGTCCGCATTCGCCTTTCTTTGCTCCTGACCGTGAGCCCAGTTTGAAGACCGGCATCGAAGCGGAAACGGCGGCGGTGCTGGAGTTGCTGGGTAAACCATGACTCGCGTTTCTCAAGCATCGGAGTTCTCAGATGCCTGACCACGATCCCTGGGCCTCTGCCTCGGAGGTCCGGACATCTGCTCGCTGGCATTCAGCTGCTGCAAAGTGGGGTCAGGCGTTAACCGAGGCACTGCTCGATGCCGCGAATCTGCAGCAGGATTCTGTTGTTCTCGACATTGCCGCCGGGTCAGGTGATCCTGCACTCTCCATCGCCCAGCGCCTGACGCAAGGAAGCGTGGTCGCCTTAGACCCTTCTAGTCCTGGACTGTTGCTCGCGAAACGGCAAGCCGAGGACATGGGCGTCGGCTCGAGACTCAGATTCGTCCAAGCTGATGCGGAACGCTTGCCTTTTCCCGATTCCTGCTTCGACCGTGTTACTTGCCGGTGCGGCATCATGTTTTTCGCGGAACTCGACGCCGCGTTAGGTGAAATCCGGCGCGCATTGAAGCCAAGTGGACGTGTCAGTGTTCTGGCCTGGGGACCATTTGAGCAGCCGTTCGTCGAAAGTACCGTAGGTGTAATCCTGCGCATCGTGCCGGGCACAACCGTTCCCGAAGCAGTTCAGGCAGCCTTCAAGTTTGCCAGGAGTGGCTTGCTAAGCGCCGCACTCCAGCGTAACGGTTTTCGGAGTGTAGAGGAGCAGCACCTCACGCTGCCAAGAATTTGGGCTGGTTTACCGTTGGAGTTGTGGCAGTACTTCCAGGAAGTCGGCACGCTGGAACGGCCACTTTTGGAGATGATCCCCGGAGGTTTGCGTCCTGATGTTGACAGGGTCGCTTGTGCCGCGCTGGCCCGCTTTCGAACTGGCGACACGATCACCGTACCCGCACAGGTGGTACTCGCCAGCGGTGTGCGATAAACCGGCTTTTAGCTGACCAGTTGCAGCTTATTTCGGGGATCGAGCTGTCTCTGCCGGTTTTGTCAATCGAAAGGCTTTCACCACAATATTGTTAGGCTGCCAGCCAACTTGCGTCATGGTGAGGAGCGCGTATTCCGCAGGATCGAGCTTGGTCGGCTTACGCTTTTCGATGACGGCGACATCGCCGGAGGCGGAATCCAATACCAGCACGTACTCCTCGTTAGCCGAGAGGGCCAGTCCGTCGGGATGGCTGCCCACAGGGAGCGAAGCAACTACCTTCCCATTGTCGATGTCGTACACCGCGACCGTGTTCGAGCCGAAATTGCTGACGTAAAGCCGGGAACTATCGGCGGTCACCACTCCGCGCGCCGGACGGGTTCCAATCAAGTAGCTATTGCCGACTTCATTGGTCATGGTTTCGATCATGGAGATATTGTCGGAATCGAAGTTGCACACAACCAACTCGCCGCCATCGGGCTTGAGGGCCAGGTCGACGGGTGTGCGGCCGACATCCATCGAGGTCAGGAGCTTGGCATTCTTTATGTCCACCGCGGCCACTTCGCCAGCGCCGGAGCAAGCGACGAAAGCCTTGCTGCTGTCCTGGAGGATGGCGATATCCTCGGGCTGCTGACAAATCGGCACGGTCGCGCGCACGGCCAGACTGGACGTGTCGATCAGGGAGACGGTGTTGTCGCCCCGATTGCTGACCACCACCGTCTTGCGGTCCGGTGTTACGCGCGCCAATCCCGGAGCGTCGCCGACGCGGACGTTAGCGAGGACAACGCGTTTTTCCAGATCAATGACGGAAACGTTCGCGGACCCGGAATTGGCTACGTAGGCCCGCTTGCCATCCGCGGAGACATCGATGAAATAAGGCTTTCCGTGGACACCGATAGTGGCCACGACCTGGTTGTGCTCAGCGTCAATTACGCTGACGTTGCTGGAATCCGTGTTGACCACATAAATTTCATTTTTCTTGGTGTTGGCGGCCAGGCCAGTGGGATTGGTCCCGACCGGGATGGTTTTCAGGACGTTGAAGCGGGGCAGGGGCCGCGGAGTCAGGTCAAGGACACTGACCGTGTTGCTCTTGCCGTTGGTGATGTAAGCGTACTCGCGGTAGAGCGGCCCGTAATCGGGCAGAGGCTGTGGGCGCAGATACCACCACAGCAATCCTCCGATGATACCGAGGAAGACAGCGAATAGAAGGAGCTTTCTCAAGTTTTAGCGGGCGGACGGTTGAACCCGAGCTTGGACTCCCATCACCTCGGCGGTCGCGGCATGCGTCCCGATGCCAGGCAGGGTGCGTCCCACCACGGGAGCAATTTGCCGGACCTGCGCTATCAATTCATCAAACTGCTCCGGATACAGCGACTGGACGCCGTCGGAAAGTGCCCGGTCGGGTTCGTTGTGGACTTCCACCATCAAGCCGTCAGCGCCGACCGCGACCGCGGCCCGAGAAAGAGGCGTGACCTTGTTGCGCTTCCCGGTGCCATGGCTGGGATCAACAATGATAGGTAGATGGCTGAGGCGTTGGACGGCAGGCACGATGCTGAGGTCGAGCGTGTTACGGGTGTGATCGGCAAAGGTCCGCACCCCGCGCTCGCATAGAATCACGTTGTAGTTGCCCTCGCTCATCACGTACTCGGCTGCCATCAGGAATTCTTCCAATGTGGCCGACATGCCACGCTTCACCATGACCGGCTTTTTGGAACGGCCGGCGCGCTTCAACAGCGAGAAATTCTGCATGTTGCGAGCGCCGATCTGGACGACGTCGGCGTATTGGTCGACAAGCTCGAGCGATTCGTTATCGATGGCTTCGGTGACAATCTTCATCCCGTACTTCTCGCGAACCTCGGCCATGATGCGGAGAGCTTCTTCGCCTAGGCCCTGGAAAGAATACGGCGAGGTGCGCGGTTTGTAGGCGCCTCCACGAAAGAACTGCGCCCCGGCACGGGACACGCGCTCGGCAATGGCGAAAGCCTGCTCGCGACTTTCGATCGCGCAGGGGCCCGCTATGATCGCCAGTCCTGGGCCGCCGAAGGTCGCGTTGGTGCCCGGGAAAGAGATGACTGTGTTTTCCTCCTTCACGTCGCGGCTGACCAGTTTGTAGGGCTTGCTGACCGGAATGACTTCCTGCACGCCCGGCATTTCTTCCAGCGTGCCCTGCTCGATTTCACCCTTGTTTCCGGTGATGCCAATGGCCGTACGCTGCGCGCCCGGCATGGAATGCGCGCGATAGCCCATGGACTCGATTTTTTGACAGACGGCGCGCACCTGCTCTTCTGTGGCGTGCGCCTGCATGACGACCAACATGGCCAACCTCGAAAGTTGTCAGTTTATCGCGAGCAGGCGTGCACCCGCAATGAGAGCCGCGGTGCCTTGCGGTGCGTCTTTACCGGCAGCAAGGGAATTTTGCATCCCGGAAGTTCGATGGGCATCAATATGCGTAATTCAAACGATCGGAGAATTCTGGTATGAAAGCTGCCGTTGTTCCTGCCGTTTCCGGTAAATGGGAAGTGAAGGAAGTGCCTACTCCCAAGCCAGGTCCCAACCAGGTGCTCATCAAGATACATGCCAGCGGATTGTGTTACACCGACGTGCACATCACGAATGGCGCTCTGCCGACCCAATTTCCTCGAACCTTGGGACATGAGCCGGTTGGTGAAATTGTGGAGCTAGGGGCGGGTGTGACGACCCGCAAAGTCGGCGACCGGGTCGGCGTTCCCTGGGTGCAGGCTTCTTGCGGCCGATGCGAGTGGTGCCAGAGAGGCAAGCGCGAGTTATGTCCCAACAGCGTGGGGACCGGAATTCAAACCCAGGGCAGCCATGCCGAGTACATGCTGGCTTTCGCCGATGCCACGCAGTTGATTCCCGACGGGCTCAGCTATGAGCAGGCGGCTCCCATCTTCTGTGCCGGATACACGGTGTGGAGCGGATTTCGCGTCGCCGAGCCCAAGCCCCACGATCGTGTCGCGGTAGTAGGCATCGGTGGACTCGGCCATCTCGCCATTCAGTACGCGAAGGCTGCAGGCTTTGAGACCATTGCGGTGACCAAGTCGAGCGACAAAGAAAAGATGATTCGCCAACTTGGCGCAGATGAAGTTGTGCAAGACGGCGATGCGCTGCTGGCCTCAGGCGGCGCTGATGTGCTGCTGGCCGCCAGCAATTCCTGGAATGCAACCAGCGACGCCGCCAAAGGCATGCGCCCGGAAGGCCGGATCGTCATCATGGGAGTCTCCCACGAGCCTTTACCATTCACAGCGGACATGATGTTCAAACGCGTTAGCTTGATAGGGTCGAGTCAGAACGCGCGTGAGCACCTTTACGAAGCCCTCGATTATGCCGCAAAGGGAAAGGTCAAGGTTGTCGAGGAGACTTATCCGCTCGATGAAATTGCCAAAGCTTACGATCGCGTCGCCAACGGACGGGTCCGCTTCCGGGCAGTAATCACTCCGAACTAGCCTGCAAGAAGGGCACGTGGGGGCGTGCCCTTTATACTCTTCTTATGCCGCGCTCGATAGCCCGAGAGCAGGACCTCCTTAAGTTGCCCGCTCCCAAGCGCCCGCCTCGCCTTACTTCTCGGCGCATTGGCATCCACACGTCCATTGCCGGTGGTGTGGAAAATGCCGCTGAGCGGGCGTATCGGCTCGGCTGCAATACCTTCCAGATTTTTTCGACCAGTCCGCGTCAGTGGCAGCCCTATGACCTGAGCCGTCCGCAATGCGATCGCATGAACCGGTTGCGGGAAACATACGGTTTGAAGCCTCTCGTGATTCATACCAACTACCTCATCAATCTGGCGAGCACGACTGAGCAGTTTCTGGCGAAATCGGTAGAGGCATTTCGAGGTGAGTTGGAACGGGCGTTGAATCTTTGCGCGGAATATCTCGTGTTGCACCCCGGTTCATTCCGCGGAGCCAGCAGGGACGAAGGGTTGGCACGTGTGGCAGCTTCCATTGCAGTTGCCAGCCGAGGCCTGGACCTGGTGAAGGGCGGCTTGACTATTCTGATCGAGAATACTGCCGGGGCCGAATATTCCCTGGGCGGGAGCTTTGAGCAAGTTGCCGAATTGCTCGAACTCTTGCGAGAGATGGTGCCGATAGCTGCTTGCATTGATACCTGCCACGTGCACGTATCTGGATACGAAATCGTGAGCGCTGCCGCGATGA
>DASQIH010000312.1:0-32669 GCA_035631655.1 Terriglobales bacterium
AAGCTCCGCGGGGCGTCTCGGAAGGGACCGAATCGTTATCTGGCGACGCGCAGCATCGAAAGCCCGGCTATTCACACCTAGCTCAACCCGCCGAACCGCCGCCTGCGGACCCGCATGTACGGTGGTGTGGGAGGGGAGGACCGGCGACTGTCCCCCTATCCCATTTTGGGGATTAGAACTTCGCGGGCAGGAATGCCCGCGCCACACACCCGCTAGCTAGGAGATTGCCAGGCCCGCGTAGCCGACGACCATTTCGCGATCGCCCGACACGTCGCCGGAAGTTGCATACTTGATTAGTTCTGCTGACTTCGCGCCCAGCCGTTTGGCTGCGGTCAGCATTGCCACCGTCGGACCGTAGCCGCACATCGTGATGTTCTTGCTGGTTACGACTTCGTGGAGGCCCCGCGGATCCAGAGCGAGAATACGCTCGATGGCCTGGGAATCTTTTTGGCGAGTCACACTGTCCGACTCGTAGTGGTTCATGTCGCTGGAGGCGATGATGAGCACGCGTTCTTTCTGCTCGGCAATCCCTTCGGCAATGGCCTGGCCGAGCATCTCCAAAGCTTCCAATTGCCCGGTGCCCACCGCGATCGGAACGAAACTGAAACTGCCCAGCCGCGCCTGCAGAAAGGGCAACTGGACTTCCGCCGCATGTTCGGAACGATGCGCATAGCTGTCTTCGGAAAGCATCGAAAAACGGGCTTTCAAGTCGGCGGCGAGCTTGGAGTCAATGGGGACATTCCCGAGCGGCGTCTCCCATTCGCCTTCGCTCATGATGGAGAGTGGAGTTCCCATGCCGGTGTGATTCGGACACATCACTATGCAACGCTTGGGCAAGTCGAGCCGCGCAAAGACCGCCCCGGCGACGTGTCCGGAGTAAATGTAGCCGGCGTGAGGCACAACACAACCCAGGGCAGCAATGAGTTCAGTTTCGCTCTCGGTGTAAGACCGGATTTCAGCCCTCAGCTTGTCGGGATTACGGGGATAGAACTGTCCGGCAACGGCGGGGTGGCGAACCACGGTGGTAGCCATAACTCACCTCCTTGCGGAAGCTGGCCACGACCATCATAGCTCAGCTCATTCCATCGCGCGACGTCAGCGTCCGAAACAGAGTGGCACTTTTTTCGAGCGGCAGCGCTTCCGCGCGGATGTTGGGTTTGATTCCGGTACGCTCCAAGGCCGCTTTCAGGAGTTCCGGCTGATATTGAGACCTTAGATTGTTCCAGAGAGTCTTGCGCTTCTGACCAAAGGAGAGCTTGAGGAAGTCTATGAACTGATGCTCCGGCACACGCAGTTTATCCAGCTGGGGAGCCACGGTAAGCCGCAGGACGGTGGAATGTACCTTAGGGGGTGGATTGAAGGCTCCCGGGGGAAGCGTGAAGAGCTTTTCCACTTTGGTATAGAGCTGGGCGGTAGCCGAGAGCAGACCATAATCGCGCGTACCGGGCTTGGCCGCGATTCGGTCGGCTACCTCGCGCTGCATCATGAGCACGATGGTCTCAAAGTGGCGTCGGTATTCGAACAGGCGCAGCAGGATGTCGGACGTGATGAAGTACGGAAGGTTGCCGACCACGCGAGCCGGCTCGGGCACGTACTCGAGGCCGGGACGCGAGGTGCCGGGCTTGGGGCCAAAAATCGTGTCGAAGTCGATGGCCAGCACATCGCCTTCGATGATTTCGATATTGGTTGCCGTAGCGAACTGCATGCGTAGTTGGGCGGCCAGCACGCGATCGAATTCGATGGCGATCAGGCGGCGAGCCCGATGAGCCAGCAGTGCGGTCAGCGCACCGCCACCCGGGCCGATTTCCAGCACCGTGCTCTGGGAGATGTCACCAAGAGCGTCGACGATCCGCGAGGCAGCCTGAGTGTCGCGCAGGAAATGCTGGCCTAATTTCGGCTTACGCGCGCGCCTACTGCCTGAAACTACGGTTGAGTCTTTCAACAATTTGACCCTCTTTCCGTTGGCCATTTAAACTGCCAGATTCGCCGGCGGTCCGCAACACCAGGATGCAGTGTGCCTGATTCACTCGACCCATAATAGCGTGGGCTGGCGAGGTTGGGAATTTTTGGAGGATGCATCGTAATGCATATTGCTTTTGTGGCCTCGGAGTGCGTGCCCTTTTCCAAGACGGGTGGACTGGCCGATGTGGTAGGCGCCTTGCCGCGCGCACTCGCAGGCCTGGGACACCAGGTCAGCGTATATGTGCCACGCTACCGGCAAACGAAACTGACCGATGCCCAGACCGTCGTGCGCAGTATTACAGTTCCGTTTGATGATCGGTATCGCTTCTGTTCCGTGGTGAGCGGAGGGAACCAGTCCGGAGTGCAATTTTACTTTGTGGACTACCCGCCATTTTACGATCGCGACGCTCTCTATGGCACCCCCGCCGGGGATTATCCGGATAATGCGGAACGATTCGCGTTGTTTTCGCGGGCGGTGCTGGAAGGGTCCAAAGTGCTGGGCGTGCCTCAGGTATTTCATTGCCATGACTGGCAGTCGGCGCTGGTGCCGGTGATGCTGCGTACCTTGTATGCGGAAGATCCGGCGCTTCGCGACGTGGGTTGCACGTTCACCATCCACAACATGGGATATCAGGGATTGTTTCATTCCGAAATTCTGCCGTTGCTGATGCTGCCCTGGGACCTGTTCACCATGAGCAAGATGGAATTTTTCGGGCAGGTGAATTTCCTGAAAGGGGCACTGGTTTACTCCGATTTCATCACCACGGTGAGCAAGAAATACAGCCAGGAAATTCAGACATCCGAATACGGCTTTGGACTGGAAGGCGTTTTGCGGGCGCGGGCCGCTACTGTGACCGGGATCCTGAATGGTGTTGACTATGACGAGTGGAATCCGGAGAGGGACAAATTTATTGTCGCCAGGTATTCGCCCCAGGATCTAAGCGGCAAGAGCAAATGCAAGGCGGACTTGCTGGCCGCCTTCGGCGTGACTCATGCCAATCCCAAGGTGCCGGTGATCGGCATTGTGTCTCGTTTTGCGGCGCAGAAGGGCTTTGACCTGATCTCGCAGGTCATGGATCGGTTGGCACGCGAAGACATGATCGTGGTCGCGCTGGGAGCGGGCGACAAGGAATATGAAGAGTTGTTCGTGCGGCTCAACAAGCAATTTCCGCAGAAGATTGCGGTGAAGATTGCCTACAACAACGAGCTGGCGCACAAGATCGAGGCTGGGAGCGACATGTTCCTGATGCCTTCCAAGTACGAGCCCTGCGGACTGAACCAGATCTATAGCCTGAAGTATGGGACAGTTCCCGTGGTGCGAGCGACCGGCGGCCTGGATGACACGATCGAGCCCTGGGACGCGCGCACTGGGCGGGGAACCGGCTTCAAGTTCAGCGAGTACAACGGGGAGGCGCTGCTAGCCACCATTCGACAGGCGCTGCTGGCCTATCGCGACCAGACTTCCTGGCAAGTGCTGATGCGCAACGGCATGGCCAAGGATTTTTCGTGGAATGCGTCGGCCAAAGAATATGTGCGCGTCTATGAACGGGTGCGGCAATTGAGAGCGGCGAACGCCGCGTGAGGGATTGCCCCCACAATGTGGCCGCCGGATAGCGGGAGAAGCAGGCGCCACGCACTCACAAGTGATTTCGATAAGACCTCCCGGGATTCTCTCCAGTTGATACAATCCGCCTCAGGACAGCAATTTCCTCTATGCACTCGTTCAAAACCATCTTGCACGTGGACATGGATGCATTCTTCGTGTCAGTAGAGGAACTGTTTGAGCCGTCCCTGAAGGGAAAGGCTGTAGTGGTTGGTGGGCAGCGGAACGAACGTGGTGTGGTTTCCGCGGCTTCCTACGAGGCGCGCAAGTTCGGCGTGCACTCGGCTATGCCCTTGCGGACGGCGGCCAAGCTGTGCCCCCAGGCCATCTTCGTCGATGGACACCCGGAGCGGTACCGACAGTACTCTGAGCGAGTCTACAAGGTGCTGAATGGATTTTCGCCACTGGTGGAAATGGCTTCCATCGACGAAGCCTATCTCGATATGACCGGAACTGACCGTCTGCATGGTCCACCGTTGAAGGCGGCCCATGCTCTGCACGGAAAAATGAAGTCCGAGACGCAGCTCAACTGTTCTATCGGCATCGGCACTTCGCGTTTAGTTGCAAAAGTCTCTTCCGCCCAAGCCAAGCCTAACGGCATCTTGTGGGTGATCCCGGGGCAAGAAGCGAAGTTTTTGGCGCCGCTGGACGTGCGCAGCATTCCGGGTGTGGGCAAGGTTATGGAACAGGACCTGCATTCCATGGGGGTGCGCAAAGTCGGGGACCTGGCGTTGCTGCAAGAGTCGGTGCTGGAAGAACATTTCGGAAAATGGGGACTGGCCTTGTCGGGCAAGGCGCAAGGAAAGGATGCGGGCGGCTGGTTCGATACGGAAGTTGGCGCCGACACCGATCCCAAATCAATCAGTCACGAACATACTTTCAACGAAGATACGTCGAACCAGGAACAACTCGAATCTACGCTCATGCGGTTGTCGGAGATGGTGGGACGGCGGCTGCGGGAACACCACCTGCACGCCCGCACCATTCAACTCAAACTGCGGTACAAGGATTTCACGACCATTACGCGCGCCCATACGCTTGCCGGGGTGACGCAACTGGACACCGAAATCTTTGAGCAAGCGCGGATGCTTTTCCGAAAAAATTGGCGCAGAGGCGAAGCGGTGCGCCTGCTGGGTGTGCATGCGGCATCGTTCGAGGGAAAAGAAGGACAGATCGACCTGCTCGAAGGCGATCGTCATGAACGGTGGAAGCAGGCCTTATCGGCGGCCGACAAACTGAGGGACAAGTACGGCGAATCCAGCGTGTCTTTGGCAGCCGGGATGAAGGGCGGTTTCCGCGAACGCACTCATGAAAACCCTGCTGGACTTCCTGGCAAAGGCCCAAGTAAGTCACGGCAGAGTTGAAGTCAGGCAGGCCAGCCTGTTCCTTCGTCAACCCTGAATTGGAGGTATGAACGCGAATTTCACACGAGGCTGTCCCACCTTGCTCGGTCGGTGCAAGGTGGGACACGAACTCTTAGAAGGAGACGTTCACGGCAATGGCAACTCCGGGATGCCGCCGGTTGTACATGTAGTAGCCATCGTTGACGTAATCGATGCAAACGTCATCGGTCCGGTACCAAGTCGCTGACCAGTATTCCGGCCACGGGTCGACCAGGGTGAACCAGTAGCCTCCGTACTGGAATCGCGGGCGGTTGTCCACCACAATGACGGGTACGCTGTGGACGCGAAACCAGCGTTGACGGCCAAAATGCTCGCGGAAGACGTCTTCCCGAATGCGCTCTCCGTGGTAACCGCCACGCTCCCGCCAGGTGTGATGTTCGTTCTGCCAATGTTCGGCACGATGGGGCTGCCAGACATCGTGTACCGGACGATATCCGGGGCGACCATTGGCCTCGCGTCGGGGTTCCGGCCTATGCGCCTCCTGACGATGTATCTGCTGCTCATGAACTTGTTGTTCGTGCTGCCATTGCGGTCCCGCCGCCTGGCGCCGTTCCGAATGCTGCGCAGCCGAGCGTCCAGGTCCCTTTTGATGGTCATTCTCGTGTTGCCGACCGGCCTTCTTTTCGTCGTCGTTCCCGTGCCCTGCCTTGGCCGGAACCGTTGTTCCTAAGAGCAAACCCAGTATCGATGCGCCAATTATTGCAGCCATTCTCATAAGTAAGCACTCTCCCTTTGTTACGACAGATAAACCTATTTCTCGATATAACCTTTTCGCCACTGCTCAGCGCAGTCCTTGCGGAGCTTCAGAAAGAAGCTGGGCCAAGCGCACGCATCCGCAAACACGGCAACGTGAACTCCATACTAGCTGCCACCAAAGGAGCGTCCAAGTTACCTCAGTCCCTGCGCCAGAGATTGTTGACGAAATCAGCTCTTACACCAGTGGAGCGGTTTTCTTGAGTGTAAATCGGAGCCTTCTGGACCAAGCAGCAATTCAGAGCTAATGCTCCTTAGTGGTTCCCGTTTGGGAATCAGCAGACCTGCCTCTCCGTCGTTGCTTTTTGACTGCTGCCGCTGGGAAAAGCTTGTCCACTCGTAATTGCGCGTCGCCGTTGGCGAGCTATTGGCTTGACAGAGTCGAAGGCCGGATAACCCGATTGGTTCCGGGTCCCCGGCCTCGTTTGCCTCAACTCTTAGTAAGGTTAGTTACCTTTGGCGGAAGTGGTTGCGTCCGTGTTGCCGCTGTTATAGCGGGTGAGGCGCGGCAAGAAGGGCGTGACTTCAAACGGCATCTTTTCGCGAGCCGACGTGATCGCTACGGGCTGGCTCTTCACCAATTCCACCCGGTTGTCCCAGGGATTCATCTTGACGCGTCCACCGAGGGGCAGGGCGGCGATCTGGTCCAGCTTGTTCATGTCGAGTTGCGGAGCGGCGTTCATCAGTTCAGGCATGCGAATTACAATCCCCTTTTCGGCGAGGCCGTTGCCCAAGTGAGGTGTCAACAGGCCAGTGAGCGCCGGGGCGCGGGCAGCTACAGCGCGCAAGAATAATCCGGCGCTAGCGAGCTTCTGCGCATAGGGCGAGTTCTTCAGCATCTCTTCCGCCTTCTTGTCGGCCGTAACTTCCTCTTCCGGGCTGTGACGGAAGCCGAGATTCTGGTAAGTGGAATCATCCGAGAACAGCATGCGGTCGTTGAACGCGTACTTGCTGCCCAGGTTCTGAGCCAGAACAATGTGCGCCAGTTCGTGGGACAGGACCATGGCGAGCGAGGCTTCATCGGGCAGGGTATCGATCAGGCCGCGGCTGAGAACGATGGTGTTGCCTACGCTGAAGGTTTCCAGCGGGGAAGTCAGCATCACTCGCGTGCGGACTGGGCGAGTCAGGTCAATGTTGTTGGTGATCTCCAAGTTGTTAACGACCGTCTGAAGAACTTTGTCCACATCGCCGGCGGGCGCAAGCAGGCCGGCGCTCTCCAGGCGTTCGACCACGTTGTCCTCCGCTTCCTGCTGGAAAGCTCGCATGCTTTCCACGGGACCGGCATCCTGGGCGGCGGCGCTTGTATCTTTCACGCTGGAGTCAACCAGCACCTGCGTCAATTCGTCTTCCCGACCGCTCTTCTTGAGGTCATAGCCCCAAATGCGGCTCTGGGCCTTGAACGCCACCTTGTTCTTGGCGCCGAAACTGAAGTCGCCTTCTTCGCTGTAGATGTAAGCCGGCAACCAGTATCCGGGTACCAGGTTTAGGCGCCAGCTATCCATGTGGAAGAAGTAGGCATTTTTCGGGCGGGGCGCATAGGTGCCGTTCAGGCGAACGATGTTGAAATCCTGGTCTTCGACCCAGATACGACCGAGGAAGCGGCCGGTGCCGGAGCCCTTCTTGGGGGTGACATCAAAGACGAGGCAGCGGACTTCGCCAAGAAACTCGCGGCGCACATAGTGGAAATCGTAGTGCTGCTTGTCAAAGCCGCTGCGGTCAGCAAAGATCATCCAGGAAAATCCAAGAGGTTGGTACTGGACCTTGAACAGACGAGTGAAACCGCCCAGCAGGTGCTTTTCCATGCTCTCATCGCTGAGAAAGGTCCTGCGATCAATTGATTCACTCAGGTCGACGCGCCCCAGGAAATAGCGGTCATCCTTGGGCACGGGGCCGAGTTGCGCATCCCACTGCAGGTTCTGCAGGTAAGTCTCGACGATGGGCGTGCGCGATTTCAGCATCTCCATCAACCCAAGCTCGCGCTGGATAATGCGGTCCACCACCTGGTCCAGGGTGGTGGGGGTGGCTTGAGCCGGTTGCGGCTGCGCAGGAGATGGCGCAGTCGGCTGGTCCGCGGGGGCCGGAGCTGAGGTTGGAGCAGCTAGTTGCGGGGCCGCTTGCGTCCCCGGAACTGGTTGCGATTGCTGGGCGAAGGCGCTCACCGTGATTAGCAGGAGTGCAATAAAGGTCGATTTCAAAGCACACATAACTCGTCCCTCTCTCATTTCCGTTCAGTAAGCTAACTGAAAAACTACATGCACGATCGCCGAGGAGTCCATCGGCTGACCGTTACGCATAGCCGGCTTGAAGCGCATCTTAGTGGCCGCCGCGATAGCCGCCTCATCCAGACCATGTCCCATGCCGCGGACGACGCGATTCACGTGTAACTGCCCGCTCGCGCTGAACATTACTTCCAGGAGAACCTCGCCTTCGAGTCTAAGCTGACGAGCTTCCTGAGTGTATACCGGGTTGGGCTTATAGGTTATCTCGACTGGAGTCGTCGCGGGGCCGGTTTCAATCTGGCGCTGCGGGCGTGATGCGCTGGGAGCAGCTTCCTGACTGGCGAAGCCGGCAGTCTGCACGGAGCCACGCCCCGGGCTGCGTCCGTCGCCTTGGCCGGGTGTCGCGATCCCGCTGCCAAAACCCGCGCTCGCGATATTTCCAGCTATGCCTTTTGCGCCACCTGTGCCATTGCCATTGCCCCGACCGCTTGGCAAATCAAAGGATCCCGCGCTCGCGATCTGGAGATGGGCATTCGGCTTGCCTTGGCCCGGAACGCCGTTGGGATCGCCAAAGCCGCCGGTCTGAACTTTTTCAATCGGAGCATTCACGGTTACGGGAGCTGAGCTGCCAAATTCTCCGGTGTGGACCACCATGGCGGGCCGTGCTCCGCCGGTCTTGAAGCCCGCCGGCATGAATTGTGGAGTGGTTGTGATCTTGGGCGGTGCTATCTCCGGCTGCGCCGGTTTGGGAGCGCGCAGCTCATGCGGAACGGTCATGCGTGCCGTGGTCGTGGTGGGCGGCACCGGCGGAAGCCTCTTTTGCACGATCTGCTTGTGCGGCGGCTCCGGTTTGGCCGGCACCAGGTCCACGGCGATCCAACTGGAAATGTGATAACGAGTTAGCTGAATCTTGTCGGGAAGCAGGAGTCCGAGGTTAATCAGCAGAAGCACGAGCAGGACCAGGATCGTGTAGCTGGTCGCCATCGCGCGCCGGTTGACCTTGTGCTCCGGCAGGAGCCCCAGCGTCAGGCTAACTCCAGATCTTGACATTCTTATCCTTATGCTCCAAGGGGAATGCCCGAGCCTGGGGACGTGCACGGGTGGAGTTCTTAAGTTAGGACAGAAGGATAACCGGGTAAACGTGTCCCCTGCCCATGTCCTTCAGTAATCGGACCAGTGCCAAAATGGGGCGACTGGTGCCGAATCTGCAAGGCTATGGATCAATTAGACTTTGGCGGGAGTCCGTCGGCGCCAGAAGAAATAAAAGATAGGGATGCCTGCCAGAATTACCAGAGTACCCAAGGTGGAGTCCCAAAAGTTATCGGCAAAGGTGTAATAGAGCAGAATTGCCGACGCAATAACAAAGAGTGCGGGTATGAGCGGATAGCCCCAGACCTTGTAAGGACGTTCGGCAGCGGGATCGCGGTGGCGAAAAACAAAAACTGTGCTGGCGGTGATCATATAAAAGAGCCATTCGGCGAAGATGGCCAGCGAGAAGAGTTGCCGAAAGCTTCCGCCTACCAGCAGTAAAAGGATCGACAGCACTGCTTGCACGATGATGGACATCGACGGCGTGTGGAAGCGTGGGTGCACTTCCGCGAGGGAAGAGAAGAAATATCCATCGCGGGCCAAGGCAAACGGGACACGCGCGCCACTCATCGTTGTCCCGTTTAATGTCACCAGCATGGAGAGCGCCATGCCGGCCGAAACGATGCTGGCGCCCAGGCTGCCCATCACCAGGGCGGCTGCATCAGAGGCGGGCCTCTCGGAGTTGGCAATAGCTGAAGCGGGCATCACGTACTGCACGGCCGCATTCATCAAGATGTAGAGTGCGCCTACGATCGCCACTCCAGCGATCAGGGCAATCGGAATGCTTCGTTCCGGACGGCGAATTTCTCCCGCCACTTGATTCAGGTCGTTCCAGCCATCGTAAGCCCAAAGCGCTGCCACCAGAGCTGCCATAAAGCCGGCGGTGCCACCTTTTGCTTCGGCATAGCCGCCGGAAAAATTTGTCCAGCTTCCGGCGCTGTAGCTGAAGCCAATGCCTAGGATTCCGAGGATGATGGCGACCTTCAGGATCGTGAAAATTAGCTGAAATTCGCCGGCCTTCTTGATTCCGATGTAGTTGAGGATCGAGATCAATATGGCGGCAGCAATCGCGACCAATTGTCCATAGCTGATTGCCAGGGGCACTGTAACAATATGTTGAGAGAAGAAAGAGAAGATCGAAAATGTGCCGAGGATCCGGACGAAGCCCGTCGTGATGGTCGCGATCGACGCCGGCTTGGATATGAGGAAGGTGGTCCAGGCGTATAGAAATCCGGCGAGCGGGCCGTAACCATCGCGGACATAAACATACTCGCCGCCAGCCTGCGGCTTCATCGCTCCCAGTTCCGCGTAGGTGAGCGCTCCGAAGAAGGAGAGCAGGCCACCGACCAGCCAGGCGAGGTAAACCAGCTTTGCCGAGCCTACTGCTTGCATCATCTCGGCCGGAACCAGGAATATTCCGCTGCCGATGATGGTGCCTACTACCACCGCTCCGGCATGACTGACGCCCAGATCCCGGGCGAGATCGGGACGGGACGAAGTTCTAAGGGCTACCTCTTGCGGCATTGGGGGTGAGTATACGTGAAAAAGTTTCTCAACCGCCGAGATCGCCGAGGTCGCAGAGAAAGACTCTGCAATGCTCAGAGTCGATGCTTTAAATGGATTTTTCTCTTTGAAGCAAACTGGCCATGTATCCGACCCAAAAGGTTACGACCGTGCCGATAGCGACGTACCACGTCCAGGGAATTTGTGTTCCTTGCCACACGTAGACTTCGACGACGAACCCGCACAGCATGCCCACGATCGCGCCATTCTGGTTAGCGCGGCGGGTCAGGACGCCCAGCAGAAAGACTCCCAGCAACGCCCCATAGGCGACCGAGGCGATCGACAATCCAACTTCCACAACGCGTGCGACTTTATGGAGGGAGAGGACGGCGAGCACGAACAGCACGAGACCCCAGAAGAGCGTGGCAAGGCGCGAGAGTTGCACGCGGCGACGTTCTTCGGTTTGAGGCTTACGGCGCAGATAGAAGTCAATAATCGAGCTGGAAGATAACGAATTCAGCGCGGCGCTCAGGTTAGACATAGCAGCGGCTAAGATGGCGGCGATCAGCAGGCCCGAGATGCCGTGCGGCATCCGGCTGACAATGAATGTCGGATAAATAAAGTCGGCTTTCCCGAAAACGGTCGAAGGCACACGATAAAAGGCGTAAAGCATCACTCCGAGGATCAGGAACAGCGCGAACTGAAAAAGAATGGCAACTCCACTGGTAAGCAGCGCCGTGACCGACTGCTTCTGGCTGCGCGCCGCCAGCAAACGCTGCACGATGAGCTGATCGGTTCCGTGGCTGGCAGTCGTGAGAAATGTCCCACCCAGGACACCAGCCCAGAAGGTGTACGGCTTCCAGAAGTCGGGTGTGAAATCAAATACACGCAGCTTGCCCATGTTCTCGGCCAGGCTATGGATAACCGGCCAGCCACCGGGCACCAGATGCAAAATCGTGAGCAGTCCGACCAGAGTTCCGCCCACATAAATAATGGTCTGTACGACATCGGTCCAGATGACAGCCGTGAGTCCGCCTTCGAAGGTATACAGCAGAGTCAGGGCTGTGATGATGGCGATGGAAGCGATTTCACCTGTCCCCAGAGCAATCGCCACCACGATGGAGACTGCATAGACGCGGACACCTTCGGCGGCCGCGCGCGTCAGCAGGAACAGTCCTGCGGTCAGGGAACGAAGGCGGCCTCCAAAGCGCCGCTCGATCAATTCGTAGGCGGTGTACAAGTCGCCTCGGAAGTAGTGGGGAAGCAGGATGAAACTGATAATGACCCTGCCTACCAGATAGCCGAAGACTACTTGCAGGAACTGCAGGTTGGAGTCGTAAGCGAGGCCAGGGATGCTGATGATGGTCAGCGTGCTGGTTTCGGCGGCGACAATCGATAGCGCAATCGCCCACCACGGAATGTTTCGGTCAGCAAGGAAATAATCCTTCAGCGAGCGCTGGCGCCTGCGGAAACGAAGGCCGAACAGGGTGATGCCCGCCAGGTAAACCGCAATAATAAGGAGGTCAACTCTGTTCAGTCCCATGACAGTTGCACTAACAAAAAGCAGATTCCTCGCGGGCTGAAGCCCGTTCGGAATGACAAGCTTTTTCTTTGACCGACAACCAGCTTCCCGTGCGTTCTAGAGTACCGGGCTTTGCTTCCTGAGGGAGCAATTACTTGGCGCGGGGTATCTATTTCGCAAAGCCTGAGATTCACAAGCGGTGCTGTGGTAGAAGTATCGCGTGGCTCTCTTTCTGGGAATTGATGGCGGCGGAAGCAAGACCACTTGCGCCGTGGGCGACGAGACTTCGTTGTTGGCCAGCGCCATGGCCGAGGGCAGCAACATCATCCGCGTCGGTGAAGCCCGTGCCCGCAGCGCGTTGCACGAGGCAATTCGTCTGGCTGCCCGCGCCGCAGGAATTGACTTGGGAAAAATACAGCGGGCGTGCGTGGGTATGGCGGGCGGCGCCCGCCCGCAAATCAGCGAAGCGGTGCGGCGCATCGTGGCCGAAATTGTGCCCGCGGAAACCCAAATCGTCGGAGACACGGTGATTGCGCTGCAAGCTGCGTTTGGTGGCGGTTCGGGCGTGGTGGTCATTGCTGGCACGGGTTCCATCGCCTATGGCAAAAATGCGCAGGGCCAAACCGCGCGTGCCGGCGGTTGGGGATTCGCCATTTGCGACGAGGGCTCTGGACATTGGATTGGCCGCTCAGCGGTTACCGCGGCTGTACACGCACAGGACGAGGGAGAAAGCTCAACGCTGTTCAGGGTCATCAGCCAGGCTTGGGCTGTGGACAGCTGGGATGATTTTGTCAGGATTGCGAATGGTACTCCGCCGCCCGATTTCTCCAGTCTTCTACCCCACGTTCTTTCCGCCGCCGATGCCGGGGACGCGCTGGCGCGCACGGTGCTGACCCAGGCCGGGGCAGAACTGGCAGGGATTGCCAAGATCGTGATAGGCCGTCTTTTTTCGCTGCAGCGCGGGGTCCCAGTGGCCATGTCCGGCGGTGTATTTCGTAACTCGGCCCTGGTGCGCCAGGTTTTTTACAATAGTCTTCGTTCCGAGTATCCCGATGCGGTGGTCGGCTCTACGGTGATCGAACCGGTTAAGGGAGCGCTAGACCTGGCGCGCAGAGGGGACTAGCGGCTGTTCCGGCATGGCAGTTATGCTGCGACGACGGGACGCCATCGCGACAGCCGGCAAGATGCCGGCGCTACCGAGTTTATGGGCTCCGACGAATTCGCCGTTGAGGAAAATCCCGGTCAGGTTGTTCCTGTGGAATTTGCCGAAGATTTGCGGACAGCGGCAGCGCAGTCCACTCTGACCGAGGATCTTGCACTTGCGTTGCTGAAGCGTCCCGACTTGTCTCCAGACGCCTTGGAGGCACTGAGCAAGAACGCCAATGTAATCAAGCTGCGCAAGGTTCGGCGAGCCTTAGTGGAGCATCCCCGGACACCTCGCCATATTTCGCTTCCGATGCTCCGCCACCTCTACGCCTTTGATCTGATGCAGGTTGCCCTCACACCTGTAGTTCCCGCCGACCTCAAGCGGGCTGCCGACGAGGCCCTGGTCACCAGGCTGGAAACGCTTTCCTCGGGCGAGAAATTGTCTCTGGCGTATCGCGCCTCGGGACGCATTGCCGAGGAATTGCTCCTCGAGAAAGAGCCGCGCGTGATGCGCACTGCCCTGGAAAACCCTCGACTAACCGAATCTTCGGTGGTGAAAGCGCTGGTACGGCACGACCCCCCGGTCCATCTCGTGGAGGCCGTTTGCCACCATGCCAAGTGGTCTCTGCGGCGCGAAGTTCGCGTTGCTTTGCTGCGCAACGAAAAGACGCCTGTGGCGAAGGCGCTGGAATTCGCTCGCTCATTGCCGCCTGGGCTTCTGCGGGAAATCCTGCAGAGCTCGCGTTTGCCGGCAGCCACGAAGGCGTTTTTACTCAAAGAGCTGAGGCAACCCGCGAATTAATTCGGCCAGAACCAGGAGCGGAGCTCAGAAGTACCTCATCGCAAAGAAGTAGTTCGACGGAGGAGAATTTTCGGACTACGATCTCCCGAGTACAACCAAAACAGGTGTGGGGGGCGGCGATGACAAGTTCTGTGACCGTAAAGATCCTAAGCTGCCTAATGGCGATTATCTTTCCCGCTGCTTTATTTGCCGCGGAGCCTAGCACACTGCCATGCTCTATCCGCATGGGACGACCATGCTGAATGGCAGCAGTCTGCCGAGATCATCGGCGGTTTTTGCCGGCGATCTGGTACAGACCAGAGCGAACTCTTCCGCCAGCATCAACGCGACAGGTTCGACGGTTCTGATTTTAAATAGCTCCTTTGTCCAGTATGAGGGAGACGCGGTGAAGTTGGAGCACGGAGCCGTAAAGGTATCCACCTCGCAGATGCTTGCGGCTCACGTTGGCAGCGTCAGCCTCTCAGCGGCGGCCGGAGTTTGGACGGAATTTGACGTCAGAGATGTAGATGGAAGGGTGCAGATTGCGGCGCGCACGGGCGACCTGACCATCACGGATCGAAACGGAACCACCACACTGGCTGAAGGTCAGCAGACAACCCGAGACGAATTCGCTCCCCAATCGTCGCGACAGAGCAATCGGAGACAGGGCGGAGCCGGGGGATCTGCTCCCGCCGCGGTGGGAGGAATTCTCGATTCTAATACAGCGAAGTGGATAGCTACTGGTACTGTTGTTGGGGTGACTGTCTGGGTGTTGTCAAAGGGCGATGATCCGGTGAGTCCGGACAAATAGCCTCCCAGCGCACGGAGCCGCACTCGACCACCTCCTTACCTCCGAAACCCACCAGGTGTTCCTCCTTAGCGCTGCAAGAACCATGCCCGCCGCTGGTAGCGGCCTCCCAGGAAAAGATAGGTAGAGATATCACTGAAAATTAGGGCCTACTCGTCCTATTGTGGATATGGGAGGCGGGATACCCAAATTCCGGACATGTTCCCATGGCCAACGAACTCAAGACAGTGGCTGCGCCGGAGGGTGCTGGTCCTGTTCAGGCCGTCACTCGCGTGTGCGCGCTCGATCCTACGCGCCACGGCGAGGCCACACGCGAATTCGAGATGTTCCTGCGCAACCGGATTGTGGGTCAGGATGCCGCCATTGAAGCGGTCACCAATATGTATCAGATGGTTCTGGTCGGCATGGCCGCGCCCGACCGTCCTATCGGAAACTTGCTGTTCTTGGGGCCGACCGGGTCGGGCAAGACCTACGTGGTCGAGGTGGTCGCGGAAGCTCTGTTTGGTAATCCGCATTCTTTTATCAAGGTCGATTGTGCCGAGTTCCAGCAGCCACATGAAATCGCCAAGCTCATCGGTTCTCCGCCCGGTTACATAGGCCACAAGGAGACGCCACCTATGCTCAGCCAGGAGGCCTTGGCGCAGTGGCACACCGACAAGCTCAAGCTTTCCCTGGTGTTGTTCGACGAAGTCGAGAAGGCCTCCGAAGCACTATGGCAGCTTCTGCTGGGAATCCTGGATAGAGCGGCTCTCACACTGGGCGACAACCGGCATGTGGACCTCTCGCAGTGCATGATCTTCATGACATCGAATCTCGGCGCCACGGAGATGAGCCACCTGGCGCAAGGCGGCATGGGGTTTGCCGTCAGAGCGGCCATCGAAGATGCCAGCCTCGACGAGAAGATTGCCGGGATAGCGACGGAAGCGGCACGCCGCAAGTTCTCTCCTGAATTCATGAATCGGCTGGATAAGGTCGTGGTGTTCAACACGCTCCGGCCCGAACACCTGGAGAAAATTCTGGAACTGGAACTGGCCAAGGTACAGCAGCGCATCACCCAGGCTGCCGGCCAGAGCCATTTCACTTTCCGTTGCAGCCCGGAAGTCAAGAGATGGCTTCTGCAGGAAGGCACCGACGCCCGCTACGGCGCGCGTCATCTGAAGCGTGTCATTGAACGAAACATTGTTTATGCGCTGGCCAATCTGGTGGCCACCAACCAGGTCGCGGCCGGTGATTGCATAGATGTCGGCCTGCAGTCCGACGGCCTGGCATTTAGCAAAGCGGAAACCGTGGTCAGCCAGGCGTCGGTTGCCGACTAGGAGAGCGTTATGAAAACAGTTTTGGTCGTCGACGATAATCATGTGCTATGTCGGCTGGCCTGCGACATCTTGCGCCGGGACGGCTACCGGGCTATTCCCGCCAGCAATGCCACGGAAGCCCTCGCAGCCTTCGAGAAGGAAGAATTCGACTTGCTGTTGACCGATTTACGCATGCCGGGGATGAACGGCCTGGAACTGGCCCGCGCAATTCATGACAAGAACCCGCGGCTGCCGGTGATCGTGATGACGGCTTTCGGGCTTGTCGAGGCCGACGACATCAAGGTTTGCCTGCCCAAGGAGGACCTGTTTCCCGGTCTGTTGGAGAAGATTCAATTGTGTTTGTCCGAGGCCGAAGCCGAGACGGTAGAGCAATACGATCGGAACTGATGAGACCAGCTCCGGTAGAGGGTGGCCATTCAATCTGCGGGGAGCACGCGCAAGGAAAATCGGGCCTATGTCCCGTTTTGGCACTGACGACTGATGGTCCATTTTTTGCTTTGTTGAGTCCGCAGCCGGGCGGGTTCAGAATGAATTCAGGAGTTCGTGGCCAAATCGAGTCTCGATTCAAGACGAGGTGGCCGCGCTCATCACCTGTAGTCCGGATCGCATGTTGTGAAAGCAGTCCGGTCCTCCGTGGTTGCAGAAGAGGTAAAGGGCCATGCTGGCATTAGTTTCCTTCCGGGTTTTCTCCTTCAGCAAGGAGATGTGTGGGGGTGTGTGATGCTATTCCGAGAAGAAGACGAAGATCTTGAAATACTTCCCTTCAAGAATAGAGAGGAAGCAGGTCGCATCCTGGCTGCCAAGCTCCTGTCCTATTCCGGCCGTGGCGATGTAGTTGTGCTGGGACTCCCGCGCGGGGGGCTGCCAGTAGCCGCCCAGATCGCAGAAGTGCTGAACGTCCCCCTGGATGTCCTGGTGGTCCGGAAGCTGGGCACGCCGTGGAACCGGGAACTGGCCATGGGCGCGGTTGCGCCGGGTGGCGTGCGGGTGCTTGATCTTTCCATAGTAAAAGACCTTTGTATTTCTGAAGATGACATTGAATGGGTAGTGACAACCGAGGCGAAGGAACTGGAACGCCGCGAGAAGTTGTATCGCGGCGATCGTCCGCCGCTGGCATTAGCCGAGCAAACCGTCATTCTGGTGGATGATGGCGTCGCGACTGGTTCCACCATTCTGGCTGCCATTGCCGCGATCCGGCGGCAGAATGCTGCACGCATTGTGGTTGCCATCGCCGTGATTCCCGCCTCGGGTTGCAGCGCCATTCGAATGGAAGCCGACGAAGTCATCAGCGTGGCGGAACCGGAAACCTATGTGGCAGTTTCCCAGTGGTATGAGGACTTCACCCAGATCAGCGATGACGATGTATGCAGCTTGCTGAGACGGACTGCCGTGGACATACCGCGCGCTGCGTGAACCCGGGCAGGGACAATTGAAAGGAGCAAACATGCAGAGGCACTTTTCCAATCGGGGCGAGGCCATCGCCGAAGCTACTGCTGCAAGGATGAGTGCGCGCAGAAGATTTCCACTGAAGTCCGCGGCCACGCTGGGCAAGCGAGCAGCGCCCGCGCAATGGATACCACAGCCGCCGATGATGCCCCCGACCCGGCCTGTAAAGAAGAAAGAACCGAACACTGTTGCCGGCTCGGACCTCAGCCTGCCAGTGCTCTAGGTTAGTATCCCTCGAACTGTTGGGGCAGGCGAACTAGGAAAGGGGGCACACCAATGGAATTTCTCTGTAAGTTTTGCGGTAGGCGCGAGGGTGAGCCTCGAGACTGGCTGGTTGCCTTCGAACTCACCAAGCCGGGCAGCGACGTGAAGAATACAATTTTCTTGACGGATGCATGGGATCAGGGCAAGGCCCTTCAGGAAAATGCTCTGCACTTCTGTTCGCAGCAATGCCAGGACAAGTTCCTTATGAAGTGGCGCGAACACCTCGCGGCCTAGGTGGCACAAAAGGATGGCGTTCTCAAGAAGACGAGTGGGTCAGAGATTCGATGTCAGTAGTATTGTGCGGCACGTCTCCTCTAAACCAGGGAGAGAGGAGGCGCCGAATCAACTTCGCGGCACCATTCTCGCCACCAGCGACGCAATCACGCGCGGCTCATGTTCTC
The DNA here is from genome assembly GCA_035631655.1 of Terriglobales bacterium. Lineage (GTDB taxonomy): Bacteria > Acidobacteriota > Terriglobia > Terriglobales > Acidobacteriaceae > Gp1-AA122. Next base: position 18,217 of record DASQIH010000312.1, read on the forward strand.
CGGCGGCACCTTCCAGCGTGTACGACCGCTCAAACCCATTCACCCCGTAAATCGTCAGCTGCCACCGATCCGAGTCCTGCGAGCCAAGAATCACAACCCGCCAGTCTCCGGGCCGATCCGAAAGCACGTGCTCAATCATTGCGACCACATCTCGCTGCGCCTGCAGGTCGCCCGTGTTCTGCATCTCCACGGTTACCGTCATGCATGAAAGTCTACGCCAAACCGTTTTCCTCAGACACGAAGTTCCGCTCGGGGAGCCGGTCCTGTGGTTTCGCGGACGACCAACTCGGGCTCGACGGTGACATACTTTGGAGAGTTCAGTTCCGGGCGTTGGATCCGCCTGAGCACCGTTTCTGCTGCGAGCTCCCCCATTTTTCGCAGTGGCTGCCGCACCGTGGTCAGGCCGGGATTCTGGAAGGCTGCACTCTGGATATCATCGAAGCCCACGACCGAGACATCCTCCGGCACACGTAGCGCCGATTCTCGCAGGGCCCGGATGGCGCCCATCGCGGAAATATCATTGAACGCAAACAGCGCACTGAACGGCTCGCGTGAGGCCAGAAGCTTTTTCATGATCTTGTAGCCGAGCTGCGGCGATGGAGAATTACCTTCCAATTGCACGGTGAGTTTGGCGGAGATGGGCAGGCCCAATCGGCCGGCAACTTCTTGAATTGCATTCCAACGCACCTCCGTATCGGAACTGAACTCCTGACCCTTGATGAAGGCAATGTTGCGATGTCCGAGCTGCAGGAGATGGTGCAGTGCCAGTTCGGCTGCACGGTTGTGATTGAGCAGGATGTTGGTGACACCTTTCCGTCCGATATTCCCCGAGACCGTCACAACAGGTACAGGAATATCCTGCTTCCAGGGTGTGTCCACAGCAATGAGACCGTCTACGGCGCGATCGAGAAACAGTTGGGGATACTCATCGACCAGATCTGGCCGGTGCCGGTGGCTGGCGACGAAATAAAAGTAGCCTTCCTGGAGCAGGTAATCCTCGACACCACTTAACACGGTGCCGGCATAGCCTTCACTAACTTCAGGTACGATTACACCAATAGTGAAGCTGCGCCGGGCACGCAGCGAACGAGCAAAAAAATTCGGCCTGTAATGGTACTTGCGAGCCGCGGCTAAGATCTGGTCCTTGGTCCGCTGAGGTATGGAGTCGGCCACCGGGGAACGATTGATGACCAAGGAGACCGTGGCTGGGGAAAAGCCGAGGCGATCGGCCAATTCCTTCAAACTGACCGGTTTAGTCGGTTTGGAGCGTTCGGAAAATCCCGTGCGTCCCTTTTTCTTTGCTGGCACGGTGCGCAGTCCCTCTCGATGAGGCACTCGAGTCTTTCAAGATCGACTCGGGGCAAGTGAGTATCCCAACGCTCGTGGAGTCACGTCTTACTGGAATGGACTCCTCTAAAACCCCCGAAAGTCTCCAGAGTCAATTTGCGAAAAGAGGCGCGCCGATTCCTCGGCGCGCTCCAGTCTAGAAGGTGAACCGAGCCCCCATTGTTACGACACGAGCAGCAAGAGCAGCTGTGGCCGCGCCGAAGTTTGAGTTGGCAATGTTGTTCGAGATGCTATCCGGTTTGAAGTTCAAATTATTAAACACGTTGTACGCGTCAATTCGGAACTCAACCTTAGCGTTCTCGCCGAGTACCGGCATATTCGGCAGGCCAAAGCCCTTGGCGAGTGTCAGATCCACGTCCCTGTATCCAGGACCGTTGAGCGAGTTGCGACGGACACCGGGGGAAGGAGGAAGCGCGTTTCCGAAGCTGGTTCCACTGTAGGCAGTGTAGCAATTGGTTGTTTGAGTCGGCGAGCACGGTACCGGCGCCAAGAAATAGGCTGCGCCCCCTTTGGGATAGTTCGAACCAGTCTTGAACTGATCGTTGCTCGTGCTGGTACCCGCGCCGCCCAGGTAGGCAGTCGGGAAAACTGTGTTGTAACCGCAAGTTCCGCAATAGAGATTTCCGCCTTGAATGCTCACCACAGGACTCCAGGGGAATCCAGAGTGGATATTGAAAATACCGCTGAGCGACCAGCCCCCAGCGATTTTTTCTATCCAACTTCTGCTGCCATGGAAGAAAACCGGCTGCCACATGCCAATGAGCTTGAACGCCTTGCCGACGTTGTAGTCAGAGCGTCCGTAATCCAGGTTGAGATCATACGGATAGGGCTGTTCATAGTAAGGCCCGGAACTAGTGTCCATGCTCTTGGTCCAAGTGAATTGAGCATCGGCCATGAACTGGTGTGAGAATTGATGCTTTAATTCAGCGAGCATGGCGTTGTAGTTGGCGCGGCCTGAAACTCCCCAGTAGTCCCCACCGCCGATCTGCGGGTTCAGGGTGTATCCCAAGGCCGCGGGGACAGCGTTCGGGTTCTCGTGGAAGTAGATGTTACGCGACAAGCTTCCCTGATAACCCAACGTCGCTATCAAGTGGTGACCCAGATCGTATTGGGTATCCAGCGAGTAGTGATGGACACGCATGGTGGGAAGGGTGCCGGGGAAGATGCTGACGTTGACTTGGCCGGTTGTAGGGAGTCCATTCGAGCCAAACTGCACAATCGTGTTCGGGTTCGCAGGATAGTTATTGAGCGAGTGCAGATTCGCCGAAGTGGCATATATAATGCCGGGATTCGGCGAGGTGGGCGAGGACATGCTCAAGCTCGGGAACACCACCAGCCCGGGATTGTTGCCGATATTGGCCGAGATAGCGATTTCCTCCTGGTTGTAGCTGAGGCCGTAACCGCCGCGAACCACGACTCTCTCGTACGGACTCCAGGCGAAACCGATCTGGGGGCCGAAGTTATTTTTCTGCGCGTTCCAGGAATTTCCTTTCCGAACGGTTAGCCCGGTCATGTAATTCGCGCCCGCACCAGGGACAGCCACGTACATGTTCCCCTCTTTGGAGTAGAGTGGACCAAAGTAGGACCAACGCAGTCCCAGGTTGAGTGTCAGATTCCTGCGGACTTTGAAGTCATCCTGGACAAAGAAGCCCCAGATGTTCGTGCGGTCGTCCTGGCGAAGCGTCGTGGGCAACCCGGTGTGGGGATCGAAGCCTCCGCCTTCGTGATGCGGCGCATCATTGAGGAAGTCCCACATGTTGAAGAAGTTGTAGTTTGGCACGCCGCAACCGGTACAGTTGTTCAGGTAGAAGAGGCGCGTAACATCAGCGCCAAACTTAACGGTGTGCTTTCCGAAAATTTTGGTGGCCACATCCTTGTAGGTGTATGTCCACTGATTCAAGATGCTGCCGACACTAGGCCCAAAAGACTTTGGGGCATTAATGCTGCCAATTTGATCGATGTTGTCCGTGGGCAGTCCAACCGGCGACTGCGGATTGGAGCTGATCTCATTCCAGCGCCATCCGGCGGCATTCACGCGAAATTCGTTGAGGAAAGTGGACGAGAGGGTGCGATTCCAGATTGCGGAGAATGCGTTATTGACTTGCGAGTGATGGAAGAGGTTGTAGGCGCGGGCTGGGCCGTTCAGAAACGTGGTTGACTGTGGAACCCAGTAGATGCTAAAGCCGATGCGATCCTTAGCCGTGACATCCGCATCGAGGCGGCCATTGTACTGCGCTTTCGAGAAGCTGCTCGAACTGGCGGTTATGTAGTTCGCAATGTCGGCAACCCCGTCCAGGCCGCCGCCAACGCCGGGGTTACTGGTACTGACCCAGCTCAGATCCTGCGTACCCAGGCCTGAGGTCAAAGGCGAGCCGATATCCAGGCCTTGCCCCGGAATGGTTCTGCAGTTTACCCCTTCCGTCAGGCCGGCATCGGTACAGGTGGAAGGATTGATGCCCCTGCTGACGACACCTGAACCCGGGAAGGTGAGATATTTCGCTGCGATGCTTCCGGCAGGTGCGGAGGCGGCAAAAGCAGGGGTCTCGTACCATCCGTTGTCAATGGTGGTCTGGGCCTTGGGACTCCGAACTGTTTCATAGTTAAAGAAGGCGAAGATCTTATTCTTCCAGATCGGGCCGCCAACGCTGCCGCCGAACTGATCAAAAAAGCTGTTGTCTCTCCGCACGCTGTTGTGGAGGCCGTTGAACCGCTGATAGGCATCCAAGCCAGGACGGTGAGCAGTAAAGAAGAGACTGCCATGGTACTGGTTAGTGCCGCTCTTGGAAGTGACCTGAATCTGGGCGCCACTGAAGCGGCCGTACTCGGCATCATAGCCATTGGAGACGACTTTCACGCTTTCAACAGAATCTTCCGACGGTGTGATGATTGTAGTTCCGCCCCAGACGGCGCTCGTGGTGCTGATACCGTCAATCGAAATGCTGTTGTTTTCATACTGCTGGCCAGCTGCCAGAGCTTGCGGACCGTTTTCCGTTTGAAAAATGCCCTGATTGCCGCCGGTCGCGCCGGGACCCTGTGTGCCGGGAAGATTTTGGCCGCCGCCTCCACTTCCCTGCGCGCCATCGCCGAAGACGCCAGGCGTCAACTGGATCAACTGGAAGACGTCGCGTCCGAACGAAGGCATATTTTGAATCTGGTTGCTGGTAATCGTGCCGCTCACGGTGGCCGTCTCCGTATCCATTGTCTGGGTTGTCGCCGACACCGTTATGGCCTCTTGAACCTGGCCAACCTCAAGTTGCAGGTCCAGTGCGTTGAGCTGCTCTGGGATGATCCGCACGTGCTCGAGTACCTTCTTCTTGAACCCTTGAGCCTCTGCGGTGAGACGGTAGGGAGCCGGCTCCAACGCGTTGAACTGGTAAATGCCATTGTCGTCTGAGATCGACACCACCGTCCGGTTCGTGTCCGTGTTCACTAGGGTCACGGTCGCGCCAGGAACTACTGCGCCCTGGGGATCAGTAACCGTTCCGCGGAGGGAACCGCGATATTGCGCGTGTCCAAGGCTGGAGAAGAGTGTCACGCAAACGACCAGCAGCATCACGAAGACGAACAGCCTGCGATGACTCATACAAAAATCTCCTGAGACGTCAATTTTGAGCGTGGTTTGCAGACCGGCCAGGTTCATTAGTAAATCGTTACTAAATCGCTTTACTTTACGTCTGGTGCTTGTACCACCGCGATCGTCTCTTTGTCAAGAAACATTTTTTGGGTTGGTGGCTGACCAAGCAGATTTCCTAGACGCTACGTCGCCGGTGTTTATTTCAATGAAGCGGTAATAAAAACCCGTGCTCGTGCGGGAAGAGGGATCTTGGAGCCCGGCGGACTCGCGCGTGGCTAATGTCAGGTCGTGTGAAACCCTACTTTTGCCATCGCCTGCCGCGCCTCCGGGTTTTTCATGAACGTCTCCCACACGAAGCCGGTGCGGTGATTTTCTGCCATCAGCATGGTAATGCCAAGATCGATGCCCAACACATCGCGGTCCCACCAGCCGGTAAGAGGGTTGAAGGCGTCAATGAAGCCGTAACGTGACCACGTTTTGTCGCCGTAGCGGCCACGAATAGTTCGCAGGACGCGCACACAATCCGCAAACAGAAAAGGCAACGATCCAGCGGTGGCGGACGGAACAATGCTGCCGTCGATCGGGCCTTGGGGCGGCGGTCCTCCCCATGCCGTATAACCGCCCACAAAGTCGGAAGCCGAGATGCCCCACAGATCTTCACTGTAATCAGGAAACTTGTCGCGCAGAGAGAGGCAGAAGAGTTTGTGGGCCTTGGTGGCTTTGACCGAGTTCTCAAAATAGTCGGCGTAGGCGTCGCGTTGGTTGCGGAAGTCGAAGAACGCATGCGAGTACTGATGCGTGAAAAGCGGGTCGTTGCCGGAGACGTATTCGATGCCCTGATAATTGATCTTGGGCCTCGCCCAGGCGTCCCAGGTTCTCGATGAAATCGGATGGGACGGAGAACCGATCGCCAGCAGGTAAATCATCATCAACTCGCAGTAGTGGTTCCAGCGCCCGTTGAGAAATCCTGATTCCGGCTTCCAGCCCATGGACAGAGTGGGTCCGCCATTCAACATCCACGGCCAGTCCACTCGCTCGTAGATCCGGGTGGCCAAGTCTTTGATCTCCTGGTCCGCAAAATGCTGGCGTGCCGTGAGAATTCCACACAGCAGGATGGAACTGTCGATGGAAGATAGTTCGCACTTCTCCCAGCGCTGCCCCGTGTTCATGTCAATAAAGTGATAGAAGAACCCGTGCTCCTGCGGGAGTTGGTGGAAGAGGAATCTTAGAGAGCGACGGACGCGCTCCCTTATATCCTTGGCTTTAAGGTAACTGCGCTGGTCAGCGATGCAGAGCCCGGCCAAGCCAAAACCGGTGGCCGCGATGCTCGACATGCGCTCTGTACCGCTCCCGCTGGCCAGCGCACGATCCTTGACTTGCCCGGTCTCAGGGCTCGCTTCGTTCCAGAAAAAGTTGAAACAACCACGCTCGATTTCTTCCAGAAGCTGTTCGTCTGTGCCTTGGTAGGATTTTTCTGCAGCAATCGGGGCGCTCTTCTTTTCCTGCCAGGCTAAGGCGCCAACAAACGGGACTGTCGCCAGGCTTTTCCCTGCCAGCCGTAGCATCTCTCTTCGCGTGAGCAGCCGTTTGGGGATCATAGTGACCGTGAACGGGATTGGCGGCCTATTTCTTCAACTCAATGAGAGCCAATCCATAAGAGGGGAGAGTGACCTTCAGTTCATTGTTTTGTACAATGCGCGATTCCGGGGCCGGCAGTTGCGAGGCTTTTCGCAGCGCCTCAATTTGCTGCCGAGTCGGATAGCGAGGCGAGCCCATTTTTTCCCAGGCGCTGTGACTGTCTCCATGATCGGTCTCCACGGCAGAGATGAGGGCATGCCCAATCTTCTCGCCTTTAAACTCAAGAGTGACAGCTACCGGCTCGCCCCTGTGCCCCGGAGGAGTATAGTTCCAAGCCGCCAGCACGAGCGTGCCGTCCTTCCGACGCGTGAGCAACGCGGAGTCGGAATTTAATTCGATACGCTGGTCACCCAATTCGTGCAGCAACTTGAAAGCGTTAAATACGGGCTTGGGTATGCCGCCTGCCGCAATCAGGCCAAAACCTCCGTAAAAAGGAGTTTTGACCACACCCTGCTCCTCGAAAACATCAGAGAAGGTCCAATACGACATCATATCCACCAGTCCGTCACACTGGCGGATGATGTCGGCAAGCCAAGGACCCATGTAGGCTGAATCAGTCACCGCGGGCTCATTCATGTAACTGGCATTGAACTCGCTCCAAATCAAAGGGAGGTTGGCCATGCTGGACGCCTTAATCTGGTCATGCACCTTCTTGACCGCGCGGCAAACCATTGCATTCCGCGGAATCTGTTCATCGCTGCCAAAAACATCTTGAGAACGGTCGTTGCCGTACACGTGACTGGACACAAAGTCGACAGGAACTTTTTTGTCCGCGCAATGCTGCAGGAAAGCATCGGCCCAAGACGCCTGGGCCGTGGCGGGTCCTCCCACTCGTAGCTTTGCATTGACTGCTTTCAGAGCAGTCACGGTATGGTCATAAAGGTCCCAGTAGGTGGCCTGTCTGGGGTCGCCTCCCCAGAAGTCCAGGTTGGGCTCGTTCCAAACTTCAAAATACCACTGGCTGACCTCGGCAATGCCGTAGCGCTCGACTAGGTGTTGTGCAAATGCGGTTATCAGGTCATCCCACTTCACCCAATCTTTTGGGGGAGAGACATTGGGTTTGTACCAGAAGGCATGAGGCATGTCCCGGGCGGCGAGTTTTTTCGGCATGAAGCTGAGTTCCACGAAAGGGCGTACGCCATTGGCTAGCAGTGCGTCGTAGATTTGGTCAAGGTAGGAAAAGTTGTAAACCGGTTGGCCTTGCTCATTCTCATCATAGATGCCAACTTCGTCGTGGAAAATCGCGTGGAAGCGGACGTACTGAAAGCCGGTGACCTGCTTGACTTCCCTAAGGTCACGACGGTAACTGTCGCGCAGGGTAAGGACCGCCCGGCCCGATCCGAACATCTGTTCCCAAAAATGAGGGAAAGCATGGGCCGGAGCGGAGGTATTGATCACGATTGTCCGATCCCCTTGCGCTTGAGCTTGACCAAGAAAGACGACGAGCAGCATAGCGGGGACAACCAGCTGTAGGAACGATTTCCGCATCCAATTACACCTCGCCACTAAATCGGTTTAGGAACGCGTTTATATCACGCTAAATTTCGGCAAGTCAAGAATTTAGTGGAACACGGTTCCTCTTCTCGGGGACCACCTCGTGCGGTAGTTCTTGACTATCATGACGATGGGTGCGCCTGCGCTGAGAAGCTGATGGGCGCGCTATCGACCTTGCTGAGTTGGAGTCTCAGCGTATGCCCAATCGGCTTGCGGCAGTCAGAATTTTTTGACACTCACCGAATTCATCCGGCGTCTCATCTGCTCGTAAGCCCCAGCTGCACGTTTAAATCTTTAGTCATGATCCGCGACGTTCACGTTTCTGAACGCGCAATTTGCCCTTCTGTGTTAATCGCCATCGCGCGCCGAGAATCAAAAGACCAACGCTGCTTCAGTGGGGCTCTCTTGATGACTCCGATGTTCACGCAACGCAATCGAGCGGAGATGAGGAGGAAGGCCATGATGACGGGCGTTCTCAATCGCTTTGGTCGGCAGGCTGCCGCTGGAACTCGATTATCGCGAGCCCTCCGTTTCGCGAACCGATGACTGCGATTTCAACGAGTGTGCTGGAAGCGAACCGGCATGCCGCAAGCGCTCGGACCCAAGGCTCACAGCCGAGTTCCTGCGCCTCTTACAAATGATATGACCAACAGGAGTACCGCAATGACGCAAGAAGAAATTCGACTGTCAGAATCGGCGTCGCGCAAAAAGCATTGGAAGCGCTGGGGTCCTTACCTCAGTGAACGTGCCTGGGGCACGGTGCGCGAAGATTACAGCATGCACGGCAGCGCCTGGGAATATTTTCCTCATGACCATGCGCGCTCTCGTGCGTATCGCTGGAATGAAGATGGTCTGGCGGGAATCAGCGACCGCCGGCAAACCATCTGTTTCGCCCTAGCCCTCTGGAATGAACGCGACCCCATCCTGAAAGAACGGGTTTTCGGTCTCACAGGAAATGAGGGGAATCACGGCGAGGACGTCAAGGAATACTACTTCTACCTCGACAGCACGCCCACCCACTCTTACATGAAGTATCTCTACAAGTACCCGCAGGCGGAGTTTCCTTACGCGACGTTGGTAGAAGAAAATCGGCGCCGCGACAGGCTGCAACTAGAGTATGAACTGCTCGACACGGGCGTCTTCGACGAGGATCGCCACTTCGATGTTTTCGTGGAATACGCCAAGGCCGATAGCGAAGACATCCTGATCAGAATCACAGCGACGAACCGCGGCCCCGAAACCGCCAACCTTCGCCTTCTGCCGACCATCTGGTTTCGCAACGTCTGGTCGTGGGGAGAGGGCGGACGTCGGCCCGAGCTACACGAGTCACGCCCAGCTCCCGACCCGATCATCGAGCTCAACCAGTCCCAGCCTGCCAGCCGGTGGCTGCATTGCGAAGGCGCTCCAGAACTGCTCTTCACTGAAAACGATACGAATTATCGGCGTCTCTTTGGCATCGAGAATCGTGCCCCGTACGTGAAAGACGGCATCAACGACTACGTGGTGCACGGCAACAACGATGCCGTGAATCCTGAGCATACCGGCACGAAAGCGGCAGCTCATTACAAGTTCGCCGTCGGTGCAGGAGAGACGATCGTCGTTCGCTTGCGACTCGCGGAATCTGACTTCAAAGGGAAGAGCGCGTTTGACGATTTCGACTGGATCTTCGCGCTGCGCCAACTGGAAGCAGATGAGTTCTATGCGACCGTCATTCCACAAGACTTGTCGGCCGACGAGCAGAATGTGATGCGCCAGGGGTTCGCCGGAATGCTCTGGTCCAAGCAGTTCTATCACTACGTGGTCAAAGACTGGTTGCAAGGCGACCCGTGCAATCCTCCTCCACCTGAGGAGCGGCGGAAGGGCCGCAATCACCATTGGACCCATCTGCATAACGCGGATGTGATTTCCATGCCCGACAAATGGGAATACCCCTGGTATGCCGCCTGGGATCTGGCGTTTCACTGCATTCCGCTCGCGCTGGTGGACTCCGATTTTGCCAAAGAGCAGCTGACCCTGATGCTGCGCGAGTGGTACATGCACCCCAACGGTCAGATTCCCGCTTATGAGTGGGCGTTCGGCGATGTTAATCCACCGGTGCATGCCTGGGCGGCGTGGCGCGTCTACAAAATCGACAAGAAGCGCCACGGTAAAGGGGATCGCGCATTCCTGCAGCGAGTGCTGCACAAGCTGATGCTGAATTTCACCTGGTGGGTCAACCGCAAGGACGCTGAGGGCAGGAACATTTTCCAGGGCGGATTTCTGGGCCTGGACAACATTGGTGTATTTGACCGCAGCGCACCTCTGCCTACCGGTGGCCATATCGAGCAATCGGACGGGACCAGTTGGATGGCGATGTATACGCTCAACTTGCTTACGATCGCGCTGGAGTTGGCAAAGGAAGAGCCCTGCTACGAAGACGTCGCCAGCAAGTTTTTCGAACATTTCATTCACATTGCGCATGCCATGAGCCATCGCGGCCATGACAGCATGGGGCTATGGGATGAAGAAGACGGATTCTTCTACGACGTGTTGAGGCTGCCGGACGGGTCACAAGTTCCGATGAGAAGCCGCTCGATGGTGGGATTGATTCCCCTGTTTGCGGTGCAAACGCTGGAGCCGGAGTTGCTCGACAGACTGCCGGATTTCAAGCGGCGCCTGGAATGGTTCATCGATAACCGTCCCGATCTCACGCAGAACCTCGCCTCCATGCGTACAGAAGGCATCGGCGAACGCAGATTGTTGGCGATCGCCGACCAGAGCAAACTTCGTCGAATCCTGAAATACATGCTGGACGAGCGGGAATTTCTATCCCCCTACGGAATTCGGGCGCTCTCCAAGCTTCACGGTGATCAGCCTTTTTGCTTGGCCGCGAACGGTGTTAAGCACTGCATTTCTTACGAACCTGGAGAATCGACGACGGGTGTATTCGGAGGGAATTCGAATTGGCGTGGCCCCATCTGGTTCCCGTTGAATTACTTGCTCATCGAGTCTCTGCAGAAGTTCCATCACTACCTGGGCGATGAGTTCAAGATCGAGTTTCCGACCGGGTCAGGGGAGATGAAGAACCTGCGGGAAGTGGTGGAGGAATTATCGCGCCGCATGATCAGCATTTTTGTCCCCGACGAAAAGGGGCACCGGCCGCTGTTCGGAAACTCGGAGAAGTTTCAGACCGATCCCCACTGGCGCGACTTATTACTGTTCCACGAATACTTCCACGGCGATTCGGGAGCTGGGTTGGGCGCCAGCCATCAAACGGGCTGGACGGGCTTAATCATCAAGCTAATGCACCAGAGCAGCGGATCGTCAAAGCGAAAACACTTTGAAAACGCGGTTGCCGAGTTTGCAGCCGCAGCCTGAATTCATATAAGGAGAGTTGGAAATGAGTGCTATCAGTGTGTTGGAAAGGAAGTCAAACATTGTCCATGTAACCGCGTCACACCAGCCTTCACTGGATCAAGTCCCCGATGGCCGAGGTGTACTGGTCAAAGTTCTGCGCCTCGGTCTGCACGGCACCGACAGAGAAACAGGTGTCACCGAATATGAGGCTGCGCATCCGGGATACGATTTCCTGGTTCTCGGGCATGAAGGTTTTGGGCAGGTGGAAGCCGTGGGCCCAAATGTCACGCAGCTGAACCCTGGAGATTATGTGGTCACTAGCTCACGCAGACCGGGCAGAGACGGCTCGATCAGCCGCCCGGGGTCTGGCGATGGCGGGCAGAGGGCTAACTTTCGCCGAAGTTTCTTGAACGAATACTACGTGGACGATGCCTACTTCACGGTTAAGGTGCCGGAAGCTCTCAGGCATGTCGGCGGACTGCTGGAGCCGAGTGCGACCGGCAGCGCGGCCATCAGTGGCAATACCTCGGCCATGATTTTTCAGGCTGTTGTGGATGGGATGCCAGTCTCCCCGTTGCATCTGAATCCTCGGTTGCCTTGGCGGCTCGAAGAGATCATTAGCGGACTTTTGAAGAAAGACGGCAGATTGCGTTACCAGAGCGCCCGCGACATACGGAGCGAAGTCGCGCGACTGAAGCGGAGCGCGACGGCTGCCGGCATCAGAGCGGTGAAGGCAACTCTGGCTTGGCGCAAGCCGGGTGCGCGATGGCACTTTTCGTCCGCGGGAGTTTTTGCATACTAACCTCCAGGCGTGTTCGCCGCTAATTCGTGAGATAGGACCTCGTATCCCTCGCGGGCGTACTTCGCTTTGGTTCGCAGAACTGGAACCGATTGAGGGCTTCACCGGGGGCGAAGAGGTCTGGCTTGCACCGGTGGCTAGCCCCTGAATTTTGTAGCAAGTAAAGAAGCTGGATCGTCAAGTGCAGGCGTTCAAAAAACATCACACAGCGGGCCACACAAAGTCGCTAGTTCTCACCCAGTAAATTCAATAAGTTACCGTGTCAACTTGGGCGGGAAACGCGACAAGCAGGGTCCTTCATCGAATCGACAACCCTTGGTCGACTACAAATTTGGGGCGGTCTGCGTGCAACCGATCCTTCGGTGCCAGCTTCAAAGTAGCTGCTCGGCCGGACCAAGAAGATGGGGAGGCATTTCCGGCAACGGTTCTTCTCCCTTACGCTCTTGCTGGCGTGATGCGCACAGACAATGATCACGCTGATTATATTCGCGCTGTTGGGTCAGGTCTCGATGCCACCCATACGGGTGTACCGCCCCTTCCCAAAATTAGTATGTCCTCCCGGATACTCAATCTGGTGGCCAGAGGGCAAGGAATTTCAAAACGACAGATACGCAGAGTGCGTTAAGTTTGCGCCAGAGGTTCGAAATGCGAAGTATGCGCCTGTGACTAGAAAAGAGAAGGCAGCGCGGGTACCAGCCAGCGCACATAGCCGAATCGAGCATGCGCAGGAAAATCGAACACTCAGTTCGGAACGCGCAGCCTTCAAGGCCGCTAATTAGCAGCTGCAACGGCAAAACCGCACACTGTAGGACGGTCCAGTTCCCACTGACGCTTACATTCTAAAAAAAGCGCCACACTTATTTGAATGTGGCGCTGCTCATCTTGAATTCTTAAACACTACTGAACCGTGATCCAGAACGGCGAGGACGGAATGCCGTTGGCAACCACAAACAACTGACTAAGTCCGGTCTCCGCATTCGCGGGAACGTCAAACTGGGTAGACACCTTCTTACTTCCGGTGGCGACCGCCATGGTGCTGTGGTTGTGAGTCCTACAGTAGAAAACGTGTCCCGTCGCGGCGTTTACAATACGCACCAGAGGAAAATTAGTGGCAGCCTGGAAATCATCGCCGTATGCAGCTCCCTGGGAGAAACCGTTGAACTGCGTGCCGGACACGGTGTAGGTCTTGCCTCGTCGCGGAGTAGCAGGCGCAGAGCTAATCGTCGGCGACCAGGAGGGATTGTAAGCGCCGACCGGGGTGAAGATTTCAACGTCGCTGCTGAAGTCGGTGAATAGAATCTGGCCGGTGGGCAGAACGAGCAGATGCCCGACGTAAGAAGCGTCCTGCAGCGCGCTCGCCGGCGTGGCAGTGGGCGCCAGACTGGCGCCATTCCACTCGAAGAATTCCGCGGCTGGGGGATAGAAGCGGCTGGGGCTGACAAACACCAGCACGTTGCCATTCGGCTCCAGCGCCGCAGGCCCGTCATCCACGTTATATGCTCCAGGAAAATCCGGACCTGCGGCCCACGTGCCCGAGTGCGAATTGTAGATGGCCGTATGGCCGGCTCCACAGGTGTTCCCGCCAGTGGCGAAGACGGTTCCGTCGGGCCGCAACACCGCGGGACCAACTTCGTAGGAAGCCGCCGATGATCCTCCGCAGGAGTCCCACAATTGCACGATCGTGCTGCCGGCGCTAGTCCAGGCTCCTGTCGCCGAGTTATAAATCTCCGAATTTGTACCCGTGGCGTCATACTGGAAGACGTAGGCGTCCACCGTCAGTACATTTCCGTTCGGCAGCAAAGTCCATCCCTCCTCGTCATTGATGTCGAACTTACCCGTACCGGTGGGAGTCCAGGTCAAGCTGGCCGCATTGAACAGCGCCTGCTGCTTCGTGCAGCAGTTGGCTTGCATGAGAGTGCCACTGGGAAGAATCACAGTTTGCGCGTCGCCGATGGTGGTCCAGCCTTTCGGCGGCGGAACGGGGGTCCACGTATTCACCAGGGGATCATAGATGGCTCCCAGATTCGTCCACACGGCATTGCAACTCCCGCCGGCGCAGTTGTATTCGCCGCCCTCGACCAGTACACGGCCGTCGGTCAAAACCGCCGATCCGAAATAGAGCGGAGCATAGCCGGTGGGCAGCGAAGCCACCTGGCTCCAGGTACCGTTGACGTAGCTCCCGTTGTTGTCCGGGGTCAGCTTGTACCAGGAACTGTAGTCGGTACTCGTGCAAGTGAGACAGTTGGGCTCGGAGTGCACGAAAAC
>DASQIH010000313.1:0-11430 GCA_035631655.1 Terriglobales bacterium
GATGAACGATTTGCCATCGCGGGAGCAGGTGAACAGTTTTACCCGGCCTTTGCAGAGCACAGAAATACCTCTGGGTGCCTGGCCTTCCACAAACAGTAGCGATCCCGCCGGATAGCTGGTCGCAAACCGTATAGCTTCAAAGGATTGGAGTGTAGAGGCTGAAAGATTGCAAAAAAGTCGCTCTGTTCGCGATTTGCAGCTAACGCAGCTTTCGATGATGTCCAGTCCGTATGGTGACGACACGGCACACCTCCCAGGCTGTGGGGGTCTCCACAAGAAGAACTCGGGCAATCCGGTTGCCGCCGCGCGTCCCCGACAATGCGCATGGCCAACATGGCCACAGGCTGGTTCTAAGCCACTATCCGAGAGTGACTTGCAGTTGCCAAATGCAGGCACATTCAAACGGAACCCGCCAAAACCTGAAGGTTCAAATGGGCCAAACGCCCCCGCGGTTAGGGGGAATGTGCGCCATTTCACCTGGCCGGGGCGGTAGTATCACGTTGTCGGGTGAGCAATTGCGATCGACGCCGCCAAGAGCTGTATCCATGTCTTTGTACGTCTTAATCCCAGTCGTCATTCCAGCAGTTCCTCCGAAACGCTAGGATTATAGCTTTCTTCCACGTTCCCCTGATCGGGTTAGGTTAGGTTCGTCGCTAGATGGACGAGCTGCCGCGACGTCTCGACAACGTGGCGAAAAGGACCTTCTATAATGGCTTGCCCGATTACTGGTCTTGTTTGATCGAAGGACCCGCCTGAATGATACTTCCAGGAAGCAAGTTGGTCTTGATCGTAGTTTTCTGCTTAGGTAACAGGTTGACCTCGGTCTCGAAGGCCTGGTATCCGGGTAAAGCGATCTTGATCCGATGTTTTCCGGGGCTCACCAGCATCCCTCGTCCAACCCCACTAAATTCATGGACGGTTCCCACAAAACCGTCATCTACGAAAACAGCCGCCCTGTCCGGTGTGACTTCAAGCTTAAGTTGAGATGTAACGGTGGGCAACTGGGATCGAGAATCTTTCTGCATTGTCACGTGCAAAACGACCTTCTTCCCCGGCTCCGCGATCACCTTTTCAGTAAATTCTGTGTACCCTGACTGGCGAACGGAAATCTCATGTTCGCCCGGCAAGAGTAAAACTTTCTTGTCGTCTTTGAGCTCTCCGACGTAGCCGATATATTGCCCGTCGATCCATACGCCCGACGTTTTCTCCACCTTGGTTTTGCTGACGAACTGCACTTCTCCTAGGACTTGGTTCTGCCCGTACGATGCGATAGATAATGCCAGCACGAAAAACACCGGCGCCAGAGCCGACTTGCTGACCGCATCACGTTTGGTCACATGCAACTCTCTGATACATTATTCTAGCTGCCAATTCCTTTTTGACTCCGAAAACCGGAAGCATTGTACACGGGTTCTGACCTCCAGCCGTGGCTTGAAGCGAGTTCCACCTGGAGCTGCTGCGAAGACCTCCGCTCAGCCCCATAACTGTCAAAACCTTCGTGGGGCGCCACGCCGCTGGTCGTATCCGGAGCTTATAGCCATTACCGTTGGATCCCCGCTTGGGCCTGAACGAGGCGCAACAAACCGCAGTGAAGAAGATTCTGGAGCAACGGCAGCAGGAAACCCTGCGCATCCGGCGTGACCCCTCAATTTTGGGAAGCGCTCGGATCGAGCAGATTCGCGCCCTCCAGGAAATTACGGTGCAGCGAATCCGCGCCGTACTCAACGAGGAGCAGAGAAAAAAATACGATCCCCTAGCACCACGAAGAATACAGTCGGCGCCGCAGCAGTGGAGTGTAGAGGATTGGCTCAAAGCTACTACGCCGCAATAAGGAGTTGCGCGCGTTGTTGTGCAACCATTTTGGGCGGTTCGCAGCGCGTCGCAATTCGCTCGGAGACAGCGGAATCTGATGTAACTCAGTCGGCTTTGCAACAAAGGAACGAAGCATGAAGCTCAAGGCAACCAGTCTGGCGGCAACGTTTCTACTGGGTTTGATTCCGGCGGTTTGCCAGGCGCAGGACTTCTCGGCTGATGTCGTGTACGTTGCGACTAGCAAGTCGGATGCGCCATCCACCGGAACCGGGACCTTACCCCATCAATCCTCGAAGCTCTATGTGAGCAAGGACAAGATGCGTTTGGAGACGCGCGGACTCACCGGCACGATCCTGTTGGTGAACGGAGGGGAGCACACGGCCGTCGCCCTGTTGCCGGCGCAGAAGGCGTATCAGCCGCTGGGCAGCGGTCCCTCGGAGTATTTCCGGGTGCAGGACGCGGAAGATGCCTGTCCCGACTGGCAGAAGGCTGCAGACCAGAAGATTGTCTGCGAAAAAGTGGGCCATGAGGTGGTGGATGGGCGCCAGACGGTGAAGTACCAGAACAAGAGCGCCTCAGCGGACGCTTTGATCGCTGCCCTCTGGATCGATCCGACCCTCAATTTTCCAATCAAATGGCAGGGCTCCAACACCGGTGCCGAACTGCGCAATATCAAGGAAGGACAGCAATCGGCGGACTTGTTTGCGATCCCGCAAGGCTACGGGGTCCTCAAACCCCAGAAGATGCAACTCAGGATGACAGGGCGGACGAGGTAGAGCCGGCCGCTCCCTTCTCGGGCTAGCGTGCAAAGGTCGGCGTCTTCAGTCCTTAAGCTCAACCAACTCGGATATGGCAGATTCAGTCGCACACGCTTCGAGAGCAGGTTACTGATGCTTTCTCCCGGCACAGGCTTGTAGGTTGCGAAAATGTGATCGAACGTGCGGTTCTCTCCAATGATCACGATGACGTGCTGGATAGGAGTTTTGGTTCTGGTCGAGGCGTCTTGAGCGCCGGCAATGACCGGAGCAATCAACTGACTTGTCAGCGTGAGGATGCTTGCCACCGCAGCGGCACGCCACTTCCAAGGTATGAGTTGTCGAACTTCCATGCATTGCCCTCCTTCCGAGGCAACGGCAGGGTACGCCGCACTTGTTTCAGTTCCGTGAAGCGTGTGTTACGAACAAGTGAAAATTTTCGAGTCGGTTGTGGAAAGCCGCTCTGAAATCGGAGCGCAGTTTATGTTTGTCGAGGAGCAGATCAGGAACCCAGAAAATCAGCTATCTGCTGCAGGCGAAGTTATGGAGTGAAGGTTCTATCGCTTAGAATTCCAGAAGGATGGCGCCCTTTTCCACGCGCGGGAACTTGGTAACAAATACTCCGTGGCCCCAGCCCGCGCGCACCATCAAATTCCCGCCAGGTTTTCTGTGGGGAGTATCTACCGCCGCTCATCAGGTAGAAGGTGGCAACGAGAATAATCAGTGGTCAGCCTGGGAAGCTGCGGGCCGCATTCGGTCGGGTGAGCAATGTGGCCTGGCGTGCAATTGGTGGAACAATGCAGAGCGCGATTTCGAGCTGGCTCGCGACCTCGGCTTGAATGCTCTTCGGTTATCCGTCGAGTGGAGCCGCATTGAACCACAGCCGGGGCAATGGAACCGCGAAGCCTTGCAGCGATATCGGCAGATGCTGCAAGCCCTGCAGCAGCGCGGCATTCAACCGATGGTGTGCCTGCACCACTTCACCCATCCCAGGTGGTTTGAGCAACGAGGTGCATTTCTCGCGCCAGATGCGGACGAACTTTTCGAGCGTTTTACGCGAAGAGTCGTGGCGGAACTTGGCGACCTCTGCTGCCATTGGGTGACGTTTAATGAGCCCAATGTTTTCGCGGCACTTGGATATGTTCTAGGAGAATTCCCGCCCGGGCGGACAGGAGAAATTGCAACGTCGCTGCACGTCGTGAATGCGATGGCAAAGTGCCATGCTCGTGCCTATGGGGCAATTCACCAACTACAGCGCCAGGCAGAGGTTGGATGGGCTCACAACTACGTAGTCTTCGATCCCGCGAACGCTTCCTTCCCTCCCGACTGCTGGATTGCCAGACTTCTAAGCCGGCTTTTTAATGAAAGTTTCCTGGCCGTAATCGAGACGGGCCGGCCTGCATTTCCCTTCAACCTTGCCAATGGAAACCTCGGAAATGCGAAAGGGACCTGCGACTTTGTGGGACTGAACGTGTACAGCCGGTTTCACGTGGCCTTCAGTTTCAAACATGCTGCGCAGTTGTTCGGAAAGGTATTCGTGCCCGAACATGTACCGCAGGGAGATAGCGGTGCCGAAAAGCCGTACGGGGAGGCCTATCCCGGCGCCATCAAGGCAGCCGTTCAACGCGTCGCGAGATTAGGCGAGCCTATCTACATCCTGGAAAATGGAGTTCCTGATGCTGAGGATCGCATTCGCCCCTGGCTCATTGTTAATGCCATCCAGGAACTGCACCGATTGATTGAGCAAGGCAATGACATCCGCGGGTACTTTCATTGGACACTCACCGATAACTTCGAATGGAGCGAGGGCTGGAAGCTGAGATTTGGGCTAGTCGCGCTGGACGTTTCGACTCAGGAAAGAAAACTCCGTCATAGTGCCCGCCTTTACAGCGCGATCGCGCGAGCCAATGGATTGTCAGCCGACGTCGCGCAACAATTCCTTCCTGGTACAAGCCCGAAGTAGAAGATCTGGTTAGGTTTCTGACTGCCAATACTTGTGATCGCGCAAAAAAAAGCTTTCATGACGGGTGTGCAGGGCAGTGTTCAGAAACAGGCGCACCAGCTTGAAGTGTCCCATTTTGATGAGCCTGCGGTTGGTCGTCAGTACTGCACCCGACACAATCGCGAACCTGCCGGGAGCAATCTTCTGGCTGAGCAGGTAGTCTTCGGCATAGAGTGCCTGCTCGTGAAACCCTCCCAAGGCGTTGAATTGCCCCCGGTCAAAAAGCATGAACATACCTGTGCTGAAAGGTTTGTAGAGGCGCGAAAGTTGTTGCATGAGATTATTGCCCCTATACAGGATCCGGTCCCAGGCGGAACCGGTTGGACAAGCAATATTGGTGGTCACGCAATGCAGGTTTTTGCTCTTCATTAATTCCACAGCTCTGCGGACCAGAGTGGGATCGGAAATTTCAATGTCCGCGTCGATAAATAGAACATAGGGAGTGCACGCCCGGCGCGCTCCAGCATTTCTGCCCACCGACGGAAGCCCGCCCGGGATCACCGCGATATCCAGCCAACCGGCGTACATCAAGGCCACATCAGCGGTGCCGTCGGTGGAATTGGCGTCAGCCAAGTACACTTTCGTACTCGGCATCAGCTTGTAGTCCTGCAGGACCAGAGAGGTCAGTAAATTCGGGACCAGCTTCGCCTCGTTCTTCGCCGGGATGACAATCGTCAGCTCGCTCATGGTATTCATGGATTCTCACTCCTTCCTCACCAACGGTAATGTAAGTCGCGTTCTCTTGTGTCCAGCTTCCGGTATTGAAGTATTCAATTTCTCCCCATGATCTCTGGAGAGCTTCATGGGTATGGCCGCAGAACACGCGTTGCGCATTGCGGGCATGTGCGTGCGCCAGCGCTCCGGTCGCCACCTTACTGGACAGACGCAGCCACACCGTGTCAAACCGTTCCAGAAAGCCCACGATTCTTTTGTGTCCGAACGAGATCTTTTGCAGAGAATGATGAAATGCCGTAAGAAAATTGCTGACTAAACGATTGTTGATGAGGAAGCGATCGAACTGATGGCCATGAATGGCCAAGTGTCGAAGTCCGGAGTAATCCCACTCGTACTCCTGGTAGACCTCAATCCCGACCAGGTGCGACATTACCTCGGAAAGCCCGTAGTCATGGTTCCCCTCGACCCATACGACCTCCACCCTCCTTTTGGGATTCGAGAGTTTTCGGATGTAGCCGAGGAAATGCCAGTGTTCTTTCTTGAGGCGGCGAAAATTGAGATCGCAAAAAATATCCCCGAGAAGGATGAGGCGACGAAAGGAAATCGCCCTCAGCATTTGCAAGGCAGCCTTGGCACGGCTCACTTCCGACCCCAAGTGCAGGTCTGAAAGGATCACCGTGTCGAAACACGGCGTGGTCATGCCTTCTTTCTAGCGGAAGAGTGTTAAACCATGATGAATGGCGGATAAAAAGTGATTCATCGGAGCTGTGGCGGCAACAAAATTAATGGAATGTTCATATTCTTGAAACCGGTTTGAAACAATCGGAACGGCTAAGAGCGCTCGTTTGCTGTCTCCTGCCTATGTAGAGCCGGTGCTTCGCTGCCTCTCGTTGTCTCGAAACGGTAGCCGATTCCTCGAACCGTTTTCAGGTAAGTGGGGTTTTCCGGGTCGGGCTCTACCTTCTCGCGAAGCCGCCTGACGTACACGTCTACCGACCGAACCGTCACGAATTGAGCATCGCGCCAAACCGCTTCCAGCAGCTGGTCGCGGGAGAAAACCCGCCCGGGGTGTTGGGCCAGGTAATCGAGTAGCCGAAATTCCGTCGCCGTTGTGCTCACAAGTTTCCCATGGACAGAAAGTGTCATGGCGCCGCTGTCAATTTCGATTGCTCCCACTGTGGTTACGCGAGGGGCGAGGGCAGGTTCGAATCGCCGCAGTACAGCTTTCACACGTGCCACAAGTTCGCGCGGGCTGAAGGGCTTGGTAATGTAATCGTCGCCACCCAATTCCAAGCCCAGGATGCGATCCTCTTCTCCGGTTCTCGCGGTCAGGAAAACAACCGCTGCCTTCGAGAGCATGGAGGACTGTCGAATGCGCCGACAGAGGTCCAAACCATCTCTTCCAGGCAGCATGATGTCGAGCAAGAAGAGGGATGGGTGTGCTTTCTCGCCCTCGTGAATGACTTCTGTGGCCGTCAGAAAAGCACGGACGCGGAATCCCGCTGCCTGCAGGTGATGACAAACCAGGCGAGAAATATCGGCATCATCCTCAACAATAAATATGAGCTGGCTCATCCGCTTCCCAAGTTCAGCCTACAAATCTTCTGTTACAGGAGGGTTAATTTGCGATAAGCGCACCCTGCGAGTTACGGCTTGGCGAGGCATGCTTCTTGGTCCGTTGATTTCAGACTGGATACAGGCTTACAGCTATAATGGCGTCCACAGATGTTCATCGCATCAATCCTGAGTCGCTCGGCAGAATGACAATAAAGATGAAATGCGCGCGAACTGCCCACCGGCCGCGAGGTTACTTCCTAAAGTGCGCAGCGACTGTTGCGATGATTCTTCTTCTCGCATTGGCTTGCGACGCACAGACCAGGCCAGCAGCGCAGGGGCTCAAGCAGCCCTGGGCTCAGGACCTGAACAAATACCCCCGGGTTAATGGAGGAGTTGGGGCGATTGTTCGATAAGTTCCAGCACAACCTCCAGTTTCCGCCGTTGCGCGGCCAAAGCCGACTGGTTCGACGATGTCCTACGCCGCCTTCCCCAACTATGGTGACGTGACGCGTCAGGTCCTGGAGATCTTCCGTCAGGAACTGCAAGAGAGTCCGGTACTGCGTACCTGGTGGCAGCAGGGCGAGTTAGCAGTGTTTGGACCCAAAATCGAGGACGCACTGCATAACTTCTCTCAACTCTCCCAGTACCTGGGAGACGAGATCGTAGTTTCGGGTGCGATGGAAGGCAGGGAACCCAGCCTGCTAACGTTGGCTGAAGTCCGCAAACCGGGCCTGAAGGAAGTCCTCGCGCAAATAGTAAACGGACTTGGTAGTGATTCGAAGCCCGGCGTGCATGTGTTGGATCCGCGGCAGTGCGGACGCTAAGGCTCCGCAGCAGCGGTTGGCGGTGCTCGTGCGGCCCGATGTTGTGGCGGCCGCACTCGACGTGGCCGCACTGCGTAAGTTCAACGCTCGACTCGATCAGCGGAGCGGCGAGTTTGCGTCCACCCCGTTTGGGCAGCGAGTGCTACAAGCCTATGAAGGTGGCGCGGCGATCATCGGAGCTGCCGATCTGCACAGGATTGACTAGGAGTATTAGTCTCCACACGGGCGCAGGCGGAGTAATATTGTCCAGCTCAAGTGTGATCTCTCCGCCAAGATATGCGGAACAAATCCTCCTTAAGGCTGACACTTGAGGTGACCCTAGCCTCTTGCAGCAGACGTTTACAAAATTGCTGGCGCCAGCGCAAGCGCCGACGCAACAGTTTCACGAGGAGGGAGTCACTTGCCGCACGGTCCGGGTTCCTGCCGGCGGGAGGTCAACGGCAACGGGCGACGATCAGCGTGATGTCGTCTGCTTGAGTGGCCCCACTAAATTCCTGTACGCGTGCCTGGATAACGGCCAGCAGTTCATTTACAGGCAAGTCTTTACTTTCTTGGATGAGCTCGGCGAGCCGCGCTTCGCCAAATTCTTCTCCCTGTGAATTCGGTGCCTCGGTCACTCCGTCGGTGCAAATGACCAAGAGATCTCCCGGGTGTAGCTTTTCTTCGGCAATAGGGCTTTCCCAGTCGAGAAACAATCCCAACACGGTCGTTGTGCTCGTCAGGCGTAGTATGGATCCGTCGGTGCGCAGGATAAGAGGAGCGACATGGCCACAGTTGGCGAATCGAAGGCTCCGGCAGGAGTCGTCGTAAAGCCCAAAGAACATGGTGGCGTAGGACTCGTCCGTGGTGCTTTCATAGAAAAGACGATTCACCGATTGCAAAAGACGCGGTAGGTCATCCAGCGCAACGGCGTATTGGCTGCGAAGATTTGCTTGTAGGTTGGCCATCAATAACGCGCCGGACATTCCTTTTCCTGAAATATCCGCCAGAACGACTGCCACCATTCCCGGCCCCATATCCAGAAAGTCATAATAATCGCCACCGACTTGACGTGCTTGGACGCAGCCACCGACATACTCGAGTGTCTCTAATGGCGGAAGGTTTTGAGGGAACAACCTTTCTTGCACGCGGCGGGCAATGTCGATCTCCATGGCAGCCCTGCGCTCCGCATCTATCCGCTCAGCCATCTTTTCCGCAAGATCGATATTTTCCAAAGTGATGCCTGCCTGACTCGCTACCGAATCCAGCAAATATTTGTCCTCACTCGAGTAAGGCTCTTCCGAAAGCCGCTGGCCGAGCACCAGCAGGCCGATCAACCTGCCAGTGCGTCCAAGAATGGGCACTAAGCATTCCGGCGCAAGTGACCCAGGATCGTTGGCAGCTTCGGCTTCGCGACCCTGCGGCAACTCCCAAGCTTTTCCCCGCTGTGCGATCTCCCTGAGGAACGGCATCGTAGCTGGAATCGTGTCCAACTCTCGGGGAACGAAGACTGCGCCAAAGCGAAATGGGAACTTCGGCCGAGGTAGTGCCGCTGGAATTGTGTCGAACTCTCCCGATACCGGTCCGCCTTCCGCGACGAGGTTTCCATCTCCGGCTTCCAGATAACACGCAAGTGATTTCGGATGGAGCGCTCCTTGTATCTGAATTTGCAGCAAGTTCGCGAGCTCGTGGCGGTCCGTTACCGTGCGGGTTTTTTCCGCCAGGTGCTGGAGGATCATGCGGGCGTCGTATGCGCTGCGAAAGAAGGCTCGGTCAATGTGTTCGGTTCCGCGCTTCACCACCGGCGCCGAGGCCCATACCAGTACGATCCCAAAAACCGCACTCAGAGCCATGCCGATGTTTGAATCTGCCTGGAACAATCGCGAGAATAGATGCGTGAACAGGGCGATTGCCACCGCTGCTCCGATAAAGAGCAGAACGATGAAGCCCCGCTGGACGAGCAGATAGCGCGCGCTGCGCTTGAGCAGTACCGGTACTTCCAACACCCGGTGCTTAACCACCGCGTAAGCAAACGCGATGGGTACCAGACAAAGCGAAAGCGCCGTAGGAACCCAGATCCAGAAAGGGAAGGTCCAGTATTCACTGCCTGTGTAAACGCTGACCGCTGACATGGTCAGAAACGGCCCAAGCCCCCACAACATTCCCCAGAGGATGACTCGAATCTTGCGCCGCGCTTCCGCACTGGGCGTGCTCAGGCTGTTGGCAACCAGCGAAATCAACGCCAAGCCGGTCACGCCG
Organism: Terriglobales bacterium; assembly: GCA_035631655.1. Classification (GTDB taxonomy): domain Bacteria; phylum Acidobacteriota; class Terriglobia; order Terriglobales; family Acidobacteriaceae; genus Gp1-AA122. Next base: position 9,864 of record DASQIH010000313.1, read on the forward strand.
AAGAAGTAGCAGACCAGCGCCACACCCGTCCCAGTCTTCCCCACTTTCTCCTCGACCAAGGCGAGAGGACGCGAGCCGCCGTCGAGCCATGCCCACAGCGAGAGTGGGATTACGATCACCGCCGAAGCTGCCAGGATCACCTTCTTCAGCCAGGGCACGCGGCGGTCGATCGGAGAGGACGCTGGGAAGGTCGCGAAGAAGTAGAAGAGCAGGGCCGGAAACATGCCGCGCGCAGCCACCATGTAAGCAAGTGCGAAACCGCGCAGCGCGGGGTGAATGAGTGGTTCCCCGATCAGCAGCGGGGATCCCGCGATGAAACCGCCGAACATCAGCGCCAGCAGCCATGCATCACGGCTGTCGAGGCGCAAGAAGAGCACGGCGAGTCCCACCACGACGAACGGGACCTGATAGCAGAACAGAAGCTGTGACGCAAATTGCTGCGCCGGTGGACGTGTTGGGGCTGGCGGTATGGGATCGAGGGTTGCTGTCACGGTGATGGGCGAAGGCACGCCGGGCCGCCTCACCATAAATGCCACCTGGTCCCCGGGCTGGCCTCGCCAAACGGCATCGTAGAACGGGTTCAGGGTAAGCAGCGCGCGATGGTTGACTTCCAGGATGTTGTCCCCGACCTGGAGGCCAGCCTTCTGGGCCGGCCCGTTGGAAACTACCTCGGTGACCAGCGTCTGTTGCCGACTCTCATTTCTTTCGAAATTAAGACCTGCTTGTGCCAGTCGCTGCGCGCGGATGTAGAATGCCCAGCTACCGCTGTAGACCACCGTCGCGGCCGCATACAGGATAGCTAGCCATAGCAGCAGAGATCGCGGCATGGAGGAAGAAGATCGCACCTCGGCAGGTCCTCGGCAATATCGAAGCCGATTGTACCCCGAGGCGCTGCGCGCAGTATCCGAGCGACTTGCGAATGTCCGGTCCGACGATTCGGGGCATACCTTCGCCTGTTCGGAAAGTTCCGATCATTAGCAAATTGTGTAAGTACTTTACCGAAAGCCCGCACCCCACAAGATGCGGAGGCAAAGGCGGTAGCGCGTGCGCTCGATAGACTCGTAACGCAACATTACTACGGATGTGAATTCCTACTTACGTTGCGTATGTTTAAGGAATGTTCCCTCTTGAAGTTCAGTAAATGCCTGTTGCAGCTGCTCCTGCGTATTCATCACGATGGGACCGTACCAAGCAACGGGCTCTTCAAGCGGCTTTCCCGAAACGAGCAGAAAACGGATTCCATCATCCCCGGCTTGGACCGTCACTTCGTCACCGCGGTCAAAGAGTATGAGCGAGCGGTTATCCGCTTCGACCGGAGGAGTGGTGTCCAACCACTTAATTGCTTCAGTCGGCACTGCGAGTGGACCTGAGGCATTGCAGAACTTGCCGCTGCCGGCAAAGATATAGGCGAAGGCATGACGAGTGGTCTCCACCCGAAGAGTTTTTCTCTTCCCTGGGGAAACCGATACATCCAGATAGATCGGGTCGGCTGCGACGCCTTCCACCGGACCGGTCTTTCCCCAGAAATTCCCGGATACGACGCGCACGTGCGTGCCGTCATCATCGG
>DASQIH010000314.1:0-3317 GCA_035631655.1 Terriglobales bacterium
CACGGTGGAATTGAAGTTGCTGGGCAACCTGCTGACCATCAGCGCCGAGCGCAAAGCCAGCCGCGAGGCCAAGGACGTGGATTACCTCTATCGGGAGCTCAGCTATGGCACCCTCAGTCGCACGCTGACCTTGCCTGAGGGACTGGACACGGAGAAGATCAACGCGGAGTACAACAACGGCTTGCTCGAAATCACCGCCCCAGTCGCGGCCGCTGCGTTGCCGCGCCAAGTGGAGATCAAGGGCCTGCCGAAGGCGAAGGCTGCCTGAACCGTTGGTTGTGGCATCCCGCCCGGAGCCCAGGGTTCCAGGCTGTTTTCTCTGACGGAAGTTCATCACCATTTCAGCATTCGTGCTCGTGAGCGGGTTGCTAATGGCCGTCAGCCGCTTAAGCTTTAATACTGAATAATCTGATTGACGTTCTTTTTATTTCGTAGGAGTCCGGGGCACAGCCGCCAAGCTCTAGAAAGCTATTGGGACTGAGCCAGCGCAACTAACCAGTCCTTGAACCCGCCGCCGCTTCAGCGCTATTTAGACGAAACCGAGGCACGAAACTATCTAATAGACAAAGGAGAAATCGATGAGCACAAAAGTGGGTTTGTGGATTGACCATAGGAAAGCTGTGATCGTGGCTGTTACGGACCAAGGGGAAGCAACAAGACTGATAATAGGTAGTGGGTGCTGTTTGAATTTTGGCCATCTGGAACTGGGAAGCCGATTGTGCCATGCTGGAGGCGTGAAAAAGCCACATCTTGAGGTCACCCAAAACGACAAATCGGGGCTGCACGGCAAGTGCTCCAGTTGCGACGAATACTTTACGATTGGCGGACCTGGGCTGGCCAGGAACCCGGCAGCGGCGATGAAAACCCTGCAGCGGCAGTTCGACAAGCATTGCAAGCAGGTCCATATGCGCGAGGACGCCAGCCAAGCCGCTGCTGGGATCGTGAGAGGGGCGACGGAGAACAAGTAATCCAATACGAAACATGGGTGTCATGAAACGAAACACATCCGTGATATGGACCCGGCTTTTTACAGCGTCGATTGTTGCGGCTTGTGGTGTCTTGATCTTGGCCGCCATCCACATCTGGGGCAAGAATGAACCCGGTGAAACAAACGGGCCTATGCATTGGGCACTTTTCGTAATTCTTCTGATTGCGTGGCTTCTGGGTTTCAGTTTTCACCTAGCCGGAGCCCTCTAGTCCACGTACTGCTGGTTGTGGCGTTAGTGGTCCTAGTCGTTAACTACCTGAGCGGGCGCAGAAGTGTCAATATTAGAGTTTGTGGTGCGATGGATCGCTACAGGAACTTGGGTGATTTAGATTTCGTGATGTCTAAGTACGTCGCCTCGAGTCGTGGAGATTGCTCGTGAGCATTTTTGCGGCGTCCAGTTGTGGGCGATAGGAGCCTTCAAGGGGCCCTCGAGCCCCGCCACTGGTCTCGGTTGTGGGATGAGACGTGACCTGTAAGTTCAGACTCACGGTAAGTTCGCAAGAGCGGAACAACGAACCCTGGTGTGGAGATGAGATCCACAATGGTGAAACCGGGTACCGCTACGTGGCGACTCTGGTTAGGACTTGGTTTAGTTGCTCTTGGGACCCTTAGCGCCGTGCTTAGCATAGGTAGGAATCTGATGTTGATATTTCTGGCGTTATCCGTCTTGATGGTCCTGCCCGGTCTGGTCCAATTTTCGTTGTGGTCCAAGCTTCGACGGCCTTGGCTCTGACAGGCGGTTTCCCGTTGTCGACCGGATACGAATGAAAAGGAGTCTACAAGTATGGCTACAAAATTTGCCCCACTCCACGACCGCATTCTGGTGCGGCGAGTAGAAGAGGCTGGCACAACTCGAGGCGGAATTCTACTCTGCTACCGGGAAGCGAATCGGTCGCCTCCCGGTCCGTAGGGAGGATTTGAAGGCCTGAGCCAAAAAGGAGGCGACAGTTCGTGAACAGCAATAGCAAGATCGTCGACCAGACCGTTGCTCACGCTTTATCCGGGAAGGGTGCCCATGTTGCGACACCTAGCATTTTTGCGGGGCTGGACTGGAAAGTTGCTGGCAACCAACCCGCAGGTGCCCCACACTCGATTTTTCAACTTCTGAAACACATGACGTACTGGCAGGACTGGGTGGTGAAATGGCTTGACGGGAAGAGACCTCCTGTTCCCAAACATGCGTCTGGTAGCTGGCCGGACACTCCGGACCCCGTCGATGCCGAAGAATGGAAAGAGGCCGTAAAAGACTTCAGGGTTACCCTCGATGAACTCGGCCGTCAATCCCGCAAGACAGATGTTTTCGCGATGCTAGGGAAGAAAAGTCGACTGGAGATGCTCCAGACCATCGCTTCGCATACCAGTTACCACGCTGGGCAAGTCGTCCTGCTAAGACAGATGCTCAAGAAGTGGCCACCTCCTTCCGGCGGACTAACTTGGTAGAGCGCGCTTGATCCGTTCGGAGAGCCAACCCATCTTCTCGGAGGGAGACGCCTCGATGCGACCGCTGCACTCTACGATCACGGCGTCAGCAAAGTAGCGCGAAGTCATTTGCAGGGACACGTCTGACCTCCGGGAAAATCATGTGCGAACCAAAATCACTAAAAGTTACGCCTTCCATCTCTGAATCTGTGTGTGGGCCTATGCTCTTTTCCTGAAAAAACGAATCGCTAAGTAGATGACAATCACGATTATTACGACCCAGACCACGCGCTCAACCGTCATTTTGCAGCCTCCTGACGCAGCTCAACGAACCGGGCAATGTCGTTTGCCCTTCGATTCTGCCACTGAAAGAACAACTGCCGAATTAACGGCCTTCTGCCACTTCTCTCACGGTCTGGGCAGCGGCTTGGTTCACGTCATCGCCGGTAGTCTTCTTTTTCTCGATCTCGTCTGGACGGCGATCTGCCTTTCTTTCTAGTTGTTCAGTCTGCCGCTGTAATTTGTCGGCTTTGGTGCGTTTTTTTGCCATGCTTACAGCTTGACACAAACCATGGGGTGTTCTGCACGGCAGGACAAACCAATCGAGACAGGGTTTTCCAAAACGGGAACTGCGCGGCATTCGGGACCGGCGGAGGATGCTTTATGCCGAAGGGTGACCGTGAGCACGAGGACGCACCCACACCGCGCTCAACCCCGACCTTTCATGCCTCTGCTTCTCCGTCGCGGCAAACCTTGGACGCAGGACACCCCCGGCAAGGTAAGGAGAAATAAGACGTAACCCCTTGCCGATCCGCCGAGTCTCAGTGGCGGCAGGTTTAAGGGTGACCTGCGATTTGCGCGATGGCTCGGATCGCAAGCTAGGAGCAGAATTCGCTCCTCGAAACGAACC
>DASQIH010000315.1:0-9694 GCA_035631655.1 Terriglobales bacterium
CACCTTGAAGTCAGCAATCACACCGTCCTTCAAGGGCTTAACTACTCTGATCTTGCTGGGCGTGCGGCCGAGCATCTCCTTGGCTTCCTTGCCCACGGCCTGCACCTCACCGGTAGTGTCGTCGAGCGCAACAGCTGAAGGTTCGTTCACAACGATGCCCCGACCTCGGGCGTAGACACGCGTATTCACCGTTCCCAAATCAATGGCCAAGTCCTCAGAAAACAAACTCGCCAGTGGGCGCAGATTATCGAGGGAGATTCGCGTTGGCCACCTGGCGCGCATAAGACTGGCTCACGCGATCGAACAACTAGGGGCCAGTTCCTGTTGGAGCCAAAGCCCATTTGTTGCAGAATCGGCAATAAAGACGAACTGTGCGCCCATCACGGAATTCGTATCGCGTCGATGATGGGCTACGATTTGTCAGCTGACGAGAATCTTGTTGGGTCCGTCTCTACACTGTAAGTGTAGTAGCATCGCGAAAAGAAAGTCGGTGACTTTCAGCACTGCCAGCCGTCGATCTCCCGTCCGTTCTATTACGATCCCGAGGAAAAGGACAGGTAGTGCACGGCTCTCATTTGCTCACGTCGTGGGCCTGAGGGTCTGGGTTTAGCCTTGTCACTCGTCCTCGTGAGACCCATCACCGAGGAGGAGTACGATTTAGGCTATACTTTAAAAATGTGGCGGTATCCAGTGTTTCCGGATGCCCCAACCCGATTAATTTCAAACCCCCCACCATTATTAATTGTCTCCAAAACGCCCCTCGAGGCGTGACAGGGAGGTTGCCATGACCAAGCTTGCGTTCGTTCTGGCCGTCGTGGCCCTCGCCGTGCTAGGCGCAGTTGCTGCCGACCAGATGCAGTGCCTCAAAGCCAACGCGCAGGGCGAAATTGTTCTTGCACGCGAGGCCAAAATCGCAGATATAACTTTGCCAGCGGGCAGGTACTTGCTCCATTCAGAAACCATTGCGGGCAAGCATTACGTTCACTTCGTGGAAGAAACCAAACATTTCGAGGTTCACCCTCAGGCATTTGAGCAGACCCTCTCGGCCCACATTGCAGAAGTGAAATGTGCGACTGAAGCAAGCGGCAAAGCTTCCTTCACGGCCGTTTACTTCATCGAGGGGCCGACCGGAATGCTAATCAAGAAGGCCGAAATCAAAGGTGAAAATCACGTACACGTGTTCTGAAAGCAAGGAGCGCCCCCTTGCCCGGCGCTCCCCGACATTTCCGCATTGCGTGTGGGACGTGGATTCCGTTTTTGTGAGAGATCGAATCTCGCTTGCAGCAGGGCTTAACGCGGCGGGATGTGACCGCTCTGCTGCCTTTCTTGTTTTGGGAATGTCGTTACAATTTTCTCTCGCCCGGCGGGAGCGCACCCGATCAGCGATGTAAAGTTCCAACTTGTTGGTACCGTGTGCTCCCAGCTTTGGCGACTTCAATGTTTAGAAGGAGGAACCATGTTAGGAGGAGCCAAGCCTAAAGGAATTTCTCTCCATATCGGACTGAATCGAGTTGACCCTATCCACTATGCCGGCTGGAAAGGAGAGCTTGTAGCCTGCGAGAGCGACGCGCGTGACATGGAAACAATCGCCAGACGCCAGGGCTTCGTTACACAGTCACTGCTCACGAAAGCTGCCACTTCTACTGCATTGCTGGGTATCCTCGAAAAGGCCGCAAAAGAACTGGTCGAAGACGACTTCTTCTTACTGACCTATTCGGGCCACGGCGGCCAGATTAACGACGTCAACAACGACGAGCCTGACGGGTTGGATGAAACCTGGGTGTTGTATGACCGCGAGCTCGTTGATGATGAACTGTACGCGATGTGGTCACTTTTCCGGCCTGGCGTACGGATCTTTGTATTGTCGGATAGTTGCCACAGCGGGACTATGACAAAGACCATGTTCCTGAACCCTGCCTCGTACCTCCCACGTCTCGAGGCACGGGTGCGTGCGAGCGCAGGAGAAAACCTCAGACCCAAGTTTCTGCCCCCGGAAGTGCAGTCGAAGATCTACAAGGAGCGGGCAGCACTGTACGATGACATCCGCAAGAAGACGCCGCGCAGAGAGAGAGTCAACGTGGAGTGCAGCGTGATCCTGATCTCTGCTTGCCAAGACAACCAGGTGGCAATGGACGGAAACAAGAATGGGCTATTTACGGAGGCGCTGCTGAGGGTCTGGGACAACGGCAGGTTCAGCGGCGGCTACCATCATTTCCGCAACGAAATTGCTGGTTTCATGCCACCAATTCAGAGTCCGAAGTATACGATTGTGGGCCATCGGGAGCGCGCTTTCGAACACCAGAGGCCGTTCCTGATCACTGTGCCACGCGCTGCCGTCGCAGCCTGAAGATGCCAGAGGTTACTTTTGCTGGGGGCGCGAACTTCGTGCTCCCTGCCTTTGCGCCGAGAATGTGGAGCCTCGAGTTTGGGCGTCCGTTCTGAAAGTCTGGGCGCATGGCCGCGGCAAATGTAAATGGACCGACGAGCACTGGGTGCGTTCGGACCAGCACGCGCCGGTAGTGATTTTTCTCGTCTGATACATCTTCTGGTGATGGAGCTCTCTGCGCCGCGTTATGAGAGCGGGGAGAATTAAGCTGAGAAATTTTCTTTAACAATTAGTTATCCAGGCTCGCCCTCGCCTGAGCCGATCGCGACAAAAGGCCGAGCGATGCTCCTTCAGCGCAACATCCGAAGGAGGGTGTTATGAAAACCAAAAGGGCGCCCCACCAGCCATCACCCGTACCAACTGCCACCTTGTTGAGAAAACATGATCCTGAGGATCTCCATGAGGAGATCGAACATGTGCAGCTTGCAGTCGTCCGTCGCGCCTACGAGTTATTCGAGGCTCGTGGCTGTGAACCCGGTCGCGACTGGGAAGACTGGTTCCGAGCGGAATCAGAGCTTCTGCGTCCAGTGTCTGTTTCGATTTCTGAGTCCGAGGAGCGGATTAGTGTTCGTGCCAATGTACTCGGCTTTGAAGAGAATGAGCTTCGAGTCAGCGTCGAGCCGCGCCGCATCACGATCCTGGGGAAAAAGGAGATGAGTATGACGGAATCCGAAGGAGGAAAAGTCGAATACATCGACTGGTACCCCGACCAGATCCTTAAGCTCATCGACCTGGCAACGGATGTAATGCCGGAAGGTTCGGTTGTCGAACTACAGGCGGGATTGCTCAAGTTCGAACTCCCCATAGCAGCCAGGCACAAGGTAGAAGGTGCAGCTGCTGCGGCTTACTGAACAGGTTAGTTTCCCTGAATCGATGTGGGCCATGGCAAAGCAGCTGCGCTGCGATGGTTTTCTCTCGATGAAAACTTCTCGACACCTGATGCGCGATTCAGTCGGAGGAACGGATCAATACGAAACGACGGCTGCGTTCCTGGAGGACTTGGCCGCACATACCCCTAACGAGAAAGAAAGGCAGCGCTTCCTTGGTGCGGCCCACCGCTACCGCAGCACCGTTCTAAACAGTCCCGCCGGTAGCAAGCGATCAAAGGGAGACGAAGAACCAAGTCGTCGCAAGCCCAAATCGTCCAGGAGGGTGGCATGACCAATCTTGTATGCAGGCTCTGGTGGAGGAAAGAGGTTAAGACATCGCTGAGTATGCGGTGATGCTGACCGTGATTCTGATAGTCGTCGTTGCTACCATCAGATTGATCGGCTCAAATAGTAATACCGTCTTCTCCAATGTCGCCAGCACGCTGCAGTAGTTTGGCACGAAACGGCAGAGCCTAGACCAGCTCTGAAAGGAAGAGCTATGGTACCGCTGACAAAGTCTCTTTTCGCGAGCAGGTCTTCTCTGATTAGCGCTGAATTTTTGGAGAATGTGCTGGCAGAGTACCCGCGGCGCGACTTTCAGGTTCGATTCTGGGATGGCACTACATGGGGGGCGGAGAAGCAGCCTGGCTTCACATTGGTTCTCAAGCACCCGGAAGCACTGCCTTCGATGTGTCTCTCGCCCAGCGAACTCAGTCTGGGAGAATCCTACATTTACGGCGACTTCGACATTGAAGGCGACCTCGAAGCCGCCTTTGATTTAGCCGATTATCTGCTTGGTCAGGAACGCAGCCTATGGGAGAGGTTTGACCTTGCCGAAAGGCTACGGGAGCTCCCGCCGAATCATTACCCGCGTCCAAACCCCAAATTGGGGGGCTCGCTCGATTCGAGAGATCGGGACCGACGGGCGATTAGCTACCACTATGATCTTCCGGCCGAGTTCTACGCGCTCTGGCTGGATCAGCACATGGTTCACTCCTGTGCTTACTTCAACACGCCGCTGGAAGAGCTGGATGCGGCGCAGCAGCACAAGCTGGATTCGATCTGCAGGCAGTTGCGGCTATGCCCAGGAGAGCACCTCCTGGATATTGGCTGCGGTTGGGGCGCACTGCTCATGCACGCTGCCGTTAACTATGGCGTGCAAGCTGTAGGGATCACACGCAGCGTGCCGCAAGCGGAGGTGGCTCGACAACGCCTGCGGGAAGCAGGCCTGAATGATCGATGCCGCGTGGAAGTTTCTGACTACCATGACATTGACCAAGATCAGCAGTACGACAAAATTGTGAGCGTCGGTGTGTTAGAGAACATCGGCGAGGCGCTCCTGCCGGTGTACTTCCGGCAAGTTTGGGCGCTGCTGCGGCCAGGGGCCGTATTTCTGAACCAAGTGATTGCCTCATCGGCCAATTATCCAAGGTCGGGACCCTCCTGTATTGACCGCTACATGTTTCGCAATGCCGAGCCGACACTAATCAGTACGAACCTGCGAGCGGCCGAACTGGCCGACTTTGAGGTAAGGGATGTTGAGGGTCTACGTGAGCATTACGCAGCGACACTCCACCACTGGATCCACCGATTAGAGGCTCGTGCAGAGGAGGCACGTCGCATCACCGATGACATTACTTACCGCATATGGCGCCTCTGCATGGCTGGCTGCGCACACGCGTTCCGCAGTGGTCGTCTGAACGCATACGAGACCGTCCTTGCCAAGCCACTACGCGCGGATAGTGGTTTGCTCCTCACCGGGAAGAGTAGTACCGCGCTACACCTCTAGACCAAGCATTCAAACATCGGCTTGACAAGGCTTTGCCGCAGGCAACGGCAACTCTTCGCGGAGGCTGCTCATGTCACTCTTACGAATGAGGTAGCCGGATCTTTAGCTGCGATTAAACTGTGGATGTGCGGCGACGTGAACGGCGGACAGTGCGATTTCAAACCGGACCCGGTCTGAGCATTCCAGTCAACGCGGAAAGGTTTCTCCGAAAACGGCAATCACATAATGCGCCGGGATGTGTTCGTTCGCGTGAACCACCTTGTAAACTCCTGAAGTACGTACTTTCTCACCTGCAAGTGAGGTCTCTGGCATTCGTTTCTTTCTCTTTCCAAGTTTTTCGTCAAACGGCGCTCCCATTCTGTCATCAGAATGGACATATTGGGGGAGGGCTGGGAGCGCCGTTTCTCTCTGCCGAACTTATAATAATTATGAGGAGGAAGAACAGTTCCGCAGATCCAACATTTTTCGCGTTTTGATACCGTAACGGTACCGCAGAGAATGCTATTGGCGTTCCCGGGATGTGATGGTTGCCTTCGCAGAGTGAGTGGTTTGATTTAAAAATATGGTGATGAAAGACATGCGGCCTAATCGGGCCGACGATAGACTCAAATCGACGACCGTGCGCTTTACCGGCTGCGACCTAAAATACCTCGACAAGCTCCAGCGAAAACTAGGCCTGGGACGAATTCAGGTCATCAGGCTTGCTATTCGGAGGCTGGCAGAAATCGAGAACGTCGGCAGTTAAGCCTGAACTTGAGCTTCATACATAGGGGGTGTTTTCATTTGAAAATTTCGGTGTCTAAGACGTGCAGCGTCTCGCACGTTCGTCCGGAGCCGGTACCTTCTACAGAGGGTATAGGGGTCCTCGCGCACTCAGCCGAGCAGTCCTTCCGCCGCTTTCCAAGTGCTCCGAACTATTCCGCTCTTCAATAGAAAAAATGAACTGAAGGTCAAAGCTCTGAAAGAAATTCCTTCCAGGGGGTTGCAACCAGAGTTTCTGTTATCGAATGCCCATAAGCACGGATCAGCATGGCGGCCTTCTCAATTTGCTTGGGATCCTCCGCTTCGACGAAGTCTACGACATCGAAACGTCCCAGAGTTGCAAAACTGCCTTTCCAGGTGATGTCCGGACATTGTTTCTTGATCTTCGTCGAGACATCCGCAGCCAAAGTCCTGAAGTCCTTGGGATCCTTGAATGCTTCGGGAGAAAAACGGCTCAGAATGATGTATGTAGTCACGGCATACCTCCTTCACTGCACAACTCGAGATAATGGTCTTTCCCGAGATCATTTTTGTGTCTTGATGAAATCCTGCTCTCCTCCCTCAACGTTGTAAACTAATAAAGGAGGAGGTGTTTCCCTTCTTTGCGTGAAGAGAAGATGCCCTTGGTCGAGAAAACGGGTGTGAAGAGAGTAGTTGGAGTCGGGCCTGAGCTCCGGTGCGGTCAGGGGGTACTTCTTGTCGGCGGAACCAGATTCCGACAAAGCTTGCGCGCGAGCATATTGAGGGCGCACGGCCTCGCGGTGCAGATGGTCCGCAAGCTGGCCGAGGCCCGTTCTCTGTTTAAAGCGAACACCTTATGATTGGGTCTTGGTGGACGTCCGCTCTCGACTCCCTGGAGAAGTCATCGCTTTCTGTGAACAGCTCCGATATGTGGCTCCGGGACAGCGGATTGCATTTCTTGTCGGACCGCCCGCTTACGTTTCGCTCAGATGGCCAGGCGAATCCGTAACGGAAGAGCCAGAGAAAGAACAGCGTGCAACAAAGTTCAAAGCTGCTGCTTGAAATCTGCGCACGAGTCGCCGGACCATCCGCGACTCAAGCCTCCACCATCGCGTCGGTCACAAATCGGAACCTGAGAAAGGCACGTCCCTCAGGGGTAAGCACTATCTTGTAGGCATGCCATGAGATCAGCTGGGTCCCCTCCAGGAACCGAAGCCACCGCAAGAAATCACAGCCGTCGTAGACTTCCGGGAAATGAGCGGCGGCCCTCTCATAAATTGGCCGCAATTTCGCAACAGGAATTCCGGTCCCAGCAGAGTCGATAAGCTCCAAAGCCGCAACCGGCGCTTCCCATAAAACTGTGTAGATGGGATCGAACGCTTCACTAATCGAGAGCAGAGCCAGTGGTTCTGCCAGTGTTAGGCTTCTCTGGCGGCGAATCGTTCGCGATTCAAGCGTGTCGGCAATCCAGAGCAGGACAAGAATAATAAAGAAAAACAAGAATGAGGCAACGGCCAAAATCAGGACTGGCACGGCCCACCTCTTGCGCGATGTTCTCTCGACTACCTCCCTGAATCCGTGAGGTCGGTCACAATCGAGTGTGACGCAGTGAAACCGTCATAATTGTCGTCGGCTGTGTGTACTAGCCAATCTATGATCACCTCTTTCGTAACGGGTCACAACGGATGCATTGCCGCGCGGAGAGCCAAGAAGAGCGCAATCGGCCTGGACGGGCGCCAAAACGGCTCACTGCTCAAGAAGATCCTGGCGGGGAATACGCTTTACGTACCGAGTACACGCGTTTCACGATGCCGCTCTTTAACAACCCGCATGGAAATTTTGCACGGGAAACACGCTCTTGCCCCAGCACTGCGAGCGAGGGGCTGAGTCTCGGTCGGGCGTTGGTCGCTGCACGTCGACTCGCAACAGGCCGAAGCCTCAGCGCACAATCCTCGAACAAGCCAGCTTGGGGAGTTCATCGAAGCGATGTTGCCCAAGGACTATGAGGTCACTGGGCCAACCGTGCACAACCGAGCAACTCCACGACGCCATCGAATACCCGTGACTTCTTCTCTACACGTAGCAGAATTCCAGGCCCGACCGTCACGCCGCCATCATACCCTCGGTTATTGCCGGGACGGCGGACATGCCGTACTCGAAACCTTTCTTGAACGCGTGCAGGTTCAGCTCGACCCAGCTGGCGGGGACAGAGTCGGCGACCGCCTTGCGCAACGATTCGGCGCCGAGCAGGCTGGTAACCGCGGCGAAGAACCCCACCATTACGGTGTTCAGCACTACACGATTGCCCAGTTCCTCCGCCAGGCGGGTTGCGGGCATGCTGAACAGGCGCGTGCCGTGTTTCAACTCTGAAACCCTTACGAGATCTTGCTCAACGATGAGCAGGCCGCCTTCCTTCAGCTCAGGAGTGAAGTGGGTGTGGGCTTCCTGCGACATGACTACCAAGACGTCGGGGCGGGTCACGTAAGGATAGAGAATCGGCCGGTCGGAGAGAATGACTTGGGCGCTGCAGAGGCCGCCACGTGCCTCCGGCCCGAAGCTCTGGGTCATGGTGGCGTACCACCCGTCAAAGATGCAGGCGGCTTTGCCGATTACCATCGCAGAGAGGATCACGCCCTGTCCGCCGAATCCGGCAATGCGTATCTCGGTCAGCTGCATAATAGGTACTCCGCTCCGCAACAGCTGATGAAGATTCGAGTTAGAAACTACTTTCCCTGACGTTTGCTCAACATCGGCTGTGCCAAAAACGGGCTCCAAGAGTTCGCCAACAGAACGCAGCCCCAATCAAGTATCGTGTTCTGCAGAGCTGAAATTGCGGTGACGCATCTCACGCGTGGATGTGACAGTAAGAAACTTCGCCCAGAGAGGTTGGACAAGTGCGCTTCCAGGGCCAGTTGCACCGCTGGCACCGCCAAAGGAGCTGGGAGATTGTTCCGATGCGGCCCCCCAAGTACATTTCTTGTGGTGATGCAAGTCACAGCAAGTCGCGCCTAATCACGGCAACATAATTTTTGCGACCAGATTTCGGTGCCAGTCCGGGTTGAGCAAGGAGGACGTTTGAAAACCATTCTTGTCGTGGGCGGCGGTCCGGCAGGATCGTATGCGGCGCAGAAAATTGCCTTAGTGGGACATCAAGTCGTAATTTTCAACCGTGATATCAAGCCCGGCGGGTTGGCCGAGTATGGCATTTATCCTCTGAAGGAGAAGATGAAGAACGGCCTGCGCAAGCAGTTCGCGAGAATCCTGGGACTTTCTACGTCCACTACTTCGGTCACGTTCCCGTAGGCACGCACTGTCCCATTTCGATTGAAGACTTACGGCAATTTAATCCCGCTGCACTGGTCTTTGCCGTTGGAGCACAGGGTACGAAAAAGTTGGACTTGGGAAAACGCGGAATGATCGGTCTGTCCGGCACGATGTAATTGCTGTCCTTGTATTCGATCTTGCCCCCGTCGCTGGGGACCGGAACATCATTGAATGCTGTCGTCATGGAGCACCTCCCTGAGTCTTAGTCTGCTCAAGCGGTGGCTGATGGGAACCCACCAGGGAGCGGTCAGCCAGAAGCATCTGGATTACTATCTGGACGAATTCACCTTCCGCTTCACTCGTCGCCGATCCAAGAGTCGAGGCACGCTGTTCTTTCGTCTGGTGCAACAAGCTATGACGGTTGATCCTGTCACTCGCTACGGGATCGTCCACCCGAAGCTCGGCGAGGCTGAGGGCAAACCACAACCTATAGGGGCTTGGTGAGTCAAGCGGATACCCACCATTTCTCAAATTCTCTCTGGTCCGTTACAGACCGGACACCGGACGCACAGTGAATCCTCCATGTCACAGACTCACGTCGCCGTGACCCATATAATTTTAGTAGGAGATCGATAGAGCCGCAGAAGCGAGGCTCCGTTCCTG
>DASQIH010000316.1:0-13285 GCA_035631655.1 Terriglobales bacterium
GCTTGCGGCTTAAACACAACCCGCGACCATGCCTCGGCATTGGAGATTTTAAGGCGCGGACTGCGCCTGAGGACCGAAACGCCTGCGATAGCGGGCGTGGCCCTTGAAGCCCCTAGCTTTAGCTATGGGGCGTAGTCACGCTTCCAAGAATCCCGTTTGCGCAGGTATCCTAGGTCGAGTCGCGCTCCTCTCGGACGGAGAATGGGATGCGTTTTCAGAGACGCCAACTGCTCCGAATCCTGTCATGTGCTTTCGGGTCGAGCTTCATCTTGAGCCGGAACCAACTCGGCACAGCCGCGCAGACAGTCATACAGCCAATGGTCTCTCCTCCCGCTGCGGCGTCAGCTTTCAGGCATGAGTTCGCTGGAGAAACGAAAATGGAAAAAGTGACGGGAATCGGAGGACTGTTCTTCCGAGCGCACGGTCCGACAGCGTTGGGGCGTTGGTACCAGCAACACCTAAGGGGTTTCGCTCACACCATCGAGCTACGAGGAACCCGTTTGGCAGCAAGAGGCAGGTCCCACTGTTTTCAGCCCTTTCCCTGAGACGAGCGACTATTTCGGGAATGCCAACAAGGTCTGGATGGTGCACTTTGGAGTCTGCGATCTCGACAAAATGGCAGCCCAGCTACGGGCCGCGGGAATCGCGGTCAAGATTGACCCACAGTCTTATCCCAACGGCCGCTTTGCCCGCCTGCATGACCCTGAGGGAAATCCAATCGAATTGTGGCAACCAACAAGACGAGACGCTCCACGCTAGGGGGCGCGTGGGCGCGTTTCGTGAGGCTGTATGTCTCTTGCACATTACCTGATGTAGCGGGAGGGCACCATGAATCGTGACAAGGCGCTGAGAATTCTGTTGGTATTGTTTGGATTGATATTTGTGGCTGGAGTTTATCCCTTGATTACATCTGTACGCAGTGGTTGGCAGGCGAATAAGGAGGATGCCGAGCCGATGGGGCTTAGTCTCTATGTCGCGATGGGGATTTTCTTGCTGATGGCAGCGCGGAATCCGTCGGCGAATCGCGGCGTGATCGTCTTCGCCGCATGGTTGAATATTGCTCACGCCGCCGTCATGGCGGTCATGGCAGTTCACCTTCCGAACGAACGCAAAGATCTGCTGATCGCCGCGGCCGTGTTTGGTGTCATTGGTGCAGCCCTGATCTTGCTGGCTCCCGCAAAGCAGTTAGGTGAGCGAGCATCTCCAACCCGTGCGTAGGTTTACAGTCCGGGAAGACGATGACCCACGAGGGTTCCTGCTTGAAACCACTAAACCGAATACGCGAATCTGCGAATCGCTGGTTCTTTTGTGCCACCTAACTGTTTAAATCAGACGTCTGAGCGCTCAGAATCCGGTTGTGAGAGTAAGGGTGATGCTTCGTTCCTCCGGTTGCCATCCTACGCAGCAAGCCTTATAGTCAGCCTGCATTACTTGCGGGGCCGGCATGAGACTTCTGCTCAACTGGGTACTGAGTGCCTTGGCGGTCTGGATTGTCGCGCATGTGGTGCCCGGTTTCTATCTCCGCGGGCCGGCAGCCGCCCTGATTGCTGCCCTGGTTATCGGATTCATCAGCGCCACCCTGGGACTTTTCCTGAAAATTATTACCTTCCCGCTCACCATCATCACTTTCGGGCTCTTCTGGTTTGTGATCAATGCCGCTATGCTGGAGCTAGCTTCCGCCATTGTGCCGGGCTTCGAGGTACGCAGCTTCGGGGCTGCGTTCTGGGGGGCAATTGTCCTCAGCCTGGTGAACATGCTGCTGCGGTGGCTCATCAGGCCGCCCCGCGACGTCCGCGGCTGATTTCCAGCGCCCACGGTTGACCGCCTCAAAAATGTCTGCGGCGCAATGAATTCGCGAGGCCGCCTAGCGCACGGCACGGGATCACGAACCAGGAGCCTTGCGAGGCTTCAAAGCTTCCCACTCCTTTTCGCTTAGAATGCGGCCAAGATGACTGAACTCGCCAGCCCCCTGCAACCACTCGCCGCCATCCATTACGATCACTTCGCCGTTGATGTAACCCGAGCCATCGCTAACAAGGAAGGCGGCAAGATTGGCGAGTTCTTCGACCGTGCCGAACCGTCCCATGGGATTGCGCTGGCGAGCCATTTTCTCCAGGTCCGGACGAGGGAGCAGGCGAGAGAACGCCCCCTCGGTGGGGATTGGTCCAGGTGCGATAGCGTTCATGCGAATGCCGCGGTTGCCCCACTCCACCGCCAGGCTGCGTGTCATGGCTTCGACTCCGGCCTTGGCGACCGCGGAAGGCAGCACGTAGGCAGAGCCGGTGGATGCGTAAGTTGTAGTGATGTTCAGGACTGTACCGTGATGTCCTGTCTCGAGCCAGCGTCGTCCGCAAGCCATGGTGACATTAATTGTGCCCATGAGTACGATTCCAATGACCGCATCAAACGCCCGCGGAGACAGTCTTTCCGTTCGAGCCAGGAAATTGCCCGCTGCATTGTTCACGACGATGTCGAGCGGACCGTGTCTCCAGATGGCTTCAATCATTCCTTCGACGGCCTCCACCTTGCGCACGTCGCAGGGCATGGAATGAATACTTCCGCCGGTGGCGCGGGCGAGTTCAGCATCCGTCTCCTTCAACACCTCCTGTCGTCGCCCACAGATGTAGATGGTTGCACCCAGCTCCAGGAACCGCTGGGCCATACCCTTACCCAGGCCTGTGCCGCCACCGGTGATCAGGATGCGCTTGCTTTTCAGCAGGTCAGTGCGAAACATGTGGTCTCCATGATTACGGTATTTATCATGCCAGGCGATTCTAATGTGTGGAGGCGGGTCTCTGACCCGCCACGATGGCCGGCAGCTGGCGGGACACCGCGCTACAATTCGCAAGCTACCCGAAAACCGTAATCCGCGTACTGAAATTCGGGAGGGATGCTGGAGCGTGCCGAGCAGCGAGCTGCCTTGATGTGATGCCGCCAGGAACCCCCGCGCGAAGCCCGCCGGACGCCGCTTTCCGGGCCTTGAGGATTGTGATCGGGCGAGACGGAGTAATAGTCAGGCTGATACCAATCGCTGCACCATTCGTGAACGTTGTCGCAAATGTCATATAGCCCGAAGGCATTGGCCGCGTAACGACCAACCGGTTCGGGGCCATTCTTCCAGCGCTTCTCGTAATCGGGCCGCGATTGCGGCGGGTCATCGCCCCAAGGAAAGAGCTTTCCTTCAACGCCTCCACGCGCCGCGCGTTCCCATTCGGCCTCGGTCGGCAGCCGATATTTCCGCCCAGTAATCGCACTCAGCCATTCGCCGTAACGCACTGCTTCGAACCAGGAGACCGCAACCACCGGTTGTTGCGGATGGTGAAAGCTGGAATCTCTCCAGAAGGGCGGCGGATTGCCTCCCGTGGCTTCAAGAAACCGGGCGTATTCGGAGTTTGTCACCTGGCAAGGCGCCAGCCCGAAGGCTTCAACCCAGACACGATGCACGGGGCGCTCGTTGTCCTGGCCGGCCTCCGAGCCCATCCAGAACCAGCCCTCCGGAATGCGGACGAGACACGAGGTGGTAGGCTCGACTCGGGTTGTGGAAGGCTGCGTAGCCATGTCTTCTCAAGGATACCGCAAGCCTCATGGGTGATCTGCGCGGAGTGTGCGCACGACAGTGTCGATATCGTTTTGCTGGAAAAGGCGGATTGCGGCGATTCCTGACGCACCCGCATCCACGCAGGAGCACGCATTCTCCAGCGTGACGCCTCCAAGAGCAAAGACTGGGATCTTATGCTGGCAAGCTCGGCGCAGGCCTTCGAGGCCTGCAGCCTGCGCGGGTGGGGCGTCTTTCTTTTCGAACACCGGGGCGAAGAGGGCGAAGTCGGCGCTCTCCACTGCCGCCCGGCGCACATCTTCTTCTGAGTGACAGGAGATAGTGACGATCTCCCGGCCAGCAATACCCGACTTGCTCCACACCGTGCGTGCTTCTTGAGGTGAGAGGTCGTTGGCGGGCAGGTGGACTCCGTCTGCACCCACGGCGAGTGCGACATCGGTGCGCGAATTGATGAGAAGGCAACTTTCTGGTTTCCGGTTTCCAGTTTCTAGGTGGATTATTTCCAACGCTTCGCGAGCCAGGAATTCCAATTCACGGCCGGGGAGATCTTTTTCGCGCAGTTGAATGAAATCCACCCCACAACGCGCCGCTTCGGCGGTCTTGTCCAGGAGACGTCGTCGGCGTGCGTCCTCGTCGCCCGTGAACTGCATGCGATCCGTGATGTAGTAAAGGAGACAACGCATCCCAACTCAGCGTACTACGGAAGCGCTTTCCGAGCCGAATCACGGGCGCGTCTTCGCGATTTCCGGCAACCCTTCTTTGGGCAGGCCGCCGAGATGGAATTTGGTCAAGCCATCGCGCAGGTATTCGAAGCCTTCTTCGGGCGAGTTCACAATCTTGAATAATTCCAGGTCCTCAGGTGAGATGGTTCCCGCCTCGGCCATAGCACGCATGTCGAGCACCCTGTTCCAGTACTCGCTGCCATAGATCACGACCAGAATTTTCTTGGCCAGTTTTTGTGTCTGCGCCAGGGTGAGAATTTCGAACAGCTCATCCAAAGTACCGAAGCCGCCGGGAAAGATTACCAATCCTTTGGCGAGGTAGGCGAACCAGAACTTACGCATGAAGAAGTAGTGGAACTCGAAGTTGAGCGACGGGGTGATATACGGATTCGGAGACTGCTCGAAGGGCAGGTTGATATTCAAGCCAATGGTCTTGCCTCCGGCCTCATGAGCTCCCAGATTGGCCGCTTCCATAATTCCTGGCCCGCCTCCCGTAGTGACAACGAAACGCCGCCGGCGCGCTGGAATCTTGATCGACCATTCGGTCAGCAGATGAGCCAGGCGGCGGGCATCTTCGTAATAGCGCGCCATGTCAACGGCAGCCAGCGCGCGTTTCAATTCGCTCTGCTGCTCGGAGCCTCGGTTTTTTGTGTCACCTTCGATGCCGGTCAAGGTTCGCTGAGCGTCACGGCGATTGGTGAATCGGGCGGAACCGAAAAACACCACCGTGTCCTGGATCTGCTCGCGGCGAAAGCGCGCCAACGGCTCCGCGTACTCCGACAGGATCCGCAAAAGCCGGCCGTCGGGACTGCTCAGGAATGGCTCATTCTGATACGCCAGGGGCGCTGCCTTGGATTTGTGTTCGCTCATGATTTCTTTATCTCGCGACAGGAAACCGCCTATTCGTGGTAATGCACCGCTTCCCAGAACCCGATCCAGATGTCCACAAGTCCCAGGCCGCTGCAGACGCCGCGCACAAAACCGCTGCCCATCACATTCTGCAGAGCAGGATAACCCACTAGCAGGCTATTGTTGGTCCACTCATCTCTCCACGGGAACACGACCAGAACTACTCCCAGGATGGCGCAGAAGAAAACGAAAGCCAATACCGATAACCGGTGCATCCATAGTCGACGGGGCGAGAGCTGGGTCCGAGGCTCGCCCTCCAGGGTGGCCAGACGGGGAGCTCCGTTGGGAAGCTTGGAGTCGGCGAAGGGCCCGGGGTGGCTGTCCAAAGGCGTCTTAGGATCTGGGGTCACGCCGCCCTCCATCCATCGGGCGGTCGAGAGCGCGATTTTCCTCGCGCACGCCCCCCAGGCTCAGGGTAAGGTCCATTCAGCGATTTTACGACTTCAGAGCCTTTATGCGCTCGGCCACGTCTCGATAATCAATGTTGTTGCCGTAGACTTCCATGAAATGGCTCAGGGCCGCGTCGCGGTTGTGAGCATTTTCGTAAGCGGTTGCCAGTTCGTAGTGCAGTGCCGTGCGAGTGTCTTCGTCGATCGAACTGATCTTCAATGCCCGCTCATACCAGCGGACGGCGGCTTCCGGCACGGCCTTGTCCAGGAAGCATTGGGCTAGCCAGGTATAAGTCTGCATCAGCTGCGGGAAGGGATGGCCACGATCCACCAGTTGGCAGACCTTCTGCAGCTCGCCGATGGCTTCATCCAACAGCCCCATTTCGCGGAAGGCGACTCCCAGGTTGTAATGGGTCTCCGGGTCCTGCTCGGCGGCCGTGGTAGTGGTATCTTCTTCCAGCTCATCCTTTAGTTCGTCGAACATGTGGATGAGGTCGGTGCCTGCACCGGCAGCAGAGGTTGCCACGCCGGTTGCCAGCAAGCTCGCCATTTCGGGATGATGATGCGAGGCAGCCTGCGTCGGAACCTCAACTGCGACCGCAGCCGGTGCGGGATGTGCAGTCGGCGCCAGAGGCGCAAATACTGGGGCGGCATGAGCGGCAACTCTCTGGGTTACAGGAACAGGCTCGGTTTTTGGCTGCGGCTTGATGACCTGGGGCCGGGGCGCAGGCGGCATTGCCAGGAAGTCATCTCCCAGCGACGATTCCAGATCAGCCACAAATTCGCCCAAAACGTCTTCTCGGGCCGAGGCTGCAGCTTCGAAGGCACGGGCTGGCGCCGCTTTCGGCTTAATCGGCTCCGGCGGTGGCTCAAAATCAGCCAGCTCCGATTCCAGGTTCGCTATCAGTTCGGCATCCTCGGTCGCCGAAGCTGCAACAACTTCTTCGGCCGCTTCTTCCTGAACCGCTTCTTCCTGAACCGCTTCTCCCTGCGCTACTTCTTCCTCTACCGGTTCTTCCTCGATCGTGACCTCTTCCACAGCAGCATCCTGCACGGGCTCTGGCGCAGGAGCTGGCGCGAAAGCGGCCTCGTATTCCGCGCGGAGGGTGGCGATTAGATCTTGATCTTGTGTTAAGGCTTCCAGCTTGGCCATCGCAGCCAACGCCTGCAAACGCATAGTGTGTTGCAGGTAGAAGCGAACCTCTTCCACGGTCTCGGGAACCAGATCCTCCGAAGCAGGCCGAGCTGGCGGTGCGATTACCACCGCGGGTTCTGGAATCTTAGGCGCTTTTACTGCCGCCGGAGGTTCTACCGCTGGCGGTTCCTCCGTAAGTGCGCCTTCCCACTCCTCAGAAAGATCAATTTCGCTCTCGTCGGCAGCACCGACCTGTTCTTCGTCTGCGGGTGCCGCCGTGACCGGCTCAGTTGCAAATTCGGCAGGTGCCGCAGTTGGCCACGGTGATGGAACCGGCGCCTCGGCTGGCGTCGCTTCGGCAGGCGATGTGCCAGAACGCTGCTCGTATCTCGTTGCCAGCTCCCCATAGCGGCCCGATTCCTCAGCGTAACCAGCATCGGAATAGACTTTTTCCAGAGACCGGCAACAAGCCGCCGCTTCAGCGAAACGGCCGGCGCGGGTATGCAATGCGGCCAGACGCTGATTCAGGGGTATATCTTGCGGCGCCTTGGGCAGCACAGCGATGAGCGGCCCCAGAGCCTTGGCCGGCATGTTGTAAGAAACAAAAAGTTCCGCGTCAGTGAGTGCGGCGCGCACCTCGGCCGCGATGCTCTCCGGGTACCCCTGTTCAACGGCCGGTGCGGTTGCCTCCAATTCTTCGAGAATGACGGTGCCCTGTTCCACCGTAATCGTGTCCGACCGCGGCGCGCCCTCCAGCTTGGCAGTGACCTGCTGATAATTTTGGGCGTGAATCGGGTTCTGTGGCTCCACCGTCATCAACTGCTGATAGAGCTCACGCGCCTTGTCCAAGTCTCCTTTTTGCACGCTGGCGTGCGCCAACAACTCAGTCACTTCACTGATGTGAGTAGTCTCGCCGGCCTTCTGGAAAAGTTCCAGCAGCAGCTCGAGGCACTCTGGTTCGCTGCGCACATGGCCGATGATGGTGTGCAGGTTTTCCAGAACCTTGGGCTGATCCAGGGACAGCAGGCGGTCAGCGTACTGGTGATAAACATTGAGCGCGTCCTGATGGAGCCCGCCCTTCATTAACGCAGCCACGAAGCCAGAGATGCCTTCGATGTCGTTGTGAACGGTCAGAAGCTTGGTGGCGAGCACTCCGGCATCGGTCAGCCGATCCGCTGCCAGATAAGCGTGGAACAGCGCCTTGAGCGCCTCGGGCTGCGTGTCGATATCAGGAACCTGCTGGAAATAATTGATGGCCGCCGCGCTGTCTCCGGCTTCCATCGCATTCTTGCCGCGCAGCAGCAGGACCTGGTTGTTCTTCGGATCCAGCGTCAGCATGCGCTGCAATATGTCCTCGGCGGGAACCAATTGTCCCCGGGCGCGCAGCTGTTCGGCCGCGCTGGAGAAAATCTGCCAGGCTTCTTTTTTCTTTCCCAGACGAACGTAGACCTCCGCCAAACGCACCTTCATGGCGACGTTCTCGGGATCCATCTCCAAGGTCTTTTGGAAAATGCGAACCGCCTGCTCCAGTTCGCCCGTCCGCAAGAACTCTTCTGCCACTTGCAGATATTGCTGCCGCGCATCGTTGAACAAGCCCTGCTGCGTGTACAGCTCCGCCAGCTTGAGCACGCCTTCCAGCGTGGACCTCAATTTGGTGAGCTTCTTGTACATGGCGATAGCCTTCACCGTGAAACCCTGCTGGGCGTAGGCGTCGCCTACCGTCTTAAAGCAGTTGCAGGCGTCTTCGGGCTGGCCAAGGCGGGCGTGCAAGTCGCCAACCGTATTCAGAACCGTGAGGTCCTTAGAATCGTGCTTGAGGACTTTCTCGTACTCAGCGATGGCGTTCTGCAGCTTGCCTTGCTGGACGTACTTCTCCGCGGAGCTGAGGACTTTCGTTTTGTTGAAGCCTAGACCAAACGCCATATTAGTGCGGACTCCGGATGACGCAGGGTTCGTGAATGCCCGGCATGGGCATCAACGGGTTAGTCCCCTTCCTGTGGTATCGGCGGCAAAGCCGGCGAATCCAGTAAGGTGACCTGCGATAGTGCCAATTGTAATCCGGTTACTCGAAACTGCCCGGTTACGGAGGTAACAGCGAGCCCCACAAGTCACCACCGCTATCTCATACCAGACAGGCACATTGGCGCTCCTCGGCATCCTGCCCCGAGAACCGAGCTAGAAGGATTTCCGCATCAACGTGAGCCATCAGCAGGCCCCGCCCGACTTGCGGTGGGAGTAGCTTCTAGTTCCTCGCACCAAAGAGGCTCGCCCATAGCTTGCGCCATTGGGCGCGCTTTTCTCGCAGATAGTAATATTCGTTGACCGGATGATCGTCTTGCATGGCATTCACGCTGGGAGCCTCTTGTGCCAAGCGGTCAATGGGCAGCTCGTAGTGCAGTACGACGTCAAACTGCTGCTCGGCGCTGGAAGCAGGTCCCCACTCCAACAAATCTGTAGTTGCCTTGGTTGGCATCCGGCTGGCCAGCACCGATGCAGGAGTGTCCGGCAGCGGCGTCATGCTCGCCAGAAAATGATATCCCCAACCTTCCACCGACCGGAAAACCCGTACGTAGGGGAAGGACTCTTTCAGCGCCTTGGCTACGGCAGACATCACAGCATCGTCTCCAGAGGGGATCCATTGCTGCAGAATTCCATCCCGGCGCAGATGGCGCTTCACAATGGCATAGAACTCTTTGGAATAAAGCAGGCTTGATCCGGCGGCCTCCACCGGTGGAGGCGGATCGAGCGTGATGACATCGTATTGCTCCCACGTGCGCTCCAGGAAAAACCGTCCGTCATCAATGACCACGTGCGCCTTCGGCGATTGCAGCAGTTCCGCACCATCCTCGTGAAAAAAGGAAAACAGTGAGGGCACGCTGGGGACCAGTTCGACGGCGGTCGAAGAAATGTCCCAGGAAAGCATGGAGCGGTAGGTCGTGCCCATCCCGAAACAGATGACCAAGCCATTTTGAGGTTTCCGATCCAGCATGGCCAGCGGCAGGTGGGCCATCATTTTTGTGATTGGAGTAAGACCAGTCATGCCCACGCCATTCACCAGCAAATGCCGCTGCCTGCCCTCCCCAGTCGCGATTACTGTGGCCGTGTAGTCGCGCCGCACCTCCCGTCTGCGAAACCTCTGCTCGAAACTCCTGGTCGATGCCAGCAGGATAACGGCCGCCACCGCAAGTGAAACTGCCATTCGCCGGCTTCGCCGGAAGCCTAGCTGGACAGAAGAAGAGGCGGGAGATCTTCCGTACATCAGCGCTGCGATGAACCAGGGCAGCGCCAGCAGGCACAGAGAAGCGCGTTCGCCAACCGCAGGCAGCAGCAGAAAGCCGGAGAGCAGCGGCCCGACAATGCAGCCCAGAACGTTGACGGCATAGGCGCTGCCCGCCCGTTGCCCATCGCCCGAGGAAATCCGATCCAGCAGCAGCGGGGTAACGTATCCCAGGATGGCGGAGAAAGGAAGCACTCCCAGGATCACGCGCACCTGTCCTTGCGTGTGGACGTGCTTGTCGGTGGCCAGCAGCGGCAGCAACGTCGCGAAGCCCAGCATTCCCCAAACGCTGGGGTTCAGTTCCAAGCCCTTCAACCATTTTCGGTAGGTAAGCGATCCCAGGTAAGTCGCGAGCAGATAGGACGCCAGAATGGTCGCGAACGCATACACGACGGTGCCGATCGACGGAGTAAACAGGCGCACCCACACCACTTCCGCCGCCATACTGGTAAGACCTGTGCCGAACAGCAGCCACAGAAGCTTGTTTTTCTCGCCTTCACCAGGGTGAGCAAGCGCAGTTGGTTCAGGTTGCGGACTCGGAGCACGAACCCTGCCAGTGCTCGCTTGTACCGTGAGGCTGAAAGCAAGGCTGGCCACAAGAAAATTCAAGACCGAAGCCGACCGCAGCGTGCCGCGGAACCCGACGAGCTCGACCAGGAGAGGCGGAAGCACCGCGCCGGCGACTGCCCCGCCCACATTCGCCAGGTAAAGAAAACTGAATGATCGCGGCGATTCATTGCCATGCTTCTCTTCGATGGCAAACATGGCGAAAGGAAAGGTTGCCCCCATGCACGCGCACCAGGGCGCCAGGGCCAGCGCTATCCAAATTCCAGCTGCGAGGTAATATGCCGTAGAGGACAACGGATGAGCATTATCCAGCTTCTCCAGAAGCCCTCTTCCCCACGACAGCTCCAGCGGAACCAGCAGCCCCGAAACTCCAATCAGCAATTCGGTCAGCGCATAGAGGCGCAATGCGGGAAATCGGAGTCGCCCTCTCCACTGGCCGACCCAACGGCCGGCCAACCAGGAGCCAAAGCCCAGGCCTGCCATGAACACCGACAAGACAATAGAAACCAGAGGCGTAGTGACTGCGAACTGCGCCATCGCCAGCCGCAGCCAGATCAACTCGTAAAGGATGCTGCAGAAACCTGAGACCAGAAAAAACAAGAAAAACCACTGCATGCCCTGTTCAATCCTCTCTTCGCTTCAGGGGGCTTTGCGGATAGCTGCGTCTTTGGCAAAGCGGGAAGGAAGAATCCTCTCACAGAGCTTGTCAAGCCTGCAAAGAAAAGTGACGTGGGCGTCTGAGGTGTTTCAGCCCAGCTCCACCAGAACTGCCACATCGAATTTGGAGTAATATTTCTTCACGTCCTGCGCTCCATACTTCTCGCGGAACTTCTCGACCACGGATTTCACGGTGGCGGGATCGGTTAAGGGAGCGGCTCGAAATTCCTTGCCCACGCCTCGAGCTTCAATCCGAATCTGCGGGTTGTGAAGAACGTTCTTGTACCACTGGGTATCCGAGCCTTGCACGGGGAGCAGATAGAGCTTCTCGCCTTCTAGAACGAACCAGACCGGGACCGAGATGGTCCGCCCGGACTTTCTCCCGACGACGCTGATCTTGATCTGGCGGTAGCGCCCGAGGCGTTCTTTCAGGCCATCTTTCTGAGTTGCCATCATTCCCCCTCTCGGGACTCGGGAAATGATACGCGAGACCTGGGGATAAGGCAGCCCGTGTGGCGAGCGTGGCCGCTCAGCGCGCCGGGTGCCCCACGTTTCGCGATTTTCGAAACGTGGGATGGTGGCCCGAACTCTACCAATCGGGCGGCCGTCTGCGTCTCGTAAAAAGCGCGAGACATGGGCTGCCAAGCGTGCAGCACCAACAGTGCCTCGCTAGTTTGTCTTTTCCAAAGCGGCCGTCAGATGGGCCTCGCTGCCCGCGTCAGTCGATATATCCCGAGACCAATCTTTATATCCCGCCATCTCGACCCCGATCGTGTGCTTCCCCGGCTTCAGCTTCAGGGTTGCCGGACTATTTCCGTAAAACAGTGTGTCCACGTAGACGTCGGCTCCATCGGGAGTGGTCGCTACACTTACCGTCCCGATCGCCCCGCTGGGCGCCTCGGTCGCCGGGGAAGCCTCGGCCGCCTTCTTCGGTTCGGCCGATTCTTTGTTCACGGTGGTGGTGAGCCCAACGGGTATGAATTCCCTGTCTTTCTCGGCCACCGCAACCGGAGCTCCCGTGACACCCTGCAACGCCACCAGGATCGCGCGATAGTTGTCCTTGTCGCCAGCAGAATTGAGTAAGGCAGATAAAGCAGGGCCGAGGCCCTGCGCCACCCTGCTCGACCAGCGGATCAGGAACTGGCCAAAAAAAAGCCACGGATCAGCACGGATTTGGCGGATCAGCCTCCGTGATATCCGTGCACATCCGTGGCTGCTTTTTCACCCACGCCATGGAGGAAAAAGCAGATTCCTCGCTTTGCTCGGAATGACAAGCGTGGATTTTCTGAAAGCTGAAAAGTGAGCGCCGAGAGCATACTCAGGGGCTAAAGCCCGGACATGAGGATGCGCAGGAACGGCACCGCTGAAGCGATGCCCCGATACGAACCAACGCGACTCGTATCAGGGCACGGCTTCCAGCCGTGCCGAAAACGGCTCTTAATATGCGCGCTTTTAACCGCTGGGCGGGTCGGAGACCCGCCTCCACACGCGCGCGCTCGGGATGACAAGACATGTAGCAGGGCTGGCCTTCAGCCCGCGCCGATTACGCAAGCATGTGCGTCAGGCGTCCAGCATTCGGGGGGAATAAATATCTCCGCTCCCAGTTATCCATCTTGCATGGCGAAACACGTCCATGACAGAAGGAGAACTTGGGAAAATGCGGAAAACATTTCTAGCGCTATTGATGATGCTCTGCACGCTGGGTATGGCGTTCGGCCAGCCGGAGGAAGCCCAGCAGAACCAAACCACCCAGAACGAGACCAAGAACAATTCGGGAAAGGATGACTGCTCCGCGAAGAAATCAAAAGCATCGCAGCAGCCCACAGAAGGCGACCCAGAGGCACCGCAGAACACCGTGGAATATGGCGCCGGCGGATAGGTCCGCCACGAATTCAATCAAGGGGCCGCAACTTCGCGGGCAAGAATGCCCGCGCCTGGAGATTGGCCATTCGGCAGCGTTGTGGGCCGAGCTTGCGACAAGTCAGGTAGCCTGAGATTCAATGAAGTAGGCCGCGCTCACGCAGCACAACAGTTCTTGTACTTTTTGCCAGAGCCGCAGGGGCAATAGTCGTT
>DASQIH010000317.1:0-5577 GCA_035631655.1 Terriglobales bacterium
TTTACATCGAGGTGGATCCCGAAACCCGCGGCATTTCGCGCCTGCTGATACCGCTTGTGACCAGAGTGGCAGCGATTGCCGAGGCTGGGGCGGAGGAGTTCAGGGTCGATCTCGAGGCCTCGCACGCGCGGCACCGGCTCACACGCAAGAACCCGGACTTTGCCCAGTTGGTTGAGACCCTGCGTTCCGCGCTGGCAAAGAAAGCATGGCTGATCGTCACCGAGACCGACGACCATGAAATCATCGATGCGCGGCCCAGCCCGCATGAACCAAAATTGCCCCTGCCCGGACCGGAGCCAATCAAGGCCCGCCCAGGCTGGTTCCGTCATTTCTGCCGGAGGTGGTTCTGCTGGGTATGTTGCGTTTCATCCGGGCGCGCCAGCCAGTTATTCGCGCTCTGCAGTGCTACCACCTGCGACCCGCTCACTGTGCCTCCGCCGTGCATCCCTTTCCTCTACCCGGACGACGGCTGCTGGGCACGCGCCCACGAGATGTGCCGCCTGATGATTGCCGCGGGTGCGAAGCCGAGAAAAGTCTGGATTGACGGCAATCTTCACGTGAATACCAAGAACAATCCCCAGTGCTTTGTGGATTGGGGATGGCACGTGGCCCCGACCATCTGCGTGCGGCAACGCTTCTTTCGCGCAGAGTACATGGTGATCGATCCGTCTCTTTTTACCTCGCCGGTAACCGAGGCCACCTGGAAGAGTATCCAGGGCGATCCCAACGCGACCCTCACCAACACCGATGCGTCCGTCTATTGGCGTAACGTGATCCCCACCGACCCCAACTACGTCGACACCAACATGCGTCTTCAGTACTACCGGCTGCAGCTCAAAAACCGGTCTCTAATCTCCGGCCCGCCACCGTATGCGTACTGCCCGTGAGATCCTGAAACTCGCACAGAGTGCCGATTAAGCGGCGGTACAAGAAGAGTTTTCTGCAACGCAATATGGCCTTAACCCAGTTAGAGTGACCTTTCTTTTCTGCGCAAGTATCTACAGCGCCATGAATCAAGCGATTTGTCAACCGGCGCAGAAGCAGGAGACTCAGTACGTGGAGTACCGATATGTCGGCAGCACAAGATTAGGTATCAAAAATTCCAAATCAGTCCCAGATCAGGAAATCGCCATTCGAAGTTTTGCCCCCTACACTTACTTTCCCTTTGACAACTCTTGCAACAAGTGTCTGACTTTGATCTTAGTACTACGTTATAAAGCCACACCCCGCGCAAGCGAGGGATGTTATCGAGGCGTGCTTCGCTACTCTAACGAGGCGAACCGCCTCCGTAAGAGTCAATGCCCTTGTCAGTGGTTACGGCCTCCCAAACCGCCCGCCCCGCTACGTGTAGAGTCCGGGTCGTACCGTCAGGAGATGTCAGCGGGACAGCCCACACCAATCGCGAAGGGGCGCGGTCATAAGTTAGGAAGGGCTGTCCGACTGTCTCGCCAGGGCGTGCTCTCTCTTGAGCGCGGCGCCGGACGGTTTCCGCGTCAATCCATAATTCCGCTGAGGGGCACCCCTCCATGCTGTCATCTCGTTTCTGAAAGCTGGAATAGCGCATCATTGTCAGGTCTGGTAGGAGCTGGAAGAAAGCCACGAGTCGGTTGCCTATCGTAACTGGCACGAACCATGAATGAAGCTGGCTATCCGGCGCCAGAACCGGTATGGGAGCTCCGATGCGACCGGACTCGCGGACCAGAGAGCTACCGACATCCCCGCTCCGAAGTAGAGCTCGCACCCGAGCAAGGATCCCGGCGACTTCGCGGTCGTTGGTCATGACTAAACCTGCTTAAGAACGGCCGAGAATGCGTATCTATACGTCTGAGTCGCGAAGTTCTCCCACCTGGTGATGACGCCACCGAAATTGATAGTCGAAAAGCGCGCCAGCAACGGCGCAAGCAGATCATGGAACAAATACAACGCCTGGACAGGTCCGCCTGATTAGGATGATGGTTGAAACGGGGCCGTAGAGCTAGAATTGCTCGGAGTCCCATGGCAGCCAGCGGTACTAGTGCGGCGCAGTTACGCGACAGGGTGCGCGGCGCATACTCTGCCGCCGAACGGCCCCGAGAGGAGCACCCATTTCCCGTCGGCCGGGAGTTTGCGGAGAGCATCGGCTATCCCCATGAATTACTGTCCACCCTGCCGAGCGTGGCTTGCGATGCATTCGCCGGCGTCTCGAACGTGTCCCTCTTTGCGGACTTGCGGCCCGGAGCGACGGTTCTCGACATGGGCTGCGGTTCAGGCACGGACACGCTGATCGCTTCCCAGCGCGTAGCGCCCGGAGGGAAAGTAATCGGCGTTGACTTCAGCGACGCCATGCTATCTCGCGCACGCGAAGCTCTGGCCGAAGCTGGCGTGCGCAATGTGCAATTGCGCGCCAGCGATGCCGAGCGGCTGCCGATCGAAGACGGGAAGATCGAGGTAGCACTCGTCAACGGCATCTTCAATCTGAACCCCTTCCGAGATCGGATTTTCCACGAACTTGCGCGAGTTATTCGCCCCGGCGGAAGGGTCTACGCGGCCGAATTGATACTTTCGCAGCCTCTACCGCCTGAGACTCGCAACAGCGAAACAAACTGGTTTGCGTGAATCGCTGGGGCGAAGGAAGGAGATGCCTTCCTGGGCGAGTTCAAGGCAGCCGGGTTCTGGGATGCTGTGATTCTGCGCGTCAGCCGCAATGCCCGTACGAAAAACCCGCTGGTGCTTGCGGCTGAGGTATTTGCCCGCAGGTAGCGGCAGGCGCCGATCTTCCGTTGAAGCGCCCCAAATACTGTTCGTTTTTCATTCGGCTGCACCATTTTTAGGCAATTGACCCGCTGCGATCAGAACGGTGATTTTTCGAGTTGCTCAAGGAGAAGATTGCAGAACTCTTGAATTGTGTACCGCTCGCCATACGGCGTCTCAAGCACAACCGGGTGCTCTGGTACTTTGACTACATGGAGTTCCTGCCAACCTGAGATTCCGGTGTTATAGCGCAGCTTCTTGAGTTCGGGAGAATACTCGAGCCGAAGAGCTCGCGGCGGCTCTTCCACTTGAATGAGCACGCCGAAATCCTCCGGGTGCCTATACTTCAGCCTGCCTCCGCTCTTCGTGGACGCAGCAGCCACCGCGGAACATAACTCGTTCCATCCCTCCAAGGCCGCATCGATCGGCTGGTCTCTAAATTCCACGGCTGTACTCCCGATTCAACGATTCGACTTACCGCAGCTTCCGCTGCTCCTGGGAGAAACGATAGGATTGTACTTTCTTTACGCTTTGCGCTTGATCGGGCCAGGCCAGGTTTGTCGCGGAGGTGGCCTCATAAGCGATTCGCGTTCCGAACTATCCGTTACTGGCCAACGCCTTCAGAGCGGCCTTGTTGCGGATCAACAGCGTGGAGCCATCCCATTGCACGATTTGCCGCTTTTTCAGGTTGGCAAAGAGACGAGTCACCGTCTCGCGCGAAGTGCCAATCATCTGGGCAATCTCGTCGTGCGTGAGCGCCAGCCTAACGCGCGGCTCGACCTTCTTGGACTCAGCGTGCCGGGAACTCCATTCCAACAGCAGCTTGGCCAGCTTCTGGCCTGCCGAGTGCGAGAGTCCTAACGAACGCACTTCATGGCACGCATTGTCGTATTTGTTGCTAAGCTGCTCGGCTACCTTGAAACAGGCGTCAGGATTCTCCTTCAGGAAGCGAAGGAAGTTTTCGCGCTTTACGAAACTGACTTGGCAGGGGTCAATGGTCTCGGCGGTCAATTCGTAGGGCTTGCCGGAAAGCGTAGCGCTGAGCCCCAGCACTTCTCCCGGTTCGACAATCTTGAGGATGAGCGTCTTGCCATCCCTAGCGCAGAAGGAGAGCTTCACTTGCCCCTGGCAAAGCACGAAGATACCGCGCGGTGTCTGACCTTCTATGAACAGGACCGCGCCCTCAGGATATGAGATCGCATGCTTGATCCCTTCAAAGGCTTGCAGCGCGGCCGTGCTCAGGTCGCAGAAGGTGCGGTCGGCCCGCAACTTGCAGGTAAGACAGCTTTCAATAATATGGAGTCCGTATGGTGAGAGCACGAAACCACCCCTTGTGATGCAGACCGGATTCCGGGGACAGCCAAGCTCGTGCGCTGCAGCCCGTGTCAGGTTGCCACTCGGTCACTTCTGTCACCGGGTACGACTAACATCGACCCTGTGACGCGCATCACAATCCAAGTGTGGGGCGCCCCGGAACGCTATGCTGTGACTTCGGGCACATCTGCTTGTGACATGGCTTGGAGAGTGAGTCGCGTGTCATGGAGGGGGACGATCGTCGAAGCGAATTCCCTCCACAGCCGTCTCAAACGATGGGAAACCATTGAGGACAATTCTCACGCACCGCGGCTGCGCCTCCCGCATCGCAGCCACGATGGTCTTGCTGATCACCGCAGCCGCTTCCGCGCAGAGCACAACTTCCAATGCACGACCTCGCGCCTCGGATTTAGGACTAAAGGTCGGCGTTCTACCAACCGGGCCGATTGACGCGATCACCGATGTTGCTGGTGTTGAGGTCGGACACACGACCATCATCCGTGGCGACGACGTGCGCACAGGCGTGACGGCCATCCTGCCGCATCCCGGCAATCTGTTCCGCGAAAAGGTTCCGGGCGCGGTTTTCGTGGGCAACGCCTTCGGCAAGCTGGCCGGTTCAACCTTGGGGAGATTGAGACCCCGATCCTGCTCACATCCACTCTAAGCGTGCCCCGTGTGGCCGACGCGCTCATCGACTACATGCTGGCTTTGCCGGAAAACGAAGATGTCGAGTCCATTAACCCGCTGGTCGGCGAAACGAACGACGGATACCTGAACGACATCCGGGGACGGCACATCACGCGGGAAGACGTGTTCGCCGCCATCAGGAACGTCAAGAGCGGGCGGGTCGAGGAGGGCTCAGTTGGCGCGGGTACAGGGACGGTTGCGTTCGGTTTCAAGGGCGGCATCGGAACCTCCTCCCGCCGCCTGCCTCCTAAGCTGGGTGGGTACACGGTTGGCTTCCTCGTCCAGACGAACTTTGGGGGCGTGCTCACCATCGCAGGCGCTCCAGTGGGCCGGGAACTGGGTCGCTGCGATTTCCGCGACGTTCTTGAACGAGGCAACCTCATAGATCAGGAAAAAGGATCGGTGATGATCGTCATCGCTACCGACGCGCCCGTGGACGTACGGAACTTGAAGAGAATGGCAGCGCGGGCGATGCTGGGGCTGGGACGCACGGGTGCTTCGGGCTCAAACGGCAGCGGGGATTATGCGATTGCGTTCTCGACCGCGCTGCTGGTTCTTGCTTGCAGCCAAACCCCACAGAAAATGAGCACCTCTCAGCAGGTCTAGCTTCAAATCCGAGGACCGCAAATGTGTCAGGTTCCAAATGCAAACCGCCGTCTCGACGAACACGTACGTCGAGCATTGAACAAGATCAAGAAGCCGAGCACGGCTGAAGAAATCACAGCGTTGCTCAATCGCGAGCTTGGTCCGGGAGATCAGCCGTTTCAGACGGAAGAAATTGAGGCTTGGTTGCGGAATGCAAGCGATAAGGTGCTGAGGTTGTATTGGTTGGAGACTCGTCCCCGC
>DASQIH010000318.1:0-6204 GCA_035631655.1 Terriglobales bacterium
TGTGGGTGTAGATATAAAGGTTAAGCCCATCCGTGTACTGGTTGGAGTAGAGGGTCATGTGCCACAGAGGCAACAGGACGGCGATGGCCAAGAACAAGGCCGCGACTACCACTACCACACGCGTCCGCATGTTCAATGGCAATTGAAAGAAAAGATTGGTCCGTTCCAACCACCCGGGTCGGAATGTCGCCAGCATCGCCGGCGCGCGGGTGGGTGGAACGGAACCGGTGTTGCTAATGCTAGACATATGTTCTCTTCTCTCTCATTGCCCAAGACTGGCCATGGCGTTTGGCGCCTTGCCTTTTTTCTTGCCGGCAACTGCCGCTCCAGCGCGACCCTTCACCAGCAGATAGCCCTGCATCTCCTGATGTAAGGCGGAACAGAAGTTAGTGCAGTAGAAGGGGAAGACTCCGGGCTTATTGGCTACGAACTCAATCACCTTGGTCTCGCCGGGATCCACCACCAGGTTGATGTTGTATTCGTTTATTGACATCCCATGGAGTTCATCTGTGGTCTGCTCGATATTGCTGAGATAGATCGTGATCAGGTCTCCTTGGTTGACCTCCAGCTTGTTAGGTTCGAAGTTACTGCGCACGGCGCTCATGTGGACGATGACGTGGTTACCCTGGCGTTCCACCTTCGCGTCCTTCACATCCCAAATCGCGCCTGGATGCTTGTTATCGGCGGGCGTATAGATCTCGATGGGTTTGATCAGTTTGGCATCGATGATCTGCGCGTAGTGCGGTTCGGGCTCAGTGAAGGCGTCGTACACCAGCTTCATCTTGTCGCCGGTCACGTCAATCAATTGCGAGCTCTCGGGTTGCGACGGGCCGACGCTAATGTGCCGTCCGTGCGATAACTTATTGAGGGAGATCACCCAGCCGCCGCGCGGATGCACGGTGTCGCCATGGGGTGCGGTCAGGTGGCCGACGTTGTAGGAAACCGGCACTTTGTCCAACACTTCCCAGGTGCCCAGTTTCCACTTGGCCACGGCGCTCTCCACGAACAGGCTGGTATAGGCGTAGCCCTTGTCGTCAAACTGAGTGTGCAGAGGCCCCAAACCAACGTTGACTTCAGCCTCCTTCACCGCGTCATAGTTCAGGACCGGGATGCCGTCTTCGTTGCCGGTGAAGTTCTTGTCCGAGATAGCCTTCATCAGCTTGTCGAAGCTGAACGCCGTGACGATGGCCTGCAGCTTGCCGCTGCCGATGAAGTACTTGCCATCCGGAGTGACATCGACTCCGTGCGGGCTCTTGGCGCAGGGCACGAGATAGACCACGCCAGGAACATCGCGCGGTTCGATTACCTTGAGGCCGCCGAGCGTCTTGTACTTGCCGTCTTTGATCGCCTGCTCGGCGACTTTCCAATTCACCGCTGCGATGTAATCGCGGTCTTTCTGCGAGGCGGTGACCTCCAGTTTGCCGGTGGCGCGCTCGGTGTTGTAGGAGGTCCAGAAGGCCCAGCCATTGCTCGGACCCTTGCCGGCGTCGCCCAGGTCATAGTCGAAGGGTGGCATCAGGATCTGCCAGCCCACCGCCATGTGACCTGTCTTGGGATCGACGGCTATGCCCGAGACTACGCCCTTGTACTGCGTCGCGTATTGCTCGACCGGGGCATAGGTTCCCTTGGGCAACGGGATGGAGAAACGTGAGCCTGCCAGGATGTATTCGGTATTAGGAGTGGCAAACGTCGAACCATGATTGCCGGAAACGTTGGGAATGGGTCCCAGGATTTCCTTGGTCTTGAAATCGCGCAAATCAATGCGGGCGACGCGGTTGTTAGCGTTGTCGTTGATGAACAGCCAGCGCCCGTCATAATCGCCGTTGGTTTCACTGAGCGCGGGATGGTGGGTGTCGCCCCAGGTGAATCCGCCCAGCATCTCTTTGGATTCCTTGTCGAAGCCGTAGCCGGTTCCGGGATAGGGAGTGAAGACGGGTATGGTTGCGATGTGCCGCATGGAAGGCACACCGGCCACGTAGACGTTCCCGGAGTGGCCTCCGGAGTAGAAGATGTAATACTGGTCCAAGTCGCCCGGCGCGACATAGGTGGCAATCGCCGACTGGGTGACGTCGCCGGTGCGGGCCAGCTGGGGTTTCTTGGCGCAACCGGAGGACGCGGACGCAGCCACCAGCACTGCCAGAGCAATGGCGGACACCACCCACGTCCAGGATATTTTCTTCATTTGAACCTCCTTCAAAATCAAGAGCAGGGGACGGGCTTTAGCTTTTTGGAGCCACTTGCGGGGCCTTGCTTCCCTCCTGCTCCTGTTTTTTCTGATATGCGATCTTGAGTTTCTCGATTACGGTTTGTTTTTCCTCGGGCGTCAGGCGGATCTGCGTGGACAGGACGACCGACATGGTGCCCGTGGGACTTGCCAGGAATGATTCCAGCGGAATACCGAAACGCCGTGGCACATCCGCTACCGCATCTGCCAGGTCGGGTCCTATCTTGGCCGCCGATTCAATGCCGAATGTGCTGACACTGTGGCAAATGAAGCATGTCTTCTGCACGAAGAATGCGCCCGGGCCGCTCATCATTTCACGCTCTTTCGCCAGTTCTTCCGCTGTGGGGCGGTCGGCCTGTTGCGCCCCGGGAATGTAACGCACCGGCAGGTTGGAGCGATGCCAGCTCATGATCAGCATGGCCAGCGATTGCGCGTCGCGGCTGTCGAGCCCGAAGTTGGGCATGACGGTGGTCTGGCTCATTGCTTTGGGATCCTTGAAGTGAGCCAGGTGCCAGCCGAAGACGGAAGGCACGCCTGACATGCGCGAGTAGTCGTACTGCTCCGGCGATTTGTCGCCCACGTAGCTCAGGTCCGGTCCGATCCCACCGCCCCGGCCATTGATCTTGTGGCACGCGCGGCAGCCTTTAGCTGCCACCAACTCTTTGCCATGATTGATGTAGTCGGTGCCAACGGTGGAGCGGTCGTAGCGGTGGCACAGGTTGCAGTTGACCTCCATCAGGGCTTCGCGGTCGGCGATCAGGTATGCCTGACCCAATTCCTTGCCCAACAGCGGCTCGTCCCAGTGCTCTAGGGCAGTGGCATGTGCGTGCGCTTTGTCAGTGGCGTACCCCTGGCCGCCATGGCAGGAGGTGCAGCCGTATTCTGCGATGGGATGGTTGGCCAGAATCTCGCGAGGATGGCTTCGGAAGGGCTGTGGCGCGCTATCCAGTCCTGCCCAGTCCATGCCCATGTGACACGTCGTGCAGCGATCCACCCGATCGAGGTGCCGGGCCCATACTTGTTGCAAGCCACTGGGCACTTGCGCTGCTCTCTGTGGCCCGAACTTCTCTTCGACCAGATCGCGGAATTGCGTTTGATAATCCTTCCACTCCGGCCGGAAATACTGCCAATACACCGCCACCGTCACCAGCAGAAGCAGTGCTCCCAATCCGTATATCCACAGCGTGTCGCGGTTCTTAGGCATAACACCCCCGTCGAGAACCTCAGAAATTGCGCGGGATGTCGGGCCAGGACTCCCAGGGCCAATAGAAATTCCAAGACGGCCCTCGCATGAAGGTGCCGACTACGGTCAGCCCCAGCACCAGTACGAAAATGGTAAGGAATACCAGGTTCTGGACGCGGCGCTCACGCGCGAACCATAGGCCGGTAGCCAGCGGCGAACTCTTGTCGAGATAAGGCCAAGCCGCCAACAGCAGCACCAGCAGTCCCGGAACCAGAACTCCACCGATCAGGGCGCCGTTGATGGTGAAGTCGCCCAGCTTGACCGTGGTGTCGGTCACCAACTCCTGCAGCCAGAGGAAGTACCATGGCGCCTTGGCCGGATTCGGCGTGACATTGGGGTTGGCCGACTGCTCCAACGGCGCTACCACAAACAGGGCCAGGAGAGAACAAACCACGACCGTTGCTAACGCAACCAGGAGTATGCGTCGAGTCAGGTTCGGCGAAGCTGCCACCGCGTTCGCCTCATCGTTGGGCGCGCTCATCTCCACGCTGGCTGTGCGGCCTGCGGTTATGCCCAGGAGCGCGTAAGTCTTCTGCCCGGCGGTTGCTGGAACCTCGTCCGGAGCCGACAGAACCATCTGGTCCAGGCAAGCGAGGCCGCCGTCCTTGCGGATCCGCCACATGTGCCAGGCAAACAGTCCTAGCAGTAGCAGGGGCAGGAAGAAGCAGTGCAGAACGTAAAAGCGCAGCAGCGTATTCTGCTCAATCTGGTGGCCACCGAGCAGTACATAACGCACTCCTTCGCCCAGGACCGGTGCTGCGCGAGCGATGTTGGTGCCGACCGTTACCGCCCAGTAGGCCAGCTGGTCCCAAGGGAGCAAGTATCCGGTGAAGGAAAGAAAAAGTGTGACCAGCAGCATGATCACGCCGATGATCCAGTTCAAGGGACGGTTTTGCACTGCGCCAAAGCCGTTCTTGAAGGCACCGGTCAGGAATGCACGCACCATATGCAGAACCACCACCGCAACCATCAGGTGCGCGGCTAGACGATGCACTCCGCGAATAAACCAACCGTAGGAGATGACGAATTCTATGTCTTTGACGGAAAGATAGGCACGTTCCACTGAGGGAACATAGAGAAACATCAGTGCGATCCCAGTTACTGTGAGCACGACAAACAAAGCAGCTGCCACTGTCCCCAGCCACAATGAATAGCGAAAGCTGAGGCTGGACAGCGAGATCTTCGCCGGGAACCAGTGCAGCAGCAGGTTACGCACGATGGAATCCCCGGCTTGCCGGTCGCCCTGGGGATTCCAGCTCCAAGAGACCTTTTCCCACGCCGTGCGAGTTTGCATACCTACCTCCCGGCTATACCTTCAAACGAAAGTCATGTTCGACCGTGCGCGAAGCGTCCACCACCAACTGCCCGTCCTCAGGAGCGATTTCCATGGCTAGCCAAGGCAGCGGTTTCGGTGCAGGGCCGGCATAGTTGGTGCCGTCGCCGTAATACTTCGAGCCGTGGCAAGGACAATGGAACTCAGCATGGATCTCTACCGGCTTGCCCTTGATGGTCACCCGCCGTGGCTGGTCCAGCGTGATGGCCTTCACGGTGCAGCCCAGGTGTGTGCAGGTGGCGGAGATGGCATGCAAGGTGTCCTTCTCCCGCACGATGAAAACCCTGTGCTCGTCGAGAAAGGTGACGCCGTCAGGAAACTGTTGCGGCGAGCCCGGCTTGATGCGCATAGGCGGCTCGTAGAGAACGTTCGGTACCAGCGCCCGCATCAAGCTATAGGCTTGGCCGCCCAATCCTGCCAGCAGCGCACCCAGACCCACGTGGTGCAGGAAAGAACGCCGTTGCGGCTGCGCCGGCGCTTCAGATAGCGGCGGTGGCGACCGTCTCTGGAACAACTTGGCGATCTTCATAGCTGAACACCTCCATCGTCATAGCTCCCGTGGGACAGCGCTGCGCGCACAAGCCGCAGCGTATACAGCGCTCGTCGTCTTTGATCATGGCCGAAAGCGGCTGTCCATCTGCTTCCGGGGCGTAGAAATCCAGCAAGCGCTCCTTCCCTGAATCCTCGATGGCAACTTGCTCCAGAGGCACAAGTTTCAGGCTGTGCTGCGGGCACACATCCACACAGCGGCCGCAGAGGACACACTTGGCGGCGTCGTAAATGGTCTGGGTGTGGCAGTGCAGGCAGCGCTCGGCCTGGGCGCGAGCCTGCTCCTCGGAAAACACCAGTTCAACTTCCTGCACGCCCGTGCGCCGCTCGCTGGGAATGCTGGGCGGTGACACCCGGGGGCCGAGTTCATATCCGGCGGGCATCTGGTAGGTCGCGGTCCGCAACTGCCGGAATCGTATCCGGGTGGACAACGCCGGAGTCATCCCGCGCAGGTAACCATCAATGGAGAGCGCTGCCTGCTTGCCGTTGGCCACGGCTTCGATCAGGTTGCGCGGTCCGAAAGCAACGTCGCCGCCCGCAAAGATCCCCGGCGCGCTTGTCGACAGCGTCTGTGGGTCAATCCGAATCGTGCCCTGGGGAGTTGTTTCCACACCATCTGCCGGGGAAAGAAAGGGGAGGTTAGCGCGCTGGCCAATGGCCAAGATGACGGAATCGGCCTCGATCGTTTCCTCGATGTCAGAGTCATACACCGGACTGAAGCGGCCGCTTTCATCGTAAGTGCGCTTGACCCCGACCAGGTCAATGCCTTGCACCCGCCCGGCTTCGCCCCGGAATTGCCGCACTCCGCGCTGGGTATGAAAGATGACGCCTTCCCGTTTCGCCTGTTCGAACTCC
>DASQIH010000319.1:0-10813 GCA_035631655.1 Terriglobales bacterium
CTAGCGAGCGGTTGCGACTGCGGCCCGCTTGGTCAGAGGGACGAACTCGCGAACCTCGTGACCCGTCCAGACCTGCCGCGGACGCGCGATCTTCTGCTCCGGATCGGTCAACAGCTCCTGCCACTGCGCCAGCCAACCCGCCGTGCGCGGAATGGCGAACAGCACAGTGAACATCTCCGGCCGGAATCCCATCGCCTGATAGATGATCCCGGAATAGAAGTCGACGTTGGGGTACAGTTTGCGCTTGATGAAGTACTCGTCTTCCAGCGCGATCCGTTCCAGTTCGAGCGCGATGTCCAGCCGGGCGTTGCGTCCGGTGACTTCAAACACCTGCTCGGCCGTCCACTTGATGATCTTGGCCCGCGGATCGTAGTTCTTGTAGACGCGATGGCCAAAGCCCATCAGCTTGCCGTGTCCATCTTTGATCTTCTTGATGTACCCCGGCACGTTGTCCTTGGAGCCGATCTCATCCAGCATCTTGAGGACTTCTTCGTTTGCTCCGCCATGCAGCGGGCCAGCCAAGGCTGCGGCCGCTGCCGCCGTGGTCAGGAAGGGGTCGGTATATGCGCTGCCCACCGCACGCATGGTGTTGGCGCTGCAGTTCTGTTCGTGATCGGCGTGCAGGATGAACAGAATGTCCAGGGCGCGCGCCAGCACTGGGTTCGCCAGGTACTTCGGCTCCACCATCTTCCACAGCATGTTCATGAAGTTCTCGGCATAGCCGAGATCGTTATCCGGGTAGACATACGGGAAGCCGAGGCTGTGGCGATACGTCATAGCCGCGATGGATGGAATCTTGGCAATCAGCCGGATGATCTGGTGCATCCGGTTGGCCGGATCGTGGATGTTCTTGGCTTCGGGATAAATGGTGGACAGCGCTGCCAAAGTGCTCACCAGCATGCCCATGGGATGGGCGTTGTAGCGGAAGCCCTCCATGAACTTCTTGGTGGTCTCGTGCAGCATGGTGTGGTGCGTGATTTCGCCGACCCACTTCTTGAGTTCGGGCTCGGTAGGCAGATTGCCGAAGATCAACAGGTAAGCGACTTCCAGGAAGGTGCAATGTTCGGCCAGAACTTCGATGGGATAGCCGCGATACCGCAGGATGCCGCGGTCTCCGTCGATGAAGGTGATGCTGCTGCGGCAGGAGGCGGTATTCATGAATGCAGGATCATAGGTCATCATCCCGAAATCATCGGGCTTGATCTTGATCTGCCGCAGGTCCATGGCCCGAATCGTGTCGTTCTCGATGGGGATGGTATAGGTTTTATTGGTGCGATTATCGGTGATGGTGAGGGTCTTTTCTTGCGCCATGTTGGGTCCTCCTTGACCGCAACTTCGGGGCCGGATGCGGGTGGCCAGGACCACCTGCGCTCGGGAAGGCAGGGAACCGAAACCTGGGGTTGGCGAGCTTCACGCCCCCGCTTCGGGGACAGCCTGCTCCTCCGCGATTGTGAGGGTCGCCGTCCGCCTCGGCAGTGAGGGAAATCACGCCTGACTGTGATTCCTGAACACTATCCTCGCACGGGCGGGCTCCGGCTGCTATTAGAGTTTACGCCCGGGCGAGGGGCGATAGTAAGAAGATAACAAGCAGCAACAGAACCGGCCGGGGCAGATGCCGGGCCAGTTTCCAGACCACTATGCTCATCGACTCGATCCTCCGCCTGGGGGAATTGCGAACGAATCAGTCGGCCTCGCTTCCCTGGACTGGGCAGTCGAGAAGCTTGGCATACCGACGGTGAAACATGTAACTTTGGTTAACTGGCAAGATTGTAGCAAACCCACTCCAAGGAGCAAGCGTTTTCCATGACCTGGATTCGAACCATCCCCCTCGCCGAGGCGGACGAAACGCTGACTAAGGCCCTTGAGGCCGAAAAGGCCCTTTACCCCAAGGAATATGCTACCCCGGTCCATCCGGCGCCGGGCGGGGGCGCTTCCGAGATTGTAGCCTCGCATAGCCTGATTCCCGAGGCCCTTTACCACGCCTTTGCCACCTTCGGCGCGCTGATGTCGCCCGACCTGCCCCTGGAGCGGCGGCAGCACGAGATGATTGCCACCATGGTTTCGCTCACCAACCGCTGCGTCTATTGAATCGAGTCACACGCAGAGTTTCTGCGTAGGGTGACGCTCGATGAGAACCTGGTTCGAGCGCTGGAGAAGGATTACAACGCAGCGCCCATCAGCCGCCAGGAAAGAGTCATGATTGATTACGTGGTGAAGCTGACTAAGGACGCCACCCAGGTCCAGCCGCAGGATCACGACCGCCTGCGGAATGCGGGATTCGACGATAAAGCGATCCTGCAAATCACGCTGATCGCTTCCTGGTTCAACTACATCAACCGCGTCGCGGATGCACTGGGGGTTGGGAGGGGAGAAGCGGCCAGTGGCGCAGGTAGCGGCTAAAGGTACAACTCCGACCCGGGTCGAAGACCCGAGCCACACGGTCCAGGCCACACGACCTAATCGTCGGACTCGCGCAAGAAAACGCCG
This sequence comes from Terriglobales bacterium, assembly GCA_035631655.1. Taxonomy (GTDB): domain Bacteria; phylum Acidobacteriota; class Terriglobia; order Terriglobales; family Acidobacteriaceae; genus Gp1-AA122. Next base: position 2,488 of record DASQIH010000319.1, read on the forward strand.
GAAATTCTCTTCAAATCCGTCTGGCTTAGGGTTCGGGCGCTGCCCAGTTCTTCAGTGAGCAAACTATTGATGACGTCCAAGGACTGGCCTCTGGTTCGCAACAGAAGGCGCTCCCACTCGGTGGCCACGGCATGGCGCTGTTCGGCGCTGGCGTCGCGGCAGAACTGGCGCGCCGCGCCCGCAGGAGAGCCATAATCATCGGTCATGTCTTCGTGAAAATAGCCGCGCAGAAATTCGCGCAGAGCGCCAAACTCGTTGGCAGAAATCCGAGTTCCCGCGGCGGCCATGTTCTGGCGCACATTCTTCGTACTCATCAGCAACACTCCGGATAGCTGGTTAGGACGTAGTATTCTCTATCACGCATCCAGCGGAAGATAACCACTGCATGGGAGCACGGCTGACCTTGACTTTGGCCGCGGCCCAGACTGCGGCCGATGGGGTGAGCCGGATCACCATCATAATAGAGGACTAGGTTGGGATGTCCACTAGAACGGTCGAGCCAGCGCTCGATCTTTGCACGATCCTGCTGCAGTACGGAACCGACCACGCTCTCCGCGGTTGCTCGGTCGTTGTAGGTGGAGGCTGCGGTGATGTTGGGCTCGTCCTGCAATCGCGCCCGTAGTTCGTCGTCGGTTTTGCCTACATGCTTGCGAAGGGTGTGGCCGCCCCGCGCTTCATCCTCGGATAAATCGTGCACCGGGCCGGCCGCCGCGAGCCCAGAATCTTCGGTCGGGGCTCCTCCCGTGCGGACCTTCTGGCAAGCACCCGAGAGAAACATTAAGCCCAGCAGAAATCCAGCCAGAGCAGACTTTCGAATTAGGGTCGGAGGCATGATCTGGAAATGCCAAAAAAACTGCGGAAATTGTGCTATCAAGCCGAAGTCGAGCCATAATGATACTAGTGAGCGCCCTGGGGGAAACGTCATGGAGCCACTGCTCAAACGAAGTCTCATCCGCAGCCTGGCGCTGGCCGCCGGGGTGGCTCTTGCAGCGTACCTGCTCCTGTGGGGCTTGGAAGTTACGCACCCAGAGCTGGCCATACCGCGCGACGCCGCCACGTCTGCTGCACTCTGGACCTTCCCGATCGTCTTCGTCGGCAACCTTATTCTTTACGCCGCCCGCAGTGCCGGCGCCCGCAGGCATTGAAGCGCGATAATGGCCGCAAGCATCGGCATTGCCCGGTACCTCGAGAATTTCCAGCGGCATGGACGCGAGTGGGCTTATGTCGATCACCGCGGCTACCGCAGCATTCGTTGGACCTACGGCCAGATTGCCGATTTGGCCTTCCAATTTGCCCGCGAATTGGAAGCTCGCGCAATCGGGAAAGGCGACCGAATCCTGCTGTGGGGCGAGAACTGCGCCGAGTGGGTGGCAGTGTTCTTCGGCTGTGCCCTGAGCGGCACAATCGTCGTGCCTATGGACGACGCAGCCGGCTGCGATTTCGCCCTGCGCGTATATCAGCAAGTTCAGGCTAAGCTGGTGGTTTGCTCTCGGGAACACTCGAAGAGCACCGGCGCCTTTCCGGTAATCGTGCTGGAAGAGTTGCCACAGGTTCTTGCGCGGCAGTCGTGCGTCCCGTATCCACGCGCCGATGTGCAGCCTGGCGACACCCTGGAGATCGTCTTCACCTCTGGAACCACCGCTGAGCCGAAGGGCGTGGTGATCACGCATGGGAATGTATTGGCCAACGTTCAGCCGCTGGAAGAACAAATCAACGAATACCTGAAATACGAGCGCTTCGTGCATCCCGTCCGTTTTTTGAACCTGCTGCCGCTCAGCCACGTTTTCGGACAATTCCTCGGAATCTTCCTCCCGCAGCTTATGGCGGGTACGGTTATTTTCCAGGACACGCTCAATCCTTCGGAGATCATCCGTACGATCAAACGAGAACGCGTATCGGTGCTGGTTGCGGTCCCCCGGATCTTGCAGTCGTTAAAAGAGAAAATACAGCGCGACTTGGAAGATGCGGGAAAGATGGACGAATTCCGGCTGCGTTTCCGGAACGCTGAAGGCAAGCACTTCCTGCGCCGCTGGTGGATATTTCGCCGCATCCATCGGCAGTTTGGCTTCAAGTTCTGGGCTTTTATCTGCGGTGGCGCGGCCCTGGATCGCGTCACCGAGGAATTCTGGGGACGGCTCGGTTATGCAGTGATTCAGGGGTATGGCCTCACGGAAACTACCTCGCTGATCAGCGTGAATCATCCTTTTAAGCTGGGCAAAGGGTCGGTGGGCAAGGTGCTCGCCGGGCGTGAGATTAAGTTGGATCAGAACGGGGAAATCCTAGTGCGCGGCGCCGGCGTTGCCTCGGCCTACTGGAGCGGGCGTGCACTTACACCCGTAGCTGGGCAAGAGGGTTGGTATCACACGGGCGACGTAGGCGAAGTTGACGCGCAGGGGAACCTTTATTTCAAAGGCCGCCTGAAAGACGTGATTGTCACCCCGGCCGGCATGAATGTCTATCCCGAAGACCTGGAGGCGGCTTTACGGCGGCAGCCGGAAGTGAAGGACTGCGTCGTTATCGGGATACAACGTGACGGCAACGCCGAACCCGGTGCGGTGCTGATCCTGAAAGACCGGAGTGGCGATGCCGAACCCGTCATGCGGCGGGCCAATGAATCTTTAGCGGAGTATCAGCGCATGCGCGCGTGGGCGGTGTGGCCTGAAGAAGACTTTCCGCGCACCTCGACCCAGAAGCCGAAGATCGGCGTGATTCAGCAAACCTTGCAAGCACAAGCAGAGCCGAAGGCCGCGCCGCCTGCCGGCCCTCTCGTGGAAATGATTTCGCGCATTACGGGACGAGCGGCGAAGCTGCGCCCTGATGCGAACCTGGAAACCGAGCTCAATCTGAGCTCGTTGGAGCGGGTTGAGCTGATGAGCACGCTGGAAGACCGTTATCAGGTCGACTTGAGCGAGACTAGCTTCGCCGCTGCCAGCACCGTGGGGGACCTGGAACGCATGCTGCGGGACGGAGCTGCGTCGCGGGTGCATTATCACTATCCGCGATGGGCACTCCGCTGGCCGGTAACCTGGATCCGACTTTTAGCGCATTACCTGCTGCTCCGCCCGGCGGTGTTTCTCCTGGGTTGGCCGCGAATTGTGGGACGGGAAAACCTACATAAGAAACACGGCCCGGTGCTGGTGGTGTGCAACCATATCAGCGATGTGGATGTTGGATATGTATTAACCGCGCTGCCCGTACGCTTGCGGCATCATCTGGCGGCAGCCGCCGGCGGCGAAGCCATGGAGGTACTCCGCGCTTCACCTCCTTCGCGAAGTTGGTTCGGCCGGATTTTTGACCGTGCGCAGTGGATTCTAGGCGCGGCTCTGCTCAACATTTTCCCATTGCCACGCCAGTCTGGATTTCGGCAGAGTTTCGCGTATGCCGGCGAGTGCGTGGATCGCGGATACAGCGTGCTCGTCTTTCCCGAAGGACGTCACACCACGACCGGCAAGATACTCCAGTTCCAGGCAGGCATTGGGATTTTGGCTGACCGCCTGGGTATCCCGGTTGTTCCCATGCGTATTGACGGATTGTTTGAAGTGAAACAGTCGGGTAGGAAGTTTGCCTTGCCGGGAAGAATCACTGTTCGTGTCGGCGCCCCGCTGAAATTTGCTGCTGACACGAAAGCTGAGGCGATTGCGAGGCAGTTGCAGAAGAGAGTCGAGGAATTGTGAGACTGCCAAGGTCGTGTGGAGGCGGGTCTTCGTCCCGCCCGGACGGGTCGGAGACCCGCCCCCACACAAGGGCACACAAGGGCAACTCGCCTTCATCTGGAACGGTCGCCCCCGGTATAATCGCAAAACGACCTTAGGGTCGCTCTGGCCGCAATCCTTGATAAGGAGAGTAGCAAGATGCTTTCTTTAGTGCGGCAGTCTGCACGAGTAGTTATCGCTTGTGTTCTGGTTACAATTTTTGCGGTTCCGCCCAGCCTGCTGGCGCAAGCGCAGCTTCACGTAGTCAGTCCCGCTGATCTGCACCGGGCAACCGTAGCAGCCAGCCAAAACCGGCAGCACAATCTGGACACTGTAACCAACTTCTTGTCCTCGTCCGCCGCAGAAAAAGCCCTCAAGTCAGCCCACATGGATTCGGCGAAAGTGAAAACCGCGGTTTCCTCGTTGAGCGACGAGGAACTCGCGCAAATCGCAGCGCGCGCCGATAAGGCTCAGGCCGACTTTGCCGCCGGCACCTTGAGCGACCGCGATTTGCTGATTATTCTGCTGGCCGTCGCAGCACTGGTTTTGATCATCGTAGCCGTGCGATAGAACTGCAATGCCCGGAAAACCAGTCCACCGGATGCTTGTTCTCCTAGTTCTCAGCGGTGTGCTGTTCGCTGCCGAGCCAAGCAGAATGTGGCTGGACATTCCGTTCATAAGACAGACGAAGGATGGTTGCGGCGCTGCCAGTATCGCGATGGTGATGCAATACTGGCAGCGCCAGCAGCAAGGGCCGGCGACTCCCGATGCCGAACAAATTCAGCGCGCGCTCTATTCTCCGGAAGCGCACGGGATCTATGCCTCCGGCATGGAGCGTTATTTCCAGCAGCACGGATTCCGTGCGTTCGCCTTTCGCGGAGAATGGAACGATCTGAAAGAACACCTCGCAAAAGGGAGGCCTTTGATCGTTGCCCTTCAACCGCAACGAGATGCGACCCTGCACTATGTTGTCGTGGCCGGTTTAGATGAGCAGCAGGCAATCGTCCTGAAGAATGATCCTGCTGAACGCAAGCTGCTCAAGCAAGACCGATCGAGTTTCGAAAAAGAATGGAGAGCCGCCGGCAACTGGACGCTGCTGGCAGTACCCCAACAGGGCGGCCACTGATCCGCGCATTTGCCGCGCTCCTGCTATTGGCGTGGACGTTTTTGCTTCACGCCCAGTCCCCTCGACAGTCGGATAAGCTTGAAACCATCAAGCAGCTTTTTGCTGAACAGCGCTGGGACCAGGTTGTTCGCGAAATACAATCAGTCCCCGCGCCTAGCGCCGAACTCGATTTTTACTGTGGCAGCGCGTTGGCGCAGCTCGGCCGCTGGGATGATGCTGGTCGAGCGTTTCTTGCGGGCCGCCGGCTGCAGCCGAAAGACAAACGCTTTCCCATCGAATTGGCCGGTGTTGCCTTCAAGCAGAAGCAGTATCCCGAAGCCGCTGCCTGGCTGCGCCGCGGACTCCGGCTCGATCCCAGCGATTCTTACGCCAACGATTTTCTGGCCACGGTTTACTTCCTGCAGGGCAATCTCGAGGCCGCGCTGAAGTTCTGGAATCGTGTAGGCAAGCCGCAGATCGAGGAGGTACGTCCCGACCAGCACCTCCGAATTGATCCGGCGTTGCTGGATCGCGCGTTCGCGTTTGCGCCGGCCAGCACACTCCGGCTGAGTGATCTCTTGACCTCGGAAGCGCGTGTCGATGGGTTAGGGATTTTTTCCCGCTACAACTTTCAGGTGGCAGCACGCGATGACGGCAAATTCGACGTCGTTTTCCGGGCACAGGAGCGCAACGGATGGGGCAGCAATAAGTGGGAGGCGCTGCTCTCGACCTTTCGAGGCATCTTCTACCAGACTGTCTATCCCGAGTACTTCAACCTCGATCGCTCCGCGATGAATTTTACGTCCCTGGTGCGCTGGGACGCCCGGAAACGTCGGTTGGCGGCGTCGTTTTCTGCGCCGCTGGAGGCCAATCCCAGGTGGCGTTATCACCTCGGTGTGGATCTGCGCAATGAGAATTGGGCCATAGTTCCCTCATTCAAGGGCTCGGCGCCGCTTCTGGGGGCTCTCAATTTGCAGAGGCAAGCTGTCGAGGGTGGGATTACGTCCTTCAGCAGCGGTCGCTGGAGTTGGTCCACAGGAGCCGAAGTGTCCCATCGCAACTATCGAAATATCTTTGCCGGGTCGGCACTGACTTCGGACGTACTATCCCCGGGATACGAGCTCAAACATCTTGCGCGGTTGAATTACGACCTGTGGCGAGTGCCGGAAAGGCGATTCGTGGCTGATGCCAGCGTCTCCTCGCAAGCGGCAACCATCTGGTCGACGCCACGGCATACCTTTGAGAAGTTGCAAGCATCGCTGTCCGGCGACTGGCTTCCACAGATGCGTGGCGACGATTACAAAATCCAGGAGCGGATTCGCGCCGGCAAGACCTTCGGCCAAGTTCCCTTCGATGAATTATTCATTCTGGGTCTGGAACGTGACAACGATCTCTGGCTGCGCGCCCACATTGGAACTCGTGACGGGCGCAAGGGCAGCGCGCCGCTGGGCAGCAACTACTTTCTCTCCAATTGGGAGATCGACAAGAAGGTCTACAACAACGGCTTCTTCGGCGCGAAGCTCTCCCCCTTCTTAGACATTGGCAAGATCTCCGGGTCCTCGCCCGGCTTAAGCTCGACGAAATGGCTATGCGACACGGGGGTACAGGTAAAGTTGAGCGTTTTGGGCGTGGGGGTCACGTTTACTTACGGAAAAGATTTGCGTTCGGGGAATAATGCGTTTTATGCCATGGCCGCGGACTAGGGTCAAAGACTGGAAGCCGGTATAATTCGCCGCATGAAAAACTACAAACAACTTGCCGTCTTAGCGATTCTGATGCTTGGTGCCATCTCCATGTTTGCTGCAAACACGGCTAGCGCTAAAGCGAAGTTGATCGATGCCCAGGGGAGGAACGTGGGCACGGCGACGCTGAACTCCTCACCCAAGGGCGTGCAGATCAAGTTGAACCTGAAGGACCTGCCTGCCGGCGAGCACGCCATCCACATCCACCAGAATGCCAAGTGCGATCCGCCGGACTTCAAATCGGCTGGCCCTCACTTCAATCCGGACGGAAAGAAGCACGGCCTTGACAATCCTGACGGGCCGCACGCGGGAGATATGCCGAATTTCATTGTCGAGCACACGGGAAAATCAAAGGCGGTGGTGAACGCTCCCAATATCACCTTGGGCAACGACAGCCACTCGGTGTTCAGCAATGGTGGAACGGCCCTTGTCATCCACGCCAAACCTGACGATATGAAGACGGACTCTGCTGGTAATGCCGGCGATCGCATCGCCTGCGGGGTCATCAAGAAATAGAGCTGCACGCGCGGATGCCGATTCGGCGGAACAGAGCGGTCCTGGAGGGTCTTTGCCCATGCCCCAACGGGATAAAGCCCGGCCCTGACCGTTACAGGCGAGCCGAGTTGGTCATCATCAGAGCAAAGAGCAGCGGCAGATAAATTACCGTAGCCTGCAGTAAATGCCGTGCGCGCAACTTAGAGACGGCATGGGTAATCGGCAGTTCCAGAGTTGCTAGCCTTATTCCGAAGTAAAGCAGGCTGAAACTGAGCACTGCAGCACCCACGAGATAAGTACGCCCCGCCATGCCGAAGAAAGTCGGCAGCAGACTGACCGGAATCAGCACCAGCGAATAGATCAGAATGCGGAGAGCGGTGGAGCGCCCGTCCGCCTCGACCACCGGCAGCATGCGGATGCCGCCTTTTTCATAATCCTCGCGATAAAGCCAGGCGATCGAGAAGAAATGTGGGAATTGCCACAAGAAGAGAATGGCGAACAGTACGAGCGTCCCCCAATCCAGCCGGTTTCGCGCCGCTGTCCACCCGAGCACGCCCGGCATGGCGCCGGGGAAAGCACCCACGAAAGTGCAGATTGGCGAAACACGTTTCAAAGGAGTGTAAGCGGCCAGGTAAACCACCGCGGTTGCAAAGGTCAGCAGGCCTGTGAGCGGATTGCAGAACACCGCGAGGTACAGCGATCCGCCGACGGTAAGCAGCAGAGCAAAAAGAGTCGCGTGCAGAAGGCTCATTCGCCCCGCCGGCAAGGGGCGCTGCGCGGTGCGGCGCATGTGCCCGTCGACATCGCGTTCCATAACTTCGTTCAGGGCGGCGGTTCCGCTGGAAACCATGGCAATCCCGAGCAGCGCATGAAACAAGCCCCAGGAGAGAGAAGACGCCCCGGCCTTTTGAGCGGCAAAGAAGAAGCCGCACCAGGCGGTCATCACAATCAGGGTGGTCACGCGTAGCTTGGTCAACTCGGCGTAGTCAGTCAGCAAGAGGGTTATGCGGCTCTTGCTGAAGGCCAGCGGCTGTGCGGTCGTGCTCATGACGTCTCTCCCGTGCAGCGGTCGCGAAATCGAAGAGTTAATCCTTGAACTTGAATGCGTCGGCCGGGTCCAGCCAACAGCGCTTCCAAAAAGCATCGTCGGTCAGGTGCCCCGCCTGCCATTGCTGGAGTGTGGCTGCCGTGACTGCCGCCATTCCTCCATCTTCAGAATCGAAAACGATAACTACTCCCGCCACGTCCGGGGTGGCCTGCGAAAGCTCGGGATAGGCCTTGCGAAAAACAGA
>DASQIH010000320.1:0-24519 GCA_035631655.1 Terriglobales bacterium
AGGCTCCTCCTGGCGGGAGCGGAGAGCGTGCCAAAAGTTACCTTATGCAGGGTCACAGGCTATCGCCGCTCCCACTGGGAGAGAGACCATGCCCATTTATTCGCTCAACCACGCACGCTCCAGGCCAGACAGCCCTACAGCTTCGACTTCTCCAATGAGGATTCAGCCTTGCCGCTCCGAACCTTTCCCATTCTGCCCGACTCTGGGCGGTTTTCATCAGGTTTCGCGGGCCGCAGGCCCTAAAGGACAGCCCTGAAGGGCGGGGCTTTACGGCGCTTTTCGGTAAATTGCCGATTTCCAATTGTCGATTGCTGATTGGGGCTGGTGTTGCAATCGGAAATTGGCAATCGGCAATTGGAAATGTCTCTCGGTTGACCACCTCAATACCGCCGATCTAGACTCCCAGCGGGGTTTCCTATGAAAAGACCTGCGATCGTTCTCGCGCTCGTGCTGTCAGTTTCCCTCCCGATCCTGGCCGATGACGAAGGCCATCATCACGAAGATCTGACGCCGGAGCAGTTGGGAATGGTCCACTTTCCCGTATCCTGCGCGCCAGCGGTGCAGAAGCCTTTCGAGCGTGGGGTCGCGCTACTGCATTCCTTCTGGTACGAGGAGGCGCAAAAGGAGTTCGAGGACATCTCCCGGCAGGATCCAAAATGTGCCATGGCTTATTGGGGCGAAGCAATGAGCATGTGGCATCAGCTCTGGAACAAGCCGGATGCCACCACGATCAAATCAGCCAATGAATTACTGGCGAAAGCCGACGAAGCGAAACCCAAAACGGATCGGGAACGCGACTACATCGCCGCGATCGCAACCTTCTATCAAGATTCGGGCAAACTCGACCACCACGCACGCGCGACCGCCTACTCCCAGGCGATGGAGCAGATGTACCAGAAATATCCCGACGACCGGGAAGGGGCGGCGTTTTATGCCCTGTCACTGCTGGCATCCGAACCGGACAACGACACCACATTCGCTAATCGGAAGAAAGCGGCGGAGGTGCTGGAAAAATTGTTTGCGGTCGAGCCGGACCATCCCGGTGTCGCCCACTACCTTATCCACGCCTACGACAAGCCGCAACTGGCCCAACTAGGTCTTCCGGCAGCCCGCCGCTACGCGAAGATTGCCCCGGCAGCTCCTCATGCCCTGCACATGCCCTCGCACATCTTTGCCCGCCTTGGATTGTGGCAGGACGACATTGACTCCAACCTGGCCTCCATTGCCGCCACTCGCAAGACGGCAGCCATGCACATGGGCGGCGAAGGCCATCAGTACCACGCCATGGATTTCCTGGTCTATGCCTACCTGCAGAATGGACACGAAGCTGATGCCAAGCGCGTCATCGATGAAGTTCAAACTTTAGCCCCGGTGAAAGACATGTACGGCATGGGCTGGGACCCGCGCGCGTACGCCCTTAGCAAGTTTCCCGCAATTTACGACCTGGAATTGCATCGTTGGTCCGAAGCGGCATCGCTGGCGCCGGTCGACGCTGCTACACCGGGCGACAAAGCAATCACCTATTGGGCGCGGGCCATTGGCGCAGCGCGGTCGCGAAACATCAAAGACGCTCGTAAGGATGTGGACGAACTCGCACCCATCAGCAAGACCTTGCGCGCCGACAAAAAGAATGGTCAGGCTGATGACGTTGACGATGCCCGTCAGGAAGCAGGTGCCTGGATTGACCATGCCGCCGGCAAAGACGAGCCAGCGATTAAGGCCCTGCGAACTCTCGCGGAGAAGGAAGAAGCCACTGGTGAGGAGCCAGAGGGCATCCCTGCCCGCGAAATGCTAGCCGACTTGCTGCTGGAATCGAAGCACCCTGAGCAGGCGTTGGCGGAATACGAAACCGATCTGAAATTCAATCCTAACCGCTTTAATGGCCTGCATGGCGCTGCCCGCGCCGCCGAAGCCGCCGGACAAACGCAGAAAGCCAATGAGTATTATGCCGAATTGGTGAAGGTGTGCGCTGGCTCGCCATCGGATCGCCCCGAGTTGGCGAGGGCAAAGCAATTAATGGCGAAAAATTGAAATCGGTCTGGAGGCGGGTCTGTACCCCGCCTGCCCGGGTCGAAGACCGCGGGCCCACACGCACCAAATCGACGATCAAGAATCGACAATTCATCATTACTTTTCCACCCGGTGCAGCCGGAAGAACAGCGTTCCCCATCCGAACTTTGACTTCATCTGCACGGGAACGCGGTCGGGATTGTCGGAGAACCACACCCAAATCTTGGCTCTTCCTTTTAAGAGGCCGCCCGTGGGTTCAGCAACGACCCGTATCGCCTGGAAATTGCCGGCAGGCACTTTGATCTGTTCTGTGGCTTCGACCCTTGCGCTCACTTCGGTTGTCTTGCCACCGTCGTTGACGGGAAAAGTATAGGTGTTCCCTGATTGCAGCGGTTGCGAAGCGAGATAGTAAAAGCCGGTGATCACGTCCGTCACGCATCCGGGAATGTCGTTTTCGATATGCTTGGTTTGATTGTTCTTGAGGTTTCTTTCCTCCAACACACTTTTGTGGCGGGCATATTCGAAGGCGATACGGGTATCGCGCTGATGCGAACCCTCTTCCGTATGCTTGGCAACGCGCTGGGAACAGAATGTCTTAGGATCGAGATAGGCCTCAAAACGGTCGTGTACGCGGTAGAGCAGATTGACCATACCCAGGGAGTCAGCATTGGCGCTGACTTTCTGCTGAGCACCAGCGGACTCCATCTTGACCCGCGCGATACCAGCATTGAGGAAATGCCATTCCACACTGTAGACGTAAGTCTGCCCGTTGGGTAAACGGTACCCGGGCGGGGGTGCAGAGATCTTGCCTAATCGGCCGATGGTCGCGGCGGGCTGCTCCTTAGCGAGTTGTGAATCGCCGGCCCAAAGCATTGCCGAAAACCCGCAGACCACCGCAAGGGCCAGCGCAGCCAAGAACAGATTGGTTTCGGACTTACGGGTTTGGCTGATCAAGCGTTAGGTAACATCCTGTAGGCAGCTATTTCGACCACCACATTCTTACGATTAGGAAAGCGATCATGACCGCTGCTCCCAGAATCGCATTGTACTCGCGGTGCTTCCCGTACAAGCTCCAGGAAAATCCTCCGTGTGCGTTACCAAAGGCAGTGAACCGAGGCACCAGGCGCGGTACATGACGCGCATACTCCTCGAATTCCGGGAACTTCTGTCTGAGGAACGCCTCCTCGGACCGGATCACCGGCAGGTATACGGCCGCGAAGATCACGGCCATGGCGATCACAATCACCCAACTGCGTGCCGCGAGAGCAAAACCAAGGGCCAGCACCAAGGAACCCACATAGAGCGGATTGCGAACGTAAGCGTAAGGCCCGCTGGTCGTGAGTTGCTCGTCTTTCGTCACATGTCCGGAAGCGATTCCGCGTAGCAGGAGTCCGAGCAGAACAATGCACCCGCCGGCGAGGATTGAGCGGAACGTCGGCTGTGCCAGCCAGAGGTACAGAACGGTAAACCCGAAACCCACGGGAACGCGGATGCGGCGCGCAATTTGAGGCCAGTTAGCCACCGGAATCCTTCAGCAACTGGAGCGCAGCCTGAATAACCTCTTCCGAGCTGATCTCCAGCATGGCTTCGTCGGCTTGTTTACGACGTGCGTGGGTAGTCGGGCTGGAGGGGTTGCGCAGCACGATCTTTCGCGTTCCGAAGGGACCGTTACGCGCAGGGCTGGTGGGGCCAAAAATCCCGACCACTGGGATGCCAAGCGCGGCCGCCAGATGCACGGGCCCCGTATCCCCGCCAATCACCAGCCGCGCATGGCGAGCCAGCGCAATCAATTCGCTCACAGAACCTGAACTTGCGACGGCAGCCCCGCCGCTAGCTGCCTCAGCGGCGCGAGCCAGGCCCTCTTCGCCCGGTCCAAAATTGATCAGTGACTTCACTCCCGCCGCCTCCATCAGGCGTCTGGCAACGTGTCCGTAGCGCTCGACCGGCCACTGCTTGGCGCCCCAGCCCGCGCCCGGGTTCAGTATCAGGTAATCTTTTCCACCCAGCGCCTGGAGTGTTCTTTGGCAGTTATGTTCGACAACCTCGTCCTGAGGAAATTCCACGATCGGCAGCGGCAGGGCCCGGCCTGCTACCACCGCAGCCAGAGACAGGTTTTGCTCGACGACGTGAGTACCCTGGGCCTGCACTTGACGAGTGTAAAAGAGGCTGGCGGCGTTCTCCCGCGGCTGAGCAAAGCCATAGATCACGGGCGCTCCCGACCATTTCGCCAGCAGGGCGGATCGAATCGCGCCTTGAAAATCCACCGCCACCTCATACTTCTCCGCCCGCAGATCCCTTAAGCTGGCCCGGATCAGTTCCCAGGTATTCTTAGCAAAAAGGGAGCGTCGCCATTCACGCAAATTGAAGGTGTGAACCCGGTCAACCAGAGGTCTGCGCGGCGACCGTACACCACCCAGCCGAGCGGATTGGCTGCATAGCAGTTCCGCCCAGCGCTCCTCGATGGCCCAGCCTATAGTTGTTTCTGGAAAGGCCTGTCGTAATGCCGCGACTGCGGGCAGGGTATGGATCACATCGCCCATGGCGCTTAAACGCACCACCAGCAGGCGCCTAAAGATAGGATCGGCAGCGGAAGATTGCGCCTGCATGTTTAAGACCGTTGCGCCTTGAGCCGGGAGCGAATGATTTCGCTGGTGGAGTGATTCTTGGAATCGCCCACAATAGCCACCCGCCCCCCACATTCCCGAACCACATCTCTTTCAGGCACACTGTCGACCGTGTAGTCCGTTCCCTTGGCATGAATATCCGGACGGACTTCTCTAATCAGTGCTCGCACATCCCGCTCAGGAAAAATTACGACCGCGTCCACATCGGCAAGTGCAGCCACAATCTCAGCGCGTTCTTCCGCTGGCATCAGCGGACGGCCCTCGCCTTTGAGCGCCAGCACCGATTCATCGGAATTGATAGCCACCACCAACCTCCCCCCGAGCTCCTTAGCCGCATGCAGATAGCGCACGTGCCCGATGTGCAACAGGTCAAACGCTCCGTTGCCCAGTACAATACGATCACCCGAGCGACGCCATTCCGCTACTTGCTTGCGCAGTTCTTCGCGATTCAGGATCTTGGGATTGGCAGGGGTTTTCAATGGGGTCTGGTCATCGGCGCGGCAGTTTCGATCGCGTGCAAAAGTTCCTGCTGCGATACAGTCGCGGTCCCGCGTTTCATTACGACGATCCCTCCCGCGTAGTTCGCGAGGTGCGCCGCTTCCTCCGTACTGGCACCGGCGGCCAGCGCCGCCGTGAAAGTAGCAATCACCGTGTCGCCTGCTCCCGTCACGTCCGCGACTTCGTCGGAGCCATAGATCGGTATGTCCAGTGGCTTGTGTCGCTGGTTGAAGGCCACCATGCCATCCCTCCCGCGTGTAATAACCAGCGAATGCAGCTTCATCCGCGCGATGATCTGCTCTCCGGCAGAGATCAGCCGCGACCAGTCCTGCCCGATTTTGACACCCATAGCTTCCTCGATCTCAGGCTCATTAGGCGTGGCAGCGGTAACGCCCGAATATTCCAGCATGCGATAGCGCGAATCGAGCGTGATCGGAAGCCGATCCAGACCCCCTTTCGCGCGGATCGCGTTCAGTATCTGTGGACTCGCGGCCCCGTACCCGTAATCCGAAATCAAAAGCGCGTCTGACGCTCGAGCGTACTCCCGCGCAGCCAGTACCAGCTCGCGTCTCAGGTGCTGACTGGGTTCAGCCGAGGGCTCGCGGTCCAGGCGGACCACTTGCTGCCGGGCAGAGTGCGTCATGCCCGCCAGAATCCGGGTCTTGGTCACGGTAGCGTAGCTCTTATCCTTGAGCACCCCCGTGACCGGTATGTGTTTATGTCGAAAGGCTTTGATGAGTAGCTTGCCGGGCTCGTCGTCGCCCACCACGCCCACAGGCAGGACGTTCACTCCGAGGTCGGCGAGATTGTAAATGGCATTGGCTCCGCCGCCTGGCGCCACCGTGCGTTCGCGGTGCTTGAGGATCAACACAGGCGCCTCTCTGGACACTCGCGAGATCTCCCCAAACACGAATTCGTCGGCTACCAGGTCGCCCACCACCGTGACTGTGACCTTGGGAAACGACTCTACAATCTTTTTCAGCCGATCGCTTTGTTTGTGGTGCTTGTTCATGGCGAAGGGCAATTTTCTCATGACCCGCACCTGCGTTCCTCAACCATCCGCAGCATGGTATCCACAGCGTTAGCGGCATCCACCAGTTCCATCTTTACCGGCACCACCGCGAGTGGTTCGAGCGCGGAAAGATAGCTGCCCAAGTTGATGGCATCTTTCTCGGTAGTGACAAAGCCCTCCGCCTCGCTCTGCGCTTTCACCTGCAGCAGCTCCCGAATATCCTTTTCCGAATAGACATGGTGATCGCGGTAAACCGCCTCGGCGACCGGCTCAATACCCGCCGTGCGCAGCTGCAGCAGAAAGCTCTGCGGCCGGGCAATTCCACAGAACGCCACCGGACGGGCCGGTACATCCTTGGCAAGAATGCCGCGTCGCACCCGCCACACCAGTTTGCCGTCCAGCGGAAAAGCCTGCGGAGACGCGCCACTGCTCAGAACCACAGCATCGGCGCGGCGCAGAGAGCAGAGCGGCTCGCGCAAGCGTCCGGCAGGCAACAGACGATCCCGAGCGTCGTCGGGTGTGACCAGTACGATATCGAAGTCGCGCGCCAAGGCACGATGCTGGAAGCCATCGTCGAGCACGTGGAGTAGTGGACCAAACTTCGTTTCCGCAAACACGCCCGCCTCATAGCGGTCTTCGCCGAGCACGACCGGCGCTCCCAGACGCCGGGCCATCAGCAGCGGTTCGTCTCCAAAATCGTGGCTGGCTCCACTGGGATCCACTAGGAGCACGCCTCGACTCTGCCTCCCATAACCGCGAGAGAGCACGTCGAACTTCACCCCTCGTGCCTTCAGCAACTCCCCAAGCAGCAGGACAAACGGAGTTTTTCCGGAGCCACCTACCGACAGGTTGCCTACGCTGATCGTGGGCCCGTGCAGCCTTCGCGCCGGAAAAGTGCCGCGATCATAAAGCGCGTTGCGCAGGCGTACGCCAGCTCCGAAAAGCGAGGCCAGTGGGTTCATTGCGTTGCCGAGTCAACCGGCGCCTCACTGGTTGTCAGCAGCATCTCCAAGGCTTTCACGGTCCTCTCCGTGGCGCCCGTCTGACTGCGGGCTGTTTCCAGGGCCCGCCGCCCGATCCGCTCGCGTTCCGCCTCGTTCGACAGCAGCTCAACGAAACACAGAGGAAGTTCCGCCGCCCCGACCACTCGAATCGCGTCCGCGGCGCGGAACAGGTCCACGATGTCGCGAAAGTTCTGGTAATGCGGGCCGATCACGACTGGCACTCCATATTGTGCCGGTTCGAGGACGTTATGGCCACCGTGCTCTACCAGGCTGCCACCGACGAACGCCAGTTGCCCCAGACCGTAAACCGCAGCCAATTCACCAATCGTGTCCAACAGCAGCACGCTGCCACTCAGGTCTTCGCCGCTCCACAGAGAACGGCGCCAAAAAGGAATATTCAAGGAAGCCAGCAACTCGGCAACGTGCTCGAACCGTTGCAGGTGCCGGGGCGCGAGAATCATTACGGCTTTGCGATGGCCCCCGCGCACGATCTCGAAAGCTCGCAGTAGCAGTGGTTCTTCTCCTTCCATGGTACTTCCAGCAACGATGATCGGGCCAGCATCCGTGCCTCTGAAAGCCGTGCGCAAGCTGGCAATGATCGCGGGAAGAGTGGGGGAGGCCACGTCAAATTTCAAGTTCCCGCTGACCTGCGCTCGCTCCGGCGGCGCGCCAATCTCCAGCAAACGCCTGTAATCCGCTTGGGTCTGCGCCAGGAAAAGATCAATGTGCTTCAGGACATTTGCCAGCCAGCACCGGAACCGACGGTACCCCGAGAACGAACGATCTGAGATTCGCGCGTTGACCACCGCGATTCTTGCCCCGCTATGCTTGGCCAGCCGGAAGAAATTGGGCCACAATTCCGTTTCTGCAACCACCACCAGCCGGGGCCGAAGTCCGTCCAGATAAGGCTGGATCGCAAATCCAAGGTCGAGCGGAAAGTAGAAAACGTCGCTCTCCCCGAAGCGCTCGCGGGCAAGCTTCTGGCCAGTGTCGGTGGTGGTCGAGACCAGCACACGATATTTTGGGAAACGTGTGCGCAATTCTGTGATCAGTCTGCTGACCGCTAGCACTTCGCCCACCGAAACGGCATGAATCCATATCGTGGGTTTATTGCCGTTTTGGGGAACGCCCAGTCGCTCTGGAACTCTCCCGAGGCGCTCCGCCAGTCCCGAGCGGTATTTCCCATGCCGCAGCATCTGCAGCAGCCAATAGGGCAAAGTCACCAGGAGCCCGAGCGCCAGCAGCGCACTATAAAGCCAATACATGGGAAACGACATTCTAACCGCCGCCGCAAGGCACCGCTGCCAGGAAGCTTTGCATCCTATAATCAAGCCATGCAACGTCACACTCATCGGGCGGGTTTCCGCCATTCGCTCGCGATAGTTGTCTGCGCCCTCGCCCTTCCAGCGGTTTGTTTCGCCGCCAAGGAGTTTGTCAAGCCGGCGGCCAAGCCGGCCACCAGCTATCCAGCGCACGACGCGCACAAGGATGAAGCGGCCACGGTCGCAGTCGATCCCTACGACATGCCTGACAAGGCCCAAATTTTTACGATCAACTACCGCCAGGAAGGCCTGCTGCCGATATTTGTAATCGTCACCAACGATTCGGATCAGCCAATTTCTCTGTCGGGCATGAAGGCGCAGCTGGTTACCGTGGACCGGACCAAAATCTCGCCTGCCGACAGCGACGACATATATCGCCGCCTCTCGCACCCCACGCGCGCCGAGCCCTCTTCATCGCCGCTGCCTTTTCCCCGCAAGAAAATTAAAGGCGCCGTGAGCGCCAAGGCGCTGGATGAAATCCAGAACGCGGGGTTCAACGCCAAGGCGGTGGAGCCGCATTCCACCCAGGCGGGATTTCTTTTCTTCGATGTCGCGGGCATGTCTGCACCTCTGGCGGGAGCGCATTTCTACCTTACCGGCGTACGTAACCAAAAGGGCGATGAACTCATGTATTTTGAGATCCCGATGGAGAAATACTTGAGTGCTCCGCCGAAATCGAATTGACCAATACGTCGGATTCGTATCAGGGCACGGCTTTCAGGCGTGCCGCAACTGTTCGAAACATGTGCGGCTTTAGCCGCTGCCGCTTAGACCCAAACTATATAATCACCCATTATGGTCACCTCGCCGGACACTTCCGTGGCCGCCCGCGCCAAGTATGAGCCCGTAATCGGTCTGGAAGTACACGTCCAGCTTTTGACCGCCACCAAGATTTTCTGTTCCTGTTCAACACGCTTCGGCGACCCGCCGAACACGAATGTCTGCCCGGTTTGCCTGGGCTTGCCCGGAGCGCTGCCGGTGCTGAACCTCAAGGCGGTGGAGTTCGCCGTGCTGGCGGCCATGGCGCTGAATTGCCGGATCAACGAGACCTCAATCTTTGCCCGCAAGAACTACTTCTACCCCGACCTGCCCAAGGGCTACCAGATTTCGCAATACGACAAGCCGCTGGCCGAATTCGGCTTCATCGAGATAAACACCAACGGCGGGTCCAAGAAGATCGGCATCACGCGCCTGCACCTGGAAGAAGACGCGGGCAAGAGCCTGCACGAAGGCTTTCCGGATGCCGCCGAAAAAACCGCCATCGACCTGAACCGTTCCGGCGTGCCGCTGATCGAAATCGTCAGCGAGCCCGACATTTCTTCGCCCGACGAAGCATACGAGTACCTGACCCGGCTGAAGGAGATCATCCTCTATACCGGCGTAAGCGACTGCAACATGGAGGAGGGCTCCCTGCGCTGCGACGCCAATGTCAGCGTGCGCCCGCGCGGCCAGAAGGAATTCGGCACAAAAACTGAGGTCAAGAATGTGAATTCCTTCCGCTTCATCCGGGGGGCGCTGGAGTACGAGATTGAGCGCCAGATCGGCGTGCTTGAATCGGGCGGCAAAATTTCGCAGGAAACCCGCCTGTATAACGCAAATGAAGGCAAGACATACGGCATGCGCACCAAAGAGCAGGCGCATGACTACCGCTACTTCCCTGAGCCGGATCTGTTGCCTCTGGTTGTGGATGAGACGTGGAAGGCGCAGATCGCGAACCAACTGCCTGAACTCCCGGAGGCGCGACGCACCCGCATGGTTCGGCAATATGGCATCACCGAATATGACGCGGGCGTGCTGACCGCCAGCAAAAACTTGGCCGATCAGTTCGAAGAGGCAGCCAGCGCGACCAGGAATCCCAAACGCGTGGCCAACCTGGTGCAGGGTGAACTCATGGGCCGGCTCAAAGCCACGGGCCTGGACATTGAACAGTCGCCGATTTCCATGAAGGGAGTGGCCCAGTCGGCTGACCTGGTGGAATCGGGCGCAATCTCAGGCAAGATGCTCAAAGACTTGTATGACTTGTGCTTCGAGAGAAGGCAAGACTTCCCGGCGGTCTACGAGAAAGAAAAACCTCAGCAAATCACAGATTCTTCGGCCATTGAAAAGATCATCGATGAGATAATCGCCGCCAACCCCAAACAGGTCGAGCAGTACCGGGCGGGCAAAAAGACCGTGATGGGATTCTTCGTTGGCCAGGTCATGAAAGCCTCCAAAGGCCAAGCCAACCCGAAACTGGTAAACGACCTCCTTTTCAGGAAACTCGAATAGAACCCGCCCGTGTGGGGGCGGGTCTCCGACCCGCCCTGGCTTGTCAAGGCTTGTTCCATTGATATCAAACGCAGCCGGCTTTCAGCCGGCTTGGACGGGTCAGAGACCCGTCCCTACACAACCTGGGGTTCAACTCCTTTCGTCATGTACAACCCTGCCTGGAATGCCAGATACTGAGGCAGAGCGCGCATGCACACTTGGGGAGCATCCGAGGGTCGTGGAAGGATGAACCTGAGTCGCATTGTCACCGTTGCCACTCTTCTGATTTCGGCTGTCGCCCTTATCCTTGCGCTGAAGAAGCCCAATCCCGTGGCTCCCCCTCAGGCACGTGCCGCTATAGCCGCTAACGCACAATCTTTTCAGGCTAAAGTCGATCAGCTACAGCAGGCGCAAGCTCAGGGGCAAACCGGATCCGAGGTGCATCTGACCTCCAACGAAATTGGAGCTGCTCTTGCCGAAGCGGCCGGCGCCGTACCCGCGTCTCCGACGCCGGCTGCCGCTCCCCACTCAGGCGATTCCGCGAATCCCTCCGCCGAATTGGCCGCAGGTTCGATGGACCAGGCCAATCTCCAGGAGCCGATTGTCAGTTTTGAAGGCAATCTCGTCCGTGGTCAGTTCGTGAGCGAAGTAGCCGGCAAGGAGGTCTACATCACCGTAGCCGGCCACCTCGGTTCAAAGGATGGATACGCCACCTTCGAGCCCACCGAATTCAAGGTGGGCGACTTGAATGTCCCGGTCTCGCTGGTCAATGGCGCGCTGCAAAAGAAAATGCTGGAGCAGCGCGACCGTCTCAAGCTGCCAGATTTCATCAGTGACGTTCGCGTCGAAAACGGCGAGCTGGTCATTAAGCAAAAATAGCGAATACTTGTGTGGGGGCGGGTCTCTGACCCGCCCTAGATGACAACCCCAATCATGTGTTGGAGGCAGGTCTTTAACCCGCCGGTTCGGCCACTAGCAGTTCGAGATCGGGACCTAATCACAGCATCTCCGTTCACCCAACCATTCCACCGCCGGTTCTTCAGGCTAAGCTCGCATTCGGCATGTTTGAGACAAGAACGTACTCTTATCGGCGCACTTTGCCTCATCTCCAAAAAGACAAGCGCCCGATATTTGTTACTTTCTCGAGTTACAAACGCTGGCAAATTCCAGAGGCGGTTCGAGTATGGTGTTAGATTGCCGTCTTTTTCAACGGGGTCGAATGATTGACCCGCACGCAGCCGTCGTGATGCCCGATCATGCCGAAGTCGTGCATGCGATCATAAGGCAAATCGGCTCACCTGATAAATAAGGCTCTAAATCGGAAGGGTCCAGTGTGGCAGGATGAATTTTTTTGATCATGTGCTGCGCTGTAATGAGAGTCTGGCAGAGGAGGTGGATTACCTCTGCCAAAATCCTGTTCGCGCTGGCTTGGTTAAGGCAGAAGCTGATTATCCGTGGCTCTGGAGAGGTCAGGTTTCAATTATCTAACATTAATTGTGCTTCATGAACGTCCCCGGTTTGCCGGTCAAATCGTTGTACAAGGTCTCGATGAAGGCATCGGCTGAAATGAACTTGCCCGACCACTTGCCCCACTTCTCCAACACCTTTTCCTGTTTCAGCTGATCCAGAGTTTTGCCCTGCTTGACTCCCGCCTCGACCGCCGCTCGAGTCTCCTTCAGCATAGTCACGTATTGTCGAAGGTCATCGAGATTGGAGACTGCACCATGCCCGGGAATCACTTTCACATCTACCGGCAGCTTGGGGATGATCTCTTCCAAGGCTGCAATCATGCCCTCCACGCTACCGCCGCCATTCAGATCGATAAAAGGAAAGCCGTAGCGCACGAAGTCATCGCCCATGTGCACGACGTTCGACTTGGGGAAGAAGATGATGCTGTCGCCATCGGTGTGCCCGTGCGGGTAGTGCAGGGCGCGGATGTCCTCGCCGTTCAGGTGCACGGTGACATCGTGGTCGAAAGTGATGATAGGCAAGGCTTCCTTGGGCTGCGGCTTATTGGGGAACTTGATCGAACCCATATTTCCGGGGGATGAGCCTTCCTCGAGCCGCTTACGCACGTTGTCGTGAGCGATAATGGGCGCGTCTTTCTGGAATAGCGCGTTCCCGCCCGTGTGGTCTTCATGGTAATGAGTATTGATGACGAAGCGCACGGGCTTGTCCGTGATCCCTTTCAATGCCGCCCGAATCTTGTCGGCTAGAGGAGCGTACTGGTCGTCCACGACAACTATGCCGTCCTCACCGACGGAGGCTCCGATATTGCCGCCCGCGCCTTCCAGCATGTAGATATTGCCGGAAACCTTGGTGACCTTTATCTCAACTTTAGTGAAATCCTGGTCCTGGGCGACCGCCAGACAGCATGTGAACAGAAAAGCTAAGGGAAGAGCGAGTATCGTGCGCATAGAAATTCTCCTCACCCGGAAAGCAGGAAAGCGATTGTAAATGAATTGCTGGAATGTAGACCTGTCTCTGGGGACGGGTCAAAGACCCGCCTCCACACAAAATGGACTTAAATCTTCAATCTGAATTTACGCTGGTTTCAACTCGGGACGGCGTTCCCTCGAATAACTGCCACAGCTGGTCGGCTCCCACGCGGTAGACCACGTACGAGCTGCCCGCGTCGGAAATCTCGCGGAATAGCAACTCCCCGCGACCATCACCATCGGCATCTACCGCATCGATGAGTTCCATCCGTGGAGTCACATCCAGATGCTGGGTATCAGTCACCGCGGAGAATAGCTTGTGCAGTTCACCATAAAGATCGGAGTGAGCTACGACTGTTACGTAGTAGTCCGGCGCAGGCAAGCTGTGTGCTTTCTGTCTTGTAGCCGGCAGGTGGGCTGTGGCTGTCAGCACTAAGACCGGCTCATTGCTGGCTGATACATCAAAGACCCGCAGCTGCATGTCACCAAACGTGGCCTGCGGAGGTCTCGTAACGGTGGTTCCCTTAGGGGAACGTGGAGTTGCGCGTGGTGGCGGAGGAGCGGCGATCCCCGGTTCGAGCTCCTTGGCTCGCTTCCAAACCTCATCTACTGCCAGCGCCAGTACCTTCTTGCGAAACACCTGCTCCTCGTCCGGCCTCATTTGGAAACGATAGGACCGTGCCTCCGGACCACCCGCGTCGGAAATGGCGGGAATGATCTCGATCGCATTCCTTGCTGTGGACGGCGACGCCGAAGACGACGGCACCGCTGGTGGGGTTTTGGGCGGGGCCTTGGGCATGCTTCCCTTTTCGCTCTCCGCTTCCTCCGACTCGGTCGGCTTTCCTCGACGTAAACGAGGCCGCTTGGAATCCTCTTCGGGGGGCGGTGCACTAGGTGTAGCGGCGGGAGGGTTGGCCGGCGGGGCACTTGCGGCTGGAGGAGCAGGCTTCGTCTCGGGTGGTTTGCTTTCCGGTTTCGGCGGCTCCGACCCCGGACGCCTCAGTACCGGTGGCCGATCTTCTTCCTCTCTTGGCTTGGACTCGGCCTTTTGCGCCGTCGACTGCTCCGGTGCCGCACCCGCGGGTTGCCATTTCCCGTCGCCGAGCCACATTTTGTTGCCCTGCAGTGCACCAGTCACTGTGAACAGGCCGAGCGACTCGCCCGTGCGCTCCGCCTCATACACCGTCCCTGACTCCAGCGCCATGGGCACCGGATCGGCCTTATAGATACTGGCGTCGTAGAACCTGCCATCCACCATGATGCAGATAGGAACCAGATGACCCTTTCCATTCGTAGCCAACTGCAGCAACCCCAATGCGCGCGGTCCCTTGCTGATCGTCCCCCGTTTGGCAAACTGCCCCAAGACCACACCCGCTGTCAGCATGACGAAGATGACGATTCGGCCCGCAATACGGTATGTTGAAGACGGAGATATTCCCATGGAAGTTAATGATAAAGCGCCTGACTTTACTTTGCCTGACGAGAACGGGAAAGATGTCTCGCTGAAGGATTTTCGGGGGAAGAATGTCGTTCTATTCTTCTTTCCAAAAGCCGACACTCCCGGTTGAACCATCGAAGCTCGCGGGTTCCGCGAATCGTATAAGAAGCTCCAGAATACCGGCGCCGTGGTGCTGGGCATTTCGGCCGACAAACCGGAAACTCAAAAGAAATTTCAAACCAAGTACGACCTGCCTTATACCCTGCTATCCGATGCTGACAAGAAGGTCTGCCAGGCCTTTGGCGTGATCAAGGACAAGAACATGTACGGCAAGATCGTGAAGGGAATCGCCCGCACAACCTTCCTCATCGGCCCCGACGGAAAGATCGTGCACGTCTTCAACAACGTGAAGCCCGACGGCCACGCCGAAGAAGTCCTGGCGGTTCTGAAAAACGGCAAGAAGTAATTGATTGGATTGTGTATGCCCGGTCTCTTACATTTGTCATCCTGAGCGGAGCACGAGCTCGCATCGCGAGCCCGCGCGGAGTCGAAGGATCCCTTGCCTCTCGACGCTACTCCGAAACTCGCAAGGCATTCTCACCATTCTGCTCGCGCTCTTGTTTTCGAGAGCCTAATCTTACGCAGAACAGCGGGAGCACAAGATATTTACTTGCGCTTGCGCGTTTTTGCCGCCGCCTTTGCCCTTCCGGTCGCAGTGAATGTGATGGCAGCCTCAGCTGGAACCACAGCTTCCTCCTTGCCGGTATACGCAGCCACGCCTGTACCAGCAGCACCGCCGGCGAGCGCACCGATGCCCGCTCCTTTGCCGCCGCCGGCCAATCCGCCAATGAGAGCGCCTGCCGCAGCACCGCCGCCGATTTTTTCGACGTTGCCCTTGGTGTGGCTCTTGCCCTTAACGTGGTAAGCGGTCGTCGAAACCGGCATGTTCTCCACTGACGTCAAACGCAGGCTGAGCTGTCCGGGAGCGTGTAGACGTCCGCTGGACTTTGCCAGAGTCACTTTGCCTTTCACTGGCGCTCCTGCCTTGGCAATGGTCTTTCCGCCTATGACGAGATCGCGGGCCAGGGTACCCTCGAAAGCCTCCCCCGGCTTGGCGGTTGCCGAGCTAATCGCCGAACTGGTGCGTATCGTGATCTTGGTGCCTGGCGGGATGGTCTGCGCCGCAGCCACGATCGCTAGAAGCAGCAGAATGGCAGCGAGATTTAGCGCTTTCTTCATGGTTCCTCCTTCGCATTCACAAGCGGGTGAGAAACGATTGTAAACTCCAAGCTTGGTTGCCTAAGATGCGAACAGAACGGCACGGGCTGTACATGAGCAAGACTTCTCGCAAATTGCAGCGTTTGGAACGCAATTTTTACGATCGCGACCCGCAGAGTGTCTCGCGTGACCTGCTGGGCAAAGTACTGGTGCGCCGCGAAGGTATAAAGCTGTTGAAGGCCCGTGTTGTCGAAACCGAGGCTTACCTGGGCGAGGGCGATCCCGCTGCTCATGCCGCTGTCGGCCGCACCGCTCGCAACGACGTCCTGTTCGGCCCGCCCGGGCACGCCTACGTCTACTTCATCTACGGCAACCACTGGTGCTTCAATGTTTCTTGCTTGCCGGATGGAATCGCGGGAGGCGTACTGTTTCGCGCGCTGGAACCAATCGCAGGAATTGAAGCCATGGCCCACGTGCGAGGCGTGACGGTGCAAACAGATCGCGACCTGCGGCTGCTGACGTCTGGCCCCGGCCGCTTGGCCGAAGCGTTCGGGATCACTCGCGAGCGCGACAATGGCAAGGATCTCACCTCGCCCAAGTCGGACCTGTGGCTGGCCGACGACGGCTTCCGTCTGGAACGTATCGCCACAACGGTGCGAATCGGAATCACGAAAGCAGCAGCGATGCCGCTGCGCTACGTGATTCCGGGAAACCCGTTTTTGTCTGGTAAAAAGATCTGACCTGTGTGGGCCCGGGTCTTTCACCCAGGCAGGGCGGGTCCGAGACCCGCCCCGCAGCGTCATATTTTCAGGATGACATTGTCGATCAAGCGTGTAGCACCTACGAAAGCTGCGGCTGCCACCAGCGCACAGTTGGATATTCGCCTTACAGGATCCAGGTTTTCGGGATCAACCACCTCCAAATAATCCAGCCGCACTGATGGCTCCCGCGCGAACACTTCGTTCCCGGCATCAATCAGCTTTGCTGAATCGCGCTCACTCCTCCGGAACAGTTCCTCGATCCGGACAAGCGAGCGGTGGAGCACCAGCGCCGACTTCCTCTGTTGCGGGTCCAGATAGGTGTTGCGCGAACTCATGGCCAGGCCGTCAGTCTCGCGCACAATCGGGCAGACCACGATCTCGACCGGCATATTTAGATCGCGCACCATGCGGCGAATGATCACAACCTGCGCAGCATCCTTCTGGCCGAAGAAGGCGAGCTCCGGCTCGACAATATGAAACAACTTGGCAACCACGGTAGTCACGCCGCGGAAGTGACCGGGACGCGACCTGCCACAAAGCTTCTCACTTAGCCCTTCCACAGTCACATAGGTAACCGCACCTCCCGGGTACATCTCCTCAACCGACGGTGCAAGGACGAACTCAACACCTTCCTTTTCCAGCAGCGCGCAATCGCGCTCGAAAGTTCTGGGATATTTCGAAAAGTCTTCGTTGGGACCGAACTGGGTGGGATTGACGAAGATGGAAACTGCCACGGCATCGCACTGAGCTTTCGCAGCCCGCACGAGTGACAAATGACCTTCGTGCAGCGCCCCCATGGTGGGCACTAACCCCAGGCGCTTGCCAGCGGTGCGGACCCCCCGTGATGCAGTCCGCATCTCAGCCACGGTTTTCTGGATCTTCATGCAGGATTGAACGATTATCGAATTTACGAATTGGCGAATTTACAAATTCATAAATCCGAAAATCCGACAATTCGTAAATGTCTTCACCGGCGCATCGCTTGTTTGCGCTCCAGCACCGTCTCCAGGGCCGCCTGCGTTTCCTTCGGCAGGTGGTAAGACTCGGCATCCGACGGATACTGGTGCGACACCACGTCTGCGCGAAACGCCTGCACCGCATTGGTGATAACGGCAGCCGCATCCGCGTAACGCCGCACGAACTTTGCGGGAGGACCGAAGGTCAGGTTCATGATGTCGTGGAAAACCAGCACCTGGCCGTCGCATTCCGGCCCCGCGCCGATGCCAATGGTCGGCGTCTCAACCTCGGCCGTAATCATGGCGCCCACTTCGCGGGGAATGCCCTCCAGGTAAATACAGGCCACCCCAGCGCGGTCAAGAGCCACGGCATCGCGAACTAATTGCTCGATCGCGGCCAGGCTTTTGCCCTGCACCTTGTAGCCGCCCATCACGTTCACGGATTGCGGAGTCAGGCCGATGTGACCGGTCACCGGAATCTCGGCGTCAATGATGCGGCGGATCAGGTCGGCCCGTTTCTCGCCCCCCTCGATCTTCACCGCTTCGGCTCCCCCCTCTTTCACGAAGCGGGCCGCATTACGCAGCGCTTCTTCCCCGTTAACGTGATAAGACCCGTAGGGCATGTCGGCGACGAGGAACGCGTGCTTCACTCCGCGCCGGACCGCGCGCGTGTGATGCAGCATGTCATCAATGGTGACGGATAGCGTGTTCTCGTGACCCAGCATCGTCTGCGCCAGCGAGTCGCCGACCAGGATGATGTCGATCCCGGCTTCGTCCACCAGTCGGGCTGTGGCGTAGTCATACGCCGTCAGGCAGGTAATGGGCTCGCGACGGAGTTTCTTTTCTTTGAGGGTTGCCGTAGTGATTTTCTGGCGGGGTTCGCCAATAGGGGTGAGACTCACGATGTCCTCCAGTGCCCTTCCGCCTTGGCGGATAGAGCCTGTACGCATCTTAGGATTCGAACGAACCTATTGTAGTTGCAAAGAAACGCCAGCGCTAGATGTCTTCTAAGTTATTGCAGTTCCGCAATTTAAATAGACCTGACGCCTGGGCCCCAGCCGCCAACGACGACCTCTCTTGCTGAGAGCTGACAGCTTTCTTACGCCGGCGCCGCTCGCATGCTCATATCCACCGCGACCGCCGAGTGGGTGAGCGCACCAACGGAGATGAAGTCTACCCCAGCTTCGGCATAAGAGCGTACGTTTTCCAAGCTGATTCCGCCGGAGCATTCCAGAGGGATCTGCCGCTCCAACCGGGAGCAACGTTCGACCGCCTTCTTAGCGTCCTCCGCCGACATGTTATCGAGCAGAATCGCTTCTGCGCCGTGCTCAATCGCCTCTTCCAATTCTGCCAGCGATCGGACTTCCACCTCGATAATCTGCTCGCCCCGGCGGTTGTGGTGAGCACGGTCCAATGCGGCAGCGATGCCCCCCGCCAGCGCAATGTGATTGTTCTTGATCAACACACCGTCGGAAAGATCGAGCCGATGATTCTGCCCACCACCACAACGCACCCCGTACTTATCAATCATGCGCAGGCCGGGCACTGTCTTGCGCGTGTCCAGGATGCGCGCTTTCGTCCCCGAGACCGCATCCACAAATTGTCGGGTCAGAGTAGCGATGCCGCTCATGCGTTGCAGGAAATTCAGGATCACGCGCTCGCACGAGAGGATCACCCGCGCATTGTGACGAATCACCGCCACCGACTGTCCCCTGTGCAGCCGAATTCCGTCGAAGATTTCCGGATGAGTCGTAACCTCGTAGTGCGAGGTCACTGCGCCATCGAGCGCGGCATAAACATCGAGAATGCGCGCCACCGACCCGATGCCCGCCAGGATGCAATCCTGTTTGGCAATTATGGTGGCAGCGGCGCGTTGGTTGGGATCGATACAGGCGTAACTGGTAGCATCACGCGTAGCGCGATCTTCCAGCAGCGCGTTTTCAATCACGGCAGTAAGCCGTCTGCTATTCCAGTCCATGCTCCCCTATGCCCGTGTGGCGCGGGCATTCTTGCCCGCGCGGTCGGGCGCAGCCCGCCTCATCCTAATTCGTCCAGCTGCCTTTTGAGTTTATCCCGCAAAATTCTTAATTCTTCCAGACGCTTGCGCAAGCCCTCCACCACATGCGCGGGCGCCTTCGCGACAAACTGCTCTTTGCCGAGCTGGCTCTCCTTGTTCTGAATCTCCTTCTCGACAGGCTCCAGATCTCTTCTCAGCCGTTTGCGCTCCGTTTCGACATCAATCTTTCTCTCATAGACGACATGAAGATCAAACCGCGCCGTACTGCGAGCCCCAGTCTGCTTTGCCAAAGAACTCTCGACAAATGCTAGCTTTTCCACCGTGGCCAATCGCTCGACGGCTCCCCGATTCTGCTCGATCAAAGCCCGCGTCCCGTTCCCATGGGCGTAAATCTCGATGGGCACGCGCATCTTGGGCTCGATCTTCAGTTCCGCGCGCAAATTGCGCACGCTGACAATCAGATCCTGGAGCACAGCCATATCTGTTTCCGCGGCCAAGTCGATTTGCTTCTCGTCAGCCTGCGGATAAGCGGCCAGCGCAATGGACTTGACCGGCGGCCGCCCCTCGTAGATCGCCTGCCAGATTTCTTCGGTAATGAACGGCATGATTGGATGTAGCAAACGCAGCGCCGCCTCAAACAAGCTGACCAGGTTGCCGCAGGCAGTACGCACTTCAGCGGCATCCGCCGAATTCAGCCGTGGCTTGATCAGCTCCAGATACCAGTCGCAGAACTCTCCCCAGAAGAAATCGTAGATGCCGTTGGCCGCCTCGTGAAAGCGGTAGTCTTCTAGCTCGCTCGCCACATCCCTGGCGACACGATTAAACCGTGAAAGAATCCACCGATCCTCCAAGGTCGTAGGCTCGAATCCGGCAACACCCATGTGGGGCCGGGTCTCTGATCCGGCCAGGGCGGGTCGGAGACTCGCCTCCACACGATCCAGGTTCATGAACATGAAACGAGCCACGTTCCAGATCTTGTTCGCAAACGCGCGATAGCCCTCAGTACGACTTTCGTTGAACGCGATATCCGTTCCCGGCGCAGCCATCGCGGCCAACGTAAACCGCGTCGCATCGGTCCCAAACTGCTCAATAATCTCCAGCGGATCAATCACGTTCCCCTTGGTCTTCGACATCTTCTGCCGCTCCGCATCGCGGACCAGGGCATGGATATACACATTGCGGAAGGGAACGCTGTCATCTTTCTTGTCCGCCCAACCGCTGGCCTGCTTAATAAGAGGATCCTGATGATGTCCCGCCATGAAGTGGCACCCAAACATAATCATGCGCGCCACCCAGAAAAACAGAATCTCGTAAGCGGTAATCAGCAAAGCAGTCGGATAGAACACTTCCTGATCGCGCGTCTTCTCCGGCCAGCCCAGGGTAGTGAACGGCAGCAGCCCCGACGAGAACCAGGTATCGAGCACGTCCGTATCCTGCTGCAGGTCGGCGCTCCCACAGTTTGTACATTTGGTGGGCGCCTCGCGCGCCACCACCATCGTCTTGCACTTCCCGCAGTGCCAGACCGGGATGCGGTGTCCCCACCACAACTGGCGCGAAATACACCAGTCATAGATGTTGTTCATCCAGTTCAGATAAATCTGCTTGTAGTTCTCCGGGACAATGGTGATCTCGCCCTTTTCTACCGCCTCGATCGCATGCTCCGCCAAGGGCTTGATCTTCACAAACCATTGCGTCGACAGCCGAGGCTCTACCACTGTTCCGCATCGATCGCACTTCCCCAGCGGTACGACATAATCCTTCACGCCAACCAGGAACCCCTGCGCCTGCAAGTCCTCGACAATCCTCTCCCGCGCCACAAACCGATCCAGGCGCGCATAGACACCAGCGTTCTCATTCATCCGCGCGTGCTCGTCGATCACCTCGATCTGCGGCAGGTTATGACGCAACCCAGCCTGGAAGTCGTTGGCATCGTGCGCCGGAGTGACCTTCACCGCGCCAGTGCCGAATTCCGGCTTTGCCAGCTCGTCGAGAATGATCGGAATCTCGCGCTTCATCAATGGCAGGAGAACGCTCTTCCCGCGCAGATGCCGATAGCGCTCGTCGGCCTCGTTCACCGCGACGGCCGTATCGCCGAGCATGGTCTCTGGTCGCGTCGTGGCCACTGTGATGAACTCGCTGCTGCCAATCACCGGATAGCGAATCTCGTACAGCTTGCCCGGCACCTCCTCGTGCTTAACCTCGAGATCGGAGATCGCGGTCTCGCAGCGCGGACACCAGTTCACGATGTACTTCCCGCGATAGATCAGCCCTTCTTCGTACAGCCGGACGAACACCTCGCGTACCGCCCGCGACAGGTTCTCGTCCATGGTGAAGTATTCGCGGTCCCAGTCCACCGACGCCCCGAGCCGCTTCATCTGGTCAAGAATCGCGCCGCCGTAGTGCCGCTTCCACTCCCACACGCGCTCGATGAAAGCCTCGCGCCCCAGATCGCTCCGCTTCTTGCCTTCCTTGGCCAGCTGGCGCTCCACCATCATTTGAGTGGCGATGCCGGCATGATCGGTACCGGGCAGCCAAAGCGTCAGAAAACCCCGCATGCGATGCCAGCGCACGATGATGTCCATCTGCGTCTGGTTGAGCATGTGTCCCATGTGCAGGCGGCCCGTGACGTTGGGCGGCGGCAGCAGCAGGGTGAACACCGGCCGCGTTTCTCCCGGCGGAGGCGTGGGCACGGAGAAGAGCTTTTCCTTGATCCAGTACTCGGCCCAGCGCGCCTCAATCGCGCCCGGCTCGTACGCTTTGGGAAGATCGTGCGGCATTTTCAAGGTCACAAATGCTCAGCACCAGCGCATGCTACTGAGCTCATCTGTGGCAGGGTAATCTCTGATATTACAGGCCGCTGGAAACGAGGGTCAAACGAGGACCGGGGTTATATACGGTGGGACGCTAAGTGCCCCCCTCCCCCGGCGTGGCGTCGCCATCCTCATTCCAATTTATGTGTCAATTCGGCGATGGCGCGGGCGAGGGAGAGCGAGCATCCGGATGGGGCCAATAAGCGTAATCGGGATGTTGCAACAGTTATGCCGATGGCACGCGGGAGGCGACTACTTCGCAACCCATACGACGAAGGTTAGCTCGTCATCTTCGTAATGCCCGGTAATCTTCCAGCATCCGAGCGTGGGAAAGTTCATGCCCACCATCATGTACGGCAATGATCCAGCTACGTTGCTGGCCTCTGCGATGAGAGGAGTGGCTGGAGCGTCCAGCCGTTTTCCCGTGACCTTCAGCTTTGGCTGTGGTTCAGTGCGATAGTCATAGCCCTGTCGCCACCAACCCATTTTCTGTCGAAATGTCGGGTCATTGGGTGTGTAGTGCCCCAAGCCGCTCCATGTTCCGCTTGCCGGGAGAGCTGTCCATAGCCTGTCGGTCCCAAACCAAAAAGTACCCATAGGCGCTTTCACGAAATATGGGGATGGCGGAACAAAAAGGCTGGTCTGATACGGTTTGGTAACTGGACAAGACCGAGGCACAACATCCGGCTTTACGGTCCATGATTCTTGGGCAAGAGATGCTTGCAATAGAAAGAGCAGAGCGAGCAAAGGGAGAAGGCGCAGAAACACAGAGCCTCCCGTAGCTTGTGGGCCAAATTCTACCGTAAACGAGCCAGAGTGCAATTGCTTTCGCTGATTGTTGTCGAAATCACGCCATAGCCGCTCAGACCCGTGGTGAGCGTTATCAGGATGTTTCGCCAATTGACCGCCGAAATGCCGAACCTGCGATTTCAGTTCCTTGCGTAATATTTGTGGGAAAGACGAGGGTCGGTTAGCGGTGATCGTTAGAAAATTCCAGCGGAATGCCATTCTTGTGCGGCAGCTAATCGCTTCCCGGCAAGGTCTATCCGCGCAATTTTGTCGTGGTCGGCATCGACCTTCAGACACCCGGCTATGGACGCGGGGGACCCCGCTTTTGGCTCATCCAGCGCAGCTGCAAACGCGGCCTCTCCGCCCATGTTATAGACGTCCACAAGATGTTGCAGGAATGCTAGCTTTTCCGGTCTTTGTGCGATCATCCCCTTCGCGGCCCTGGGGTCTCCCCAGATGGAGCCATCCTCGAACTGGACAAAGCTCACCACGCCCTCGGCATGTGGAGTGACGTTTGCGTCAGGATGTGCAGTGACGCCCCCGACAGGATGAGGCAGCTCCAATGGCGAATCAGTCCACGCAATCCCTCGGTCGTTCCCAGGCCCGATCACACCATACTTGAAGACATAGTCTTGCCTTGCGATGATCGAGAGAACTTGCCCGTGAGGGTCGGTAACCTCTACCGTGGCCACAATGGCCAGCACACCCTTCATGGAATTGTTATGTGCCAGAACAGTAGTGAACAGTCCAGAGTCCTCCGAATCTACCTTCACGCTTAGCGAGACAGGACTGCCAGCGGCGGACAGGTCTGACATTTCGATCTTCTGCCCGAAGCTGAAAGCGGAGCTGAGCAAAATCGTCAGTATGGTTGTCCGTTTCATTTTCACGCTACTAGCCTGCTCTCATCCAGCGGGGCTGTCAACGGCCCGAGCAACGGTGGCAACGGTGGCGAGATTGTTGACGTAACCAGGCCATTACACTACTTGTCTAGCGGTCAGGATCAACGAATCCGTGATTGATCGCCTGCCAGTTGGCGATTATGCCGCCGACGGCCCACACCACACCTAACGCGCACAGCCCCCGCGCTATCCAAGAATGGCGAGTCACAAGTAAGGCGACGCATGCAGCAAAAGCAACCGCGTACAACACGGTATTCCTGATTGCAGCACGCTTGTCGTAGATGACTTCAGCCATAGGCACTGCCAGTATGCCCTAAAACGCTAATTGTCGGGAACAGGCCATTACACTTGTAACCGTGTGGTTACGAGTGAATCGACGATAGTGCGCGCCGTCACTGCGCGGCGTAGAGCTTGCCCAAAAACTCGGCTTCTTGCCCAAAAACTAAGGCATTTACCCTTGGTTATTAGGCAAAGCC
>DASQIH010000321.1:0-4353 GCA_035631655.1 Terriglobales bacterium
TCACGGAGTTTCTCCACGGTTTCCAATGCGTGTTTTCGGCGGTGTCCGAGCGAAATGATGTGAGGACATGCGGCCACAGCATGAACGTCATGAAACGGTTCCCAGCCATATTCGCGAGCGCCATCAACCAGCATCGCGGCCAATTGACGTGCATGCGCTTCAATCCGGTTCTCCCCCAGAGACAACAGCTGTTCGATAGAAACAGTAAGACCTGCCATCGAGACATAAGACATAGTGGACTGCGTAAAGCGCCGGGCATCGGACGCGAAGGAAACTGATTTAGCCTCGAAGTCAAAAGGATCTGGGGCGCCCATCCAACCTGGCAAAATCGGAGGCTGTTTCAGTAAGGACTCAGACACGGCTGCAAAAGCGACGCCCCCGTGTCCGCCAAGCCATTTATAACCACTGGTAACCACGGCATCAGCTTCGAGCGTCGATGTATCCACCCGCATTGCACCGGCCGCTTGGGTCGCGTCAACGATCAGGAATGCGCCCACCTTCTGAGCACTTCCGGCCAGGCGACGAACGTCCACGAGGGTGCCCGTGGCGTACTGCACACTGCTAACAGCTATGACGGCGGTCGTTTCGTCTATGGCGTTAATGATCGCATGTGTCAGATCACGATCAGGAAGATCATCGATAAAACGAACACGGATTTTTTCAAAATAGGACTGGCGAACCCACGGGCGAGTAATTGCGGGAAAGTCGGAGGACACTGTGAGAATTGTGGCATTGGGTTTGAGACGAAATAGCAAAGGAAATTGTCCGAGCAGTTCGCTTGCACTTGCAAGAATGGCGATGCGTGACGGATCGTTATGAAATAATTTGCCGGCAACTCCCCTAAGAGCGTACCCGTAGTTGATCTCATCACTGTCCGACATATAGAGATTGCCATACCTCGCCACATTCTCAAGGAAGCTGTGCATTGCAGCGGCGGCTGGCTGCCCAATCAATCCCAACGATGCTTGATTCAGATACACACTGTCGCTAAGGCATGGATATTGAGAGCGATCCAACAGAGATGAAGTCATTGTCGAAGGTAGCTACGCCTGAATTTCAACATAAAACCAGTTTGCGGTCTAATTGTCGCACGGAGTGCTGAGGTGCTATTAAAGATGACGCTAAAGCTGGTTAAGTCCTGATTAACGCGCAATCGAAAAGTGGAGCCCTCGAACTTGACTTGTCATTGCAAAGAAAACGTGGTCTATGAGCAAGCGTCAGTAAGATCAGGTTGGGAGCTGCGGGAATGTGTTCCAGAACCAAATCACAAGGATTGCGTAATACACCACCACTATCCCGAGGCTAATCAGAAAAGTGCTTGGCCCTTTTCCGAGCCCCGCGTAATGCCGCTTCCAGCGGTACGCGCAAAAACCAATCATCATCAGAGAGAGCAGCGCCGTAATTCCCGCGACCAGGCTCACTTGGTTGGTTACTGCTTGGGCCCGCGTCAATTGGAGCAGTCGCCGCAATGCTGCCCCCAGCAAGCCGCTCGCAAACGCAAGAACCAGCCACGCCACCGGTGCCAGGATGCCGATCATGTATGCCCACCGGTCTTCCATATAAAAAAGCATCAGCAAAATAGCCACGTAGATGATGGTCTGATACAGATGAAACATAAAGAAGTCAGGTTCCAAGTGAGTGAGCAGCACGAAACAGATAATCTGCAAAGCGCTGAGTGTGGCAATGTCCCGATAAGCCCTCATATTGCACCTCTTCAGCAAACCAGCAAGAATCGCCGCACCGACCCCAGCGCCTCGTATTCCAAAACTTCAATCCACGCCCCTGCCGGACCGGAAGAATCTGCGAGCAATTTATCCTACATTCGTGGCCATTTTGTCACGCTAAATTCGAGACGCTAGAGCATGAAAGTCTGGCCCAAAGGTGTACGCGACAGTGAAAGTGTCGACTGAGTTCAACATCCTTACAACTCGCAGACTGGCACGGAAAAGCCCCAAGATTGGAATCTATACCTCTGCTCTGCTGCTCAGTGGCGGAGGTTAATCCACCGGCACGCCCCCCTCCTCCTGCTCGGACGCCGCCAACATCGGCAACGTCCTGGACATGAGCTACAATTTCAGCCTCGGTGCAGGTGACAACGGCAACGTGACCTCCATCACCAACAATCGCGATAACACGCGCTCGCAGTCGTTTACCTACGACGCGCTCAACCGCATCGCCTCCGCGCAGACGGCGGGTTCCACGAATTTCCCGGCCTGGGGGCTCAGTTGGACCTACGACCGCTACGGCAACCGCCTGGCACAGAACGTGACGGCGGGGAGCGGTGTGCCCTCGAATTCGGTCAGCGTGGACCCCACCACCAACCGCATCAACAGTGCGGGCTACGGCTATGACGCGGGCGGCAACATGACCAACGACGGCCTGAACACCATGGTGTACGACGGCGAAAACCACGTAGCCTCAAGCGCGGAAGCGGGCGTGACGACGAACTACACCTATGACGGCAACGGCCTGCGCTTGGAGAAAGCCACCGGGAGCAACAGCACCGTATATCTCTTCTCTGGCTCGAAAGTCGTCGCCGAATACGACAACGGCGCCGCCGTCGCTTCGCCCTCGCGCGAGTATATCTACTCAGGCGGCCGGTTACTGGCGACGATTGATTCCGCCGGCACGAAGTATCACTTGAGCGGGCACCTTTCGCCGCACATCACCACGGACGCTTCAGGCAACGTCATCGGCACGCAAGCGCACTACCCCTTTGGCGAGAAGTGGTACGAGACCGGGACGACCACCAAGTACAAGTTCACCAGCTACGAGCGCGACCCGGAGACGGGAAACGATTTTGCGATCGCGCGGTATGATGTGAACCGCTTGGGAAGATTTTCTTCGGCCGACCCCCTGGCGGGCTCGGCGAGCGACCCGCAATCCCTGAATCGCTACACCTACGTCGCCAATAACCCAACAAACTTCGTCGACCCTTCGGGACTACTCTTAAAAAATACCTTTGTCGCTGAAAAAGGGGATGACACTATGAATTGTGTCGTAGACGGCATAGAGACGTCCTGCAACGACGTGTCTAGCAGTGCAACTGCCGCTCTTCCTGCCGGGTTCACAAGCACAGTGGGGTTTGTTGACGGACAGCTGGTCACCTTAAGCCTCGACTCAGATCCAGACGTAAATGCCTGGGAAGCGTCCTACGCAGGCCTGACCGATGCGCAGGTGGAAGAGCTTGGCCTGCCTACGGAGTTTGACCCTGCAAGCGGCAACTCGGGCAGCAACTCGGGCGGCAATACCAGCGACACGGCCAAGCCATGGGAGCTTCGGAGCAATGTCGTGGCGTTGCTTAGAGCCAAAAATGACTGTTCCGCCTGGTTCAACAAAGGAACCGGCTCAGCGGCGGATATCATGAGTCATGTACCGATCCTGCTGTACAACCCCAAGGAAGTGTCTTACGACATGCCGGACGCCAATACTGGCGATAATCCCCAAACACCAATCTATGTGAACAACCTAGGGCGCTTCTATACCGACAGGTATAATTGGAGCTTAGTTGGAGATGTTTACTCAGCAGGTAGCTTTGGGGCTCGATCGGTCATCCTGCTTCACGAACTCGCACACAAGGTCATGCCGCCGGGCTTTATCGCTAATGATGCCGACACGCCAGGCGCCTCGGAGAAAAACACCCAAATGGTAATCAATCATTGCGCAAAAGCCATCGGCGCCCAAAAGCCGTGATACCAAGAGGAAGACTACCATGAATATTCTGAGTCTACGATCATCAAGCGCACTCTTACTCTTGCTCGCTCTGTCGCTGACGCGGAGCGTCAACGGCGGAAGTCGTCCCCCTGAGAAAGACGGAACTCTGGTCGTCCTCGTGACGTGGGGAGACGTTGATAATACTCCCGCTAATAACGTGTACATTGAAGCGCACGGCTTCGTCTGGAAGTACCATTCCGAAAAGTCTTTTGTTCTGAAGAGCTCGACTACGGGACGTTATGAAACTTCACTCCCCCCGGGTGTCTATGATGTCTTCGTAAGCGATGGGGGATCAGAACCAAGATGCAGGCGTATGCGGATCCGCGAAGGTTTGCCCAGCACCTGGACTCTAAAGCTCGAGGTTGACGAGGTGTATACGGAGAAGTGAAAGAGGGCGGGTGGCACTGCTTCCCGCGCGCTCCGACCGTGTCGGAGGGCTGTCTTTCGCTAGCCGCTTCGTCCCGAAGCTGTTTGCTAGCCTGCCCCTGGGGCTGATTCGATGACGGCGTCGGCTCCTTTGACCGAGTAGACTTGGTAGCTGTTCGACGACCAAGGCTCGGAAGAAAGGAGCCGAGCGATGTTGATTATAGGCTGTGATTTTCACACACGCTATCAGCAGATTGCCATGATGGATACGGG